>NZ_JBFUEK010000014.1:0-116897 GCF_056404235.1 Mesorhizobium sp. P2_E10
TCACCAGGGCTCATTGGCAGATCGAGAATGGCCTGCACTGGATGCTCGACGTTCATCTGGATGAGGACCTCAGCCGAGCCCGCAAGGACAACGCCCCCGCCAACACCGCACTCCTCAACCGCCTCGCCAAAAACATCCTCCAACTCGCCGACACAGACAAAGTCCCCATCAGCCATCGCATCAAGAAATGCGCATGGAATGACGGCTACCTAATCAACGCTCTAACTCATATGCGATAGCCCTGCCCTCAAGAGGGAGGGAGGGCGCTCATCTTGGCGGCGATGTCACGTAACAGCGCCTCATCTGTGGCTGCACGCGGCTTCCTCGACGCCACGAGGCAAGCCTGCGACCGCAAGACAACGCCGTCGGCCAGCACCTTCAGATGATTGGCGCGCAGCGTCGAGCCTGACGTGGTGATGTCGACGATGACATCGGCGAGGCCTGCCGCCGGCGCGCCTTCGGTGGCGCCCAGGCTTTCGACGATGCGATAGACCTGGATGCCGTGCTTCAGCGAAAAGAATTGCTGGGTCAGCCGCCAGTATTTGGTGGCGATGCGCAGCCGCCTGCCGTGGCGCTGGCGGAAATCGGCGGCGACATCGTCGAGATCGGCCATCGTATCGACATCGAGCCAGATGTCGGGCACCGCCACCACGACATCGGCATTGCCGAAGCCGAGGCGGGCGACGATTTCGGCGCGCGCCTCCCAATCGGCAAGGTTTTCGCGCAGCAGATCCTCGCCGGTAATGCCGAGATCGACCGTGCCTTGCCCAATCTCGCCGGCGATTTCGGATGCCGACAGGAATGCTACCTCAATGCTCTCGGCGCCTTCGATGCGGGCGCGGTATTTGCGCTCGTCGCCGGGCAGGCTGACGGCCAGCCCGGCCTTGGCCAGCACCTCCAGCGCCTGCTCCTTGAGCCGGCCTTTCGACGGAATCGCCAGCGTGATCATGGCGTCTTCTCCCGCAGCGCTTCGATGCGGTCGAGCCAAACGGAAAAGCCGACGCCGGGGATCGGCGTCTTGGCGCCGAGCAGCGTCAGCAACCGGTCGTAGCGGCCACCACCGGCCAGCGGCCGCTCGCCATTCTCAGCCGCGATCTCGAAGACGATGCCGGTGTAGTAATCGAGCGGACGGCCGAAGGCGGCGTCATAGCGGATTGTCTTTATCGGCAGGCCCAGAGCTTCGATGGCCTTGGCACGGGCGGCGAAATTTTCCAGCGCAACCCCCAGTGAAAGCCCGGCACCCGTTGCAAAAGTTTCGAGCGCCTGTGCCGCGCCGTCGAGCGCAACGTCGATCGCCAGAAAAGTCTTCAGCGCCGAAAATGCCTCGTTCGACAGACGCACGCTGCGCAGTTCGGCCTTTTCGATCAGCCGTCGCGCAATGTCGGATGGCGAGCGACCGGCGGATGCCGACAGCCCCGCCTCTTCCATGCCGCCGGCGATGTGTGTCGAAAGGCCATCCAGATCGCCATCGAGCACAAGGGCTGCGACAGGGCCGGAGAGCTGGCCGTTGCGCGGCGGGTTGGCGAGGTCGGCAAGGGCTGCCTCCAGCATCGGCGCCGAGCCGAAGGCACGGGCAAGACGCATGCGCCAGCCGCGCGGCAGGCCGAGTGCTGCCAGCACCGCCTCGAAAATGGTCTGGTCGCCAAGTGTGATCTTCAGGGACTGATCCGGCAGCACCAAGGAAAGCAACGCATGCGCGTCGGCGAGCGAACGGGCATCGGCCTGCGCCGTGTCGCGGTCGCCGAGATCCTCGATGCCGGCCTGAAAGAATTCATTGCCGCCCTCGCGGCGCTGGCGAAACACCTCGCCGAGATAGGAATAGCGGCGCGGCGTCCCGGCCTGCGAGCTGATGTGGTCGAGACAGACCGGGATGGTGAATTCCGGCCGCAGGCACAGCGTTTGCCCGGTCTCGCTTTCGGTGAGAAAGATACGGCGGCGCAGATCCTCGCCCGCCATGTCGAGAAACGGATCGGCCGGCTGCAGTACGGCGACCTCGACCGCATGCGTGTTACGCGCGGCGAAGAGGTTGGTGATGTCGGCTGATATTGCGGGGTAGCGGGAGGTCATGAGGCACCACCTTCCCTTCTCCCCTTGTGGGAGAAGGTGGATCGGCGCGCAGCGCCGAGACGGATGAGGGGTGTCGGAAGAAATGAGGCGTTGGCGTTCCCTGGAACACCCCTCATCCGACCGAGCTTCGCTCGGCCACCTTCTCCCACAAGGGGAGAAGGTAAGGCTGGCGCTCTACTTGCCACGCGCCCGTTCCTCAGCCTGCGCCGCGAGTATCTTCTTCACCTCGACGACCAGTTCGCTCTCCGCCACCGTCACCTGCGCCGGCCGAGCCGCGCGCCATTCGGCGTTGTCCACAATCTCGGCCGACATGCGGGCGCCTTCGATCAAATCCTTGATCTGCAGTTCGCCCTTGGCGCGCTCGTCGCCGCCCTGGATGATGGCAACCGGGCTGCCGCGACGGTCGGCATATTTCAGCTGCGCCTTCATGCCGGCGCCGCCGAGATACATTTCGGAGCGGATGCCGGCGGCGCGCAGTTCGGAGACCATCTTTTGATAACGGCCGAGGCTTTCGGTGTCCTTGTCCATCACCAGCACGACGACCGGCGCGATCACATCGGACGTATCGAGCTTGCCGAGGTTCTTCAGCGCCGTCATCAGGCGCGAGACGCCGATGGAAAAGCCGGTTGCGGGCACCGGCTCGCCGCGGAAACGCGAGACGAGGCCATCATAGCGGCCGCCACCACCGACCGAGCCGAAGCGCACGATCTGGCCGTCCTCATTGGGGATTTCGGCCAGCAGCTCAGCCTCGAAGACCGGGCCGGTGTAGTATTCGAGGCCACGGACGACGGAGGGGTCGATGCGGATACGGTCATTGTTGTAGCCAGATGCATGCGCCAACTTTGCGATGACAGAAAGCTCCTCCAAGCCTTCTACTCCGCGAGCATTGCCCTCTACTGCCTTTGCCATACTCGCAAGGGTTTCATCGTTGGAAAGCCCTAGTGCACCACCCAACGCGTCCGGATATGCTGCAAGGCTTATCACTCGTTCGATGTGAGCTGCGCCAAGACCCGCGCCTTTAGTAAAGTCCCCTTCGCCTTCCTTACCACCATCCCATCGTCCGGCTCCAAGCAAAAGTGCCACGCCGTCTGGGCCGAATTTATCCAGCTTGTCGATTGCTCGGAGGACGTGCAGCCGGCGCCCTCCATTATCATCACCGCCCAGGCCGATTGCTTCCAGCACGCCGTCGAGCACCTTGCGGTTGTTGACGCGGATGACGTAGTCGCCGCGCTTGATGCCGAGCGCTTCCATCACGTCGGCCATCATCATCGCCATTTCGGCGTCGGCCGCGACGCCCGGCGTGCCGATCGTGTCGGCGTCGAACTGCATGAACTGGCGGAAGCGGCCGGGGCCGGGCTTTTCGTTGCGGAACACCCAGCCGGAGCGGTAGCTGCGATAGGGCTTTGGCAGCCGCTCATAGTTCTCGGCGACGAAACGCGCCGTCGGCGCGGTCAGGTCGTAGCGCAGCGACAGCCACTGCTCGTCATCGTCCTGGAAGGAGAACACGCCTTCGTTCGGCCGGTCCTGGTCGGGCAGGAACTTGCCCAGCGCATCGGTGTATTCGATCAACGGCTGGTCGGCCGGTTCGAAACCGTAGAGCTCATAGACCGAGCGGATCGTCGCCATCATCTTCTCGACGGCGCGGATGTCTTCGGCGCTGCGGTCGGCAAACCCGCGCGGCAGCCGCGCTTTCGTCTTTTCCGATTTGTCGGCCATGGGATGGGTACTCGGTGTTTCGTGGCGTCCAGGATCGGCAAAATTACCGATTTCCGCGGCGCGCGTGTCCTAACCGATGCAGCCGAGAGCGGCAAGGGTTAGCGCCTCCCATGAAACAAACCATGCCGAAAAGGAAACAATTCCGCCATCGGTGCGGCATCGTGCCGACACAATCGAGGACGATAAGGCGCGCGCAAACAAGGGGTTCGGGGCCATGGCCACGGCAAGATATCCAGAGAGCATCGACAGCGGCGACCGCGAGCTGTCCGTTCGGCTGCGGCCGGCCGATAACCATGCACCAAGGACCGCAAGCCAGATGGCGGGCCCGTTCGAGATTGCCGCGGAGGAGCGCGCAAGCTCGACGATGCGCGATGCGCTGATGACCGGCCTGCTGGTGATCTATCCAGCCTTCGCCGCACTGGCGGCCATCGTCGCCGGGCTTTTCCTCACCGGCGCCAGCGGCACCTAGCTACTTCGGCCGCTTGAACGCCTTGCGTTCCTTCTCCACCCTGTCGCGACAGACGCAGCCTTCGAGATGGTCGTTGACCAGCCCCATGGCCTGCATGAAGGCGTAGACGGTGGTTGGGCCGACAAAGCTCCAGCCGCGCTTCTTCAGCTCCTTCGAAATCCTGACCGACACCGCCGTCGTCGGGTTGGCGCGCAGATGGGCGAGGTCGACGATCTCCGGCCGTTCGTCCCGCCCGGGTTCGAACTTCCAGAACCAGGCGGCCAGCGAGCCGAACTCATCGACCATTTCGCGCGCACGCCTGGCGTTGTTGATGGTCGAGACGATTTTGCCGCGGTGACGGATGATGCCGGCATTGCCAAGCAGGCGCTCGACATCCTCGTCGGTGAAGGCGGCAACCTTGTCGAACTCGAAATTGGCGAAGGCCTCGCGAAAGTTCTCGCGCTTGCGCAAGATGGTGAGCCACGACAAGCCGGACTGAAAGCCCTCGAGGCAGATCTTTTCGAACAGCCGGCGATCATCGGCGACCGGCCGGCCCCATTCATGATCGTGGTAGTGCAGATAGTCCGGCAGATTGCCGTGCCAGAAGCAGCGCGCGACACCATCGGCGCCAACGATCAGGCCGGGTTTTTCATTTTCCATCGCCAGGAATTCCATTCGTTAATTGGCTTTTTGCATAGGTTTACTCCGGCTTTACCAGATTCCTGAACCCGCCGGTAACCACACCAAAAGGTTTACTGACAGAACGGCATTTTACGCATTCCGATTCATGTTTCGGTTGCTGCTTGCCGCCAATGTTCGGCGAACCGGGGAAGGCTTTGCGCCCCGAAATGTTCGACGATCAAGGTGCGTTCCGATGAAGACAGTGCTGATTTCCCTGCTCGGTGCCGCGGCCGTGCTTACCGCTGGCGTCACGTCCTCCAGTGCCGGCGACCGCTATGCCGAGAGGCCGCCAGTGATGGTGAGCCCGGATCTTTCGGCGCCGTGGGTGCTGCAGCTCGGCCGCGCGCCGGGCATCGTGCGGCAGAACCGGCAAGTGGTGCAGCAGCAGCCGCGCCTGCGGTATGCGCAACCAGCGCAAACCGACCAGGTGCGCACGGCCGCCGTTCAGGCGCCGGCCAAGCGCATGGTCATGCGCCCGCAGATCAACCCGATCTACCTGCCGCAGGAAGTCGCCTATGACGGCACGCAGAAGCCGGGCACAATCGTCATCGATACGACGCAGAATTTCCTCTACCTGGTCGAGAAGAACGGCAGAGCGCGGCGCTATGGCGTCGGCACTGGCAAGCCGGGCTTCGAGTGGTCGGGCACGCACAAGATCACCAACAAGCGCGTCTGGCCGGACTGGCGTCCGCCGGCAGTGATGATCAAGCGCGAGGCGGCCAAGGGCCGCTATCTGCCGACCTATCTCGCCGGCGGCGAAGAAAACCCGCTCGGCGCGCGCGCGCTCTATCTCGGCACGACGGAGTATCGCATCCATGGTACCAACCAGCCATGGACGATCGGTGGCGCGGTGTCTTCCGGCTGCATCCGCATGCGCAACGAGGACGTGGTTGACCTTTACGAAAGAGTCAATGTCGGAACCACGGTGGTGGTGATATAATTACTGCGAATCAGCCGTTTTAGGTAACGCTGGGTAGTTTTAGCGCGTGCTGTTGCACTCAAGTCATAGCGCGCTTTTGGGAGACGTGCTTAGAACTGGCTACGGGTTTACGGGGGACGGGCCGTGTGGGGATGCGGCCAGTCACGAAAGGGCAGCGTGGGAACCGCGCTGCCCTTTCTGTTTCCGGGTGAAGGTTCCGGCAACGTCGGAGCATCACTCCGCCGCGACGAGCTCTTTTTCCGAAACGCCCTCCGGCTTCGGTCCGCCATAGGCCCAGTCCAACAGCTTGACCGTATGCACCACCGGCAGCTTCGCGGCGGAAGCGATCTGGGTGATGCAGCCGATGTTGCCGGTGGCGACTATCTCAGCGCCGGTCGCCTCGATGTTTTTCACCTTGCGATCGCGCAGTTTTGCCGAAATCTCGGACTGCAGGATGTTGTAGGTGCCGGCCGAGCCGCAGCACAGATGGCCCTCGCGCGGCTCGCACACGACGAAGCCGGCTTTCTGCAAAAGCTCCTTTGGCTGGCGGGTGATTTTCTGGCCGTGCTGCATCGAACAGGCCGAGTGGTAGGCGACGATGGTGCCGGGCTTGCGCACCGGTTCCGGCAAGTCGAGGCTTGCCAGATATTCGGTGATATCCTTGGCCAGCGCCGAGACGCGCGCGGCCTTGTCGGCATAGGCCGGATCGAGGCGCAGCATGAAGCCATAGTCCTTGATGGTGGTGCCACAGCCAGACGCAGTGATGACGATTGCATCCAGCCCGCCCTGGTCGATGGCGCGCGTCCAGACGTCGACATTCTGTCTGGCCGAAGCAAGCGCTGCCTCCTCGCGCCCCATGTGATGCACCAGCGCGCCGCAGCAGCCTTCGCCCTGAGGCACCACGACCTCGACGCCAAGCCGGGTCAGCAATGCAATTGTCGTCTCGTTGATGGCGGGATCGAGCACCGATTGCGCGCAGCCGGTGAGGATGGCGACGCGGCCGTTTTTCGTGCCCTGCCCGGCATGCACGCCGGGAGAGGCCATCGGCGAAGCTGCCGGTATCGACGCCGGCGCGAGCTTGAGCATCGCGCCCAGCGGCTTCAGTGCCGGAATCTTTTCGAACAGGCCGGCGAAGGGCTTGCCCAGCTTTGCCAGCCTGAGCGCCGCACGAAAGCGCGCGGGGTAGGGCAGCACAAAAGCCAGCATGGCGCGCGTCAGCCGATCGAGCAGCGGGCGCCTGTAGGTCTCCTCGATATGGGCACGGGCATGGTCGACCAGATGCATGTAGTTGACGCCCGACGGGCAAGTGGTCATGCAGGCGAGGCACGACAGGCAGCGATCGATATGGGTGACGATCTGCTTGTCGGCCGGACGACCGTTCTCCAGCATGTCCTTGATCAGATAGATGCGCCCGCGCGGCGAATCCAGCTCGTTGCCGAGCGTCACATAGGTCGGGCAAGTGGCGGTGCAGAAACCGCAATGCACGCATTTGCGCAGGATCTTTTCCGATTCCGCCACATGCGGATCGGCAAGCTGGGCAAGGGAGAAATTGGTCTGCACGTAAAGCTTCCTTGCTGCCTGCTAGCTACAATCCGAGGAACCAGCTTTCGGGATTTTTGACCGCCTCGCCGCGCTGCAGTGCCTGCAGGCCAAGAATGCAGCGGGCGATGAACCAGACGGCGACGGCGAACATCAGCAGGAAGCCGATGATCACGAACATCAGCACCACCGAGATCAGCGCATAGAGCAGACCGATCCAGAAGGTGCGGATCAGGAAGGTGTAGTGGCTCTCGACGAAGCCACCGGCCTTGCCACGGTTGATGTAGGCCAGCACGATACCGACGATGCCGGTGACGCCAATGACGAGGCCGGCAAGGTAGAGAATGTAGATGACCAGTGCGTTGGTCGGTCCCGGTTCCAGCCAGCGGTCGGTCTGGCGCGGTGCGTTCGGACCTGGATTGATGTCGCTCATGGTGCTGCTCCCTCCGTTGATGGACTGAGAGTAGCAGAGCCTGAGCCCGACGCCATGCGGCCGGGGTTGAGGATGTGTTTGGGATCGAATTCGGCCTTGAGCCGCGCCGACAATGCGGCCAGGTGCGGCGCCTGCGGCTCGAACACCGGCACGGCGGCGCGATGCGCAGGGGCGGCGCGCACCAGCGTGGCGTGGCCGCCGCCATGCTTTCTGATCAGCCCGCGCAGCAAGCCCGCCTCGGGATCGCCTTCCTCCATGCGCAGCCAGACCAGCCCACCCTGCCAGTCGTAGAAGGCGCTGACGCCAATCTGCATGCGCAGCGTCAGCACCATCTGATGAGCTTGGGACGGCGCCATGGAGACGCGCCAGACCGGCTTTTCGCTACCGTCGGCGAACGGCACGCAATCGCGTATGTCGCGCCAGGCGGCCTGCGAAGCGTCGCCCGAAATCTCTTGCAGCGGGCCGGCGTTTTTCAGCAGGGTTTTCAGCGCGGCGATACGGTAGGCGACCGACGGACCAAACCCCTCGACGCGCAGCAACGTCGCGGCATCGCTGCCGAGGCTGCCGCCAGCGACCCGCGCGGCGACCCGTTCGGGCAAATGGGCAGCGCTCGACACTTCGGCGCTGGAGCCGAGCGCCAGGGCCATGGCGGCGGTAGCGGCATCGTCGAGCAGGCCACGGATGGCCAGCGTGACTTCGGTTTCCGCCGCCGGCAGCACCTTGAAGGTGACGTCGGTGAACACAGCCAGCGTGCCCCAACTGTTGGCCATCAGCTTCGACAAATCGTAGCCGGTGACGTTCTTGACCACGCGGCCGCCGGACTTGAAGGCCTCGCCGCGACCGGAGACGGCATTGATGCCAAGGATATGGTCACGTGCCGCGCCCGCCTTCAGCCGGCGCGGACCGGACAGGTTGGTGGCCAGCACCCCGCCGATCGTGCCCTTACCGGGCGCGCCGCCGAGCAGCGGACCGTAATCCATCGGCTCGAAGGCCAGCTGCTGACCGTTTTCGGCAAGCAGCTTCTCGATCTCGGCCAGCGGCGTGCCGGCCTTGGCCGACAGCACCAGTTCGGCCGGCTCGTAGAGCGTGACGCCGGACAGCTTCGACAGGTCGAGCGTGTGTTCGCTCTGCTGCGGCCGACCGATGCCGCGCTTGGAGCCGTGCCCGAGGATTTCGAGCGGCGATTCCTCCGCCGCCGCCCAGGCGACGGTGGAGAGGGTTTCGGCTGATGTGGCGGGGATGAAGATGGTCATGGGGCGGGTGTGCCGTGTGCGAGCATGGAGACGTCGTGATCCTTCGTGCCCCCCTCTGTCCTGCCGGACATCTCCACCACTTGGGGGGAGATCGGCAGCTTCTGCAACCGCGCCACTCTTGCAACGCCGGAAATTGGCGAAGGCCGCGATGACAGCCGATCTCCCCCCTCGTGGGGGAGATGTCCGGCAGGACAGAGGGGGGCGCGAAGGATCACCGACGTCCGAAATTCAAACCCCATCAAAACCTCGGAATGTCCGGAAACGCCACCTGCCCCTGGTGCACATGCATGCGCCCCAGCTCGGCGCAGCGGCGCAGCTGTGGGAAGACCTTGCCCGGGTTGAGCAGATGGTTGGGATCGAAAGCGCATTTGACGCGCATTTGCTGGTCGAGGTCGATCTGGTTGAACATTTCCGGCATCAGATCGCGCTTCTCGACGCCCACCCCGTGCTCGCCGGTCAGCACGCCGCCGACCTTGACGCAGAGCCGCAAAATGTCGGCGCCGAAACTCTCGGCCTTGTCGAGTTCGCCGGGCACATTGGCATCGTAGAGGATCAGCGGGTGCAGATTGCCGTCGCCGGCGTGGAAAACATTGGCAACGCCGAGCCCGTATTTTTCCGAGAGTTCGCGCATGCCGGCGAGCACGCGCGGCAATTCCTTGCGCGGGATGGTGCCGTCCATGCAGTAGTAGTCGGGCGAGATGCGGCCGACCGCCGGGAAGGCCGCCTTGCGTCCGGCCCAGAAGCTCAGCCGCTCCTGCTCCGATTGCGAGATGCGGCAGGTGGTTGAGCCGTTCCTGTAGGCGATGGCCTCGACAAGGCCGATCAAATGATCGACCTCGACGCCGGGCCCGTCGAGTTCGACGATCAGAAGCGCCTCGACGTCCAGGGGATAGCCGGCATGGACAAAGTCCTCGGCGGCGTGGATCGCCGGGCGGTCCATCATCTCCATGCCGCCGGGGATGATGCCTGCGCCGATGATGTCGGCCACGCACTGGCCGCCCTGCTCGCTGGTCGGAAAGCCGATCAGCAGCGCGCGCGCCGTCTCCGGCTTCTTCAAAATGCGCACGGTGACCTCGGTGACGACGCCGAGCAGCCCTTCGGAGCCGGTCATAACGCCGAGCAGGTCGTAACCTTCCGAGTCCAAGTGGCTGCCGCCGAGGCGGATCACCTCGCCATTCATCAGCACCATCTCGATGCCGAGCACATTGTTGGCCGTGAGGCCGTATTTCAGGCAGTGCACGCCGCCGGAATTTTCCGCGACATTGCCGCCGATCGAGCAGGCGATCTGGGAGGATGGATCGGGGGCGTAGTAGAAGCCCTCCTGTTCGACGGCGGTAGTGATGCCGAGATTGGTGACGCCCGGCTGGGCAACGACGATGCGGTTGGGGAAGTCTATTTCGAGGATGCGGTTAAAGCGGCTCATGACCAGCAGCACCGCATCTTCGAGCGGGAGTGCACCGCCGGAGAGCGAGGTGCCGGAGCCGCGCGGCACGACACGGATGTTGCGGTCGTTGCAGTATTTCAGCACGCGCGAGACCTGCGCCACGGTTTGCGGCAGCACCACGACCAGCGGCAATTGCCGGTAGGCGGTGAGGCCATCGCTCTCGAAGGCGCGCATTTCATTGGTCGCATCGACGACGCCTTCGCCCGGCACGATGATGCGCATATCGGCGACGATCTCGTCGCGCCGCCGCATCGTGGCGTCGTCTGGCTTCGGCATGGCAAGGCCAGACATCAACAGCCTCCTTGGTTCGACTGGTAAAAATCTTTTACCAGCGAGCGGCGACTGTTGCAAACCCTGCTTTGGGCGAAAATCGCGATCCGACGCCCTGGCGCCCTTCCGCAGCGGCAATCTGCCGCTGGCGTTCTCCCCCCTTGAGGGGGAAATGGCCGCGAAGCGGTCAGAGGGGTCCTTACGCGTAAATCGCCGACGTCGTCTCCGTCGCGAAACGAGGCTAGGACTTCACGCGAGACGACCCCCTCTGTCGCCTTCGGCGACATCTCCCCCTCGAGGGGGGAGATTGGCGCTACTCGCCGGCAGGCTTGCCGGGCTCGGAGTGCATACGGCGGACACGGCGCACAGCCCACCAGACGAGCAGCAGGGCGAGCGGCACCGAGGCGGCGGTGACGACTTCCGGCGCAAAGGTGTGGCCGAAGATCGAGGCGCCCTTGGCGACATAGCTGATCAGGCCGACGACATAGTAGGAGACGGCAGCCACCGAAAGGCCTTCGACGGTCTGCTGCAGGCGCAACTGCAGGCGGGCGCGGTTGTTCATCGACGCCAGCAGGTCGCGGTTCTGCTTCTCGACCTCGACATCGACCCAGGTGCGCAGCAGCGTGGTGGCGCGGGTGAGCTTGCGCGAAAGATTGGCCTGGCGCTCCTCGACCGAACGGCAGGTGCGCATGGCCGGCGCGACACGCCGCTGCAAGAAGCCTTCCCAGGTGTCGTAGCCGGGCACCGCCTCCTCCTCGAGCGCTTCCAGCCGTTCAACGACGATGCCGTCATAGGCGCGGCTGGCGCCGAAGCGGTAAAGGCTGGAGGCGGCGTCGGCCTCGAGTTCGGCGGCAAGCTCGGTCAGGTCGGCAAGCAAAGTCTGGCTGTCGCGAGTCTCCGCGACCTTCATTTCCATCGTGGTCTGGGCCAGCCTGTCCTCGATGCGGCGGGCACGGCCGGATAGGGTCAGCGCCAGCGGCAGGCCAAGCATGGCCAGCGTGCGGTAGGTTTCGATGTCGATCAGCCGCTGCGACAGCGCGCCGGTGCGTGCCGGTGTCAGGCCACGATCGAGCACCAGCATGCGGGTCAGGCCGTCGCCATCCTGGCGGAAATCGGTGACGATGGCCGCGTTGCCGCGCTCGACCAGCGAATAACACAGGCTGGTCGGGTCGAAGCCGGCAATCAGCTTTTCGCTCGCCTGCGTCCACCGGCGGATCTCGAGCCGGATGCCCGAGATCACCGTTCCCGGCGGCGAAAACCCGTTGCCGAAGGGTGAGTCCTCCTGCGCCCTGCCGCTTTCCGACAGCGGGCCTTCCCACAGATAGGTCGAGAATTCGGTGTGCCGCTCCCAGCGCAGCGAGCCCTTGCCCCATTTCATGGCGTGGTGGCGAGCCTGACGGTCGGGCGCGGCAATGCCGAGACGCCGCGACAGTTCGGAAAGCACGGCCTGGTCGACGCCGGAGCCGCCTTCGGTCATGAAGGCGAGTTGCACCAGAACGCGCGGCTTCTCAATCAGCGGGTGGGGCCGGGCGTGGACTTCGCCAAGCGCACCGGGTCGCCCCTCATGCGCCGGAAAACCCATCACGCTGCCCTTGGTGCGCGGCTGGAATTCGAGATTGGACGGGTCGTCTGACACGGCTGGTCCCCCGGGCTCTTTGAACCCTTCGTGCAATGGCGTCCCTCTAGAGGCAATCGCCAGGAGACGCAAACTGCAAGTTTAGCCGAACACGATATAGGGCGGCGGCGGCGAAGCCGACCACATCGGATGAATTGGATAAATAATTTGACCAGTTGGCGACACTGGCTTTATCCTGCGCGACACCGGTTCAAATCCCAGGCGCCCCCTTTGAGCGACATTTTCTCCAGGATCGAGCATTCCCGCACCGCCGACGAGGTGGTGCAGCAGATCGAGAGCCTGATCCTCGAAGGCGTCTTGCGCACCGGTGATCGGTTGCCCGGCGAGCGCGAGCTGGCGCGCCAGTTCGAGGTGTCGCGGCCGATCCTGCGCGACGCGCTGAAGGCGCTGGAAGGGCGCGGCCTTTTGACGACGCGGCCCGGCGGCGGCACCCATGTCGCCGACGTCATCGGCCAGCTGTTCACCAAGCCGGTGACGGACCTGATCTCGATGCACAGCAAGGCGGTAACCGACTATCTGGAATACCGCCGCGAGATCGAGGCGATAGCGTCCGAATATGCGGCGCGGCGCGCCACACCGGACGATCTGGCGCTGCTCGACCGCATCATGGCACGCATGGACGAGGCGCACCGGACCGGCGACTTCGACGACGAGGCGGAAATCGACGTCGAGTTCCATCACGCGATCTGCGAATGCGCGCACAACATCATTCTCCTGCACACGCTGCGCTCCTGCTACCGGCTGCTGTCGGAGGGCGTGTTCCGGAACAGGCTGCTGGCGTTCACCGTACCCGGCGCGCGCGAGGCGCTGCTGGCACAGCACCGGGCGATCTATTCTGCGGTGAAGGCCGGCGATCCCGCTGCCGCACGGCAAGCCGCAATGGACCACATCTCTTATGTTGAACGGTCAATGGCCGAGGCCGAGCGCAGTGGCGACTGGCAGCGCGTGTCGCGGCTGCGGCTCAGGCAGCGCTCGGATGCCGGCGACAGCGAACCGGCGAGGAAACGCTCGTGAGCATCGGACACAACAGTCAACAACGACCTATTAGCGAAGAACCAGCGAGAAAGACCATGAGCGACATCCTCACCATTGCCGACCTCAAGGATCTGGCGCGCCGCCGGGTGCCGAAGATGTTCTTCGACTATGCCGATTCAGGCGCATGGACCGAGAGCACCTACCGCGCCAACGAGGAAGACTTCCAGAAGATCAAGTTCCGCCAGCGCGTGCTGGTCGATATGAGCAACCGCTCGCTGGAATCGACCATGATCGGCCAAAAGGTGTCGATGCCGGTGGCGCTGGCGCCGACGGGCCTGACCGGCATGCAGCATGCCGACGGCGAGATGCTGGCGGCGCAGGCGGCCGAGGAATTCGGCGTGCCGTTCACCCTGTCGACGATGAGCATCTGTTCGATCGAGGATGTCGCCTCGGTGACGAAGAAGCCATTCTGGTTCCAGCTCTATGTACTGCGCGACAAGGATTTCGTGCTCAACCTTATCGACAGGGCGAAGGCAGCAAAGTGCTCGGCGCTGGTGCTGACGCTCGACCTGCAGATCCTCGGCCAACGGCATAAGGATGTCCGCAACGGGCTTTCGGCGCCCCCCAAGATGACGCTGGCCAACATCATCGACCTGGCCAGCAAGCCGCGCTGGTGCCTGGGTCTAGCCGGCACCAAGCGCCGCACCTTCCGCAACATCGTCGGCCACGCCAAGGGTGTCGGCGATGTCTCTTCGCTGGCGTCCTGGACGACGGAGCAGTTCGATCCGCAACTGTCGTGGAAAGACGTTGCCTGGATCAAGGAACGCTGGGGCGGCAAGCTGATCCTGAAGGGCATTCTCGACAAGGAAGACGCGCTGATGGCGGCCAAGACCGGCGCCGACGCAATCATCGTTTCCAACCATGGCGGGCGCCAGCTCGACGGCGCATCATCTTCGATCATGGCGCTGGAGGAGATCGCCGATGCGGTGGGCGACACAATCGAAGTGCATATGGATGGCGGCATCCGCTCGGGCCAGGATGTGCTGAAGGCGCTGTGCCTCGGCGCCAAGGGCACCTATATCGGCCGGCCTTTCCTTTACGGCCTTGGTGCGCTCGGCAAGGAAGGAGTTACCAAGGCGCTGGAAATCATCCGCAAGGAGATGGACATCACACTGGCGTTGTGCGGAAAACGTCTGGTGACCGACATGGGCAAGGATCAGCTTCGCCGCTAGGCCCGGTTGCGGTCCGGCCACGGAGAAGACGCAGGCCTTGACGGAGCCCGGCATCCATTTTCTCGACGCGCGCGGACCGGAAGGCGTCCGGCTCTACGCGATCGGCGATGTGCACGGCCGGCTCGACCTGCTGGCCGCCATGCACAGGCGCATCGAGAGCGAGCTGGAATGGAAGCCGGCTCGCGATTGGCGCGTCATCCATCTCGGTGACTATGTCGACCGCGGGCCTGATACCAAAGGCGTCATCGATTTCCTGATCGATGCGCAGAAACGCGATCCGCGGCACTTGATGCTGGCCGGCAATCACGACGTCGGCTTTCTCGATTTTCTGGAAACCCCGGATCCAGACGGGCTTTTCATGCGCTATGGCGGCGTCCAAACGGCATTGTCCTATGGCGTATCATTGACCGCCGACGCCAGTTGGTTCGGTAAGGCGGAGACAGTGACGCGAGGACACACGGCGCTGGTCGAGGCGGTGCCGCAGAGCCATGTCGACTTTCTGCGCTCGCTGCCATTTTCCCTGGTTTTCGCAGATTTCTTCTTCTGCCATGCCGGCATCAGGCCGGGCATCCCGTTGGATCAGCAGAACCCGCAGGACCTGATCTGGATCCGTGATGTCTTCCATAACCATCCCGGCCTCTATCCGAAGATCGTGGTGCATGGCCACACACCTGTGCCGGAGGCCGAAGTGATGGCCAATCGCGTCAATGTCGACACGCTCGCCTGGCAGTCGGGAAACCTCACCGCGCTCGTCGTGGACGGCGCGGAGAAACGTATCCTGACAGTGTCGGGCGAAGGGTCTAGCGGAGAGAGGCGGTGACGCCGTAGCCGTCGACGGCCTGGTGGTTGTTGGCTGCATCGGCGGTATAGATGCCGAGGCCGCACAGCACGATGGCAGACAGCATGACAAAGGACAGAAGCGCTGCTTTCACGGAGGTCATCTCTTGTTGAGCTTTCTGCATCTGTGCACGAGGCGGTTACCAATGGGTTGAAACGGAGAATTCGTCTCAAAGTTTCGAAGATTTCAGGCTTGTAGGCAGATTCTGTATCGACGGTGTGTCGCGCGGGTCACATAAAAGGTTCATCGCGGTTGCATTGCCGATGCAGAGCGCGTGCCTTCTAGGGCAGCGGGCGAGCACAATCCAAGGATGAAATGCGTTTTCCCCGGCGGATTTACCGCCGCGTGCCAAAAATGCCACGCAACCCCGAAAGTCAGGATTTGTCCGGGTGGCGAGCCGTCAGATCGTTGCTACCCAGGCGCGAGCGATGGCGAGGCCGGCGGCATCGGCATCCGGTCCATTGCGGGCGATTTCGCCATCGAGCCGGTCGTTCCAGTCGGGATGGCGCTCGGCAATGAGCGGTGCAAAGGACGTGCTCCAGTCCTGCACCATCGGGCTGTCTGCCTCGAAATGAAACTGGAAGCCGTAGATGGCGCGGCCGATGCGGAACGCCTGGTTCTCGGCGATGGCACTGCCGGCCAGCCGCACCGCATTTTCAGGCAGCACAAAAGTGTCGTCGTGCCATTCGAAAATGGGGAAGTTTTCAGGGAGCGCAGAAAGCACCGGATCGGTCTTTGCCGCCGGCGTCAGCGAAACCTGGTGCCAGCCGAATTCGGTGGCGCCGCCGATCTGGTTCTCGCCGCCAAAGGCGCGGGCCAGCAGCTGGCTGCCGAGGCAGATGCCGAGCACCGAGCGATCCTTGCCGGCGAAATCGCGCGTCAGGTCGAGCAGCCCAGGAAAATACGGACACAACTCGTCGTCCAGAGCGTTCTGGGCGCCGCCGAGCACCACCATGGCGTCATGCGCGTCGCTGTCCTGCGGTAGTGTGTCGCCCTTATAGGGACGGCGCAGGTCGATGTCGGCGCCCGCCTCGACCAGTGCCGCACCAATCTGGCCAAGACCCTCATTGTCGAAGTTCTGGACGACCAAGACCCGCATCGAAAACCTGCTGACATGAAAATGATGCAGCGAGCGATATCATGACGCCAGCCTTGCAGCCAAGATGCGCATTCCAGGAGAAAGCTATGCCACTGCAGAACCGGGTCGATCCGTTCGGCGCCATCCACGCTGTACCCGAACGTGGCCTGTTCACCGGCAATCGCGGCATCATCCATGACCCCGAGACAAAGACGCTGTTGAAGAAGCGCTGGGCCTTGCCGGCCTGGATCATCTGCGTATGCGAATTCCGCAATGTGCGGCGCGAGCCGATGGGCCGCAACCGGACGGGCGGCAAAGCCGGCTGGACCGAGCTGTTTTTTCTCGACGAGGTGACGGCGCTCGCCGCCGGGCATCGACCCTGCTTCTTCTGCCAGCGCGAGCGGGCCAAGGATTTCGTCGGCCGCTTCGGCGACGCTTTCGGCATCGCCGAACCGCGAGCGCCGCAGGTCGACAAGCGGCTGCACAAGGAGCGGATGGCGTCGGGCGGGCAACCGCCGATCGTGGCCGCGAAAGAGCTTGCCGGACTGCCGGATGGGACGATGGTTGCCGATGGCGGCAGCGCCTATGCCTTGCGCGACGGTAAAGCGCTGCGCTGGTCGTTTGCAGGCTATGGCGATCCGGCAGGGTTCGGTGGCCTTGACGGGCCTGCGCTCCACCTGCTCACGCCAGCGACCACAGTCGCCGTGCTGCGGCAAGGCTACCGACCCGTATGGTCCCCGACAGCCAAGGCTTGACGCCGGCGCCTAGCTCGCCCATTCGTCGGCGATGCGCGCCAATTACAAGATGCAGCGACTGTTCGTGCCGGACGATCTCGGGCCAGACATCGAGTTCGATGCCGGCCAGCAGCAGAGCCACTATCTTATGCATGTGCTGCGGCTCGGCGAAGGTGCCGAAATCCTGGTGTTCAACGGCCGCGACGGCGAGTGGTCGGCGGTCATCGCCGCGAAGACCAAGAAGGCGGTGCGGCTGAAGCTGCTGACGCTGCAACGGCCGCAGCCGCCGCTGCCGGATCTCGTCTATTGCTTTGCGCCGCTGAAGCAGGGGCGGCTCGATTATCTCATGCAGAAGGCGGTCGAAATGGGCGCCGGCATCCTGCAGCCGGTCATCACCCAGCACACGCAAGTGGCAAAACCCGGCATCGATCGCCTGCGCGCCAATGTCGTCGAGGCGGCCGAACAATGCGGCATACTGGCGGTGCCGGAGGTTCGCGAAGCGGAGAAATTCGAACGCCTGCTCGGTAACTGGGACAAAGAGCGGCGGCTGATCTTCTGCGACGAGGACGCCGCGACCAACAATCCCCTGCCCGCTCTGCAAGGGCTAAGGGAACGGAAATTCGGACTGCTGGTCGGGCCGGAGGGCGGCTTTTCCGACGACGAGCGCAAGACCCTGCGGGCGCTGCCCTTCGTCACCGCCATTCCGCTCGGGCCGCGCATCCTGCGCGCCGACACGGCGGCGGTGGCGGCACTTGCAGTGATGCAGGCGACGGTTGGAGATTGGTGATCAATTCCACTTGACCTCTGGCTCAGGATTTTTCGCTTGATCGGCTGCTGACATTTCGTCCATTTAGCGCCGGCGGTTGTTCCGCCGCTTCCGGAGGGGCCTTTCATGGCGCGCGATACAACCGATTTCCGGCCCATTGAAGGCATCGACGAGCTCATCGAGCATCTGGCCGAAGGCAACAAGCCGCGCGACAAATGGCGTATCGGCACCGAGCACGAGAAATTCCCGTTCTATGTCGACGGCAACGCGCCGGTGCCCTATGGCGGCGAGCGCGGCATCCGCGCCATTCTCGAAGGTATGCAGCAAAGACTCGGCTGGGATCCGATCATCGATGACGGCCGCATCATCGGCCTGGTCGAGCCGACCGGCCAGGGTGCGATCTCGCTTGAGCCCGGCGGCCAGTTCGAACTCTCCGGCGCGCCGCTGGAAACGATCCACCAGACCTGCCGCGAGGGCAATGCGCATCTGTCGCAGGTGCGCGAGATCGCCGAACCGATGGGCATCCGTTTCCTCGGCCTCGGCGGCAGCCCGAAATGGTCGCTGGCCGAGACACCCAAAATGCCGAAGTCGCGCTACGAGATCATGACGCGCTACATGCCCAAGGTCGGCAGCAAGGGTCTCGACATGATGTATCGCACCTGCACCATCCAGGTGAATCTCGATTTTGAGAGCGAAGCCGACATGCGCCGCAAGATGCAGGTGTCGCTGAAGCTGCAGCCGCTGTCGACGGCGCTGTTTGCCAATTCGCCCTTCACCGAGGGCCTGCCGAACGGCTTGCAGAGCTGGCGCGGCGACATCTGGCGCGACACCGACAACCAACGCTCTGGCCTGCTCGAATTCTGCTTCTCGCCCGAGTTCGGCTTTGCCGACTACGTCGAATGGGCGCTCGACGTGCCGATGTATTTCGTCATTCGCGACGGCCGCTATCACGACATGACGCATGTCACCTTCCGCCAATTCATGGCGGGTGCCGCGCGCAATGACGTGCCCGACGGGCTGCCGACGATGGGCGACTGGGCGAACCATCTGTCGACATTGTTCCCCGACGTGCGGCTGAAGCGCTTCCTCGAAATGCGTGGCGCCGATGGCGGGCCGTGGCGGCGCATTTGCGCGCTGCCGGCCTTCTGGGTCGGGCTGCTCTATGACGAGGCCGCGCTCGACGCCGCCGAGGCATTGACCGCGAGCTGGACCTACAAGGAAGTTCTGGCGATGCGCAACACTGTTCCGGAACAGGGCATTTCGGCGCCGTTCCGCAACACGACGCTGCGCGATATCGCCCGCGACGTGCTCACCATCTCGCGCATGGGGCTGAAGAACCGCGGCCGCAAGAACCGCGACGGCTACGACGAGACCTCGTTCCTCAACACGCTGGACGAGGTCATCGCCCGCGGCACGACCAGCGCCGAAGAGATGCTCTCGGCCTACCACACGCGCTGGGGCGGCTCGATCGAGCCGGTGTTCATGGAGTATGCCTACTAACCGGTCGCGATCGTCCGATCGGCAGTTTGGCAAAAGTCGCTTCAATCGGTGATGGAAACAAACTAGGTTTCTCCCAAGAGGATTTTTCCGGAGGAGAGACCAATGCCTTCCTTGTTCGACATGCTGGCGCAGGCCCAGAACGGCAATGGCATGCAGGCGCTTGCCCAGCAGTTCGGGCTTTCGATGCAGCAGACGCAAGCTGCGGTCGCCGCGCTGCTGCCGGCCTTTTCGCAAGGGCTGCAGCGCAACACCGCAGATCCCTATGGACTTGGCGCCTTCATGACGGCGATGGCGAGCGGCCAGCACGCCAAATATTTTGAGGATGCAACCAGGGCCTTCTCGCCGCAAGGCATCAACGAAGGCAACGGCATTCTGGGGCATTTGTTCGGTTCGAAGGATCTGTCGCGCGCCGTTGCCAGCCAGGCTGCGCAAGCGAGCGGCGTCAGCCAGCAGATCCTGCAGCAGATGCTGCCGGCTATGGCCTCGATGATGATGGGCGGGCTGTTCAAGCAGGCCACCAACCAGATGCAGGCGGCAGGCGGTTTCGGCGGCGGTGGCAACCCGCTCGGCGAGATCATCGAGCAGATGATGCGGCAGGCGGGCGGCGGCGCGCCGGCTCCGCAGCAGCCCCAGAGCCCGATGGACAATCCGCTCGGCAAAGTGCTGCGGGATATGTTCGGTGGCGGCGCGCAGCAGCCGCAAAGCCAACCGCAGCAGGCACCCAATCCCTATGGCGACAATCCGCTCGGCAAGGTGCTGCAGGACATGTTCGGCGGCGGCGCGCAACAGCCGCAGGGCCGGCCGCAGCAGACGCAAAGCCCCTATGGCGACAACCCGCTCGGCAAGGTGCTGCAGGACATGTTCGGCGGCGCCCTGCCCGGCGGACAACCGGCGCCGCAGCCTCAGGCGCGCCAGCAAAATCAGGCGCCGCAGCCACAAACCAATCCGAGCGGCAGGCCCAAGAACCCGTTCGACGATCTGTTCGGCAAGATGTTCGAGACCGGCGCCCAGCAGCGCGACGAGTACCAGAAGGGCATGGAATCGATCTTCGACCAGTTCAAGAAGGGCATGGACCGGCGGTAGCGGCTGGGTGCTCCAAAAAGAAAAGCCCGGTCCTTGAGAGGACCGGGCAGTGTGCAGGCGAGCCGGCGGGGAACCGGCAGGGAGTGGGGAGCCTGCGATATCACTTGGTCGCGTCACGCCTCAAAAAGGTTCAACGCAAACCGAAACAGCACCCGACCAACGCGATCAGGCAACCTTGCGGGCGAAATCCTCGATCGTCTCGGCGCGATCGCTCGCGATCGAGCGCAACTTCGCCGTCGGATCGCGGCCGAACGGCACGGCGATGGCGACGTGCAGGTCGGCACGCGTCAGGCCAATGTCGGCGAGTTCGGCGTCCGACATCTCGCCAAGGCGATAGAAGGCGCGGCGATTTTTCCAGGCGCGATAGACGTTGGCGATCGTATTGGCCACGCGCGTCGCAACGGCCGGACGCGAGGTGATGCGCGAGGTCTCGGTGGCGAAATCAAACGTGGTCATGTCGGTCTCCTTCAGACTCGAACGGACAAAACCCGACGATCGGCGCTGGCGACAGCGGCCGTTCCGGCTTCGATTCACATGCCTTCATGTGGACAATGCCTATTTGCCATCACCCGATTGATTAATCCAACGAATGTTTCTAATCTTTAGCATCAACGCTAGTGATGGATCATGTCGATGAAAGCACCGCTCGATCTCGATCAGTTGCAGACCTTCATCTCGATTGCCGACACCGGCAGCTTCACCCGCGCCGCCGAAGAGGTGCACCGGACCCAGTCGGCGGTGTCCATGCAGATGCGCCGGCTGGAGGAGCGGATCGGCAAGCCGCTGTTCGAGAAGGACGGGCGCACCAACAGGCTGACCGAGGAAGGCGACAAGCTGCTTTCCTATGCAAGACGGTTGCTCTACCTCAACCGGGAGACGCTGGCCGCCTTTGACGACCGGCGGCTCGAAGGCACCATCCGCATCGGCACGCCGGACGACTATGCCGACCGCTTCCTGCCCGAGATCATGGCGCGGTTCGCACGCTCCAATCCGCGTGTCGAACTGACCGTCATCTGCGAACCGACCCCGGGGCTGGTCGAGCACATCAAGCGCGGCAATCTCGATCTGGCGCTGGTGACGCACAATGATGCGCGCGGCCAGTCGGAAGTGGTGCGGCGCGAGCCGCTGCTGTGGGTCACTTCGGCCAACCACGCGACGCATGAGCAGGAAACCCTGCCAATGGCCTTTGGCCGGCCGAACTGCATCTGGCGGCGTGCCGCCGTCGATGTCCTCGACCGGCAGAACCGCGACTACCGCATCCTGTTCACCAGCTTCTCGGCAACCGTCATCACCGCCGCCGTGTTGGCCGGCCTGGCAATTTCGGTGCTGCCGGAATGTGCGCTGCGGCCCGGCATGCGGGTGCTGGGCGAAGCCGACGGCTTCGGCGCCCTGCCCGATTGCCGCATCGGCATCATGCGCGGCCAGACCTCACGACCGGAGATCGTCGACGCGCTCGCCCGCCATATTTCGGAAAGCCTCGACAACATTTCCGTGCCGCTCGGCGAAGAGACCGGAACATTCGACTTTTCCGCGCTCGCCTTCACGAAGGTGAAACGGACCAAGCCGAACCAGATTCTGCCGGGCTGGTAGAACAGTTCGTATCTTGGTTCCGAAACCGGATTCCACTTTTCGGGATCATGCTCTAGGCGCGAGCGGCTGCCTGCTCGCTGGCGTCGGCGCCGGACGACAGGCCCGGAAGACCCAGCAATTGGGCCGGCTCCAGCGGTGGCGACAGAAGATAACCCTGTAGCTGCTGACAGCCCATGCCGACGAGCAGCGCCATCTGCCCCTCGGTCTCGACGCCTTCGGCGGTGACCGCGACATCGAGGGCACGGGCGAGATCGATCAGCGCCTTGACGATCGCCGCCGAATTGCCTTCACCGTCGAGAAGGCGGACGAAAGAGCGATCGATCTTGAGCTTGTCGATGGCGTAGCGGCGCAGATAGCTCAGCGACGAATAGCCGGTGCCGAAGTCATCAAGCACGATGCCGACGCCCGACTGCCGCAAGGCAGCCAGGGCCATTCTGGTTGTATCGTTGTTTTCCAAGAGCACGTTTTCGGTGATCTCGAGCTGCAGTCGGCCCGGCGCCAGCCCGGTCTCGGCAAGGATCGACGCAACCAGGTCAGCGAAACCGGCGTCGCGCAATTGCAGCGGCGATACATTGACGGCCATCCAAGGCAATTCGGTGCCGATGGCAAAGCGACAAGCTTCAAGCAGCACCCACTCGCCAAGTTGGCCGATCATGCCACGTTCTTCGGCGATGGCGATGAATTGTGCCGCCGGCAATGCCCCGTGGACCTCGTGCGCCCAGCGGATCAATGCTTCCGCGCCGAGCATCGTCTTGCCGTCCGCCGCGAAGATCGGCTGATAGGCCAGCTTGATGCCGGTTCCGCCGTTCAGGGCCTTGCGAAGCTCGCTCTCGACCTTGCGCTTGCGCAGCAGGAGGTCATCCATATCGCCGGCGAAGACCTGATACCGGCCGCGGCCGGTCTTCTTGGCTTCGTAGAGCGCGATGTCGGCCTTGCGCAGCAGATCGTCGGCGCTGGCATCGGGACCCGCCGACAAGGCAATGCCGATGCTGGCGCTGACAAAGACCTGATCGTCGATCAGCTTGAAGGGCTCCTGCAATATTTGCAGAATCCTGTCAGCAATATCTTCCGTGGCTCTGATATCGCGGATATCGATCAGGATCAGGGCGAATTCATCACCGCCAAGCCGCGCCACCGTGTCGACTTCGCGTATCGTCTGCTGCAGCCGGGTCGCGGTCTGGCGCACAAGTTCGTCGCCGGCCGGATGACCGAGCGTATCGTTGACGTGCTTGAAGCGATCGATGTCGAGGTAAAGCAGCGCCACCCTGGCCGTGTCATGACTGGCGGTGAGCAAAGCGCGCCGCAGCCGGTCCTCGAACAGGGCCCGGTTGGGAAGACCCGTCAGCGTGTCGTGGAAAGCGAGATACTGCGCCTGGTCCTGGCTGGTCTGCAGCGCCGACGAAGCCCGGCGCAGACGCCGCAACAGGAATGCCAGGACGCTGGCGGCAAGCAACAGACCGCCGATCAGTGCCGGGCCGGCCTTGCGCACCAGCGTCAGGCCGGGACGCTCCTGATCCCAGCCGATATAGCCCAGGATAATGCCGCGCGAATCGACCAGCGGAATAGCGGCCGAGCCGGTCGGCTGCGACAAAGGCAGCAGGTGCGCGCCGGCCAACAGGTACTTTTCGGCGATCTTGCCGATCACCGTGTCGCTGATGAACTGTACCGAGACATGGAGATACTCCGTGCCCGGCGCTTGCGTGACGCGGTCCGAACTCGGCACCAGCGGCATGATGCTGAGGATGGCGGGCTTGCCGCCAAGCGACACCAGATCTTCGGCAACCAGTTTGACCGGATCGCCGCCCTCCTCTTCGTTCGACGCCTGGCTGATCAGCCGGCGCAGCCTTTCGACGCTGGGCAGCAGAGCGGGTTCGTCCTCGCCATAGGCGCTCAGCGCCACCACCTGTCCTTCATGCATCGCATGGATCGGGCGGTTGGCGGCATCCAGCACATAGACCCGGTTGTGGCCATAGTAGGAATACATCCAGACGCTGATGTTCTCGACCATCCACTGCTGGTTGCCGGCCTTGGCGTTGATGACGGCATCGTCCCAGACGGCGATACTTTCCTGCTCGCGCTCCACGGCCGCGATCTGATCGTTAAGGCCATTGGCGAAAAAGATCTTCTGCCGTTCGAGGGAGACATGGTCAGCCTGGATGGTGGCGTACAAGCCAAAGCCGAAGACCATGGCCAGCGCAAAAACGGCAAGCGTCAGCACCGTCAGGGTGACCTGGGACGTCAACGGACTGCGGTGCGTGCGTTCACTCATGCGTCTTGGGCTAGCTCCCTTGCCGTAGAGTCAATCAAATCGGGCTTAAGATCACGTTATGAAACCGAGCCGAAAAGCGCGGCCGTCTTGACGCGGGCGGACAACAGTCCCCCAATCGGCCCATGAGCGATGCAGCATCCGAATCACGCACCAATGCCGCCGAATACACGGTGAGCGAGATTTCCGGCGCGCTGAAGCGCACCGTCGAGGACGTCTTCGGCAATGTGCGGGTGCGCGGCGAGATTTCAGGCTATCGTGGGTCGCATTCCTCCGGTCATGCCTATTTCGCGCTGAAGGACGACCGGGCGCGGCTAGATGCCGTGGTCTGGAAGGGCACGATGAGCCGGCTGAAATTCCGCCCCGAAGAGGGAATGGAGGTGATTGCCACCGGCAAGCTCACCACCTACCCCGGAAAGTCCAACTACCAGATCGTCATCGACAATCTCGAGCCCGCCGGCGCCGGGGCACTGATGGCGCTTCTGGAAGAACGCAAGCGGCGGCTGCAGGCCGAAGGCCTGTTCGATGCCGGCCGCAAGCGGTTGCTGCCGTACATGCCGCGCGTCATCGGCGTCGTCACCTCGCCGACAGGTTCGGTCATTCGCGACATCATCCACCGCATCAAGGACCGCTTTCCGCTGCACGTGCTGGTCTGGCCGGTGCGGGTGCAAGGCGAGACGGCCGGCGCGGAAGTCACTGCTGCCGTCAACGGCTTCAACGCTTTGGCCTGGGACGGCGCCATCCCGCACCCCGATCTGTTGATCGTGGCGCGCGGCGGCGGCAGCCTCGAGGACCTTTGGGGGTTTAATGACGAGGCGCTGGCCCGCGCGGTCGCCGCCTCGCGCATTCCGGTGATTTCCGCCGTCGGCCACGAGACCGACTGGACGCTGATCGACCTGGTTGCGGATGTCAGGGCGCCGACGCCGACAGGTGCCGCCGAAATTGCCGTGCCGGTGAAGGCGGACCTTGAAGCGACACTTGCCAGTCTCGCCGCGAGGCTCAAGGCCGCCGTCTCGCGCGGTTTCGAACGCAAGCGGCAGGCGGTGCGCGCGGCCGCCCGTGCGCTGCCCTCGCCCGACCAGTTGCTGGCGCTGCCGCGTCGGCGCCTGGACGAAGCGACGAGCCGGCTGGGCCGGGCGCTGAGCGTCAGCATCGATCGCAAGCGGGCCAAGCTTGCCGGCCAGCGGCTGACGCCGGCCACTTTGTCGCGGCGCATCAATGAGGCCCGTACGTTGACCGGCCGCGACCTCGCCCGGGCGCAAGCAGCCTTCTTCGGCATCGTGCGCGAAGGGCGGGCGCGATTTTCACGCACGGCGGCACGCCTATCGCCGTCGCCGATCGCGAGGCGGCAGAAATTGCAGGCAGATGCCGTGGCAGGGCTGTCGTGGCGGCAGGACCAGGCGATATCGAGGCGGCTGGACCGCTTGCGCGGAAGCCTGACCCAGGCCGACCGCCTGCTGGCGACACTATCGCACAAGGCGGTGCTGGCGCGCGGCTTTGCGCTGGTCAAGGACGCCGACGGCGCGGTGATCAAGCGAGCGGAGGACGTGGTGTCGGGAGCAGCACTCTTGCTGGAGTTCGCCGACGGCACCGCGGATGCTGTTGCCACGAGCGGCACGGAACGGCCGAAGCCCGCTGCCAAACCAGCGACCAAAGCCAAGGCGCCGGGCGGTCAGGGTTCGCTTTTCTAGAGGACGGCATGACCGGATACGACCCGCATCTGCAGACGCCATCGGGCAAGCCGCGCGCCCGCGCTTTCTGCATCCCGTTCGACGGCACGCCGGGCACCTTCAATGCCATCACCGATGTATCAGGCGTGGCCGTCGGCTATACGACGCTGATCTTGGGCGACGGGCCGCTCATCGTCGGCAAGGGTCCGGTGCGCACCGGCGTGACGGCAATCCTGCCGCGACCGAAAAGCGAATTGGTAATCCCGGTGTTCGCAGGCATGTTCAGCGGCAATGGCGATGGCGAACTGACCGGCTCGCATCTGATCGACGAGCTCGGTGCGTTCAATTTTCCAGTCACCATCACCAACACCCACTCCTGCGGCGTCAGCCGCGACGCAACCTTGCGCTGGATGCAGAAGAGGCTGCCGCAATCGCTCGACAGCGCCTGGGCGCTGCCGGTGGCGGGCGAGACCTATGACGGCTTCCTCAACGACATTAACGGCCATCATCTGGACTTCGAGCATGTCTTTTCCGCGCTCGACGCGGCTCAAGGCGGGCCGATCGAGGAAGGCAGCGTCGGCGGCGGCACCGGCATGATCACCTTCGGCTTCAAGGCAGGGTCCGGCTCGTCTTCGCGCAGTGTCGAATGGAACGGTGAGCGTTTCACGGTCGGTTGCTTCGTCCAGTCGAATTTCGGCGCACGGCGAAACCTTGTCGTGCGTGGCATCAGGGCCGGAGCCGAGCTTGTCGAACCGGCGATCCGAGACAACACGCCGCGCGCCGAAAAGAGCTCGATCATCGCGGTCATTGCCACCGATGCACCGTTCATGGCGCATCAGATGAAGCGGCTGGCCAAGCGCGTGCCGCTCGGCGTGGCGCTGACGGGCGGCTATGGCTACACGACCTCGGGCGATATCTTCCTGGCCTTCAGCACCGCCAATCCCGACGCCGCGAGGGGGGCGCCGGGCAAGATGGTCAATGCCAGCTACATTCCGGATGCCGACATCAACCCGTTCTTCGATGCCGTGGTGCAGGCAACGGAGGAAGCCATCCTCAATGCGCTGGTCGCCACTGACGACATGACCGGGCGCGACGGCAATTTTGTGCCGGCGCTGCCGAAGGCATGGCTTAAGGAAAGATTCGGATAGTCTGGCGTGGAGTGAGAGGCGGGATAGCGTAACTCTCGACAGCCTTTGCCCGGCGCTTTCGCCGAGACAGGCTCGTCACTCGGCAGGCCTGCCAGAATTCGTTTGGCTCTGGTCGGCCTCGGCCGCCTCCTCGAGCCGCGATGCGATCAGTTCCTGAATATCGCCGACCTCCTCCTGGATGTCCTCCAGCGGAATGCCGACCTCGGCCGCCTTGGCGGCGCATTCGCGGGCAAGGGTCTCGGCCTGCTTCTCGATCTTTACCGGCGAGTGCTGGCACTGGACCTTTTCACCGATCCACCCACGCAAGAACTCGATCGCATGTTCACTCATACTGCATTTCCCTGGCGGCTATGCCGGTTGGTAATCGTAAACGTCCGCACCCGGTAAAGGATGCATGCTCCCATTCCAACCGAGTCGGCTTCGCCCGGCAAGCTGATCTTGTCCAAGGTCCGCAGAGCCGAAGGAAAGGAAGGGTTCAAGGAGCACATTCTGTTTGTTTGATATGGTGGTACCGTTGGCTGGGATCGAACCAGCGACCTCCGGATCCACAATCCGGCGCTCTAACCATCTGAGCTACAACGGCACATTTGCCTGAGCCAGATCGTGGTGAAAAATTCATTCTCCGAGATCCGCTCTGTCGTTCGGCGAAGCGTCCAATACGGTCTATCAGAGTCTAATTCAAGGCCTTTGATAAGGCAAAGCTGGTTCTGCGGACAGGCGGTGATTTTCATCAGCCGCTTTTCAACAGGCAAAGAAAAAGGCCGGCGGGAGGAGGTGCCGGCCTTTTCCTGTTACGAGCCAGCGGGAGGAGGTGCTGGCTGGTCACCCCGGGGAGCAGAGGGAGGAGGTTCCACTCGCCGGGTATTCACTTGACCAAATTAATTGCACATCTATTTGTCTGACGAAATGCGACCTTTTGTTGCATCGTCAGACCATGCGCAATTATTAGGCGGCCTTGATTTCCTTCAGCGCCTTCTCGAAGGCGGTCTTGATCGGCTTGGACACGTCTTCGGCCGCCTTGGAGGCAACAGCCTGCAAGTCCTTGGCCTGCTCGACGGTGGCCTCGACGCGCTTGCGCAGGAACGCGGTCTGCAGCTCGACGACTTCCGACAGCGACTTGGCGCCGATCAGGGCTTCGAGATGCGAGAAGCCGGCTTCAGCGTTGGCGCGGAAAGCAGCGATGGTCTTGAGCGACAGGTCGCTGGAAACGGTCTTGGCGGTTTCGAAGGTCGACTCCAGAGCCTTCTGGGTCTCCTCGGCGCCGGTCTTCAGCTTGGCATAGGCTT
This sequence comes from Mesorhizobium sp. P2_E10, assembly GCF_056404235.1. Classification (NCBI taxonomy): domain Bacteria; kingdom Pseudomonadati; phylum Pseudomonadota; class Alphaproteobacteria; order Hyphomicrobiales; family Phyllobacteriaceae; genus Mesorhizobium; species Mesorhizobium sp. P2_E10. The sequence continues at coordinate 28,573 of NZ_JBFUEK010000014.1, forward strand.
CCTTCGACTGCTCGACGCCCTTTTCGGCGAAAGCGCGCATCTGGTCGGTGGCCTTGGAAGCGTCAAAGCTCGGGAATTCAACGTTTTCGATCGTGTCAGTTTTGGTCCTGGACATTTTTCCATCCTTTTCCGGCGGCTTTGACAGAAAGCCGTCTCGTTCATGTATGATGGCAATATATAGGTTTTTTTGTGCATTGCAATATCTTTGTTGCAGTGCACCATAAAATTCTTCAGGGCGTTAACCAAACGTCCAGATTCCGGTCGCTGCACGTTATGGCTTGTGGACCTTCGCGCCGCCGGCTTTTATTAATAAAGCGTTAACTGCAAATTGCCCGCTCTGTAAGGGTCCGCCAAGCACATGCCGTCCGAAAACTACTCTTTCCTCGACGTCGCGGTGCTCGACGCGGTGCGCCAGCGCTTTGCCGCCGGCGACGCGATCGCCATATTGTCGGCCGACCTCGAACAGGTGATCTGGGCCAATGGACCGGGCGCTGCGGTGTTCGGCTATCCCGACATCGAAGCCATCATCGGCGCCTCGGCGCGGCTGCCGCTGATTGCCCGGCGCCAGATCATGGCGACCAGCGGTTTTCCGGAGATCGGCCACGATCGTTCGATCACGGTCCGGCTGGCGACCGGCATGACCAGCAACGCCGTCGGGTTCCTGGCCAGTGCGGTGACGATGCCGGATGGCGAAAGCGCGATCATGCTGGTGGTGCCGGCGGCGCAGACCGGCTCACGCAGCGCGGCCGAGACTGCCGCGCGCGCCATCAGCGGCTTTACCGAACACGGACACTTCATCGCTTTTGTCGATGCTTCGGGCGCCGTCGAGGCCGCTTCGGATGGGTTTTCGGCACTCGGGATCCTGCCGCAGACGCTGGCCGCGCTTGTCGCGGACGTGACCGCTGAGAACGACCGCATCGTCAAGCGCCTGGTTCCAGGCGGCGCCGCCTCCTATCCAGCCGGCTTCGCCAAGCTGACCGATACGCGGCACCTTCTGGTGGTGATCGACGAAGACCAGCTTGATGACGAAAGCCCTGCCGAGCCCGTCAGCGAGGCGGAAGCCATCACCGGTGAGGTGGCGGACGATGTCGTTGGCCAGCCGGAAGCAGCTCAGAACAACGAGCCGACGGCCGCGACGGCGGAGGTGACAACAGAGCCTGTCCCTGAAGTCGCCGAACTGATCCCGGCATCGTCGGAACCCGCCGAATCGACCGGACCGCAAGCGGCGGCAAGTGACCCGGTGGCCAGCCCGGCGCAGCATGATCATTGGTATTTCAATACCGGCGAGGACGACGCGAAGCAGCCGGACCAATCCGAACCTGTTGAAACTGCGGCTGCGTCGGATGTTGCGCCGGAAAGCGCGAAACAGGACGCCCCTCAGGCCACCACCCCGGTAGAGCGTTCCGCTCGGCCGATTGACCGTTCGGCGCCGCCGCTGCGCTTCGTCTGGCGTACCGATGCCGAAGGCAAGTTCAGCACGCTGTCGCCCGAATTCGCCGACATCGTCGGCAAGCCGGCCGCCGACGTGATCGGCCGCCGCTTCAAGGATGTGGCGGCGACCTTCGGCCTCGATGCCTCCGGCGAGATCGCCGGCCTGCTCGAACGGCGCGACACCTGGTCCGGGCGCTCGGTGCTGTGGCCGGTTGCCGGCACCGATCTGAAGATACCGGTCGATCTGGCGGCGCTGCCCGTCTACGGCCGCAGCCGCGCCTTCGAAGGCTTTCGCGGTTTCGGCGTTGCCCGCCCCAGTGACGCGGTGGTCGATCCGGAAGCCATCGGTATGGCGCTGGTCCCCAATAGCGAGACAAAAGCGGCGACGGAGCCCGCGGTCGAAGAGACCGTGGCTGAGCCGTCCCAGCCAGCCGACCCGTTCAAGGGCGAGGTGCCGGCGCTGACCATCGTGCCGAAACAGGAACGCCGCTTCGCCGACAAGGTGATCCGGCTGGCCGAGCATCGGCAACCGGCCAATGACAAGCAGCCGGCAAGTGAGAGGGGCCTGTCGACGCTGGAGCGCAGCGCGTTCCGCGAGATCGGCGAGCGGCTTCGGAAAGACAGCTCAGCCGCGGTCGAGCAGCCAATGGCTGAACAGCCAGGCGCCGAGAAGCCGGATGCCGAAAGGCCGGTGGAAGCGGCCGTCGAAGATTTGGTCGCCGCGGCCGAGCCGCCTGAAACCGATACCGAAGACGAGAAGGATCTGGCGCGGCTCGACGGCGAGCGGCCGGACGAGGTCGTTCAAGAGAGCCCTGCCGAGCAATCCATCGTGCCTGCAGTCTCGGGTTCCCTGCTAAACTACGCCGATAGGACAGACGAAGTCGCCAAAGATGGCGACCAGGCGCCGGTTTCGGAACCGGATGAAGCGGCGGTGACGCAAGCGAGTCCCGACCCCATTCAGGCGGCCGCGCAGCCGACGGCGGAGACATCCGCGACAGCCGATGCGGGGCAAACTGCCGGCGCTGCCGAAGACGACGACAGCATGACGGCTGCCGACTTCCGCGACGCCGAAGATGACGAGGATTGGGCACAGCCCGACGACGATGCCGCCTCAGGCGTTGCGGCTTGGACTATGGAAACTGCTCCCGTCGAGCGGCCGCGCCTCAAAGTGCCGCCGCTCAGGCTTGAAGGGTTCGTGCCCTCGGCGTTTTCGGCTGGAGACGAGACCAAGGCCCCTGATACGTCGATCCTCGGCAAATTGCCCGTCCCCTTGCTCATCCATTCCGGCGACGAGCTGCATTATGCGAATGAGGAATTCCTGAGCCTGACTGACTACGGCACGCTCGAGGATCTCAGCGATGCCGGTGGCCTCGGCGCCTTGTTTGCCGATCCCTACACTGACGACAGCAGCGCCGACGGAGCCGATCGCGCACTGCGGCTGAAGACGCGCGACGGGCAGGAATTTCCGATCGAGGCCATTCTGCGCTCGGTTCCGTGGCGTGGCGGCAAGGCGTTGATGCTGGTGGTGCGCCGCACCGGCGACAACGAGGCTCCGGCAGCTCTGCATAGCGCGCCCAACGAACAGACACAGCCGGACATTTCCGAACTCAAGAGCCGCATTGCCGAAATGCGCACCATCATCGACACCGCCACCGACGGCGTCGTGCTGATCGGCCGCGACGGCACGATCCGCTCGATCAGCCGCCCGGCGGAAGCGCTGTTCGGCTTCGACAGCGACGAGGTGACCGGCAAGCCCTTCGCCTCGCTGTTTGCCATCGAAAGCCAGCGCGCGGCGCGCGACTATCTCAGCGGGCTTTCCGAACCCGGCGTGGCGAGCGTCATGAACGATGGCCGCGAGGTGATCGGACGCGAGGCGCAGGGGCGCTTCATTCCGCTGTTCATGACCATCGGCAGGCTGCCCAACGACAGCGGCTTCTGCGCGGTGGTGCGCGACATCACGCAGTGGAAGCGGGCCGAGGAGGATCTAACCCAGGCGCGCGCGGTGGCCGAACGCGCCTCGTCGCAGAAGACCGATTTTCTGGCGCGCATCAGCCACGAGATCCGCACGCCGCTCAACGCCATCATCGGCTTTTCCGAACTGATGGTGGACGAGAAATTCGGACCGGTGGCCAATGACCGCTACCGCGATTACCTGCGCGACATCAACCGGTCGGGCAACCATGTGCTCGACCTGGTCAACGACCTGCTCGACATCTCGAAAATCGAGGCCGGCCAGCAGGAGATGGACTACGAAGCGGTGTCGCTCAACGACACGCTGGGCGAAACGGTGGCGATGATGCAGCCGCAGGCCAACCGCGAACGAGTCATCATCCGCTCCAGCTTCGCGTCGCGGTTGCCGGAAGTGGTGGCCGATCTGCGCAGCGTGCGCCAGATCGCCCTCAACATCCTGTCCAACGCCATCCGCTACACGCAAGCCGGCGGCCAGGTGATCGTCTCGACCGCCTATGAAACCTCCGGCGATGTCGTCATGCGCGTGCGCGACACCGGCATCGGCATGAGCCAGGCCGAGATCGAGCAGGCGCTGAAGCCGTTCAAGCAGATCAACGCGCTGAAGCGCGGACGCGGTGATGGCACCGGTCTCGGGCTGCCGCTGACCAAGGCGATGGTCGAGGCGAACCGGGCCCGCTTCACCATCACCTCGACACCCGGCGAAGGAACCTTGGTTGAAGTCGGCTTTCCGTCGACCCGCGTGCTCGCCGATTAGAGCCTGCGCTTGCGAAACCCGGTCCAGACAAAGAAAAGGCGTCCAAGAGGACGCCTTAAGTAATTGGATTGCTGTCACAACGGGGGCTTGAGCGAATTCAGATCCTCAGGGGACTTCGAGGAACGGGATTTCTCCGTCAAGTTACGTGCGACTATCGACGCCGGCCCTTAACAAGTCCTTACCAGCGCGATTGAAAATTTACGAAAGTGTACCACTCGTGAAATCTAGGTAAATTCCACCGACATATTTTGTTAACCATACCCATGCTGTATTCGGCCTGGTGCCGCTGCCCGTGCAGTTCCTGCTGTTTCAGCGAAAAATGGCATCACCGCAGGAGCTGTGAAGTGTCCACGCAATCACTTTCCAGCAAGATCATCGTCGTTACCGGCGCCGGTACCGGTATCGGCCTCGGCATCGCGCGGGCCTGTGTCGAAGCCGGCGCCACCGTGGTCGGAGCGACCCTGCTCGCCGAGCACCGCGACGCTGTCGAACGCGCCGGCGCCGAATTCCTGCAAGTCGATGTCGCGTCGCCGGAGAGCATCGCGGCGATGGCGGAGGCGATCGCGCAACGATACGGCTCTCCGGACGGGCTGGTGAACAATGCGGGCGTCACCTTGCAGATGCCATTTCTCGATATGCCGCTTGGCGACCTGGACCAGCTCTGGCAGGTCAACCAGCGCTCAGTCTTCCTTGTCTCGCAGCACATCGCCCGGCTGATGATCGAGGCACGGCGCGGCGGATCGATCGTCAAAATCGCCTCGAACCACGCAGGCGCCACGCTTGCCGGCTATGAGATGTATGCCGCGACCAAAGGCGCGGTCGTTTCGATGACAAGAGCCATGGCGTGGAGCCTTGGCAAGCACCAGATCCGCGTCAATGCGCTCTGTCCCGGCCTGACCCGGACCGAAGCCCTTGCCGAGATGTCGGCGAAGGATGCCGCGGCGGAACGCTATTTCAACGCAGGGCACGCGACCGGGACATACAACACCGTGCCGCAGGTCGCGGCGACTGCTGTTTTCCTGCTTTCGGATCAAAGTGCGGCGTTCAGTGGAGCCGAACTCGTCGCCGACCAGGGGATGTCGGCGCGCTTGGGTTTTGGCCATGATCCCGAACCGAAGGCCGGTACGGCAAAGCGCGGTATCAGGTCCTGGCTGCGCTGATCTTCGGGCCGGGATGCCTGCTCAGTCGGCAAGCTGCGGCAGGTTCCTGAACAGCTCCAGCGCTTCGGGATTGGCGAGCGCTTCCTTGTTCTTGATGGCGCGGCCATGCACGACATCGCGCACCGCAAGCTCGGTGATCTTGCCCGATTTGGTGCGTGGAATGTCTGACACGGCGACGATCTTTGCCGGCACGTGACGGGGGCTCGCCCCGGTACGGATTTTCGCGCGGATGCGTTTTTCCAGGTCAGCGTCCAGCTGCACGCCGGCGGCCAGCCGCACAAACAGCACAACCCGCACGTCATTGTCGAAATCCTGGCCGATGCACAGCGCCTCCAGAATCTCGGGCATCTGTTCGACCTGGTTGTAGATCTCCGCCGTGCCGATGCGCACGCCGCCCGGATTGAGCGTCGCGTCGGAGCGACCGTGGATGATCATGCCGCCATGCGCCGTCCATTCGGCGAAATCGCCGTGACACCAGACATTGTCGAAACGCTCGAAATAGGCCGCGCTGTACTTCTTGCCTTCGGGGTCGTTCCAGAAGCCGATCGGCATGGCCGGAAACGCCTTTGCGCAGACCAGTTCGCCTTTCTCCTGCCTGACCGGCTTGCCGTCATCGTCCCAGACATCGACGGCAAGGCCAAGGCCCGGCCCCTGGATCTCGCCGGTCCACACCGGCTCAATTGGCACGCCGAGCACGAAGCAGGAGACGATATCGGTGCCGCCGGAGACCGAGGCCAGGTGGACGTCCTGTTTGATGCCGTCATAGACGAAGCGGAAATCCTCCGGCGACAGCGGCGAGCCAGTGGAGGAAATCGCCCGCACGCTCGACAGATCATGCGTCCTGATCGGCTTGAGGCCGGCCTTGCGCACGGAATCGATGAATTTGGCCGAGGTGCCGAAGAAATTCATCTTCTCGGCATCGGCGAAGTCGAACAGCACATTGCCATCGGGGTAGAAGGGTGAACCGTCATAGAGCAGCAGCGTCGCTCCGGAGGCGAGCCCCGACACCAGCCAGTTCCACATCATCCAGCCGCAAGTGGTGAAGTAGAAGAAGCGGTCGCCGTCGGTGAGACCGGCATGCAGCCGGTGTTCCTTGACATGCTGGATCAGCGTGCCGCCGGCTGAGTGGACGATGCATTTGGGAATGCCGGTCGTGCCTGACGAAAACAGGATGTAGAGCGGCTGCGCGAACGGCAATCGCTCGAAGGCGACGGGCTTGGCTGCAAAAGGTGCCAACGCGTCTTGGAGCGCCGCAGCCTTGTCGACGGTCACTGCCACGTCGGCCGAGGTGCCGAGATAGTCGACGATCAGGATCTTGCGGACGGTGGTGAGCTTCGCCGCCACGGCAGCAATCTTGTCAGCCACCTCGATCGCCTTGCCATTGTACCAGTAGCCGTCCGGCGCAATGAAGACGACCGGCTCGATCTGACCAAAACGGTCGAGCACGCCCTGCTCGCCGAAATCGGGAGAGCAGGATGACCAGACCGCGCCGATCGAGGCAGCCGCCAGCATAGCGGCGACGGCTTCCGGCATGTTGGGTATCATCGCCGCGATGCGGTCGCCTCTTTTGACGCCGAGCGACAGGAAAAGCTGCTCCAGGCGCGACGTCAGCGCGTGCAGGTCGTTCCAGGACAGCCGGCGCTCGACCTTGTCCTCGCCGTGAAAGACGATTGCGTCGCCCGAGCCGGTCTTCTTCAGCAGGTTCTCGGCAAAGTTCAGCGTCGCTTGGGGGAAGAACGAGGCGCCGGGCATCTTGTCGCCGTCGACGAGTACGGCCTCGCCCTTTTCGCCGACAATGCCGCAGAAATCCCAGACCAGGCTCCAGAAGCCCTCGCGGTACTCGACCGACCAGCTGTGGAGTTCGGCATAGGAGGCGAAGGATGTGCCGGCTTTTGTGGCAGCGGCCTTCATGAAGGCGGTCAATGGCGCCGCATCAATCCGGTCTTGTGTCGGGATCCAGAGGGGGGCGTCGGCAGCCATGATCGTTCCTCCTTAAAGCACGTCGCGTTTGAAGGGATTTATGCCACGCGCTTTAAACTCTGCGTCATGCAAATCGCTGTCCCAAAACCGTCGCGCACCCTCGTATCAGGTCTGAGATGAAGACTTTTTGACATGCATTGGGCTACCTCGCTTATGCATATCGCAGCGCAGCAGAGCAAGATTTTGTTCGGGTCGACCGCGCTGGGTGTGCGCAAATGCCATCGCCGGGCCATAAAGACTTGAAATGCCTAAGTCTTGGGTTACACCCGTTGGGCGATTTTTGTTGGAATGGAAGCATACGGGGCGATATGCCATCACCTTTGATCCGGCGCGGAGTATGGGCGATCGGCGTTGCCGTGCTCGTCATCGCGCTGGTCGTCGCCGCCCTGCCGCTGATTGCCTCCACCCGTATCGTGCGCGACCGCATCGCCTGGGAGATGAGCGCGTGGAGCGGTTTCAGGGTTACCATCGATGGCGCGCCGCGCATTGAGGTGTGGCCGAAATTCCGGGCCATCCTGACCGACGTGACGCTTTCGCAATGGACGGAGACCGACGCCCCACCGGTGATCGAGGCCGAGCGGGTCGAGGTCGACCTTTCCGCCATGGCGGCGCTGCGCGGCGACGTGGTGTTTTCGACGGCGCGGCTGGTGCGGCCGACGATCAGGGTTCAGCGCATGGCAAACGGGTTCTTCCTGCCTGCCATACCGTCCGGCGGACGCATCACGCGCTCGATCGACACCGCCCGCGGCGTGGTCAACGCCAATCCGGCGACGCCGGATCTGAGCAAGCTGCCGACCGATCCGTTCGGCACCGTGGAATTCAGGGACGGCCGCATGGTCGCCTCCGTTGGCGGCAAGGACGATGAAATCCTGAGCAGCCTGACCGGCCAGGCAAGCTGGGCGGCGATGAACAGCAATGCGACGCTGACGGCAACCGGAATCTGGCGCGGCGAAAGCGTCGCCGTCGATGTCGCCTCGCCCAAGCCGCTGGTGTTGTTTGCTGGGGGCGCCGCGCCGATCACGCTTTCCTTCAAGGCAGCACCTGCCAGCTTTTCATTCGATGGCGTCGCCGGCATGTCCGAAAATGCCTATTTCGATGGCCAGGCCAAATTTTCAGCCCCGTCGCTCAGGCGTGTGCTGGAATGGTCGCAGGCCGGCATCGCGCCGGGTGCCGCCATCGGCTCCGTCTCGATCTCGAGCAAGGTGACGGCGACGGTCGGCCGCATCAAATTCGAAAACACCGCAGTGGCCCTGGATAACAACCCGGGCATGGGCGCGCTGGATTTCTCCTTCGGTGAAGCGCTGCCGGTGATCTCCGGCACGCTCGCCTTCGATACGCTCGACCTCAGGTCGTTTCTCTCCGCCTTCACGCCACTGGCGCCCGCCGGCGAGACCGGGCCTGGCGAAATCGACAGCAGCTTTGCCGACCGGATCAATCTCGATCTCAGACTGTCGGCAGCGCACGCCACGGCGGGTGCGATCCAGCTTGCCGACGTTGCCGCCACCGCCCAGGTCAAGAACGGCCTCGCAGTCTTCGACATTTCCGATGCGTCGGCTTTCGGCGGCAACATTCAGAGCAGCCTTCGTTTCGACCGCAAGCCTGAGGGCACGCAGGTCGAAATCCGGCTTTTGGCTTCCGATATAGATGGCGGCGCCTTCGGCACCGCGGCGGGGATGACGCGGCTGGTGCCAGCCAGCACCGGAACCGTCTCGGTCATCCTCAAGGGGCCCGGTAAATCCTGGAGCTCCATCTTCGAAAACGCCGACGGCTCGGTTTCGGCGACGTTCGGTCCGGGCGCACTCAGCGGCCTCAACCTTCAGGCGTTTCTCAAGCACTCGGAGCAGGGCGGGTTCTTCGCGCTCGACGATGTCGCCGACGGAACGCTGCCGATCGACGGCGCCGAGCTCAAGGCCAGCATCTCCAAGGGCGTCGCCAGGCTCGACAAGGCCGAAGCCAACTCGGCGAAGTACAAGATCTGGCTTTCCGGCATCGCCTCCTATGCCGGTCGCGGACTGGCGCTCTCCGGCGGCATCATCCAGCCGGACAAGGCCGCTACGCCGACAAATGCACAAGGCCCCAACCAATCCTCGTTCTTCGTCGGCGGCACCTGGAGCACGCCATTCATCTCGCCGATCAGCCGCGGCGTCTCAGGCGAGTAGGCCGCCGGCTCTCAACCCGTCAGCCACGCTGAGCGGCCTGTTCGTCGAGCTGACGCTGAACCTCACGACGCTTGTTGGCGAGTGAGGCGATGATGACGCCGACAGCAACAACGGCGATCAGAATGGTGCAGGCGGCGTTGATCTCCGGCGTCACGCCGAGGCGAACCTGGCTATAGATCTTCATCGGCAAGGTGGTGGCGCCCGGCCCGGAGGTGAAACTGGCAATGACCAGATCGTCGAGGGACAGAGTGAAGGCCAGCATCCAGCCTGACACGATCGCCGGCATGATGACCGGCAGCGTGATCTGGAAGAAGGTCTTCACCGGCGTTGCGCCCAGATCCATCGCGGCTTCTTCCAGCGAACGGTCGAAGGTGATGAGGCGCGACTGCACGACGACGGCGACGAAGCACATGGTCAGCGTGATGTGGGCAAGCGTCACGGTGAGGAAGCCGCGATCGAGACCGACGGCAACGAAAAGCAGCAGCAGCGACAGGCCGGTGATGACTTCCGGCATGACCAGCGGCGCAAACACCATGCCGGAAAACAGCACCCTGCCCCTGAAGCGCGTGTAGCGGGTCAAGGTAAGTGCCGCCAGCGTGCCGAGCACGGTTGCCACGGTGGCCGAAATCAGGCCAACGCGCGCCGTAACCCAAGTCGCATCCATGAGGCCCTGGTTGTGAAACAGCGAGACGTACCATTTGGTCGAGAAGCCGCCCCAGACGGTAACCAGTTTCGACTCGTTGAAAGAGAAGACGATGAGCAGGACGATCGGCAGGTAAAGAAAGGCAAAACCGAGCACGATCGAGGTGATGTTGAAGCGGCTCCAGGTGGTGTTCATGATGTCACCCATCCATTTCCTGAGCGCGCGCCTGTGCTCGCTGGAAGAGCATGATCGGCACGATCAGCAGCAAGAGCAGGATGACGGCGACGGCGGACGACACCGGCCAGTCGCGATTGGCGAAGAACTCGTTCCACAGCGTCTTGCCGATCATCAGCGTCTGCGAGCCGCCGAGCAGGTCGGGAATGACGAACTCGCCGACGGCGGGAATGAACACCAGCAGACAGCCGGCGATGACGCCAGGTAGCGACAGCGGGAAGGTGATTTTCCAGAAGGCTGATGTCGGTGGGCAGCCGAGATCCTTTGCCGCCTCGATCAGCGAATAATCCATCTTCTCAAGGGCGGAATAGAGCGGCAGCACCATGAACGGCAGGTAGGAATAGACGATGCCGATGAAGATCGCCGTGTAGGTGTTGAGGATAATCAGCGGCTCATGGATGACGCCGGTGGCGAGCAGCAGTTGGTTGAGCAATCCCTCTGGCTTGAGGATGCCGATCCAGGCGTAGACGCGGATCAGGAACGAGGTCCAGAACGGCAGGATCACCAGCATCAGCAAGGTCGGCCGGATCGTCGCCGGCGCCCGCGCCATGCCATAGGCGATCGGGTAACCGACGATCAATGTCAGCACCGTCGAAATCGCGGCGATGATGACGCTGGTCACATAGGCGTTGAAGTAGAGCGCGTCCTGCGTCAGCCATGTGTAGTTATCCACACTGAGCTGTTTCAGCTGCGCAAAAAATCCGGAAATGCCAGCGCTGAAATCGAGTGCCGGCGTATAGGGCGGAATGGCGATCGCCGTCTGTGACAGCGAGATCTTGAAGACGATGACGAACGGAATGAGGAAGAAGAACAGCAGCCAGACATAAGGAATGATGATGACCAGGCGGCCGACGAAGGCGGCGCCCAACCGGGCCGGGAAAGATTTGCTGGTGGTGTCTGAAGAGGGTGGTGCGACGGTAGCAGCGGCATTCGACATGACCGCCCCCTACCGCGTCAGCACAACGCCGGCATCGGGCCGGAAAGACACCCAGGCCCGATCGTTCCAGCTCAGCGGGTCCTCGGCGATGCGTGCCGCGTTCATCGTGCTGGCCCGCACCATCTGCCCGTCATCCAGCCTGACATGATAAACGGTCATGTCGCCGAGATAGGCGATGTCGTAGACTTCGCCTTCGAGCGCATTGACCGCATCGGCGGGCTTTTTCGACGAAATCCTGATCTTCTCAGGCCTGATGGCGAAGACAATGTCGGCGCCCGCGGCGGTGTCGACGGAATTGTCGACGACGATCTGTGCTCCAGTCGCACCGGCGATGCGGGTTGTCTTGGCCGTGTGCTCGGCAACCTTGCCTTCGAACATATTCACGTTGCCGACGAAGTGGGCGACGAAGCGCGAGCTGGGCGCCTCATAGACTTCCGCCGGAGTCGCCACCTGCATCACCTCGCCCTTGTCGATGATGGCGATGCGGTCGGCCATGGTCATCGCCTCTTCCTGGTCGTGGGTGACGACGACGAAGGTGAGGCCGAGATTTTGCTGCAGGTCCATCAACTCGAACTGGGTTTCCTCGCGCAGCTTCTTGTCGAGCGCGCCAAGCGGCTCGTCGAGCAGCAGCACCTTCGGCCGCTTGGCGACCGAGCGGGCAAGCGCGACGCGCTGGCGCTGGCCGCCGGACAATTGGTGCGGCTTGCGCTTGGCGAACTGCTCGAGCTTGACCAGCTTCAGCATCTCGGCGACGCGCTTTTCGATATCGGCAGCGGGCATGCCTTCCTGCTTGAGGCCGAAGGCGATGTTTTTCTCCACGGTCATATGCGGAAACAACGCATAGGACTGGAACATCATGTTGACGGGCCGCCGGTAGGGCGGGATGCCACGCAGATCCTGGCCATCGAGCAGGATACGACCGGCGGTCGGCTCCTCGAAGCCGGCGAGCATTCTGAGCAAGGTCGACTTGCCGCAACCGGAGGCGCCGAGCAGCGCGAAGAACTCGCGCTCGAAGATGGTCAGCGACAGATTGTTGACGGCGGTAAAGTCGCCGAACTTCTTGGTGACATTGTCGAATTGAATATACGGCTTGGCGTTCGGATCATTCCATGGCGCGAAATCCCTGCGGATGCTGCCAAGCGATTTCATGTCCCACTCCGTCCTGCTTTTTGCCCCGAAAGGAAACCGACCCCGGCAGAGGATTGCCGGGGTCGTGTCAGATTGCTTATTGGCCGGTGACGATCTTGGTCCAGGTGCGCGTGATGACACGCTGGGTCTTGGGATCGTAAGGCTGGACGGTGTAGAGCTTCTCCAAGGTCGCGGCATCCGGATAGATCGCCGGATCGTCCAGGATCGCCTTGTCTACGAACTGCTGCGAAGCCTTGTTGCCGTTGGCGTACAGCACATAATTGGAGGACTTGGCGATGACTTCCGGCTTCATCATGTAGTTGAGGAATTCATGCGCCTCGGCGACATGCGTTGCGTCGGCAGGGATCGCCATCTGATCGAACCACATCTGGGCGCCTTCCTTGGGCACCGAATAGCCGATTTCGACCCCCTGCTTGGCCTCGACCGCGCGGTTGCGGGCCTGGAACACGTCACCCGACCAGCCGACCGCCAGGCAGATATCGCCATTGGCGAGCGCGTTGATGTATTCGGAAGAGTGGAACTTGCGGATAAAGGGCCGGATCTTCAGCAACGTGTCCTGGGCCTTGGCGATATCGTCGGCAGAGGTGCTGTTCGGATCGAGACCGAGATATTTCAGCGCCGCCGGTATGATATCGGCCGGCGAGTCCAGCACATAGACACCGCAATCCTTCAGCTTGGCCAGGCTGTCGGGATTGAAGAACACGTCCCAGCTGTCGATCTTGTCGGTGCCAAGTGCCGCCTGCACCTTCTTGAGGTTGTAGCCGATACCGACCGTGCCCCACATGTAGTTGATCGAATATTCGTTGCCGGGGTCGTATTTGGCGGTTCGCTCCGAAACGGTGTCCCACATGTTAGAAATGTTGGGCAGCTTGGACTTGTCGAGCTTCTGGAACACGCCGGCCTGGATCTGACGTGCAAGGAAGTTGCCGCTGGGCACGACGACGTCGTAGCCGCTGCCGCCGGCAAGCAGTTTGGTTTCCAGGATTTCGTTGGAATCAAAGGTGTCGTAGACGACCTTGATGCCGGTTTCCTTGGTGAAGTCGTCGATGATCGAGGCGTCGATATAATCCGACCAGTTGAAGACGTTGACGACGCGATCCTCGGCGTGACCGCCGACGGCGAAAAGCGTCAGAAATGCCGAGGTCGCCGAAAGCCAGAGCGCTTTGCGGATCATGCTATTCTCCTTTGGTGAGTGTTCCGTCGCCGGCTCGTCGCGGCGTAGCGCGGCCGGGCATTTGCTTCAGACTATTGAGCTTTCCAGGACGCGACAAGCACGAACTGGCGACACCATGGGAGTGGTTCGATGTGCTGATGTCGCGAGCGTTGTGCGCTTGTCGTGGCCTGGATGGCACTGCTGCGCCGTCAGCGGCTCTCGCCATGGCGCGGGCAGGGATACGACGATTTGGTCCGGTCTCGATTGGACCGGCGGGGAGACTTGGCAAGATACGCCTGTCTTGTTGTTGCCGTAGCCCCAGCCTGCCCGCCCGGTAGCGACGTTGTCAATGGCAAACCCGTGCACTGCATCAATTAGGGGATGGCACGCCGGCGACCCCCGGTCGCGCCGGCCGGGCCTGGCGTTTGAATTCGAGCCCGATATGGACAAGCAGCGCCGTGACCACGACCGCGCCGCCGATGATGGTGCGCAGCGAGGGCACTTCGGAATGAACAAGCCAGACCCAGATGGGCCCTAGGATCGGTTCAAAAGTGCCAATCAACGCCGCGACCGCCGCCGGAACAAGTCGGGCGCCGGTGGTGAAGAAGGCCAGGCCGAGGCCTAGATTGACGACGCCGAAGACGAAGAGAAAACCCATATCGTGGCCGGAAACGGCAAGCTCCGATGCCTGGGACGCCGCGAATGTGGCAGCGAGCATCGCGCCAAGGCAAGTGGCCGGCGTCATGCGTACATGAGCGAAACGCCGGGTGACGACAGTTGCGATCGAGAACATGACGGCAATCAGCAGCGCCAGGCCGTCGCCGATCGGAGAGACGGCGCCGTCGAGCGATTCCGAGACCATGATGGCAACGCCGACGATGACCGCAGCGATAGCCATCCAAGTCGCGACAGTCACCCGTTCGCGAAACAACGCCCAGGCAAGCAGCGCCGCCAGCAATGGCACGCCGGCCTGCATCAACAGGATGTTGGCGACGGTGGTGTAGGAGAGCGCGACGACGAACGAGGTCGAGGCGGTGGCAAAGCAAATGGCCACGGCAAGGCCGGGCAGGCCCATGTCGCGAAACAATTTCAGCGTGCCGCGCCAGCCGTCGCGCCAGGCCATGAAGCCAAGCAGGAAGGCGACGGCCCAGAGCGAGCGCCAGAAGATCACCGCCCAGTTGTCACCGGTATCGATGAAACGGGCGATGGTACCGCCAAAGCTCCAAACCAGCGCCGACAGGAATATCAGGAGATAGCCGACGCGCTCCTCGCGCGGCGAGACGACACTTGGTGATGCGATATCGGTCATGAGTGCGACTATCGGCGATTTCCGGGCGGCACGATGCGCAGTGGACGACAGAAACGTGCTTCATTCGCGTAACGCAAAGTTGATGGCTGGGCGTGGTCCAGCACGGTGTTCCGCTTAGGGCACCTTGAGCCTGTTCCATCCCGATGGGATCGGGATCGGGCTCTATCTCGTTATTTGAACATGATCTTTTCCGAAAACCGGATTCCACTTTTCGGGATCATGCTTTAGCCGCCGGCAATGACAAAGCCGCCCAGGGAAAGCAGCCAGGCGACGTCGCGGCCATCGACCTCGAGATGTTCCCCGGCTTTCGGGAAGACGTAGGTAAAGCCCGATGCCGGCGCGGCGACGACGATCGAGGTGTCGCCGCGATACTCGATCGCGACAGCGCCGGTCAGCGCCGGCGGCTGCGGTGTCCCGGACATCTGGGTTCGACGTGGCGGCGACTGCCATACCTGGCGATTTTGACCACAGCATCCCATCATCGTCTCCTGTTGTTATGTCGTCTTCGACCCGGTCGCCTGCTCGAACAGGCAGGCAGCACCGGAGGCGCCGAGCCAGACCAGCACGAACTCAATCCAGCCGTGGCTGACGAGCGGCGCGAACACGGCCGATGGCCACAGGCTCAGGCAATAGAAACAGTCCATCAGATGCCCCAGCATATGATCGCCGGCCCTGGCCCTGACCTTGACGACGATGTTGAAGGGTCCGTCCTCGGCGGCGACGAAATGTGCGATCCGCCAGGTGGCGAGGCTGATGAGGATGAAAACAAGTTCGCTCGACATCTGACATCCATCAGAAATTCCCGCGCGGCGGAAAAGATGCCGCCGCGCGGAAGACAGGGTTCATCCGTTGATGACGGCGATATCCACGTCGGGATCCACCCGGATGTCGACCGGGTCATAGTTCCAGTCGAACAGATGCCCATTGTCGGCGCCGGCAGGGTTCATTGCACGGCTGAACGCGCTGCAGCCGAGGCCATAGGAGCCCTCGAGCGAAGTCGCTGCCACCAGACGATAGGTGCCTGACAGAAGGCATGAGTTGTCGCTGGTTGTTTCATGCCAGTGAGACGTATCGGCCAGTGATGTCTGCAGCGAGAAGGATCCGCTGCCGCAGCCATGCGACGTCAGCACGGCATTGCGCAGATGATGCGCGGTGACGGAGACGACGATGCGCACGTCGATGTCTTGCGGCACGACGCCACGCCGGATGGTCGGGCATGGCACCAGCAGGTTGCGACCGGGCAGAGCGAACGCGCTGTCGGATTCCGACGCGAACTTCCAGGCCAGCGTGTCGAAATGCACCGTTGGCGCGGTGTTGTCCGTCTGGATGGCGACGACGCCGGAATATTGCAGGTGGTTCTTCGCCGCCCCTCCGACCTCGATCTTGAGCAGCGTTCTCTGCAGCGTCGGCGTTGGCCATTCGAGCACGAGATTGTCCGGGTGGAACGCCGTCGGATTGGGCAGCACCGGATACCAGCCATCGGCGTCGGGCGTGACAAGGTGCGGCGATCCCGACGGTATCGGATAGATGTTCCAGGACAGCCCGGTGATGGCGTTGAAGGTCACGCCATTGTCGGTGCTGGCGAGCACCCGGTAGAATTGCGCCTTCGGCACGTTGACGCAGCCGTAGAGCTGCAGCGTGCCGTGGAACGGTGTCCGCGCCAGCGGGCGAGGCCCTATGGGCGGTATCGGACGGTTCGGGCGCACTGCATAGCCGGTGACGGCATTGAAGTAGGACGCATTGTTGAGCGGCATCAGGCCGGCGAACAGGATTTCCGGCACGTCCTTGCAGGGCACGACGGGCGTTTCGCAGACACGCGATTCACGCGCCTGGCTGGAAGCGACGAGCGTGACCGGAGGAATGACGCCGGCGTTCCAGCGCACGTCGAAATAGCCTTCGGAATAGATGACTTCCTCGATGCCGTCGCCATTGGTGTCCTGGGTGACCCGGAAGGTGATGTCGGGCACATCCACAATGCGCTGCCACTGCGGCAGGTAAATATCGAAGCAGCGGTGGAACGGGCCGATGTAGCGGTTGAGGTCGAAGCCATCGATTTCCGAGTGATGCACGCCCAGTTGCCTAGCGACCGCGGCGCGGATGGCCTCGCTTGGGTCGGCCGGCTTCTTGCCGACGATGTCGTCATCGCCGCTCAGCAGCTTCTGGAATTCCGGGGGAATAGGCGCCTGCATCTCCATCGGGAAAGCGCGTGCTCCCTCAAGCTCGGCGGACAATGTTTCCCGCCCGCTTTGCGAGTTCGCTTCGAGGCTCAGGCTTGCCGCCTGAGACACGGCGCCGAGCGCGGCCTCGAGATGGCGCTTCAACCCGGGCAGTTTCTCGACCGGGCCTGGACGCGGCGGCACCGGCAGATCCAGTTCCGGTATAGCCACCAGATCCTTGATCGAAGGCCTGATGAAAATGTAGGGAAAACAGATCCGGCGATGACGCCAGCGCAGGATCCAGTCGATATCGAAGCGCGGGACGTAGACGCAGAAGCGGCCGCATTCGTCGGTCTTGACGGTGGCAATGACTTCGCGCCGGCAATGGAAGGGATAGAACCATCCCCAGCGCCAGTTGGCAGGGAAATAGCTGACCAGACTGCAATCGGTGTCCTGGACCTCGACGGTGGCGAACGGAACGGGATATTCGACGCCGGTGACCGGATCCTTCTTGACGACGCGTCCGCAAATGCGCCGGAAGAAGAACAGTTCGGGATCGATACGCCACTTCAGCCTTTCGGCAAGGTCGGCAATGCTGTGGCCGATCAGTTCCTTGGCGTCGATCTTGGCCAGCGACGCAAGGCGTTCGGCCTGGATCGTGGTGATGATGCGCTTGTCAGGGGCGTGTTCGGCCGCATGTGCGGCCGGCTTTTCAGGCGACTTCATGGCTGTGGCCTCCTCTGGGCTTGGCTGCGGGATTGCAAAATTCATCCGCAGGCCAGCACCGATACCAGCAACCACCGAGGCGTTATGTAAGAAGCATCACATATTTCCAAATACAACTCGAAATTTAACTTATCGACAATTAAAGTAAATTACGTTACTACTGTAAATATTTTATTATCTACGTTCTATATATCGATAATTCTATGTGATATGCTTCATAGACATGTCGGTATTTCGATTATTTTCAAAAATCGACCCACCCCTCTCTGGCGGGACTATCAGGCCGATATACAGAGTTCTGCAGTTCGGCCAATAGCCGTCAGGCGCGCCGCCAGCAGCGGTACGCCTGATAGCATCGGAGGATGTCGGCTACTCTATGAACTGGCCTTGTTGCCGCGAATGAAGCGCCAGAGGCCCGCCAGAGGGACCAGCAGGATCAGGCCGAATTTTTTCAACGCGATGAGCGCCACGACCAGGAAACCCGCCTTTGCCGCCAATTTTCCGGCAATGAGGCCGCCAATGCCAACCGCGGCAACTGTGTCGGTGCCAGGCAGGAAGTCGGTGTATTTGCTGCCGGTGTTGAAGTCCGCCACGCCGAGCACTTCGTCCAGGCTCTGCTTGATCTCCGGCAATTGTTCCACCGTGGCGATGTAGCTCATCACGAAGACGCCTTCCCTGCCGAGGAAACGGACATCGTAATTGAGCGTGTGGATGGTATCGTCTCCGAATTGCAGCTCCTTTGCCCAGTGCAACCGCTTGTGGACGAAATCATAGACCGGCGGCGAGGCCCAGCCGATCAGCTTGATCGGCTGATAACCGTCCTTCACTCGCTGATCATTGCCCGACAAAGTGTCCGCCTGCATGCTGCTCAGCAGTTCGGTGTAGTCGATGGACGCGGCGTCGCCGTCATCGACATGGCCGATCTTTTCATAGCGTAACTCGATGCCCCAACCGTTGCCGGCGATCGGTTCATACTTGATCGGAAAGATCATGCCGATCGCTTCGGAGGCGGTATCAGGCGGGTTTCCCCAGGCCTCAGTCAGGACGGACGTGGCGTCCTTCCTGTCGAGAAAATAGAACTTGTCCTTCAGGTTGAGATGGATGCCTTCAGGAAGGTCGACCGCGCCGGTCTTCGGATCGATCTTATCCAGGAATGCCTTGCCGTCGTCGCTATACTGTTGATAGCCCTTGAAGAATTCCGAGGATTTTTCTGCCAATGCGGGGCTGGCCGAAAGGGCAAGCGTCAAACCAAGCCAGAAAGCCGTTCTGCCCATCGCTGATCCCCCGACCGTTGCGCTACTCGTCTTTCGATATCGCACCGCCGATGCTTAATCAATATTTCCATCGGCAATGATCCAGGAGACTACTTGTTATCACCCGCAAGACGTGGGTGGCCTTTTTGGGGAAACCGACTTCGCCGGCAACCTCACTGAAAGTCGAACGCACTCAAGCCGGTGACCATCTCGTCGAGGCCGAGCGGGCGCGTCACCGGCGGTTCGGCGCGCGCCAGGCAGCCAACGCGTTCGCACAGCCGGCAGGCAGGACCGACCGGCGTGGCCGGAGCGGCGCCGTGCCCAGTCTTTGCCGCCGCCGGCAGTGCCGCGCCATAGACGATCTCGTCGCGAAAGCCGATATCGCAGCCCAAAAGCAGCGCCGTGCGGCGCGGACGCTCCGAAAACGAACCTTGCGGCCCTTCGAGCGTGCGGGCGACGCAGAGGAACTCGGCGCCATCGGGCATCTCCACCGCCTCGACAAAAATCTGGCCGGGCTGCGTGAAGGCGGCATGAACCGGCAGCTTCGGACAGCCGCCGCCGAAGCGGCTGTGCGGAAAGCCCAGGCTGCCCGCCCTGCGGAAACGGTTGCCGGCATTGTCGACCTCGAGCATGAAGAACGGCACGCCCAACATGCCAGGCCGCTGCAACGTGGTCAGCCGGTTCGCCACTTGCTCGAAGGAGACGTTGAAGCGCGAACGCAGCACGTCGATGTCATAACGGGCGCGAATGGCGGCCGCGTGAAAGGCTTGATAGGGCATCATCAGCGCGTGTGCCGCATAGCGGCCGAGTTCGAAGCGGGCGAGACGGCGGGCTTCGTCGGTGGTCAGCTTCAGCGCTTGAATCTCGCCGGCCACCGCAACCGTCATGCGGATCAGGCAGGCTTCCATCGCCACTTCGCGCAACTGGTCGAAGGGCGACAGGCGTTCGGATAAGAACAGACGCTGCGAGTGGCGGTCATAGCGGCGGCGCCAGTTCGGCATGGTGGCGACCGGCAACACCTTGACCACAATGCCGTATTCGCGCTTCAGCCAGGCCTTCAGCGCGGCGAACAGATCATCGCCAGGATCGAGCACCGAGGTGAACGCCTCGGCCTCTTCCTCAAGCGCGGTAAAATGGTTCGGCCGGCGCTCGAAAATCTCGTGCACCTCATCGATCGGCAGCCGCGCGCCGGCAAGTGCCGTGCCCTTGCCTTCGCGCGCCAGAAGTTCGTTGAGATCGGAAAGCCGTTCGGCCTGCTCGCGATAGGCACGAAACAGTTTTATCATCGCGGCCGACGCATTGGGGGCAGCCTCGGCGAGCTCGATCAGCTCCTGGTCGCCCGGCAATTCGCCGACAAGCAGCGGATCGGCAAACACTTCCTTCAAGGCTGATATCGACCCCCTCGCCTCGCCCTGCAGCTCGTGCGGATCGACCTTGTAGACGGATGCCAGTTTCAGGATCAGCTGCACCGTCAGCGGCCGCTGGTTGCGCTCGATCAGGTTGAGATAGGACGGCGAGATGCCGAGCCCCTCGGCCATCGCCGTCTGGGTCAGGCCCTTGGCGTTGCGGATGCGGCGGATGCGCGGTCCGGCGAAGATCTTCTGATCAGCCAATCGACTATCCTTGACAGAAATTTACACGACCTCGGTGCGGTTGCGCGCCATCGGTCTTTTACAATCGTGACAAATTTACAGCGCTTATCAGTCAAACACAACACAGGTTTTCTCTTATTTTCAGCTGAATCTCACGGTTTTTCTCGCTCTCTTCGCGCTGCAATGTAAATGATGTCACACACAAGTGGCGCTAAACCCTCCTAGCAGCAGCGCTTTGAACCCGGCATCGAATTTTCTGGAGTGACCCATGACCGATTTTTACAACCTCGTTCCCTCAGCGCCGGAAGGCCGCTTCGACGGCATCGAACGGCCCTATTCGCCGGCGGACGTGAAGCGGCTGCGCGGGTCGGTCCAGATCCGGCAGAGCCTCGCCGAAATGGGCGCGAACCGGCTGTGGAAGCTCATCCACGAGGAGGATTTCGTCAACGCGCTCGGCGCCATGTCGGGCAACCAGGCCATGCAGCAGGTCCGCGCCGGGCTGAAGGCGATCTATCTGTCGGGATGGCAGGTCGCGGCGGACGCCAACACAGCGTCATCAATGTATCCGGACCAGTCGCTTTATCCCGCCAATGCGGCGCCCGAACTGGTCAAGCGTATCAACCGCACCTTGCAGCGCGCCGACCAGATCGAGACCTCCGAGGGCAGCGGCCTTTCGGTCGACACCTGGTTCGCGCCGATCGTCGCCGACGCGGAAGCCGGCTTCGGCGGCCCGCTCAACGCCTTCGAGATCATGAAGGCGTTCATCGAGGCGGGGGCCGCCGGCGTCCATTATGAAGACCAGCTGGCATCGGAGAAGAAGTGCGGCCATCTCGGCGGCAAGGTGCTGATCCCGACCGCGGCGCATATCCGCAACCTCAACGCCGCGCGCCTGGCGGCTGACGTGATGGGCACGCCGACCTTGGTCGTGGCGCGCACCGACGCGGAAGCGGCAAAGCTGTTGACCTCCGACATCGACGAGCGCGACCAGCCCTTCGTCGACTATGACGCCGGCCGCACGGTGGAAGGCTTCTACCAGGTCCGCAACGGCATCGAGCCCTGCATCGCGCGCGCCATCGCCTACGCGCCATACGCCGACCTGATCTGGTGCGAGACCTCGAAGCCCGATCTGGCGCAGGCCAAGAAATTCGCCGAGGGCGTGCGCAAGCATCACCCGGGCAAGCTGCTCGCCTACAATTGCTCGCCGTCGTTCAACTGGAAGAAGAACCTCGACGACGCGACGATCGCGAAATTCCAGAGGGAACTTGGCGCCATGGGCTACAAGTTCCAGTTCATCACGCTGGCCGGTTTCCACCAGCTCAATTTCGGCATGTTCGAACTCGCGCGCGGCTACAAGGCGCGCCAGATGACGGCCTATTCCGAATTGCAGGAAGCCGAATTCGCGGCGGAAGCCCACGGCTACACCGCGACCAAACACCAGCGCGAGGTCGGCACCGGCTATTTCGACGCCGTGTCGATGGCGATCACCGGCGGCCGGTCTTCGACCACCGCCATGCATGAATCGACCGAGCACGCCCAGTTCAAGCCGGCGGCCGAATAGCCGGAACGAGAATACGCAACCAAACAGAGGAAACGCCCAAAGGGCACAAAAGGGAGAAGACCAATGGCTTCGATAAGCCGCGTCAAGGAACGAGCCGAAGAGCAATCCACCACGATGAGCGTCGACCAGCAGGCGACCATCCGCATGCTGGCCAACGATCTGCACAGGCTCAACCAGTCGGTGATGAAGGCGGTCGAGGCGGGCGTCTCGGTGGAGCTCGTGCGCTCGGCACGGCACCATGGCGGCGACGGCAATTGGGGCGACCTTTTGATCCCGGTGATCGTCACCCAACAGAGCCACGGCTGACCGCGCCTGCAGCGCCACGCTTTTGCTGCATGTTTTGCGCATGGCAAAATCTGGGTTCACCCGCGCGGGTTTCGCGCGGGTGACTTTGTTTTGCGCCACCAATTCACTACTGCCAAGAACAAAACTTGCCTTAAATTGTAATGCTTCCGGCTATATTTCGGATGACTGCCATTTCAGCTTGACATGAGTGACGATCTCACGCCAATTGGCTCTCGGATTTCAACCCTGCATTGAAACAGAGACGAGCGGCCAGCCCCTGCCCATGTGTCCAGTAGATCGCGAGACAGAGACCGCAACCGTCCCGAATTTGATGGGCCGGAAGGCGAACGCCGAGATGATCATGGACCTCTCCCAAGTGCTCGTTGTCGGGAAGTCGCCGATCAATCGGGTTGTGGTGTCGAAGATCGTCGAAAGATCCGGACTGAAGCCGATATCGGAGACGCCTGAAATGGCGGCGAAGACGCTGAGAACCCTTGTTCCCGGCGCGGTTGTTCTTGATGGCGGAGCCGACAACAAGGACTGCGATGCGCTGATGTCCGGCATCGATGCGATGCGGCGGGCGTCGGGCAGATCGCTGCCCTCGGTGATCCTGCTTTCAACCAAGATTGGCACACCGGAGAGCTTGGGCCTGTCGAGCGTCGTCGATGTGGTGGTGACCAAGCCGATCACCACTGAAAGGCTGCAACCGGTCATCGATCGGCTGATCGGACTCGGGCGCGACTGTTCCTAAGTCCGGCTCCAGCCGGTGCAACGCCAGGACGCGCCTAACACCGGGACGCGATCAGCCGATTTTGCCTATGCTTTCGATCAGCCCGGGCAGTTCGCCAAGGTCGGCAATCTGGCGGAAACGCGGCGCTGCCACCGGCGGCTCGACATGTTCCAGCACCCAGGTAAGCTCATGCGGCACGTGGACGCCCCAGCTGCCGGCCTCGATGGCCGGCACCACGTCGGACTTGAGCGAATTGCCGACCATCATGCTTTTCTCCGGCCCGTCGCCGTGGCGGCTGAAGATCCTGTCATAGGTGGCGGCACTCTTGTCGCTGACGATCTCGACGGCATCGAACAGGTCGCCCAGACCGGACCCGGCCAGCTTGCGCTCCTGGTCGAAGAGGTCGCCCTTGGTGATCAGCAGCAGGCGATAGTCCCCGGCGAGCTTTTCGACGGTTTGCCGTGCATGCGGCAGCGCCTCGATCGGATGGGCAAGCATGTCGCGACCGGCGGCAAGGATTTCAGCGATGGCCGAGGCCGGCACCCGGCCCTCGGTGACCTCGATCGCTGTCTCGATCATTGACAGGGTGAACCCCTTGATGCCGAAACCATAGATTGCCAGGTTGCGCTTCTCGGCCTCGAGCAGTCGTGCCGAAATATGTTCCTCGTCGGCATGATCGGTGAGCAGCGCGGTAAAGCGCTTCTCAGTCATGCGGAAGAACTGCTCGTTCTGCCAGAGCGTGTCATCGGCGTCGAAGCCGATCGTCGTCAATTTGCGACTGTCTTGCATGCGACGTCTTCATTCCGGTGACTGCGTTTGCGGAAATTTGAACCTAAGCTGGCTGCAGCAAATTTCAACCGTGGCGGTGAAGCCAGCCGGCTTGCCCTTCCCTTCCATCACCGCGCACGGCTATACTCCAAAATCCGCAACCCAATCTGGTGAATGATGCCGCCTGCAAAAAAGGAAGTCCGTCCGTCGACCCGCGGAGGACGTGTCCGCACGCCTGCTTTCGTGAAAAATCAACGCGGCGTGAAAAACTGGAAGGAAGTCAGCGCCTGGCTGGAATGGCGCGGCATCGAGGATATCGAATGCATCACGCCGGATCAGGCGGGCGTTGCGCGCGGCAAGATGATGCCGTCGAAGAAATTCACCTCCAACACCTCGCTGGCGCTGCCTTCGGCGGTGTTCATGACGACGATCTCCGGCGGCTATCCGGAAGACGGCAACGGCTTCCACTACCCGGAAGACGATGGCGACCTCAAGCTGATGCCCGACCTTTCGACCCTGACCGTGGTGCCGTGGGAAGAGGATCCGACGGCCGCCGTCATATGCGATCTCGTCCACCAGGACGGCCGCTCGGTCGAGTTTACGCCGCGCAATGTGCTCAAGCGCGTGGTTGCAGCGTACGACAAGCGCGGGCTGAAGCCGGTGGTGGCGCCCGAGATCGAATTCTACCTCGTGCGCAAAAACCCCGATCCGGACTATCCGCTGACCCCGCCGGTCGGGCGTTCGGGGCGCGCCATCGGCGGCGGCGCCGGTTATTCGATCGCCGGCGTCAACGAGTTCGACGAACTGATCGACGACATCTACCATTTCTCGGAAAGCCAGGGCCTGGAGATCGACACGCTGATCCACGAGGAAGGTGCCGGCCAGCTCGAGATCAACCTGCGCCATGGCGACCCGATCGAACTCGCCGACCAGGTGTTCATGTTCAAGCGCACCATCCGCGAGGCGGCGCTGAAGCACGAGATCTACGCCACTTTCATGGCCAAGCCGATCCAGGGGCAACCGGGTTCGGCGATGCACATCCACCAGTCGATCATCGACAAGAAGACCGGGCGGAATATCTTTTCGGCCGAGGACGGTTCGGAAACCGACGCCTTCTTCCATTTCATCGGCGGCATGCAGAAGCATGTGCCGAACGCGCTGGTGATGTTTGCGCCCTATGTCAATTCCTACCGCCGGCTGACACAGGCGGCCTCGGCGCCGGTCAACAACAAATGGGGCTATGACAACCGCACCACGGCGTTCCGCGTGCCGCGCTCGGATCCGGCGGCCAGGCGCGTCGAAAACCGCATCCCGTCCTCCGATGCCAATCCCTATCTGGCACTGGCCGCGTCGCTCGCTTGCGGGCTGATCGGCATGACCAACAAGATCAAGGCCGAGCCTCCTGTGCTGACCACAGCCAACGCCGACGAGATCGACCTGCCGCGCGGCCTGCTCGAAGCCGTCGATCTGTTCGAGGGCGACGAGGAGCTGTGCGCGCTGCTCGGCAAATCCTTCGCCGCGACCTATGCAGCAATCAAGCGGGCCGAATTCGAGACCTTCATGGAAGTGATAAGCCCGTGGGAGCGGGAGTATCTGCTGCTGAATGTCTGAAAAAGAGCGAATAGCGAATAGCGAATAGCGAATAGAAGCAAACATCAGTCGCCTTCCCTATTCGCTACTCCCTACCCCCCATTCGCTGTTTCACCCCTTCCAAAACCCTGAGTCTTTGCCGCATCATGCCCTACCAATCTCCGATTTCTCCCGGCCGTTCCTGGTATGAGGACACCGCCGGTGTACGGCCTGAATATCCGGCGCTCGACGGCGACCGAAAATGCGACGTCGTCATCGTTGGCGGTGGCTTCACCGGCCTGTCGGCGGCGGCGCATCTGGCCAAGGCCGGCGCAAACGTCGTCCTGATCGAAGCGCATCGCTTTGGCGATGGCGCATCGGGCCGCAATGGCGGCCAGCTTGGCACCGGCCAGCGCGCGTGGGCCGAAGAGCTGGAAGCGGAATACGGCTTCACCCGCGCCAAGGCGCTGTTTGACCTGGCCGAAGAGGCCAAGGCGCATTTGCTTGAATTCGCCGCCGTCAACAACATCGAGATCGACTATATGCCCGGGCAGATGTCGGTGGCGCACAAGCAGCGCTATGTCGACGACTACAAGGCGCATGCCGAGATCATGGCGAGCCGCTTCGGCTATCCGCACATCTCTTTCATGGACGCCAGGGAGACGGCGGAGCGGTTGGGCTCGACGCATTATTTCGGCGGCACCCGCGACACCGGCACCGGCCACATCCAGCCGCTGAAGCTGGTGATCGGCACGGCAAAAGTGGCAGCGCTTGCGGGCGCGCAACTGTTCGAGCAAACGCCGTCGACCGGTATCACCTCCAGCGGCGGCAAGGTCAGAGTGACCACGCCGAAAGGCGTCATTACAGCCGAAAAATGCCTGATCGGCGTCAACGCCTATGGCGGCACGCTTGAGCCGGTAAGTGCCGCGCACATCATGCCGATCGGCTCCTTCATCGGCGCGACAGTGCCGCTGGGCGCCGACACAAAAGTGCTGCCGGGTGGCGAGGCGGTCGACGATTCCCGCTTTGTAGTGCGCTATTTCCGCAAATCGAAAGACGGCCGCCTACTGTTCGGCGGGCGTGAGATCTATGGTGTCAACGATCCCAAGGACATCCACATCCATATCCGCCGGCAGATCTCCGAGCTTTATCCCGACTTGAAGGATGTCGAGATCACCCATGGCTGGGGCGGCTACGTCGGCATCACCGTGCCGCGAAAACCATTCGTGCGCGAGGTGATGCCCAATGTGATCTCGGCCGGCGGCTATTCCGGTCACGGCGTCATGCTGTCGAACTTCTTCGGCAAGCTCTATGCCGAGACCGTCGCCGGCAACCGCGATCGGCTCAAGCTGATCGAGGATTTGAACATCCCTGCCTTCCCTGGCGGCCGACGTTTTCGCACCCCGCTGCTGTTCCTGGCGCTCAACTGGTTTGCGCTTCGCGACAGAATCTAGAGCACAAAGCGATTCCGACTGAAATATTCGGTGCTTAAGCCACACATTGCAGAATCCTTAACGAGGGTGCAGAATCCTGGGTTAGGGCGCACTGATGCCACAATCGCGGGTAAAAGGTGCCGGTTCTGGGCGATTGAACGGTGACTTTTGCGGGCTTGCCCGCTTTGTTTTGGGACCGATGCCGATCGAATGCCGGCCTTCCGGCACTGATCGAAAGAACATCGGCCCGCATATTGGAGGTGGCAAACGTGAACGAGCCCTTCAGTTTCGGCGCGCCGGAACGACGGCGCTTTGCCATGCAGTTCGGGTACGACATGCGGCCCACTTTCTGGCAGGGAGTCCGGTCGAACTCGCATCTGGTGATTGCCGCGGTCGGTACCGCAGCGCTGCTCGGCGTGGCGGCCGTGGCGTTGTGGCTGGCTTTGCCAGCGAATGACAGGCAAGCGAGCGCGAACCCGCAACAGACCGTTCCGGCCATTCCGGTGAAAACGACGAAAGTTGCTCCCCCCGCCGCGAAGGTCGCCGCAGTCGTGCCGCCACCAGCGGCGCGCAAGGGCGACGCGGTTTCACGGACGGCGGCTGCCAACGCGGCGGCTGTATCAGCGCTGGCGCCCAACGATCCGCGGTGGACAGCGCCCGACCCGAAGACCGCGTCCGGCCCTGAAGCGACGTCGCCCGATCAGACGGCGAGCCAGCCGGCGCAAGACCAGAAGCCATCTTCGGCATTCGCCGAAGCGGCGGCGCAAACCGACGCCACGACAGAGCTTGCCAAGGTCGCCGCTCCCGGCGATCCGGCGGCGAACGCCAATCCAGACGGCGCGCAAACCGCGGCCATTCCCACCCCGAAACCGGAACTGCCGCAGCTCGCCCAGGCCAGCGCCAAGCCCCAGAAGGTTGCTGCCGCCGGCAACGGACGCACGTTGAGGGCCGTGACCATGCGAAGTGGCCCGAAGAAGGATGCAGCCGCTATTGCCACCGTGCCCGCCAAGACATCGGTGCAAGTGATGAGTTGCAAGCAATGGTGCCAGATCGTCTACAACGGCAAACGCGGCTGGATCTACAAGAGTTACATCAAGACCGGCGCCTAGAGCTTGTTCCATCCCTGTAGATCTGGGATGAGCTCCATCTCGGTTTGAGCAAGATCGTCGACAAGGCCGACGGCTCAGATGCAGCGCCCGCCGTCCACCTCTAGCGCCACGCCTGTGATGAAGGCGGCCTCGTCGGAAGCAAGCCAGAGCGCTGCATTGGCGATGTCGAGCGGCGTCGACAGCCGGCCGAGCGGGATCGAGGCGCGGAACTTGTCGCGGATTTCGGGCGTATCGGCGCCCATGAATTTCTCCAGCATGCCGGTTTCGCCGGCGACCGGGCAGAGGCAGTTGACGCGGATGTTCTTCGGCGCCAGTTCCACTGCCATAGACTTGGTCGCGGTGATCGCCCAGCCCTTCGAGGCATTGTACCAGGTGAGGCCAGGCCGGGGCCGCAGGCCTGCGGTGGAGGCCGTGGTCAGGATGACGCCGCCGCCTTGCCGCTCCATGATCGGCACTACGGCGCGTGCGGCGTGGTAGATCGCCTTCATGTTGACTGATGTGATCAGGTCGAAGGTCTCCTCGCTAACATCGAGCATATCGCCGTTGCGATGGGTGTAGCCGGCATTGTTGACCATGATGTCGATGCGGCCGAAGGCGCTCTTGGCGGCATAGACCATCTCATCGAATTCGGAGCGTAACGAGACGTCCGTCTGGGTCCAGATCGCCGCCTCGCCGATCTCGTTGGCGACACGTTCGGCGCCCTTGGCGTTGAGGTCGGCGACCACGACCCTGGCGCCCTCCTCGGCAAAACGTCTGGCCATGCCCTCGCCGAAGCCCGACGCGGCACCGGTGATGATAGCCACCTTGTTTTCCAGGCGCATGCTTTTCTCACCCATGATTGAAGATCATTGTCCCGCAAGCCGTCGTATCAAACCGGCCACGTCCGTCGAAAGATGTGCATCCATCCTCGATTTCTCCTTTGGCTTTCGCTTCAATCCCGCTCTATGCTGCATCTGCGAAGGCTTCCCGGAACCATCGCCCGCCGACAAGCCTCCGGGTTGTGCCAGTGTCAAGGGTCAGGTTCCGACACTTAGATGTGACACCGTGGCACTGGAAAATTTAAATCGATTAGATTATATCAGCCGCGTACTCGTGACCGGCGTCAAAGCGGACAGACCATGACCAGCCAGATCATTCCCGTCGATCCTTTCGACTTCATCATTTTCGGCGGCACCGGCGATCTGTCGGAACGCAAGCTCCTGCCGTCACTCTACCATCGCCAGCGCGACCATCAATTTTCCGAGCCAACGCGGATCATCGGGACGTCGCGTTCGAAGATGACCGACGAGGAGTTCCAGGCTTTCGCCAAGCAGGCGATTTCCGACCATGTCAAACCGGCCGATATCGACCCAAAGGAATTAAAGACATTCCTGGCCCGGCTTTCCTATGTCTCGGCCGACGCCACCACTGGCGCCGGCTTCGACAAGCTGAAAAAGGCGATTGGCGACAGCGATCGCATTCGCGCCTTCTATCTGGCGGTGGCGCCGGCGCTGTTCGGCGACATCTCGCACAAGCTCAAAGAGCACAAGCTGATCACGCCGAACTCCCGCATCGTGCTGGAGAAGCCGATCGGGCGCGACCTTGCCTCGGCGCGCGCGCTCAACGATCTGGTCGGCGATGATTTCCATGAAAGCCAGATTTTCCGCATCGACCACTATCTCGGCAAGGAAACGGTGCAGAACCTGATGGCGCTGCGCTTTGCCAATGCGCTCTACGAGCCACTATGGAACTCCGCCAATGTCGACCATGTGCAGATCACGGTCGCCGAGACAGTCGGCCTGGAAGACCGCGTCACCTACTATGACAAGGCCGGTGCACTGCGCGACATGGTGCAGAACCACATGCTGCAGCTCCTGTGCCTCGTCGCCATGGAGGCGCCGTCGTCGATGGACGCCGATGCCGTGCGCGACGAAAAGCTGAAGGTGCTCAGGGCGCTGAAGCGCATCAACGGCAACGAGGCGCCCAAGCACACGGTGCGCGGCCAGTATCGCGCCGGCGCCTCGGCCGGCGGGCCGGTGAAAGGCTATGTCGAGGAACTCGGCAAGGAGAGCAACACCGAGACTTTCGTTGCCATCAAGGCCGAGATCGGTAACTGGCGCTGGTCGGGCGTGCCGTTCTACCTCAGGACCGGCAAGCGGCTGGCGACCCGTGTTTCGGAAATCGTCATTGAGTTCAGGCCGATCCCGCATTCGATCTTCGGCGACAGTGCCGGGCCGATTTTTGCCAATCAGCTGGTCATCCGGCTGCAGCCCGACGAGGGCGTCAAGCAGTTCATCATGATCAAGGATCCGGGACCGGGCGGCATGCGGCTGCGCCAGATTCCGCTCGACATGAGCTTCGCGCAATCCTTCGACGGCCGCGCGCCCGACGCCTATGAGCGGCTGATCATGGATGTCATCCGTGGCAACCAGACGCTGTTCATGCGCCGCGACGAAGTCGAGGCGGCGTGGAAATGGATCGACCCGATCCAGCACGCCTGGGAAAGCGCAAGGCAGGAAGCGCAGGGTTACACCGCCGGCACATGGGGCCCCTCGGCTTCCATTGCGCTGATCGAACGTGACGGGCGGACATGGCACGAGAGCAACTAAACGGCGTCGCCTTCAACTGGCACGCCTTTTCCGCACGCCCGGATCTGGCGGCAGCCCTTGCCGGCCGCGTTGCCGGCCGGCTGACCGACGCGATTGCCGAGCGCGACGCAGCCGTTCTGGCCGTTTCAGGCGGCACGACACCGGCAAAATTCTTCGCAGCACTTTCGAACATACCGATCGCCTGGAGCAAGGTCACAGTGACGCTGGTCGATGAGCGTTGTGTGCCGGCCTCCTCGCCACGCTCGAACGCCGGACTGGTTGCCGCGAATCTGTTGCAGAACGCGGCCGCAGCCGCGCGTTTCGTGCCACTCTACCAGGAGGCCGCAAGCATCGAGGATGCGGCGGCGTCCGACAGCAGGATGCTGCGGTCACTGCACTGGCCGCTTGATGTCGTCGTGCTTGGCATGGGAACCGATGGCCATACCGCATCGTTCTTTCCTGATGCCGACGACCTCGAAAAGCTGCTCGACCCGTCCTCGACAAGAGTCGTGCTGCCGGTTCACGCGACAAGCGCCGGCGAGCCGCGCCTGACATTGTCGCTGGCGCGGATCGTCAGTGCCGGTTTCATCGCATTGCACATCGAAAGCGAGGACAAGCGCGCCGCATTCGAGGCCGCGATGGGGCCGGGAAAGCAAAAGCCCATTCGCGCCGTGCTCGACGCAGCAGAGAGACCCGTAGAGGTCTTCTGGGCACCCTGATTTCAACTTGCTGAGGGTCCCGGCGTACAGCCGGAGGGTGTTTCCGGGACCTCGCCTGAAAGGACCTGTACCATGACCGCCAGACGCGACATCGAAGCCATCACCGAGCGCATCCGCCAACGCTCCAAGCCGGGCCGCGAGCGCTATCTGAGCCGCATCGCCGAGGCGTCGAACCGCACCGCCAACCGGGCCGTGCTGTCCTGCGGCAACCTTGCCCACGGTTTTGCCGTCTGCAGCCCATCGGAAAAGGTGGCGCTCGGCGGCGACCGGGTGCCCAACCTCGGCATCATCACCTCCTACAACGACATGCTGTCGGCGCATCAGCCGTTCGAGACCTATCCGGCGCTGATCAAGGACGCGGCGCGCGAGGCCGGCGGCATCGCCCAGGTGGCCGGCGGCGTGCCGGCAATGTGCGACGGCGTCACGCAAGGCCAGCCCGGCATGGAACTGTCGCTGTTTTCGCGCGACGTGATCGCCATGGCTGCTGCGATCGGCCTGTCGCACAACATGTTCGACGCCGCCGTCTATCTCGGCGTCTGCGACAAGATCGTGCCGGGGCTGGTGATCGCAGCACTCACCTTTGGCCACTTGCCAGCGGTGTTCATCCCGGCCGGGCCGATGACGACCGGCCTGCCCAATGACGAGAAGGCCAAGGTCCGCCAGCTCTATGCCGAGGGCAAGGCGGGACGGGCCGAACTGCTCGAGGCCGAGTCCAAATCCTATCACGGGCCGGGAACCTGCACCTTCTACGGCACGGCGAACTCCAACCAGATGCTGATGGAGATCATGGGCCTGCACACGCCGGGTGGCTCCTTCGTCAATCCCGGCACGCCGCTGCGCGAAGCGCTAACCCGGGAAGCGACGAAGCGGGCGCTTGCGATCACCGCGCTCGGCAACGCCTATACGCCGGCCGGCCGGATGATCGACGAGCGCTCGATCGTCAACGGCATCGTCGGCCTGCACGCTACCGGCGGCTCGACCAACCACACCATCCACTTGATCGCCATGGCGGCCGCGGCCGGCATCGCCATCACCTGGCAGGACATTTCGGACCTGTCGGAAGCCGTGCCGCTGCTGGCGCGGGTCTATCCGAACGGCCTCGCTGACGTGAACCA
The DNA here is from genome assembly GCF_056404235.1 of Mesorhizobium sp. P2_E10. NCBI lineage: Bacteria > Pseudomonadati > Pseudomonadota > Alphaproteobacteria > Hyphomicrobiales > Phyllobacteriaceae > Mesorhizobium > Mesorhizobium sp. P2_E10. The sequence continues at coordinate 61,033 of NZ_JBFUEK010000014.1, forward strand.
TTTCAACGCCGCCGGCGGGCTCGGTTTCCTGATCCGCGAACTGCTCGACGAGGGCATCCTGCATGAGGACGTGCAGACGGTGTGGGGCGAAGGCCTGCGGCCCTATGCGGTCGAGGCCAAGCTCGGCGCCGACGGCAGCGTGGTGCGCGAGGCCTCGCCCCGCGTGAGTGGCGACGAGAAGGTGCTGGCGCCGTTCAGCAAGGCGTTCCAGCCGACAGGCGGGTTGAAAGTGCTGTCAGGCAATCTCGGCCACGCCGTCATCAAGACTTCGGCGGTGAAGCCGGAGCGGCGCATCGTCGAAGCGCCGGCCAAGGTTTTCGACAGCCAGCAAGGGTTGAATGAGGCGTTCAAGGCGGGCACGCTGACCGGCGACTTTATCGCCGTCATCCGCTTCCAGGGACCGAAGGCCAACGGCATGCCGGAGCTGCACAAGCTGACCACCGTGCTCGGCATCCTGCAGGATCGCGGCCAGCATGTGGCGCTGGTCACAGACGGGCGTATGTCGGGCGCATCCGGCAAGGTGCCGGCGGCGATCCATGTGACGCCGGAAGCGGTCGAGGATGGGCCGATCGCCCGGATTCACGAGGGCGACATCATCAGGCTCGACGCCGACGCCGGCACGCTGGAAGTGCTGGTGCCGGCCGGAGATTTTGCCTTGCGCCGGACGGCGGAAGCCGATTTGATCGGCAATGAATTCGGTTTCGGCCGCGAGCTTTTCGCCGGTTTCCGGCAATTGGTCGGCCGCGCCGATCATGGCGCCAGCGCCTTCGGAACAGCCTGAGCGATTGTTGTCTCGTTCATGAAAAAGGGCGGCCCGTGGCCGCCCTTTTTGCGTTGGTCCATACGGCGCTATTGCACCGTTAGCTCGACCCGCTCGCCGGCCTTGACTGTCACGGTGCCTTCCTTCGAGCTGTTGTCCGACTTCTCCGAGACGACCACATAGTCACCGGCCACTATCGCGGCCTGATACTTCTGGTCGTAGGCGTAGCCAAGCGACTTGCGATTGCCGTTGATGTCCTTCTTCGCTTCGAAAATCTCGATCTTCGAGGCGCCGGGCGCCGTGATTGCCAGTACACCGGCATTCATGGCGACTTTCACATCCTGAGACTCGCCGGCCTTCACCGTGAACGGCTGCTCTACCTCTGCCAGCTCGACCGTCGCGATCAACACATAATCGTCCGGCGACAGATCGAACTTGCTGTCGGGACCATAGGCGTAGGTCACCTCCTCCCTGGTCCCGTCGATCTTCTTTTTCGCCTTGAACACCTTGAAGCCGACGCCCGAACCGTCGGCCTTGTCGCCGCCGGCGGTGTAGTAGGCGTTGGCAACCACATGGCCGACCCCGACGATGATGTCCTTTTCGACCGTCTTGCCGGCGGCAAGCGGGATCGTCTCCGTAGCGACGCCCTGGCCGATCGTGACAGTCACTTTCTCGTCGCCGGCCGGCAACACGGTCTTGGTGGTGCCATAGTAGGTCGCGGGGTTGTCGGCACCCGGGTAGTCGATCACGACAGCCGCGCCATCGACGACATCCGTCCCCGCGCTTGGCCGCGGATGAATGATGAGGGTGCCCGCATTCAAGGTGAACAGCGGCTTGTACACCTGGCCGGCCTCGATCTTGAGCTTCTGTTCGGTCTTGGCCTCACCGTCGCGCGCGACGATGATGTAGTCGCCCGGCTCCAGATTGCCCTTGTAGGCGCCGTATTCGGTGGTGACGTTGTCGCCACGCGTGCCGTCGGACTTTGCCTTGTAGATTTCCCAGGCATTGCCGTCGGTGACGGGATCGCCGCCCTCGGCAAGCACCAAGGTCGGCAGCAGATTGAATTCGGGCTTTTCCGGCTCGGGCGCCGGAGCTGGAGCCGGTGCCGGCGCTGGTTCGGGCGCAGGCGCAGGTGCCGCGACGGTTTCGACCAAAGCTTCCTGCAGCGCTTTCTCGTCCGAAGCCTGGATGTATTTGCCGCCGGTGTTGTCGGCGAGACAGGCGATCTGCTTGCCTTCGTCGGCGGTCAGGCCAAAGCCGACGACATCGGCGGTAAAGTCGATGCCGGACGCCTCCAGTTCCTTGCCGAGCGCGCATGGGTCGCCGCCGCAGGTTTCCAGCCCGTCGGTGATGAGCACGACTGTGGCCTTGTCCTCGGTGTATTTCAATGCCTCGGCCGCCTGCTTGACGGCAGCCGTCAGCGGCGTCTTGCCGAGGAATTTCAAACTGTCGGCGGCTGCGGAGATCGCGCTGGCCGAACCGGCCTGCGGCGGCACGATCAGCTCGATGTCGTCGCAACTGCCCTTCTCGCGATGACCATAGGCCATGAAGCCGATTTCGTCGTCGGCGGGGACCGACTGCAGCACGGTCCTGAGCGATTCACGGGCGATTTCGAGCTTGGGCTTGCCGTCGATCTGCGCCCACATGGAGCCGGATGCGTCGAGAATGATGATGACCTTGTTTGCCGCAAAGCCGAACGTCGTCATCGACAAAAGGAGAATCGCCGCAGCGACGCTCCGTGCCAGTCCCGCCATGAAAATCTCCTCAAGTCCGCCGTGCTCCGGGCCGGAAAGCTATTTGACGCGGCGTCAGGACACAAGCCCGAACGCAGGTGTGAGGCGGGCGAACTTTTGAGGGAAGCGAATCCGCTCAGTAGGTCGTGCGCCGCTCCTCGGAAGGCGGCCGGCCGAACTGCAGCCGGTAGCTCTGAGCGAAATACGAGTGCGAGGTGAAGCCGGTGGCGATGGCCACGTCGAGGATCGGCATGTTGGTCTGGCGCAGCAATTCACGCGCCCGCTCGAGCCGCAGCCGCATGTAGTAGCGGCCGGGGGTGACAGTGAGGTGGCGCAGGAAAAGGCGCTCGACCTGGCGCACCGACAAGCCCGCCGACTTGGCCAGCTGTACCGCCGACAGCGGCTCGTCGAGATGGTCGGCCATCAGTTCGACGATGCGCCGCAGTTTTTCCGACTTGCCGGTCAGGTCGCGTTCCGGTCCGACGCGCTGGCGGTCGCCGGCGGAGCGGATGCGCTCGTGCTGGAACTGGTTGGCGACGCCGTTGGCGAGGTTGGAGCCGAAATCGCCGCGCACGATCTCCAGCATCAGGTCGATCGAGGTGGTGCCGCCGGCGCAGGTGTAGCGCTTGCGGTCGATCTCGAAGACGTTGCCGGTGCAGTTGATGTCGGGAAAGCGCTCGACGAAGCCGGCGCGGTTTTCCCAATGGATGGTGCAGCGATAGCCTTCGAGCTGGCCGGCCTCGGCGAGCAGATAGGAGCCGACCGACAGAGCGCCGAGCGCGTTGCCGCGCCGGCCCCAGCTGCGCAGCGCCGCCAGCACCTTGCTCTTGCCGGGGAATTCGGTGGTCAAGCCGACCGAGACGAACAGGATGTCGACCGGCGGCAGGTCGGCAACGGCGTAGTCGATCTTGAGCGGCAGGCCGTTGGAGGCCATGACGGAATCGCCGTCGGCCGAGACCGTCGTCCAGCCATAGAAATCGCGACCGAGCAGCCGGTTCGCCGAGCGGAACGTATCGATTGCCGCCGCCAGCGAAAACATCGAAAACTTGTCGACCAGCAGGAACGCGAACTGCCTGCCGCCACCTTGAACGGGGTCAGTCATGACCGGCCGTTCCGAGGGAATAGTGAGGTTCGGCAAAGCTGGCGGCTTTCTGGTCAGAAGGAGGGCCGTTTCAATCCGGCCGCAAGATAGGCGGAGGCTACTGTGTTGGCCATCAGCATGGCAATGGTCATCGGCCCGACGCCGCCCGGTACCGGGGTGATGGCGCCGGCCGCCTTCGCTGCCTCGGCATAGGCGACGTCGCCGACGAGGCGGGTCTTGCCCTCGCCCTTCTCCGGCGCGGCAATACGGTTGATGCCGACATCGATGACGGTGGCGCCGGGTTTTACCCAGTCGCCCTTGACCATTTCGGGCCGGCCGACGGCGGCGACCAGAATGTCGGCGGTGCGGGCCAGCGCCGGCAGATCCTTGGTGCGGCTGTGGGCGATGGTGACCGTGCAGTTGGCAGCGAGCAAAAGGTTCGCCATCGGCTTGCCGACAATGTTGGAGCGGCCGACGACAACCGCATTGAGACCGGACAGGTCCTTGCCGCGCACGCGTTCGATCAAAAGCATCGAGCCGGCCGGCGTACAGGGAACGAAGGCGGTTTCGAGTTCGCCGGTGCCGAGCTTGCCGACATTGATGAAATGAAAGCCGTCGACATCCTTTTCCGGTGCGATGGTCTGGATGACCTTGCCGGCGTCGATGTGGCTGGGAAGCGGAAGTTGCACCAGGATGCCGTTGATGGCCGGATCGGCGTTGAGGGCGCCGATGATGTCGAGCAGTTCCTGTTCGGAGGTCTGCGCCGACAATGTATGCTGGACCGAATGGAAACCGCATTCCTTGGCGGTGCGCGACTTGGAGGCGACGTAGACCTGGCTCGCCGGATCCTCGCCGACGATGACCACCGCAAGACCAGGCTGCCTGGCGCCCTTGGCCGTCAGTTCGGCGGTCAACCCCTTGACCGTGCGCACCACGTCTTCGGCGACGCTTTTTCCGTCAATCAACTCGGCCATGAACTATCCTTCGACACCGTTCCACCCCAAGCACGGCACTGCGCCTTGGCACTTGTTCGTGCATGTCGTTGTCCCAAAACCGCTCAACACTTTTGGGCGACATGCAATTTGTGCGGCATTTTCACGAAAATTCGACCGGGCAATCCCGTCAGAGCGCCGTCATATGCCGTAAACTCGAAACCGGCATGTTTTATTCGCTGCTGGGCGTTTTAGAAATAGCGACGGCGCGAGCGGTTTTCGGTGAGTTCGCGGACCGCTTCGCGGAATTCGCGCAGGCTGTTGCGGATTTCCTCGACCTGGGTTTGCTGCTCGGCGGGATTGGCGGCCACCGGAGGCTGCCGATATTGCGTCTGTCCCGCATAGGGCGCCATCGGCTGCGGGTAGCCAGTCGGCGGCTGCATCTGCCCGGCTTGCACCGGCGGGTAGCCCGGCTGCGTCCCATAGGCCTGGCCATGCGGGGCCGGGTACATCGGCTGCTGTGGCATCATGTGAGCGGGCAATGGCGGCTGTTGCGGTTGGGCAGCATAGGCGTCTTGCCTGAAATCGGGCGGCGGATAGAAGGCATTCCCCTGCCTCGGATTGCCGCTTTCGACCATCGCGGGTGAGACGGGTTCAACGGGACGGGTATCGGAGGACTTTTGTGTCGATGCCTTGCCGGGCATGATCTTGCCTACGGCCGAGAACAACCCACCGAACAGACCAGAACGCTCGGTGCGAACGCTCTCGACCGGAGGCGCAGGCGGCTGCGGTGCCTGATATGCCTTGTCTTCGATAGGTATGCGCCGTTCGTCCGGCCTGGGGCGCGAACGGGAATTGGCGGTCTCGCGCAGGCTCTCATAGGCGCCGCGCATGGCGCCGAGGCCGATACCCGCAGCCATGCCCAGCAACAGGCCGGCAAGCGCGGTGACGGCACGCGAAGGGCCTTTCGCCTCGAGCGGGATGTAGGCTGGCGACATGACACTGATGTTGGCGGTGTCGATGTCCTTCTGCTCGGCGGTCTCCTTGGCGCGCAGCAGATATTGCTCGTAGACGGAACGCTTGGCGGTGGCCTCGCGCTCCAGTTCGCGCAAGCTGACGAGGTCGTCGTTGACATCGCCGCTGCGCACCTTCAGCTGCGCCAGGCGGGAAGCAAGGCTCTGTTCGAGCTGGACCGCGCGCTTCAGGTCAACCTGCAGTGACGAGGCAATGCGGGTGAGCTCGCCGGCGATGCGTTGGCGTGAGCCGGCAAGCTGGGCACCGAGCGCCTGCAGTTCGGGGTGACGCGGCCCGAGCCGCACCGCGGCGCGGTCGGCCTCCTGCTTCAGCGCCGCATATTGCGAGCGCAATTCGCTCATGGTGTTGGAGTTGATCTCCTCCGGCAAGGTGCCGTTGAGAACCGAATTGACATCGAGCGAGCGAGCCGATGCCGCCCGCGCGTTGAGTTCCAGCGTGCGGGCGCGAGCGATGGCGAGCTGTTCGTTGAGCTTCAGCATCTCGTCGTCGCTGATCAAATGGCCCTGCGCGTCGACAAGGTCATGCGTTGCCCTGAAATCCTCGACCTTGCGCTCGGCCGTCTCGACGCCCTTGCGCAATTCATCGAGCCTGGCCGTCAGTTCGTCGGTGGCGCGGCCGGCAGTGTCGGACTGCATGTCGCGGGAGGCCTCGATGAAGACCCTCGTCACCGTGGTTACGATATCAGCCGACTTCTGGGGATTCTGCGTCGTCGCGCCAACGGTGATGACAAAGGTCTTGCCGCCGCGCTCGACAGACAGGCTTTCGGCCAGATTGCTGATAGCGAGCGACTTGCGGCGCGCCAGGTCGACCGCGCCGCCCTTGTTGTTCGAGAACAAAGAGTGGATCAGCGAGCGGAGCGAGAGCCCGCCCGAGCCCTCGCCATTGAACTCGGGATCGTTGACCAGATCGAGTTTGGGGTCGTCGACGACCTTGCTCAGAACGTTGCCGGAGGTGAGCAGACGCGCCTTGTTTTCGATCAGTGCCAGTGTGGCATCGGAGGCAACGACCGACTGGGTGAGATCGCGCTCGGTGAGCTTGAGGTCGCGCGGATCGACGACAATTTCGGTGGAGGACTCGTATTTCTTTGGCGTCGACAAAGCGATCGCAACGCCAAGTGCTGCGCCCAGTATCGTCGTCGTGACGATCAGCATCTTCGACCTGGCGATGCCGCCGATCACCTTCATCGGATCGATCAGCGGCTTCCATTCCTGGTTGTCGGCATCGTCGCGGGAAGACCAGTGCTCGCCACCGGCGTATCGGGGCTCATATGCGGCAGCACGAGGACGGTAGGCCTCGGAGACGCCGGCAGGCTCGTCGCGCGGCCTGGCTTGCGGGTAGCCTCCTCGAGTGGCCTTGTCCGCTTCCAGCCGTGCCTCGGCCTCCGAAACGGGACCACCGCCAGCTTGAACTTGGGACGTCTCGGCGGTCCAAGTGGGCGGCGGATTGGCGCGCGCCTCACGTTGCGAGCGGGCGACGCGATGGCGCGTGGCGGCATCCTCGCGCCATGACGCGTCTGTGCGGTCGCCGAGCGAAACCAGCGAAGCGTCGGTCTCGTCCTCGCCGCGTACAGCCTGGCCAAGCGCTAGCAAGGAGCGCTCACGCTTCCAGTCTTCACGGTTTTGCCTGTCGACCATTGTCTTGGAGCTTACTCTCTGGCGGCTTGGAAGCGGCAGTCGGCCAATCGTTAAGCCACGCTAAACAGGCATAGAAAACAAAAGGTTAATTTTGGCGATTTGAGGACGCAGTTTCTCTCTTCGGTTGTATGTTTTCGGAGGCCAATCCGAAGGCTCAGAACCGCACGTTAAGCTTTCCGCGCTAAGGCTTTGCGCGAGATATGACGCAGGCCAATCACATACCGCAAAGGCGGCCCCTCGCCCGGATCGGCAGCTTTCTGGCCGAACGACGGGGGCTGGTTCGCGACTATCTTTCAGCGATCAGCGGCGCCGGCGGACGACTGGTGTTTTCGCTCGCCTATTTCATCGCGCTGGCCAACACGCTGTCCATCGCCGAGTTCGGCATGTTCGCCACCGCATCGGCGGCTGGCGTCATGCTGTCGCGCATCCTCGCCTTCGGCTTCATTTCGGCGCTTTACCGCACGGCCACCATCCGCCCCAATCTGATCGGCACCTTCACCGCCGGCTTCCTGCTGCTTGGCGTCATCTCACTGCCGCTGCTGGCGGCGGCCTCCTACGGCGTCTACCTGATCTTCTTTGCCAGCAATGTGCCGCTGGCGGTCTTTGCGGCGATCGTCTTCGCCGAGGCGCTTTTGTGGCGGCCGGTCGAGGTGGTGCTGATCGTCAACAACGGGCTCGGCAAATTCGGCCGCGCCGCCGTGCTGGCAATCGTGACCACGGCCTTGCGCGCACTCGGCGCGGTGCTGTTCATGCTTTCGGGACAGCACAGCGTCTGGGTCTGGTCGTGGTTCTACATCGGCGCCAATGCCGCCTCGCTGCTGCTCGCCTTCGGCTTCTACTATCCACGCCAGCGGCTCAGGCTGCGCACCGAGCTCTATCTCAGGCGCCTCGCCGATTCGATCTATGTCGCCGGCGCCGAGGTGCTGTTCTACCTGCAGTCGGAATTCGACAAGCTGCTGGTGCTGGCGATCGGCGGGCCGCATCTGGCCGGTATCTATGCCATCATCATGCGGCTGGTCGACCTGACGGCAATCCCGATCCGCACCTTCTCGATGATGCTGGTGCAGCGCATGATGCGCGCGCCGGAACTGCTGTCGCGCCTGGTGGTCAAGAGTGGCATCGAAGGCGGCGTCTTCCTGGTCTCGACACTGGCCTTGGCGACGCTTGGCGTCGTGCTGCATTTCTTCCCCAACGCGCTGGGCAAGAATGTCGCCGAGGCCGCCCCGCTGGTGGCGCTGGCGATCTGCGTGCCGGGACTGCGCAACCTGGTCGAATACCAGGCCGAGCTTCTGTTCGCGCGCGGCCAGACGCTGGTGCGGGCGCTCAATCTCGGCCTGCTGGCCGGGCTGAAGGCGGTGCTCTTGACCTATGTGCTGACCACGATCGCCGACACGCCCAATCTGGTGCTGTCGCTCAACGTCGTCTTCCTGCTGCTCTATCTCGCCTCGGCGCTGCTCACCTATTCGGCGATGCGCAAACCGGCAAAGCCGGTCTAAGCCTCTAAACGTCCAGTCCAATCAGCCGGCGAATGCGGCCGATATCCGTGCCTATGAACGACTGCATGCCGATCGCCACCTGCTCGGGCGCCATGTCGGCGACGAAACTGCGGAACTCGTCATCCGACAGCGCGTCGCCGGTCCAGTGGACGCGGCAGAACTCTTCCGAACCGTGGAAATGGCCGGCATCCTCCAGCACATCGTCGACATAGCGGCCGTAGATCATGCATTCGGAGAATTTACGTGCCGAGCCAATGACCTGAACCCAGTTGCGGCCATGCACCTTCTCGATCTCGGCGCACATCGCAGTCACCGTCTGGCGGCGCCAGGCAATCAGTGTCGAAATATAGTCGTGGGTCGAGACCCTGGATGCATCGATGCCGAGCGCCGAGCCCGCATTGCGCGACCAGATGCGATGCTCGTCATGGCCGTCATTGGCGAGCACGCCGTCGCGCCGGAACAGCCGCACCTTGCCGTCGCGCCAAAAAGCGTTTGTGTCGAACGGCTTGAGGAAGGCGACGTCGGAATCGCAAAAGATCAGCACGTCCTCTTGTGCATGCGCTGATATGGCGATGCGGCGCAGTTGCTGCACATGCCAGCCGCGCAACGGCATGGTCTTCAGGCTGAGCCAGATGCGGCGGCGAAACAGGCTGAGCGGGTCGTCAAACACATGCAGCCATCGCGGCAGCAGATCGCGCTCATCGACGATGCTGCGGCGGCTGTTTTCCAGCTGGCGAAACAGTCCGATGTCGCGATGCTCGACGAGGATATAGTGATGCGCCACACCGGAAACGTGGCGGTCGAGGGTTTCGCACAACAGCCGGCAGCGCTCGAAATCCGGTGCGTAGCTGGCCGTCACCACCGCCGCAGTCGGCGTCTGCCGAAGGGTGTCGATTTCGCTAGCAGGGCTCGGTACGAACCGGTTGTTCACCGAATCTCTCCGGCAGGTTCGGGCTTCCGCGACAGTTTCTGCCTGATGACCCGCAACAGGAACAGCGGGTTGCCGACGACATAGCGGCGCCAGAGGCGGCCAGGTTCGACCCATAGGCGAAACAGCCATTCGAGGCGCAACTGGCGCATCCACAAAGGCGCCCGCGGCACCGTGCCGCTGAGGAAATCAAGCAGCGCGCCGACCGCGATCGGCAGCGTGCAATGGCGCGCATCGATATGGCGCGCAATCCACAGTTCCTGACGCGGCACGCCCATGGCGACAAGCAGCACGTCGGGTCGCAGCTTTTCGATCCGGTCGACGATGCCCTGTTCCTCGGCAGCCGAGAAATAGCCGTCATGGATGACCACGAAATTGTGCTGGACGGCCAATGCCGCCAGCTTGACCGACGCTGCCTCGGCGTTGACGCGCGTCGCCCCGAGCAGCCCCACGGTCAGCGGCCGGGTCGATGCCTGCAGGAAGGCAGGGACGAAATCGGTGCCGTTGAGATTGTCGGGGAACGGTGCGCCATAGAGCAGTTTCGCCGCGACATCGACACCGACGCCGTCAGGCAGCACGAGAAAATCGTCGAGCGCCTCGGCGAAGACCGGGTCCGAATAGGCGATGTTGGCATTATGGGCGTTGAGGAAGCTGACCTTGGTGAAGCGGCGCTCGGCCACCAGCCGGACCAAAAGGGCGATCGCATCGTCCCAGCCGATGGCCAGCACAGAAATGCCGAGGATCATCTTCAACGTGTCGAGACCCAACGCGGCGCGGGCGGAATGCATATTCATGCAGCCACCTCTTGCCTGACCGGGCCGAGCCTTTCCAGGCCGAGCCTGATCGCGGCATCGAGCGCCTTGACCTGCCGACGGTGGAAAGCGCTGCCATCGACGTCCCTGACATCGGCCGCTGCCGCCTCGAGCGCGCCGGCGAATTCGGCCGCATCGTCGGTCACGACGCAATTGACCGGGCGATGGTCGATGCCGCGCAGCGAGCGGCTGGTGGCGACCGAGGGCAGGCCGAGCTCGAAGGTTTCGATGGTTTTCAGCTGCACGCCGCTGCCGGCGGTGCTGATCAGCGGGATGACGGCGCCGCCGCGCACAAAGGCCTGCGCGTCCGGCACGCGGCCGACGAACTCGACCCCCGGATGCGTCGAGGTGACGCCCGACGGCATGTTGCCGGCGATCCTGATACGAAAGTTCCGCCTGAGATGCGGCACGACTTTTTCCAGGAACCAGTCGAGGCCGATGCGGTTCGGCTGCCAGGTCCAGGTGCCGATCAACGCTGCGTCGCAATCGATGCGGCGCGGGTCCTTCTGCGTCGGGGTTGACGAGCGGGTCACCAGCGGCAGCACTGCCGAGCGGTCATCGGAGGCAACGCCGAGCGCTGAGCGATCTTCCTCGGCCAGCGTGAAGACGAAGCGTGCCCGGCGGCAGAGCCGTTCTTCCATGGTCTTGAGCAGCCTCGCCTCGCGGCGAAACAGCAGACGCTGGAAGAGGCCGCCAGCGGCAGCGGCGTTCTCCTGCGCCGAGCGATGTTCGACATTGTGAGCGACGAAGATCGATGGCCGATCGTCGAAGAGGTTTTCGAAGGCGCCCGCGAACTGCACCGAGTTCAGGACATAACCGTCGAAGGGGCCGGCGTGCTCGATGGCGGCGCGGATGTCGGTGTCGGAAAGCACACGCAGTTTGACCGAGGCGAAGGTGAGACCGGACAGCATCGCCTTGGCGACCCAGACGAGTTTGCGCAGCGGCGAGGCATTTTCCGTGCGCACATCGATGGCGCCAAGCACGATTGTGTTTTCAGGGTCGCTGGCCGCCTTGCCGGGCCAGATGAAGCCAGCCACGGTGACGCGCGCGCCAGCGCGCCGCAAGGCGTCGATGATGGCCGCGTTGGCAATCTCGTAGCCCGAAGCGAGAGCGCCGTCGGGCACGATCGATGTGGCGAACAGCAGATGCATCTCACCCTAATCCTGTGGCCAACCGGATAACAAAGCGGGGTGAAGCCTTGATTAAATGGCGGCAATCGGCGGTTGAAAGCCACGCGTTTGGCGGGGTCGCCGCGAAAGGTGATTAACGAAACGTTATCATCGCGATGCTATCGAGAAGCCAAACTCACCTGCGGCTGGACACGAATGATCCCTTTGCCATCGGACGGTTCGGTATCGATCGTGGGACGGTCCGCGGGGCTTGCCACCGAGACCGTCGAAGCGGTCGTCACACTGCCGACCTTCAAACGGCCCGAGCAGGTGCTGGAAACGCTGGCATCGCTCAAGGCGCAGAAGACCGGCAGACGCTTCGCCATCATCGTCATGGAGAACGAGGCCGAGGCGCGCGCCGGCGCCAAAGCGGCACTGCCGCTGTTCGAGCGCGGCGACCTATCAGGCATGGTCATCGTCGCCCATGAGCGTGGCAATTGCAGCGCCTACAATGCCGGCTGGCAAACGGCGATCGTGCATTTCCCCAATTTCAAACACCTGCTGGTCATCGACGATGACGAGATCGCCGACCCGGATTGGCTCGAGCGCATGTGCAAGGCCGCCGAGACCCTCGGCGTCGACATTGTCGGCGGCCCACAAGTGCCGGTCTTTGCCGACCCGACGCATGCGAAATGGGCGCAACACCCGGTCTTTGCGCCGCCTTACCGCGAGACCGGGCGTGTACCGGCGCTCTATTCGTCCGGCAACCTTCTGGTGGGACGAAACGTGCTGACCGCCATGGGGCCGCCCTTCCTCGATCTCAAATTCAATTTCATGGGCGGCGGCGATTCCGACTTTCTCAGCCGATCGGCGCAAAGAGGCTTTGTGCTCGGCTGGTGCACTGAGGGTCAAGTCCATGAAACGGTTCCGGCCCGGCGCGTCGAGGCCGACTGGATCCGCGCCCGCAGCCTGCGCAACGGCGTCATCTCGACGCTGGTCGAAAAGAAAAAACGTGCCGGTACACCCTTTGCCGGCACCAAGGTCTTCCTGAAAAGCCTGGCGCTGCTTGCCGTCTCGCCGTTTCGCGGGATCGTGAGGCTGGCGCAAACAGGATCACCGGCAACCGCCTTGTACCCCGTCCACGTCGCGCTCGGCCGCGTGCTTGCCGAATTCGGATATGCCAATGAGCAGTATCGACAGCCTGAGAAGAACTGAGCAGGCGCCGCTCAGCGCGGCGTTCACGCGCGACGGCGTTGCGACCGCGATCGCGGCGCTGCTGTTCACCGCCATTCTGATATCCTTCCGGCCGTTCCAGCCGGCCGGCGCCGAAGTGATCGGCGATGGCGGCGACATCGTCAACCAGCTCGGCTTCGGCTCGCTTGGCGCCATCTCGATCTTCTCGCTGATGGCTTTCGCCAATCCCAAGGTGGTGCGCTCGCTGCTCAGCCCGTCCTGGCTGCTGATGCTGGGTTTCTTCATGCTGTCTGTGCTGATGGCCAGCGACCCGCCGTCGGCGGCGCGCGCCGCCTCGTTCACGCTGATCGGCATTTTGACGATGGCGACGATCCTGGCACTGCCACGCGACGCGGATGCGTTCTCGAAGGTCATCATCTTCACCATCGTTGTCGTCATGGGCCTGTCCTATATCGGACTGATCGTCTTTCCGCATGAGGCCCTGCACACCGCCGACTCGCAGGAGCCGGAGCATGCCGGCCTGTGGCGCGGCGTCTTCACCCACAAGAACATCGCCGGCCCGATCATGGCCTGCTTCAGCTTCGCCGGCCTTTATCTCTATCGGCGCGGACAGCGGCTGTGGGGCGCCGGCATCTTCTGTGCGGCGATGATCTTCATGTTCCACACCGGCTCCAAGACGACAGCTGGACTGGTGCCGTTTTCGATCCTGATCGTGGTTTTGCCAAGCCTCATCGGCATGCGGCTCGGCACGCCGATCCTGTTTGCGCTGGCGATCATCGCGACCGCGGTCGGCACGCTGGGCATCGTCTTCCTGCCGCCGGTAAAGCACCTGGCGGCGATCTATTTCCCCGATATGACCTATACCGGGCGCACCACACTATGGGAGTTCTCCGGCAGCATGCTGGCGCAGCGACCATGGACCGGCTACGGCTATGAGAGCTTCTGGGGCACGCCGCTGCTGCTCAACCAGGATCAACCCTTCGACCGGGCCTGGGACATCCGAACCATCGTGCACGGCCATGACGGTTATCTCGACATTGCCGTGCTGATGGGCATTCCGGCGCTCTGCGTGGCGGTCTACACTTTCCTTATTGCGCCATTGCGCGACTACATGCGCATCCCGGCCCGCAAGGAAAACATCTATCTCGGCGATTTCTTCATGATGGTGGTGCTGTTCACCGGGTTGAACGCCTTCCTCGAAAGCTTCTTCTTCCACCGCGCCGATCCGGTGTGGATGTTTTTCGTACTGGGCGTGCTTGGCCTGCGGCAAGTGTCGCTGCGGCCAATCCTGGTGCGCGATCCCCATCGCTCCTGACAGGGCTTTCCCGTTGCGCCGCTAGCGTCTACAGGAGAGCATCCTTCGGAGGGCTTTCAATGACGATCAGGCTTGTTCTCGCCGGCTGCGGCAATATGGGTTACGCCATGCTTTCGGGCTGGCTGAAATCGGGCAAGCTTGCCCCGGCGGCGGTTTTCGTGGTCGAACCCAATGCCGATTTGCGCCAGCGCGCCGAAGCGCTGGGCTGCGGCGCGGCGGCGGATGCCGGCGGCATTCCGGCGGACACTGTCCCGGCGCTCGTCGTCATTGCAGTCAAGCCGCAAGTGATCAGCGAGGTGACTTCAGCCTACAAGCGCTTCGGCGATGGCCGCACCACCTTCGTCAGCATTGCAGCGGGGACACCGGTCGCCACCTTCGAGGCGATCCTGGGCGACCGCGCGCCGATCGCGCGCTGCATGCCCAACACACCGGCGGCGATCGGCAAAGGCATGATGGTGGTGTTTTCCAACCGGCTGGTTTCCGACGACAGCAAGCGTTTCGTCGCCGACCTGCTTTCGGCAAGCGGTGAAGTGGCAACCATCGACGACGAGGGCCTGATGGACGCGGTGACGGCAGTGTCTGGATCGGGACCGGCCTATATCTTCCATTTCATCGAAGCGCTGACCGTGGCCGCCGAGAAGGCCGGCCTGCCGACCAAGACCGCCAAGCTGCTGGCTATCCAGACGGTCTATGGCGCGGCCTCGCTCGCCGCCGAAAGCGGCGAGGAGCCGGGTGTGTTGCGCCAGCAAGTGACCAGCCCCAACGGGACAACGGCGGCGGCCCTGGCCGTGCTGATGGGCGAGGACCGGCTGACGCACCTGCTGACCGAAGCGGTGGAAGCAGCGCGGCTGCGGTCGATCGAACTGGGGAAGTAAGGCGCTCAGCCTGCTCCGTACAGCATCTCGTCCTGCAGCCGACGCAGAGCAAAAAGCCTGGTCGTCTGGTCGGGAGCTGCGTTGCCGGCGGTCAGCAATTCGCCCTTCCTGACCGGTTTCTGCACCTTGCCGCCTTCGAGCAGGCCGACGGGCACGGCGCTGATAGCGCGGGCCTCTTCGACGGTCATGGTCCAGGAGCGGTAGCAGGTCTCGCCGATGGCATCGAATGTTTCGCCGGCGGCCAGATCGCGCTTGGCGACGGCGCAAACCTCGGCGACCGGCCGCGGCAACGG
Source organism: Mesorhizobium sp. P2_E10 (assembly GCF_056404235.1). Classification (NCBI taxonomy): domain Bacteria; kingdom Pseudomonadati; phylum Pseudomonadota; class Alphaproteobacteria; order Hyphomicrobiales; family Phyllobacteriaceae; genus Mesorhizobium; species Mesorhizobium sp. P2_E10. The sequence continues at coordinate 76,230 of NZ_JBFUEK010000014.1, forward strand.
CACCATGTCCGGCCGGCCGTAGAGCACGATGCGGGCGGCGGTCAGCGGCACTTCCAGCGACGTCAAATGGTAGGGCCGGAAGAAGCTGTAATAGGGGCCGTGGCCGATATGCAGATCGTCCATGCGCTCGATGATGCGCGGATGCGTCGCCTCGACGATGACGAAGACGCCCGGCGCCACCCCCTTGCCTATCGTGTAGTCGACGACGCCCTTCTTCGACAGGATGCCGCCATCAGCGCGTGGAATGAGCACTTTTGCCAATTCATCACGGTCGGCCTTGGGGCCGTGCATGCCGGGCACATCCGGCACCAGCCCGGTGGCGTTGGCGATGGCGCACATCTCGACCATGGTTTTGGAGCCGTCGACGAACTCGACCAGCATGCGCGGGTTCATGTTGCGGCGCAGCGCTTCCTCGCGGTAGTCGTCGGGAACGGCGTCGTGGTTGAGCGGATTGTTCTTGCCCTTGCCGGCCGAGACGATGGTGTAGCCGAGTGCCGAGGCGAACTCGATCAGCTCCATGCAGCTCGACGGCTCGTCGCCGGCACCGACCGAATAGACGACGCCGAGCCGGTCGGCCTGCTGCTTGAGATAGCAGCCGATGGTGACGTCGGCCTCGACATTCATCATCACCAGATGCTTGCCATGCTCCATCGCCTTCAGGTCGAAATCGGCGGCAACGCCCGGCTTGCCGGTGGCATCGATGACGACGTCGATCAGCGGGTTGGTGACCAGCATCTCGTTCGAGGTGATGGCGATCTTGCCGCTCTCGATCGCGCCGGTGACTTTCGAAGCGCTGTCGGCCTCGACCGCCATCGCCTCGTCGCCATAGGCGATGCGGATGGCGTCGCGCGCTGTGTGCGGACGCCGCGTCGAGACGGCACACACCGCAATGCCCGGCATCAGCATGCCTTGCGTCACCAGATCGGTGCCCATCTCGCCCGAGCCGATGACGCCGATGCGCACCGGACGGCCTTCGCTGGCGCGCTTGGCGAGATCGCGGGCAAGCCCGGTCAGGGCGACATTGGTCATGCAGAAACGTCCACTGCTTTTTGGTTTGAAGCGGGAATAGCAGGGAACCGCCCCGGTTTGCCAACGAAACCGGCGACCGGCGGCAATTTCTCGCGCTCTATTGCAATGCAGACAACAGCGCCTGCGCCTCGGCAAGGTTCTTTTCGGAGCCAGCAGCGAGGTCGTCCATCTTGCGATCCCGGAAGATGACGAGCAGGGACATGGCATCATGATGGCCGACGCGTGGCAAGTCTTCGTACACGCGGTGTTCCTATGATGGAGCCGCCTGGAGCCTATGCGCGGCTGGCTTTCACGCCGAGACCGGTTAGTGTTCGGCTCGTCCTCGTCGAACCGGTTGCGGTCCGACGGGGCTTTTGAGGGAGGTTTCAATGACAGCGGACTTCACGCCGAAATTCGATCTGGCCGGCAAGGTGGTGCTGATCACCGGCGCCACACGCGGCATCGGCCGCGCCTCGGCCCTCGCCTGCGCCGGCTCCGGCGCCGACATGATCGTCGGCGTGCGCAGCAAGGCAGACGGGGCGGAACTGACCGCCGAGATCGAGCGCATCGGCCGGCGGGCGCTGGCGGTGCAGATGGACCTCACAGACCTGGCGACAGTGCGAAAAGCTGTCACCGAGGCGCATGCCGCCTTCGGCCGCATCGACGTGCTGGTCAACAATGTCGGGCTCGGGCCGGAAAACCTGGCGGAAAACGTGACCGAGGCGGATTTCGACCTCACCGTCAACGTCAACCTCAAGGGCACGTTCTTCACCACCCAGGCAGTTGCAAAGCTGATGATCGCGCAGAAATCCGGGCGCATCATCAACATCAGCTCGCAGGCCGGCACGGTGACGCTGAAGGGCGAGGCGATCTACTGCATGTCGAAGGCGGCGATCAACCATTTGACGCGCTGCCTTGCCGCCGAATGGGCGCAGCACAAGATCACCGTCAACAGCGTGGCGCCGACCTTCATCTGGACCGACGGCACGCGACCCTCGCTCGCCGATCCGGAGTTTCATGCGCATGTACTGGGCCACATCCCGCTCGGCCGCATCGGCGACCCGATCGATGTCGCGGGCACCGTGGTGTTCCTGGCCTCGCCGGCGGCATCGATGATTACGGGGGCCAACATACTGGTCGATGGCGGGTGGTCGGTGGCGTGAGCGGGCGGGAATTCGCTTATCGCAATCTCAAAGGGCGGAAATTGAGAATGTAGCTCGTTCAGTCGCCCATCACCGCTTCACGCCAGATGGGCGTATACTTCCTGGAGAGGGAGGCGGGCATGTCCATCAATCGCAAGATCAAAGAGGCGAGCAACTTCACGCCGTCCGAGGTGGGCCTTCTTGGACGCGTCTTCGAGCAGGCAAAGCGCGAAGGCGACTCTGATGCCAGCCGAGAAGCGCTGGCCTCTCGTATCATCGCCAACTACATGACCGGAATCACCGACGAGGCTGAACTTCTCGCCTTGTCACGACAGCCGCTTGGTCGGTGAAGCAGAATCGTTGTTTCAATGGGATGGGCTGGTGCTGCGAGAGAGGATTGAACTCTCGACCAATCCAATTATTTCAATGACTTACTTATCATTTTGTAACATTGTGACGGAGCACAGAATGAGCAGCAAATGGCCTACTGGGCCGCGGGCAGCTGAGTGCATCGGTGCCACAACCGCGCATCGCACGCATTCATTGAAACGGTGACCTTCTCCAGGGCCCCCTGTGACGGTGCTACCTTACCCCGGCTTTGCGCAGACCCTCGATAAGTAATTCAGTGTCCTCCGGATATTTGTGCGGAGGAACCTTGCGCCACTGCGCGGTAGTGAAATTTGGGTGCACCTCCAATAGCGCATGGGCATGCCTGTCCGCTTCTCGGGCGTTCCCGAGATACGCATAGCTCGCTGCCATAAGCCGATGGCCCTCGGAGTCATCCCGCATCTTTTGCAATGTCTCTATCGTTTTTTCATATTCGCCGAGCTGGAAATAGGCATCGCCGAGATACCAGAGATAGGAATCCGGATAATAAGGGTTGAGCCGCATCGCCCTCTCTATCAGCTTCACGGACCGCTCCGCTTGACGAACGTAGACAAGGCAATCACCCATTTCGGCTAACAGGTCGGCGTCGTTGGGATTGAGATGAAGAGCACGCTCGTAGGCGGCGATCGCAGGATCGTGCTCCTTCTTGTAGAGGCGGGCCAGGCCCATTTCGGAATAACCGCGTGCATCGAGGTCGTCATGCTGGACCGCCAGATTCGCCAGGTTTAACGCCTCGTTCAGCGCGCCCTCCGGATCGTTGGTCCATGCATAGCGCCATTCAACGTTGAACGTCCGCGACATGGCCGCATAGCTGCGCGCATATTGAGGATCGAGTTCCTGCGCCTGTCTATAAAGTCGCCTGGCATGCCCGTTGCTCTCCGGGCGGAAGCGGAAACTAAGATCCTGTCCTCGCAAGATCAGTCCATAGGCATGGACGTTGGGGTGGTTTTGAGCCGTAAAGCGGCGTTTTTCCGCCACGTCGATTTGGACGGCCAAGCGCGAGGCTGTGGTGGCAGTCACGTCGTCCTGGAAGGCAAATATATCCTCGATCCCGCCATCGTAGTGTTCGGACCAGATCGTATTCTCAGTCTGCGCCTCGATCAGGTCGACGGCGATCCGCAGCTTGTTTCCAGCGCGCCTCAGGCGTCCCGACAGGAGGTATCGAACGCCGAGCTGATTGGCAATCTCGCGCAGCGACCGCGTCTGGGCGGTCGCAGCAAAGGTCGAATGACGAGCAATCACCATCAGGTTGCGGAACCGGCACAGATTGGAAATCAGGTCCGCAGCAACACCCTGGCACAGATGCAGATCTGCCGGATCGCCCGAGACGTTCTCGAGCGGCAGGACGGCTAGCGAGCTGTTCGGGACGGAACGCTGGGGTGCCGGCGCAAACGGCAGCGCCGACACTTTGGGCTCGACATTTGCCCGACTGAAGTCGACGGCGAGGACTTCGACCTCGTCAGCTATGTTCTTCAGCTTCTGTTTTCCGAGCGACCGGAACGAGCATTCCGGCTCATTGCGGACAAACTGGTGAACCGATTCGGCAATACATATGCCGCCAGGCGACGCCAGCGCCTGAATGCGTGCGGCCATGTTGATGCCATGACCGTAGACGCCACTGTCGCCGACGATCGTGTCGCCTATGGTGATGCCGATCCGGTAGGCGATAGGCTCCTGGCCACCGGACCACACCGCGGCGTTGGACATCTCCCGCTGCATTTCGACGGCAAAATCCAGGGCTACGGTCGCGCTTGGAAACAGGGCGACCAGTCCGTCGCCCGCGGTATCGACAACCGACCCGCCGTAGTCGCCGACGAGGCTTCTGATGAGACTCAGAGAGCGTATCAAACGGACGACCGTCCCCTCCTCGTCCTTATCCACCAGGCGGCTGTAGCCGTGGACGTCTGCGTAGAGGATCGCTGACAGCTTGCGATTGAGTTTCTCGGATCGCGCGATGACCATGGCCCCCTTCACCCCATTGTTCGCAGCCGCAATACAACCACCGTGCGATCCAGCTTAGCACACAAATGGCCGCTCATGCAGAAGCCGGCGAGTTGGAACGAGGGGGAATGCCGGGGCGGCGGTGCGCCGTTTCTTCAAGGCTGAAACTCCAGCATCATCATTCTCGACGGGCGCGACATAGGGGGATCGAGGTTACCCGGGGCGCGACACCGCCTACAATCGCGCGCAGTTGCCGTTGCTAGACGACTATTGCGGGCTCGGCATCGGCACGCGGCTGATCAGGGGCCTGCTCGACACGGCGGCGCGAGGAGAAGACCGTCTCCCTGTCGGTCATTTGCATCCGTGCGATCAGTCTCTGGGAGCGGTTCGGCTTCCGCATCGTCGATCCCAAGCGTCGCCAATCCTCGGCATGGTGGGACGAGCGCAAGCCCGCGTCGGGGACGCACTCCTTTCCGGTCAATCGTTGTTGTTGCCGCCGCGGGTGCCGCGCGCACTCATTCCTCGTGCACTCATCCCACGCGCGCTCATACCCCGTGCACTCATCCCGCGCGCGCTCATTCCGGCGGCGTCCATGCCGCCCGGTCCGTCGCCGAGCATCGCTGCAAGCAGCACGTCTTCGAACATGCCCGTCTCGACATCCATGCGGATCGTGTAGTCGGCCTTGTCGTAGGACCAGACCATGAGGTCGTCCGCGAACTGGAAGTCCATTTCTCCCAATCCCGTCAGGGAAGGTTGCGCCGCCGCACGTGCTTTATTCTGGGCGGGTCCCCCAGGCTTGGCCTCACTAGCGGGAGTGCCCGCCCCGTGAACAAGGAAAAGGACCGGCCTCGGAAGATCGTAGTAATAATTTTCATAACTGAATCCGTATATCCTTGCGATTTTCGCAGCTGCAAAGACCAAGCTTTCTTGCAACTCCCCAATCGGCCCGGGTCGAGCAACAACAAAGGGGCTGTGTGTCGCGGTCGCTGCCGGAGCAACAATGGAAAGATCCTCGACCACGCGACCAAAAATTAGAACATTAGACGGGCTCAGTAAGGTCTCAGTCATGATGCCATTCCCCTCCCCTTTGCATTCTGCATCTGCCTAGCTTCGTATTTCTCCCGGTAGGACAGCCTCCGCCAGCCGCAACACGGCTTCGTCGATCGCGGCACGAACACGCGCGGCATCTGGAAATGGCTGTCCTTAGCCGGTGCCGCCAGCCGCGGCCCAACGCGGACCTGGCCAATGGCGCGGCGGTCGAGATTGACCGCTATGATGCGGCGATAGCGCCCGCCGGTCACCATCCGGTCGACCGCCCGCAACGTGCTTCCGACCCCCGCGTAGCTGAGATCGTCCGGCGAAAGCCTGCGCCACGTTTCGGCGAGAAGCATGCCGAGTTCGTCGCGTGCAGTGACCAGCGCTTCGCGGAAGCCGTTGGGCTCCGCCGCATAGGCCTCGTCGAAGATCGGCTGCACCACGCGGAAATAGTCTGGACTGTCCTCCATCCTGTCGGAAAGGTCTTCCTGACTTTGGGTGATCAGGCCGCCCGCGACCAATTCCTCATGGAACATGTCGACGAAGATGTCGAACATCGCGCCGGTAAGCGGCTGGGCGAGCGCATGCTCGTCGCGCCAGCCCTGGACGAAGTCGAGCAGCGACAGCGGATTGGCGGCGAGTCTGATCTGGCTGTTAGCGGACAATTCGGCGATGCGGTTGACGAGATTGCGCGTGTAGAGATTTCCGTGGCTCGCCTCCAGCAGCTCGTCGATGACAGAATCGAAATGCAGGGCGGCGACCAGCGCGGTCAGGTCGGCGGCAGATTCATGGAAGCCGTAATATTCGGCGGACGCCGTTCCCGGATCGGGCACGCCGATGACCGAATAGATGATGCAGTGCCCGACCTCGTGCGCGATGACGTCGAAGTTCAGGCTGAAGGGCTCGACGCCGCCGTCTTCGCTCTCATGGATGCCGACCTCCAGGAAGCCGTAGCCCATGAAGGCGTTTTCCAGAAGATTGCGCTGGATGACCAGTTCCAGCCGGTCGAGGTCACGCCGGAAATGCCAGGCGATTGGATGGCCGAAATATTTCTCCCATACGTCGAGCGTGCGGCGCACCGAGCCGAACAGATGCGCAGCCTCGAACTCAGGATCCTCCGGCGCGATGTGGTCGAAATGTCCCTCGCGATCGGGGAGCGCCGGCGGAAAGATATCGCCCGGCCATGGCGGCAGCAGATAGAGCTGGTCACCGCGCAGGTTTTTCACTAGTCCGTAAGCGAGCGGCTTGCCGATGGGATCGACGACATACATGCGATCATCACCAGGCCCTGGTCCTATAGACCCGGCAGGCGACGATACGATAACAGTTTCAGGTTTGCGGAAAGGTAGCAGAAACGGCGCCTGGGCAAACAGCCTGAAGCGCGTTCCGTTTTTGACTGCGTAGCCTTCCCCTCCAAATGCCATGCTGGTCGCACCCTGTGGACAGAGGCATTCACGTCTTATTGGCCGCGGCATCGTCGGCCGCAGCAAAGTCATGCTAACGAACTTTCGCCCGGGGTGCCAGAGTCATTCCCCCAACGTGCGTTGGGTCGCGAAAGTATAGTCACTGGCCAAAAGCTCGTAGAACTTGTCCACGCTGACAAGCCCGATTGAGGCGGCATGGTCGGCAAGGTCTTCTGGAACTGCCTGGCCGAGGCATTTCTCGAAATACCAAACTGCCAACAGGGCACGCGGCACCGGCGCAGATGTCGACGCCCATCGCCGCCTGGCCAGAGCCTGGTCGCGGTAGCCGCTGTAGAGATCGAGTTCGCGCAGCCGGTCCAGCATGCCCTGATGAAGTGCGACATCGCGATCTCGCGCGAGCGCCTCGATACGGGCATTGTCCTCCAGTATAAGCTCCACTCCCGCGAGATCCGTGCCGTTCTCTCCTGCCCAGCGGATTACGTCCGTTTGCCGCATGAAGCCGCGCCGCGAGCGGAACTCACCGGTCGCGCGCTTTACGGCTTGGCGATCGGGCGCTATATCGCCGTCACTCCGAGCCAGCAGTCGAAGCAGGGCATCGCGACGCACTTGCGCGTAGTCGCCCCGCAACCGAAGTTCGTCCAGGATGGCTTCGTCTTCGACCGTGGTCGCTTTATCGTTCCTCAGAGTTTCGCTGCGCCAGTGTGCGTTGTGCCAGTTTTCGGTCCACTCGAAATGGAAGGTTGGTGGCTCGGGTTGCGCGCCGCTACGGATGAACGCGTCCATCTGGCTCAACAGTTCGAGCGCGTCGTCGCGCTTACAATCAACCTTTCCTGTTCGCAACCACTCGGAAAGCGCCTGCATCTGCTCCGGATCGCCAATATCCTCCAGTAGACTGCGCCAGGTTCTCAATTGATAAAAGCGTGCTTTCGCCCCGGCGGCGAGACGTATTCCGGTGGCTTGGTCGATGATTCGTCCTTCGATCGCCTTTTCGAGCGTCGCGCGGATGTTGACCATCGGTTCGCTGAGGCGGATGTAACCAGTTTCCGGCGGGCCATGGATGAGCGCCACCTCATCGTCATCGGTGAGCTCGCCGTCCCGATACGCTTCGAAGATGCGGCCGACGCCGCGCATGCCGAAAGGATGCAGCTCCGCGGCCCGCAGCGCTCCCATGCTGGATGCGCCGAACACGGCGATCCTGTGTGCAAGCGCCCATAGTATTTCCTTATGCAGCACAGCCGCCTGTCCGTCGAAATAGCCGTCGATGATGCCAATGGCTCTGGGACTCCGGCAGGCTGCTGCATAGAACTCGCCCTGACGCACCGGCGGCCTGAACTCGAAGCTGTCATAACCTGCTACATCTTCTGCTTTCACACTGGGGCCGCAGAAGACGACCGCGTTCACAGAGCGGCTCCCAGGGTACGGCGGGCCCGTTCGCCCGGCACGTAGCCGCCGTGATCGTCCGGTCCTTCGAGGCCGGGTATCACCACTTTGACAACCGGCAAGCCGATGTCATCCTTACTGAGGTCGACGGCGACAACCTCCGTGACTCTCGCCGCTTGCAACCTATTGATCAACCAACCCAGATTCGACACTATCCCGACCGTCGAGTCTTTTTCGGCGACGGCAATCCGCCTGTCAGGAGAATGCTCGGATAAAAGTCTTTCAGCGAGCCGGTGGCGGTTCTCCCGATACGCTTCGCGATATTCCTCGGGCTGCAGATCATCACGCGCCCCGGAAACGTAAGTCGTTCGAACCTGCGCGGCCTCGATTAGCGCCTTGAGCAATGCGAGTTCCGGCACCGGATGCGCTGCAGCGCCGATGCCGTGATGGCTGTTTCGATCGCGTTGATCGGCGATCAGGCAAAAGAACGCTGGCACACCGATGTCCGAAGTCGTTTCCCACCCCGCGACGCGGAAGTCGGCGCGTTTCAGTTTTTCAAGCACGTCTCGGCAAGGACCGTCCGGCGCGCTGCCAAGATCGACCCCGGTGCTCCTTCGTTGGGGAGACGGCAGGCGGTTCCAAAGGGCGGTCGCATCGCGTTCGACAACCTCGCAGATTGCGTGATGGATCGCCTCGTCGTAGCTGCCGCCCGAGGCTAGCCCATTGCTGCTGCAATCAAAATAGCCGCTCCCCGGCGGCGCAGGCACCGTGAAGTTTGCACGGACGCACTCGAACGGCAGCCACCTCCCTTCGTGCGAAATCAAATCCGTGCCCTCTATCCAAAGCGTCACGAGATCGCGGGTAAACTGTTCGCCGGCAACTCGCGGCAGACGATCAATTTCAGCAAAGCTGTGTGAATGCGAGAGTTCCGCCATGCTGCCGAGCTTTAGTGGGAGCTCTATGTGTTCGGCGTGGTAAAGTTCCACACTTTCCATCAAGCCAGACGCGATCGCGGCATCCATATCGGTGCCTTTGCCTTGCGATACCGCAAGCGACCGGGCATTCGGCCGGCACACCATCACGACAGGTATGCCAATACGATCGAGCCCGGTCAGGTTGGCGACCCGAGTAATCCCCATACGGGCCCAATGCGGTTTTACCCGCGCAATAGTTTTGGCTGCATCTCCTCCATATTGAGGAGTCTTTGATGAAACTAAAGGCGTGCCATCCACGGCTAACACTTCGAGCTCTGACCTAACCACCACGAACATCGTGTGCTTAGGAGGCAGCCTAACGACTTTGATAGGTTCGTAACAGGGAGATTCACAGGCAACGCGGGTCGGCCCAAAAGAGGCAAACATTAATCAGGCCGATTTCTTGCTGCTTAGTGGCCCGTTTCGAGCGGTTGGTTTTCGTCGCAGCTTCCACCGCAACGCGCATGTCGTCGATCATCGCATGCGTATATTTTTCCGGTCGTCGCGAGATGCGGGGGGGGTGATCGAGCATCGCCAGGACCAAAGGTGCCCCTTGTTGGGTCAATACATCTGGCACCGCAATTGGCAAGGCTTCGTATTTTTGATGTGGCCCTGCATCATATACGGTGGATAATACCACTCGAGAGCTTTGGCTTCCTCTTGCGCGTCATCGGGCGAAACTCCCATGAGTCCGCTCTCGCGATGCAGCGTCGCCAAACGGGCCTGCCCGCTGCGTTGATGTCTTGATGCCAGCCAGTAAAACGCAACGGAGGCAACAGCGCTTGAATGATTTCAAGGAGATGGGCTGGTGCTGCGAGAGAGGATTGAACTCTCGACCTCTCCCTTACCAAGGGAGTGCTCTACCACTGAGCTACCGCAGCCGCTGATGGCGGGGCTTCTGCCATATCGAACCGGCAAGCGCAAGGCCAAGTGCGTGGATGTGCGAAAGGCCGCACCGGACGGCTTTTGATGACATGGCGGCGCCACAATGTTGGCTATCCCTTGATATCAGGTTGGCCGGTCGGGACGGAGCCATGAACGACAAGACACTTCCGTTGAAAAAGGGCGGCGCGACCCGCAAGGACCGGCTCGCCGAGCAGTTGCGCGCCAACCTGCAGAAGCGCAAGGCGCAGTCGCGCTCGCGGCGAACCGGAGATGCGGACCAGCGGCCTGACGGGCTAGGCGCGGCCAAGGACACGCAAAAAGATTAACTCAACCAGCCACCCTTGGCCCAAATGCCAAGAAATCCTATTTCTTGAACCAAGCCGGCCAATGGTCTAGACGGACCGATACTCAAACGATTGAAAACCGGCCTTTCGGGCCGAGGGGACGTTTTTCCATGGATCGCATCAGAATTGTCGGCGGCAACAAGCTTGTCGGAAGCATCCCGATCTCGGGCGCGAAAAATGCGGCGCTGCCACTGATGATAGCCTCGCTGCTGACCGACGACACGCTGACCTTGGAAAACGTGCCGCATCTGGCCGATGTCGAGCAGTTGATCCGCATCCTCGGCAACCACGGCGTCGACTATTCGGTCAATGGCCGCCGCGAAAAGCAGAATGAGGGCTATTCGCGCACCATCAATTTCTCGGCCCGCAACATCGTCGACACGACAGCGCCTTACGAGCTGGTGTCAAAGATGCGGGCGTCGTTCTGGGTGATCGGCCCGCTGCTGGCCCGCATGGGCGAGGCCAAGGTGTCGCTGCCGGGCGGTTGCGCCATCGGCACGCGCCCGGTCGATCTGTTCCTCGAAGGCCTGCAGGCGCTGGGCGCCGATATCGACGTCGACACCGGCTATGTCATCGCCAAGACCAAAAATGGTCGCCTCGTCGGCAACCGCTACATCTTCCCGAAAGTGTCGGTCGGCGCCACCCATGTGCTGATGATGGCGGCGGCGCTGGCCAAGGGCGAGACGGTGCTGGAAAACGCCGCTTGCGAGCCTGAGATCGTCAACCTGGCCGAATGCCTCAACGCCATGGGCGCAAAGATTTCCGGCGCCGGCACGACTGTTATCACCATCGACGGCGTCGAGTCGCTATCGGGCGCCCGCGTCCGGGTCATCCCCGATCGCATCGAGACCGGCACCTACGCAATGGCGGTTGCCATGACCGGCGGCGATGTCGTGCTTGAAGGGGCTCGGCCGGAGCTGCTGCAGACCGCGCTCGACGTCATTGCCCAGACAGGCGCCGAGATCACGCCGACCAATTCCGGCATCCGCGTCAAGCGCAACGGCGCCGGCATTGCGCCGGTCGACGTGACGACGGCGCCGTTCCCGGCCTTCCCGACCGATCTGCAGGCGCAGTTCATGGGCCTGATGACCATGGCCAAGGGCAAGTCGCGCATCACCGAGACGATTTTCGAGAACCGCTTCATGCATGTGCAGGAACTGGCGCGGCTCGGCGCTCACATCACGCTGTCCGGCCAGACCGCGATCGTCGACGGCGTGTCGAAGCTGAAGGGCGCGCCCGTGATGGCCACCGACCTGCGCGCTTCGGTGTCGCTGGTCATTGCCGGTCTCGCCGCCGAAGGCGAAACCACGGTCAACCGCGTCTACCACCTCGACCGCGGCTTCGAGCGGCTGGAAGAAAAGCTGTCCAATTGCGGCGCGGTGATCGAGCGGATTTCGGCGTAAACGCATCGGCAGTTACCGGCCTCCGAGTTGGCGCCGCCGTCCTTTCCTTCTCCCCTTGTGGGAGAAGGTGGATTGGCGCGCAGCGCCAAGACGGTTGAGGGGTGTCGGAAGGATCACGGTTGGTGCCAAGCCGGAGCACCCCTCATCCGACCGAGCTTCGCTCGGCCACCTTCTCCCACAAGGGGAGAAGGAAGAGCCGCACGTGGCCGCAACGCTGAGGCAGCGCAAATCTGATGCCATTGGGGTGGTTGCACCGATCACCAAGACCGCCAGTTTCCGGTTTTGAGCATGATCTTTTCCAAAAACCGGTTTCCACTTTTCGGGATCATGCTCTAACAGAAGGCGGAACAGTCAACTTTCAGGTGCGGAATTCGTATGGCAGCTCTCAAGCTCATCGCGCTCGACGACCAGGATCTGGCCATCGTCTCGGCCCATGTCCAGGACGCCGTGATGAAGGTCGCGGACCTCGAATTCCTGCCTGCGGCCAAGCGTTTCGTGCTGACCATGAACCGCTTTGTCTGGGAGGCGAAGTCGGGCCTGTTCAGCCAGCACAATGAGCGGCGGCAGACGGTGCTGCATTTCGACCGCGTGCTCGGCGCCAAGACCAACGGCATTGCCCGCGACAGGCCGGCAGAGGTTCTGTCGCTGCTGGCGATCAGCTTCGTCGAGATCAGCAAGCCTGCCGGCATTGTCGAGCTGATCTTTTCGGGCGGCGGCACGATCATGCTCGATGTCGAGTGCATCGAGGCGCGGCTTGCCGATATTGGCGGCGCCTGGGGCGCCACGTCGCGCCCCGTCCACAGGGCCTGAGCGTTATCCGATGGCCATCACGCTTGCCCAATACGACGCCGATTTCGAACAGCGTTTCGCCGCTTTCCTGCTGACCAAGCGGGAGGTGTCGGAGGATGTCGATGCCGCCGTGCGTGCCATCATCGCGCGGGTGCGCGCCGACGGCGACGCGGCGCTGATCGACTACACCCAGAAATTCGACCATGCCGACTTGAAAAGCCTTGGCATCGCCGTCTCCAAAGAAGATATCGCCGAAGCTTACAAAGCCGCCGATCCGCAGACGATCGAAGCGCTTAAGTTCGCCCGCGAGCGCATCCGCGCCCATCACGAACGGCAGCGGCCAAAGGACGACCGCTATACCGACGCCATCGGCGTCGAACTCGGCTCGCGCTGGACGGCGATCGAAGCGGTAGGCCTCTATGTGCCGGGCGGCACGGCGAGCTATCCAAGCTCCGTGCTGATGAACGCGGTTCCGGCCGTCGTCGCCGGCGTCGAGCGCATCGTCATGGTGGTGCCGGCGCCGCAAGGCATCATCAATCCGCTGGTGCTGGTGGCGGCCGATATATCTGATGTGTCGGAGATCTACCGTGTCGGCGGCGCGCACGCGATCGCAGCCCTGGCCTATGGAACCCAGACCATCAAGCCGGTGGCCAAGATCGTCGGCCCCGGCAATGCCTATGTCGCGGCGGCCAAGCGCCAGGTGTTCGGCACTGTTGGCATCGACATGATCGCCGGGCCGTCGGAAGTGCTGGTGGTGGCCGACGGCAGCAACGATCCGGACTGGATCGCCGCCGACCTGTTGGCGCAGGCCGAGCATGACGTGTCGGCGCAGTCGATCCTGATCACCGACGATCCAGCCTTCGGCAAAGCGGTCGAGCAGGCGGTCGAGCGGCAGTTGCAAAAGCTGTCGCGGGCCGAAACGGCAGCCGCAAGCTGGCGCGATTTCGGTGCTGTCATCCTGGTGCCGACGATCGAAGCCTCGCTACCGCTGGTCGACCGCATCGCCGCCGAACATGTCGAGCTCGCCATCGACGACCCGGAGGCCTTTCTGGCCAGAATGCGCAATGCCGGCGCCGTGTTTCTCGGCCGCCACACGCCGGAGGTCATCGGCGACTATGTCGGCGGCTCCAATCACGTGCTGCCGACGGCGCGCTCGGCGCGCTTTTCGTCGGGCCTGTCGGTGCTCGACTTCGTCAAGCGCACTTCGATCCTGAAGCTGGGCTCCGAGCAGTTGCGGGCACTGGCGCCGGCGGCCATCGCGCTGGCCAAGGCGGAAGGTCTCGATGCCCATGGCCGCTCCGTCGCCATACGGCTGAACATGTAGGCCACCATGTCGGACGACGATCGAACCCGCGCCAAGCTGATCGATGTCGAACTCGACGAATCGATCGGCCGTTCGACGCCCGACGTCGAGCATGAGCGCGCGGTGGCGATCTTCGACCTGATCGAGGAGAACAGCTTCCAGCCGGTCAATGACGATGGTGCCGGGCCCTACCGGCTGAAATTGTCTCTGGCCGAATCGCGCCTGGTGTTTGCCGTGACGCGCGAGGATGGCGCGGCCGTGGTCACCCACATCCTGTCGCTGACGCCGCTCAGGCGCATCGTCAAGGACTATTACATGATCTGCGAGAGCTATTACGACGCTATCCGCTCCTCGACGCCGAGCCATATCGAGGCGATCGACATGGGCCGGCGCGGCCTGCACAATGAGGGCTCGCAGACGCTGATGGACCGGCTCTCCGGCAAGATCGACATCGACTTCGACACAGCGCGGCGGCTGTTCACGCTGGTCTGCGTGCTGCACTGGCGGGGTTAGTTCTGCCCGCCCCTTTGCCCCGCTCGATCCTGTTCCTTTGCGGCATGAATGCCGTGCGCTCGCCGATGGCCGAGCTTTTGGCGCGCCGGATGCTGCCGCCCGCCACATTCGTCGCCTCGGCCGGCGTGCACCGCGGCGAGCGCGATCCGTTCGTCGACGCGGTGCTGGCCGAAGACGACCTGTCGCTGGGCGAGCGCCAGCCACGGACGATGGACGATCTGGAAGACGATTATTTCGACCTGATCGTCACGCTGGCGCCGGAAGCGCATCACGCCGCGCTCGAACTGACCCGCTCGCTTGCCGTCGACGTCGAATACTGGCCGATGCCCGACCCGACCGATGTCGGCGGCCGACGAGAACAGATCCTGGCCGCCTATCGCGACGTGCGCGAGCGGCTGAAGGCGCGAATCAGCCGACGTTTCTTGCTTCCAGACGCAAAAAACGCGACGGATTAAGCGTGTTCACAAGCGCACGATTATCATATAGGTTCCGCCGAAATTCCGGCTCGAGTCAAACAAGCAGAGCATGATGTCGTCCGAAAACCGCTTCACACTTTTCGGCATCATGCTCTAAGCGCCGGAACTGCAATCCAAGCAAAGGTATCGAATGCCGAAGGAAGAAGTCCTCGAGTTTCCGGGTGTCGTGACGGAATTGTTGCCCAACGCGATGTTCAGGGTGAAGCTCGAAAACGAACACGAAATCATAGCCCACACGGCCGGCCGCATGCGCAAGAACCGCATCCGCGTGCTGACCGGCGACAAGGTCCTGGTCGAGATGACGCCCTATGACCTGACCAAGGGCCGCATCACCTATCGTTTCAAGTAAGATTTAGAACCGGCCTGGTCCCGCGATGAGCATTTTGCAAAAGCTCGTGCTTGCTTCGGGGTCGCCGCGCCGGATCGAACTGCTGCAGCAGGCCGGCATCGAGCCGGATCGCGTGCTGCCGGCCGACGTCGACGAGACGCCGCTGCGCGCCGAGCATCCGCGCTCGCTGGCCAAGCGGCTGTCGCAGGAGAAGGCCGAGAAGGCGCTGGCGTCGCTCAAGACCGAGGACGACTATACGCCGAGCTTCGTGCTGGCCGCCGACACGGTGGTCGCCGTCGGGCGGCGCATCCTGCCCAAGGCCGAGACGCTCGACGACGCCGCCAACTGCCTCGGCCTGCTGTCCGGCCGTTCGCACCGGGTCTATTCCGGCATCTGCCTGATCACGCCGGGCGGCAAGCAGCGTTTGCGGCTGGTCGAGACCAGGGTGCGGTTCAAGCGGCTGCCGCGCGAGGAGATCGACGCCTATGTCGCCTCGGGCGAATGGCGCGGCAAGGCCGGCGGCTATGCCGTCCAGGGGCTGGCCGGCTCCTTCGTCGTCAAGCTTGTGGGCTCCTACACCAACATCGTCGGCCTGCCGCTGTACGAGACGGTGGCGCTGCTCTCCGGCGAAGGCTTCAAGGTGCACGCCAGCTGGCTGGGCGCGCGGCCATGAGTGCCGACGCCAAGGTCACGCCGCTGCGCCCCAGGCGCCCCTGCCCCGAATGCGGCAAGCCGACGGCGCGCGATACCTATCCGTTCTGCTCGACGCGCTGCAAGGACGTCGACCTCAACCGCTGGCTCAAGGGCGCTTATGTCATATCAGCCCGCGATGACGAGGAAGAAACGGATCCTGACGGACCCAAATGAGGCCGTTGGGGACGGGTTTGCGTCAACAACCGTGGCATATGAATCGGCCCTGCGGACCCAGTCTCGTTTCCTGCGGGAAATCAACGCTTAGGCGCTGGACAGGCCGGATTCCCGTGCTATAACCCACGCGCTTTCAAGGGGCGCCGCACGGCGCTTTCGTGAAATCCGGTCAGCGAGATTTCGTTTGCCGGCGAGGCCCAGATAGCTCAGTTGGTAGAGCAGCGGACTGAAAATCCGCGTGTCGGTGGTTCGAATCCGCCTCTGGGCACCATCACTTTCTACAAATAATTCAAGTAGTTGCTGTAATCTAGTGGCCCGGTAAACCGGATTAATGTGTCGCGGCATGTTGCAACTGACTTCCCTTGGTTTACATCGGTTTCCTCTGACACGCGGCAAGTCGACGCGACATGATCCGCGACATGGGCCGCCTACCTGATGATGTTCTCGCGGTTGTGGTGTTGGCACTGCCGGCGAGGCCCTGTTCCGCTATCACGCCATATGCAACGGGGGCCCGACTGTTAGCCTATCTTGGCGGCGGACCTAGTCCGCCTGGCCGGCGCCCTCCCCAAATGGTACCCCAACCCGCCCTTGTGGCGCCGGCCATCTTATCCAGCAAGCGGCGCCGGCCATCGTCCGAAAGGCTGTATTCCAACAACTCGAGCCTATTGACCCGTTATGGGCACCTTGCAGGGGGACCCCCGCCGAGTGCATTCTCCTGCCATGTCCCACCAGCAATTCCTCGACCATCGATTGGAATGCCCTTACTGCCTGACGATAAGGCTGAGAATCCCGCACGATGCTGGCCCGGAGACGCCGATCGTTTGCGATGATTGCGGAGAGTACCTGGGGACGTGGGATGAACTGCAGACCGACTTCGAGAAGCAAGGAGGCAACTCCGGGGTCTTCCGGCTCGAAAAGGGCCGTATCCGGCGGATGGATTAGAAGAACCCGTTGGCCATTGCCGGCCAATTGTCGTGCGCTACATTTGGCCACCGCGGCGGCCCACAAGGCCGGCGTCGTTCGCACCCTTCCACGACATGCGCCGGCCCTCACCACCAGCAGACTTGTCGGCCATCTCTTCCCCTGATCGATGAAAGGCCCGCGCCATGGAGGGACCAATGACGCGGGCCGACTGACGGTTTAACCCACCAGCCGCCGGATGCTAGTGACAACATCCGAGCGTGAGTTCAACTATTCGAAACAGCTAATGTTCCGTCAAGCTGGCGGTTTATCGCTTCGGTTGAAGGTGGGCTTCGCGCGTCGAAGGCCCGCCGCCCCATTTGCGAAGCGACGGCCCCGCCTTTCCGACGTTCGGCTCTAGATTTCAGCCGCCCATCTTCTTTGCCATCAAGCAGAAATCTGCATGCGACTTGTTGAGGGTGGTATCGCCGCAGTCTTTCAGCACTGCCTTCTGCTCATCGGGTTTCATCGCCTTCCATGCGGTCGTGAAATCCTTTTCCGTCCTCAACGTTTTCATCCCGGCATCGGTGAAGAACGGTGACATCTTTGCCGGATCGTCGAGCGCGGATGTGCTACCAGCGGCGAGTGCCGAACCAGTCATCATTGCAAGCGCCATTGCGCCCATTGTGAGCGTCTTGATGTTCATTTGACTATTCCTCCGTATTAGGTCATTCGCGGTGACCTTCAGGAAAAAACGTGCATCTACTGAACCCGTTTCACAGCGCCCTTTCACCTTCGCGTGATCGATTTTGCCATAGGCAGGCATAGCTTTCGCCTTGTCCTTGGTGGTGAGCAACCTGCGCCAATGCGGTTTCTCGAACACGCTCACGGTGAAGGTCGTCACTGGCTTGTCAGTCATCGGCTGGCCTTGCCGTATGCGTTCGGCCGCGAGTCCGGTGTATAGATCAGCCCGACTTTCTTGCTGCCGCACTTCGCACATTTCAGCTTCGGAATGAGGTCATCGGCCATTGCGGGAGCATCCGGCCCGAACCGATCGCGCAGCTTCGCCATATCCAGCACCTGGCTATGGTTGCATGGCGCGTGATGGCGATGCGCGGTTACCGTCATCTTGGCGTCGATCAGCGATTGGAACGTCCAGCCCTTTGCCATCTGGCCGATATAGCGGGGCGCCTGGAGCCTCGCCAGCTCGCGTTTGCCACTGCGTTTAATTAGGAGCAAATTATAGACGGGACTTGGGGAATCCACCCTTCTCTCCGGTCCAAGGGCCCGGCGTCTCGGAGTTCCCAAAACCAAAGGTGTCGGGCCCGCCTCCGCTACAAAGCCGGCCGTTGCGCCATTGGTTAGCGAGGACTAATATGCAGACCTCTTCGCGATCGAGAGGTCGCCTGCATGTCGGGTCGAGATGCTTTAGCGCCTGCTGCAATCGTGCCAGCCACGATGCCGGTCCCCATTTGCCTTGGCGTCGCCCCTGAAGCGCTCTGGGTAGAAGCATTCCAAACAGATGAGGATGCCCGCCAGTATTGGCGAGGCTATGCCCTTGGGGGTGCGTTATGTGCGGTTTTTCTGGTCATCGAGCTTCTAGTCATTCACCTGCTGCTATGAGCTAGCAGCGCCACAAGGCGCCCAAGCGCCTCGCGCGTCCCTAGCGCCTCGCCTTAGCGGCCCAGAGGCTGCCTTGAAAGGGATATCAGTTCCGCTTCATCAACTACGCCGGCCATGTAGTTGGCGATGATCCGAGACGCCAACGCTTCCCGTGCGGTAGTCGATTGGTGAGCAAAGTTGATCTGCCCGAATACCCGCCCCAGCAAGGCCAATTCGGAAGGATCGAGAATCCCGGCTTCTAGAGCTTTTCGTCTGATGGGCATGGCTAATCCTCCTCCCTGAAATCCTGCAGCGAGGCATGCCGCAAGTCTTCCTCGCCCCGCAGGTGCTTCACACGGCCGATCAGTCCTGGCTTGACCCATTGCGTCGCCGGCCGCTTCATGCCCTTCGGCGCCGATCCTGCGTGCTGCTGGACACGCTCCCAAAGTCGTTCGCGCAATTCCCTGTTCAAGGTGATGAACGCGCTGCCGACATAGCGCCCGGTCCCGCGTTCAGCCATGAAAGCAAAGGCCGGCTTGCCTGCCTCACGCTCCACGCCGAGCAGGTCGAACTCGCCGATCGCGTAGCATTTCGCCTTCAGCCAGTTGGTCGACGGACCGCTGCGATATTTGCTGTCCTTCCGCTTTGATACCATGCCTTCGAGACCGGCCTGATCGACGAGGTGAAAGACTGCAGCGCCGGTGCCAGGCAGCGCTTCGCTGAATTGGATGCGGCCGCCGTCCGGTATCATCTCGGCCAGGATCTCGCGCCGGTCCACTAAAGGCATGTCTCGCAGGTCGTGGCCGTTCAGGTGCAGAAGATCGAAGGCGACGAAATAGAGGTCGTGCTGCCGGCGCGTGATGGCTTTGCGCAGCTCAGCGAAGTCGGACAGACCCTTGTCGTTCAGCACGATGATTTCGCCGTCCAGGATGGCGCTCTCCACCCCGAGGGATAACGCGGCTGCGGCGAGGTCGCGATATTTCGAGGTCCAGTCGAGACCGCGCCGGGTGAAGATCCGGGTTCCCTGGTCGCCGATAATCATCTGTGATCGGTAGCCGTCGAATTTGACTTCGTGAATCCAGTCGCCACCCTCTGGAGGCTTCTCCACAAGGGTCGGCATCAATGGCTCGATAAACCTCAAACTCATGAACCCATCCGCGCATTTCAATTAGCTTGCGCTAAAATGGTTCCAATTGACTAAATTGCTAACCCAAACCTTGACGGCCAAGTCGACCGCGCCAGACTCCCATAGATGGCGAAGGCACCTAAGGAAATCCGATGGCTTCGACCGCAGCGCTAATCTGGTACCTCGTAATCGCGGGGCCTCAAGGCGGCATGGTCGTGTTGCCGAGCACATTTGACAAGCGGGAACAATGTGTCGCCGCCATCGCCGAATACCAAAAGCAGCCAGTGCCGGCGGGCTGGTCATTGCAGTGCGTTCCGGACGCTTCGCCGTTCACCGATAATGGCTCTGCCGAGTAAGCCTTAGGAGCAGGCAACTCTTCGGGCACGAGCGGTAAACCAGCTCTCTCCATAGGAAACAAAAGTGCCTCTCTCAGCGTTGAAGCCTAGTCCAACATCATGTGAGTCTCGGAGATGGACCCGGCAACTGCGGCAGTGATGATTTTGCTTTCGTGCAGCCAGAGCGAGCCTCTTGTCTGCAAGCCAGTTAATATGCCACCGGCAGTATATTCATCGCTTGACCAGTGCCGGACTTCACTGAAGAACAAGATGGCAACCGCTCCCAGGGGTGAAATCATCGGCCGCTGCCGCCGTATCGACGCCACGATGACCGGCTCGCTACCGAACAGCTATTCAACAGTTGTTGTCACGCGAGGCATCGGGAACAACAGCGTCAGCAGCACCTACCTCGTGCCGCACAAAAACTAAAAAGCCCGCCACCGTGAGGCAGCGGACCGAGCATTAACGCGTCTGTGACAAAACTCACAGACGCATCGACGCATCGGACCTAAGCTTGCAGCGGGGTGTAGTTTCCTGCAGCGGTGAAAGGAGTGCTCCGATGCTTGTGAACCTTCCTATGCTTGTGAACCTCCCTCTTGTCGCAGTTGTTCCCCTTGCCAATTGGCTCCGTCATCGAGCCGAGCAGAAGGCGCTGTTGAAGGCAACAGACGAGTTGAGCGCGTCACCAGACGGCATGCTCAGCGACATCGGGATTTCCCGTGACGACATCACGACGTTTGCGTTCCGCAACTCGGCGTCGAGACGTAGGAGCTGAGCAATGAAAAAGCCCGCCACCGTGGGGGCTTGCGCGACGACTACAGCTCGCAAGCGCGCGTTTGCCTTACGCCTTGGCCCTCACTTACGAGGCGCCCGCTCGCCTCGCAAATCGCGGTTGCATGTTAAAAGCCAGATATGATCCAAGGATTGGTGTCGAACCCGAGGCTGGGCTTTGCGGGCGTTGCGCCATTCGGTAATTTGGTAGTTCCGGTCGACTTGCAGTCCAGCTCTGGCACCGGCTTCTTGCCCGAATGCTTGGTAGAGCATAGGGCCGCAGCGTCACTCACCGCCACCTTCTTGTCCTTGGCAACTGCGACACCGGTCGCAGCGAGCAATATTGCCGCACAAAACATAGCCACTCTCATTGGATTTCCCCACGGTTGCGCATCCCCAAGATGCTGGAACATAACGTTACGTCAATTTTATATTAGCGAAAGCGCATATCTCGGTAGGCTGTTGCTCCAGCCTCTCTCGCTGGAGGCCTTTGGTCGACGCCTGACCAACCACGGCTTGATCATGAAGCGAAGCCATCTGGCCGCTACAGGATGAAGATTGACGGCCTTTGGCAAAAGGCGGACAATCCTTTAGCTGTCACTAATATCACGGCAACTTCAAATACAATTTCCTGCCGCTGGATGCAAAATTGATCGTCGTGAGGAGGGACCATGAAGTCCGATCAGGAATTATTCGCGAAGGGCCTTGCCACATACCAAAAGGTTGTCTCAGCGAACTATATGGCCCACGGGGAGGTCTATGAGACTTTGCGCCGTGTGCTGCTCGATGAGGTTTCCGACGGCTTCGTCTTTGCCGATCTAGCTTGCGGTACTGCTCCTGGTTCAGCCGCCGCACTGGGCGGCAGCAAGGTCACCCGCTACATCGGCGTCGACATATCCCAGCAGTCGCTTGACGTCGCGAAGGAAGCGCTTGCGGCTCTCACCTGTCCGGTTGAACTGCGTTGCGAGGATTTCGTAGCGGCCATCGATTCTTGGAATGGCCCACTCGACGTTGTATGGATTGGTCAGTCCCTGCACCATCTTCTTGAGCAGGATAAGGGCACCCTTATGCGCAAAATCCGCGACCTGCTGCCACCAGGCGGTCTTTTGATGATCTGGGAGCCGACGCTTCTTGAAGGCGAAGATCGCGAAGGTTGGCTGGCGCGATTTCATCAGGTACGACCGGAGTGGGCGGGGGTCTCTGACGAGGAGTTCGCCGCCTTTGAGAGTCACTGCCGCGCATCAGATTATGCCGAGACGGCCGCTACTTGGATTGGCATGGGGCGCGATGCCGGCTTCCGAACTGCGGACGAGTTGATGATCGTTCCGAACAGACTGGCACGGGTCTACCGGTTTCGTCACTAATTTCATCGCGCGTGGTAGGTGGGCGAATAGTTAACGGGGCGGCCACATAGAACTCTGCCACCATGCAAGCGTCGCCTTATGTGTCGGCAACGTGTACGAACACTCGGTTTGCGGCATGGATGCCGGCCGGGCGCCATAGGGCCGCTCCGGACTTGAGTCGCCGTGGTCTGGACCGGGAGGTTGCCAATGCCGCACATCAGAGCCATGACTGAATGGGACGTGCCATCGGTATCACAGCTCATGGGCGAGTCTTGGCGCAGGACCTACTCACCGCTCATCGGCGCGGAAGCCACGGCCCGGATTTCGGATGAATATCACTCGCCACAGCGGATCGCTTCGGAACTGACGGACGCCAACAAAATGTCGTTCGTGGCAGAACGGCCAGACGGCTCAATCGTTGGCTACGCGATGGCCGAGACGGATGAATCTGGCGACGTCATCCTTGGCCGGCTCCACATCGATCAAAGTGAGTATGGCACTGGGCTGGCTTCTGATATTTTGCACGCTGTCATTGCCACCCAGTCGGGAATCCTAAGCATTGCACTCGAAGTACTCGAGGGAAACGACCGCGCAATGGCCTTTTACCGCAAACATGGTTTTGAAGTGGTCGATCGCAGGGCAGCCTCGCACGGTGCAGAAGGCCATGCATCGTTCATTATGCGGAAACTGCTACCGCCCACCTAACCGCACCGGTGCACTGCCACGCCCGCTACCCTCAGCCGGGTCCTGGCAGCGCTGCTTCCCGCACGCGGCCACATTCGAGTGCCGGCTTCGTGTGATCAATGTCAGTGCTTCCCGAAGCAAGCCATCTACGGTGACAGAGAGCGGCGTCGAAAACCTTCCGGCAGGATATCCGCCGACTATCGTCCCCTTTGCAGAAGCCTTTTCTTTGAGGTCCTGTCTTTTCCCGAGAACCGCGCGCGGTCGGCTGGCCTGCCTGGGGATGGTTGACGTTTTCGGCAGAAAGAATGCCAACGCAGAGCGCCGGCATGGTGGGTGGCACGATTGTATTAAACGCTAAATCCAGTTCGATCCGGCATGCAGGCGAGCCCTCGACCGCGAACAGGTCCTGCAACGCCACGAGGACCTTTCTGTCGTTCCATGGCTAAGTCGGGAATTCAACAACCGCACGTCGGATTATTCGTATACAAATCAATTTCGCGCCGCTACGGATGCTTCCTCAACGTAAGCTTTGGGGATTTAGCATGGCTCCGCTCGGACAGCATGCCGTTGAAATTGTCGAAGGCAATACGTGGTCGGTTCGCGTGACCTTCAATGGCGTCACCAAGACCGTTGCCTTTACAGCTGAAAGCTACGCGCGCTCCTATGCTGACGGGCAAGCGTTTCGGCTTGGTGTTGAGGTGGTCAAAAAGCGCGCCTAGCACCTTCGGTCTGGAAGCCACCTGGGAAGGAGCACCCCCAGCTCTGACTTCATTTTTCCCGCTTATCAAACTGAGCGCGCGCCAGGATGCTCTTCGAAGTGCTCGAAGTCGTGCGGGGGATATATGCGAGCCGGCTCGCCGCGCGGCTCGATGTCGCTTCAGGTGCGGACAAACCCGGCGATCTCCTCCATAGCGATTGCGATCTGCCTCAACTGCTCTTGCTAAACTGGATTTCCCGTCTAAACGGTCTCTACGGTTGAACTGGCACGTAACTCAACGACGATGTTTCCGAGAATCGCCACAAGCACCAACGCGCCGCCCGCGAACGTTTCCATCGCTGGCATCTCATTGAAAAACAACCAGACCCAGAGCGGGGCCATCGGCATTTCCGCCGAGCTAAGCAGGGTGGCTTGAGCGGCGGGCAGGCGTCGTGCGCCCATCGCGTAAATGCCTAGGGCAACCCCCTGGGTGATGATCCCAAAAAGACTGAGCAGCGCCACCTCGCCGAGGGGAACAGCGAACGGAACAGCGAAAAAGAACGCGAAGAAGGCTGCTATGAAACCAGCGAGAGCCACTGCTTCCAGCATGGGTGTCTCGCGATAACGGCGCATGATAACAGTCATCATGGCGATCGCGA
The DNA here is from genome assembly GCF_056404235.1 of Mesorhizobium sp. P2_E10. Lineage (NCBI taxonomy): Bacteria > Pseudomonadati > Pseudomonadota > Alphaproteobacteria > Hyphomicrobiales > Phyllobacteriaceae > Mesorhizobium > Mesorhizobium sp. P2_E10. The sequence continues at coordinate 100,546 of NZ_JBFUEK010000014.1, forward strand.
AGGCCACGTTTGGCGGTGGCCTTCGCAGCATTCACCGCCGCTGCACGGCAGCAAGGCCTTCTCCAGCCAATCAAGCCCAGCCAGGCGCTCGGCATGCTGGACAAGATCGCGCAGTCCATCAAGCTTTCTTAGCCATGCCGGTCGAGGATGAGGTCACTTCTCGCCTCACGGGAACGGTAGGGTATGGCCCGCGTCCAAGCAGCGGACGCGGGCCGATCAAGCTTTGGAGCCTTGATCAGCAGCCGGAAGTGAGGGCTCCCTAAGCTGCTGTGGGTAAAACAGGCCGGCGTCAGCGAAGTTCCGAGGCGGGAAACAAAAAAGCCCGCCGGCCGAAGCCAGCGGGAAGGGTCTGAAGTAGCCAGATTGGGGTCTGGCAGAATGAAAACGGTAAGCACCGGTTTTTGTTTCAGTTTGCTAAAGTTCGGAACGGGACATTCCTTACACCGCCTGAAGTGTCGCGTTTTGGCGCCCGGAAGCCCGCCCCAGATAGTTCGCCCCCATCCGAGGCGGGCTGTAGAAGCTGTTAGAGGACAGCTTCCGGGGCCTTGGCCACGGGAGTAAACGCCAAGGCCGGTTCAGAAACTGCGCCATACGAAGAATGTTCCGGCCTGAACGCGCCACCCTGAGGCAGAGGGCTACGCAACCGCTGAACTTTTCCGCCGTGTCAATTGTCGCCGTCGACGCCTGCAATGTAGCAACCGTTGCGCTTCGACGCGTCGCTCCCTTGGCTGCTCCGTTCGGATCCCCTCGCTCACGCGCGGCAAAGGCAAACGCTTTCTGAATTGGCTCCTTAAGCGCCTCTATTGCGTTTGAAATCGTCCAGAAATATTGACATGATTTCGTCGAGGGCGTGCCGCGCCTCGAAGGTCGACTGCGGCCTGCGCTACGTAATGCCCTACAGCCTTGCCGCGCTCGTCCATCACGGCGAATGCCGGCTTGCCTGCATTCGTCTGCGTTAGTCAGGCTCCATGACTGTCGGAGCCTTCTATCTCATTTGCGCCATGAACCGCCCCCCTGCCCTCGATTTCCAAGGTCTCATTTGGGGCCGGTTCCGGACCGTCCGCTTTCGGGCATCGGCCGTGAGATAGCTGCCATTCAATCACCGGTGACCGAATGGCAGCTACCGACCCCCATTCTGTCGTTCGAGGTCACGTACGGCTTCTCGAAAGCCGCCGCTACTTGAACCTTCACCCGTCGGTATGGTCGGGCAAGGGAGGTTCGTCCGCTGCTTTGCAAAGATTGCTTGGTTTCTTCGATAGACGCGTGAACATTTCACCAAGTTGGATCCCGGCCTTCAAAATCTTTGTCTGGCGCAATCTTTGGCTGGCGTCCGTGACTGACATATGGATCTACGTAGGCCATCCTGAATGCGTCGCCGACCAGACGTGCCATGGCGATCAGTGACGCTTGGGGGCCCCGAAGGCTAAGTCGAGCCAAGACTGTGCTTCGGACAGCTATTGGATCAAAATGGATTTGGGGATCAGTCGAAATGTCGGTCATGGGCCCTCCTGCGCCGCTAAGGATGGCACCGTCCCATGCGTGGGTCCTTGTCCGAAACCTGAAGACTGCTCAACGAACCTGAACATCCCTGAAGTTCGCCATCAGGACCATCTTCAGCTATCCTGGTTCAGCTATCTTGCCCCGAAGCGACGGGTCTTTGGTGATGGACGTGGAATTCGGCAACTTTCGCCTGAAACGTACCGAGCGGCTACTGCTTGGACCCACTGGACCGGTCGAGCTTTCGGCGCGATCCTTTGATATCCTAGCGGCGTTGTTGGACCGGCCGGACGAGGTGATCGGCAAGTCCGAACTCTTCGATGCCGCCTGGCCCGGCTTGGTGGTGGAGGAAAACACGCTCCAGGTCCATGTTTCCGCGCTGCGAAAACTGCTGCCTGCTGACATGATCGTGACGGTGCATGGTCGCGGCTACAAATATGGCGGTCCCAAGCCCGCTCTGGCCGCCGAACCGGCTTCGATGCAAGCCAGACCCTCCATCGCCGTTCTTCCCTTCGACAACATGAGCTGCGACCGCGAGCAGGACTATTTTAGCGACGGGATTACTGAAGACATCATCGCGCAACTCGGCAAATTCAGGGAGTTCCTGGTCATCGGGCGGAATTCGTCCTTCCACCTTCGTGGTAAGAAAGGGGACATCGCCGAGGTCGCGATGAGGCTCGGTGTCCAGTATGTTGTGGAGGGCAGTGTTCGGAAAATCGGTAGCCGTATCAGGGTCAGCGTGCAACTGACCGACGCAGCTACTATGGATCATGTATGGGGCGAGCACTACGACCGCCAGCTCGATGACATTTTCGCCATTCAGGACGAAATCACACAAATGATTGCCGCCCGGCTGGCGCGACAGGCCAGAACGGCGATAGCATCGCGCACCAGGGCTCGCCCGACGGGAAATGTCTCCGCGTACGAAAACTACCTCCGGGCGCTCCAGCTTGTCGGCCAGCTTGAAACGGCCGTCCAAGCGGCGCCGTTCCTGCGCCTTGCGGTCAAACTCGATCCGGACTTCGCAGGGGCGCTCGGCCTGCTCAGCTTTGTCGAGGCGATCAAATACTTCTGGTCCAACGACATCAGCGATGTCGAGGTTGGACTACGGACGGCGAAAGCCGCCCTGCGACTCGATTCCGAAGAGGCTTACGCGCATCTGGCCAACGGTTTTGCCTCAATGTTCCTGCGCCACTTTCGGGAAGCCGAAGCCAGTCTCGACCGTGCCGTTTCCCTCAATCCAAACGATCCGTTCATACTCATCTACAACGCTCTTCTACTCAACTACGTCGGCAAGTACGATGCTGCGCTTCGCGAATTGGAGCAGGCCCGGCGCCGCGACCCGTTTGCTGTAGGATGGTTTGACGATGTCCTCGGTATCATACTCACGAACGCAGGACGCTATCGCGAGGGGTTGGCCAGCTTCGCAAGGATGTCAACCTTGCACTCATGGTCGCTTGTCTACGTCGCCATCTGCCATGCCGAACTGGGCGAAACCGCACAGGCCGGGGGAGCTCTCGCGCGTGTAAGGTCATCTTGCTTTCGGCGTCCAGGAAATTCCATTGAAGACATTCTGACAGAGGAGGTGGTCCACGAAGATCCTGCCGTACTTGACCGTTATCGCTCGATTCTCCAGCGCGTTGACCAGGACGAATGAGCTTTCTCGGCCGGCAAGGTGTGTGGCAAACTTTCGCGCCTGTTGGTGGACGCCGGCATCTATCTAGCTCGCAACGACCCAGATCAGCCCCCTATGAGCGGATCGCTGGGCGCCGCGTCCGTCAGTGTCGAACGTCCGCTTTGTAGAATCGCCGCTGGGAAGCAGACTTCCCGCTCTCCACTCCACCTCAACCATCGACGGCCCTGAGTTGGAACGGCAGCCTTTGGGAGATGAGGGTGCTAGCTTGAACGTTCGAAATGAGGCGCGATTCAGACCGGCAGCTTTTGTCCGAAGGCGGACCGACTGGTTTTAGGTCAGGCGCGAAGAAGCGGACATTCCACCTACGACCCTATCTCGGACGCATTCCCTGTCTGCAATAGCTCCGAAAGCACAAGCTCAGGTGCATCACCAAAGCGGCCGCTCTGCGTCACAAACCGACATTGCAGGTCACCAAACTTGACGCTGGGTTGGCCAAAGCCGACACTGGAGCAGAGAAAAACAGGAGTACCTCAGTGGGAGGGCCCGACTCCGACTCTGAGATGACGATCAGCTCGCTCCGATCCGAGTTGACAGCGGCGCACGAAGAAAATCAGGTACGCACCGCGGAGGTCGCCAATCTCCTTGAACAGCAGAATGCGACGAGTGCGATCCTCAGGGTGATCGCCGCATCGCCGACCGACATCCAACCCGTCCTGCAGGTCGTGGCGGAGAGTGCTGCGCGCTTTTGCGACACCTACGACGCCGGCATTTTCCTAGCGCGAGACGGGACACTATTCCCCAAAGCGCACTACGGCCCCATCGCCTTCGACTTCGAACCGATGCCGGTCGCACGCGATTGGGTCTGCGGTCGCGCCTTCGCCGACTGCAAGACTGTGCATGTCAACGACATAGCGGTTGCAGGTGCGGAGTTTCCTGTCAGCCAAACACTTGCCGAAAGGCTTGGCCACCGCACGATGCTCGCAACACCTCTCATGCGTGACACCGAGGCGATCGGCGCGCTCGTCATCAGGCGCATCGAGGTCAAGCCTTTCAGCGAGAAGCAGATCAAGCTGCTCAAGATTTTCGCCGACCAAGCGGTCATCGCCATCGAGAACGTGCGCCTGTTCGACGAGGTGCAGGCGCGTACACGCGACCTCGGCGAGGCGTTGGAGCAGCAGACCGCGACGGCCGATGTGCTCAAGGCGATCAGCCGGTCGGCCTTCGATCTCCAACCGGTACTGCAGACGCTGGTCGACTCGGCAATACGCCTGGCCGGGGCGGACATGGGCGCAATCACATTGCGCGTTGGCGATACGTTGCGGTTCATGGCAGGCGGCGGGCAGGCTACCGAGCTGCAGGCATACGAACGAGCCAACCCACATGTCGTGGCACGAGGGACGTTCCAGGGCCGCGCCGCGCTGGAGGGATTGACGATCCACGTGGCGGACGCGCTTGAAGACCCGGAATACGAAAGGCCGGAAGCGGCAATCATGGGCGGTTTCCGCGGAGTACTTTCTGTTCCGCTGAAGCGGGGTCAGGAGACCATCGGCGTATTCGGCATGGGGCGGCGGACGATCGGGCTATTTTCACCGCGCCAAGTCGAACTGGTCGAGAGCTTCGCCGACCAGGCCGTCATCGCCATCGAAAATGCTCGCCTGTTCGAAGAAGTGCAGGCCCGCAACCGTGAGGTGACTGAAGCGCTGGAACAGCAGACGGCGACGGCCGAAGTGTTGAAGACGATCAGCAGTTCGGCGTTCGATCTCGATTCCGTGCTGCATACGCTTGTGAAGTCCGCGTCCGACCTCTGTCATTCCGGGATGGGCTACATCTATCTGCGCCAGGGCGACGTGTTGCAGCCGACGGTACAGATCGGATGGAGCCAGGAATTCCAGGACCACATGAACAACCTCCCGGTCACGCCGGGCCGGGGCAGCATCGCCGCCCGCGTTGCCCAGAGCGGGTCCGTAGAGCAGATTGCCGACGTTCTCGACGATCCGGAGTATACCAACATCGAAGGCCAGCGGCTCGGCGGCTTCCGCACCCTGCTGGGCGTTCCGCTGATGCGTGACGGCGCCGTGACCGGCGTGTTTGTCCTCGCCCGCTCGTCGGTCACGCCGTTCAGTACGCGCGAAATCGAACTGGTGCAGACATTTTCGGATCAGGCGGTCATCGCGATCGAGAACGTGCGGCTGTTCGAAGAGGTGGAGACCCGCAACCGCGACCTAGCCGAGTCGCTGGAACAGCAGATGGCCACCGGCGCGATATTGCAAGTGATCGCCGGGTCTCCTACGGACATTCAGCCTGTGCTGGACGCCGTCGCTGAAAGTGCCGCTCGGCTCTGCGACGCCTATGACGCAACGATCTATCTGCTGCGCTCCGACAGGCTGGCTGTGGGAGCGCATCACGGACCGATTCCGATTGACAGCGCTGGCTTGCCGGTCGCGCGCGACATCGTTACCGGCCGCGCCGTATTGGATCGGGTGCCGGTCCACGTTCACGACTTGACCATCGCTGGCGAGGAGTTTGCAACTGCCCGAATGATGGCTCAACGGCTTGGTTTTCGCGCGATTCTCGCCACTCCGCTGTTGCAGGAAGGAAAAGCAATCGGAGCGCTTATGATCCGGCGCATCGAGGCACGGCCCTTTAGCGACAGCCAAATTGGCCTTCTCAAAACTTTCGCCAACCAGGCCGTCATCGCGATCGGCAATGTGCGGCTCTTCGAAGAGGTGCAGGCGCGCACCGCCGAGCTTGGCGAAGCATTACAGCAGCAGACGGCCACGGCCGATGTGCTGAAAGTCATCAGCCGATCCGCCTTCGACTTGCACCGTGTCCTGGAAACGCTGATCGATTCGGCCTGCAAGCTTTGCGGGTCGCACACGGGCGGAATCTACATGCTGGACAACGACGGCGACGCCTACAAACTCGCTGCCAACTACGGAATGAGACCAGAGCTTGTTGCCTACGAGGCTCGCCATGCCATCCGCGTAGGACGGGATTCTTACGTCGGACGCAGTGCATTGGAAAAAGCGGTGATCCACGTTCCTGATGTCGCCAAGGATCTCGAATACGGGTTCCCGGAACTACCAAGTCTCGGCGGCTTTAAGGCCGTCCTGTCCGTGCCGCTGATGCGCGAGGGCGTACCGATCGGCGTTTTCTCAATGGGCAAGCCGGAGCCAGGTCCCTATACACCTCGACAGGTCGATCTCGTCCAGACGTTCGCCGACCAGGCGGTGATCGCGATCGAGAACGTGCGCCTTTTCGACGAGGTCCAGGCGCGCACGGCAGAACTCGGCGACGCCCTGCAGCAGCAGACGGCCACCGCCGACGTGTTGAAGGTGATCAGCCGCTCGACGTTCGATTTGCAGACGGTGCTCGATACGCTCACGCAATCGGCCGCGCAGCTTTGCGAGGCGGATATGGCTGGCATCACTCGGCAGGAGCCGGAAGGCGCCTACTACGCCACCAACTACAATCTGCCTCCGGACTGGCTGGAGTACGTCAAGGACAAGCACTTTGTGCCCGGACGCGGCAGTGTGGTCGGGCGGGCATTGCTCGACCGCGGGATCGTGCATCTGGCTGACGTCCTGGCCGATCCCGAATACACCTTCCTGGAGTCCACGAGCGAGGTTTGGTTCCGGACCGTGCTGGGTGTGCCGTTGATGCGCGAGGGAAATCCGATCGGCGTACTCATACTGGCCCGCCAGAAAGTCCAACCTTTCACCGAGAAACAGATCGATCTGATCCAGACCTTGGCAGACCAGGCGGTCATAGCCATCGAGAATGCACGCCTGTTCGAAGAAGTGCAGGCGCGCACCGCGGAATTGAGCGAGTCGCTGCAGCAGCAGACGGCGACGGCCGACGTCCTGAAGGCGATTAGCCGCTCGACCTTCGACCTCCGGGCAGTGCTCGACGCACTGGCCGAATCGGTCACGCGGCTGTGCGAAGCGGACAACGCCTCGATCGTGCGTGAGACGGACGGCAAATTCGTCGAGGCCGCGAGTTACGGCTATCCGGCCGAGCTCGAGAAATATTTCAGCGGCTTTGTGCACATCCCGGGGCGCGGCACCGGGGTCGGTCGAGTCCTGCTCGAAGGCAAGGCCGTCCAGATTCCGGACGTGCTGGCAGACGCCGACTACACGCTGCGGGAAGGACAGCGGCTCGGCGGATACCGCACGGTGCTGGCCGTGCCGCTGCTGCGCGAGGGGCTTCCAATCGGCGTTTTCTCGCTCACCCGCTCGACGGTGCGGCCCTTCACCGAAAGGCAGATCGAACTCGTCGAAACCTTTGCCGACCAGGCGGTGATCGCCATCGAAAATGTCCGCCTGTTCGACGAAGTGCAGGCGCGGACGGCCGAACTCGGAGAGGCGCTGCAGCAACAGACGGCAACGGCGGATGTGCTGAAGGCGATCAGCCGCTCTACGTTCGACCTGCAGCCGGTTCTCGACACGCTGGCGGAATCAGCGGCCAAGCTGTGCGACGCGGACACGAGCGTCATCTTCAAGCGCGACGGCGATCTCTACCGGTGGTCGGCCGACTACGGCAATTTGCCTGAAGCCGCGGTTTTCGCCAAAGCCAATCCCTTCGCCGCCAGTCGCGACAGCGTCACCGGAAGGGTGGCCCTCGAAGCCCGCGCCGTCCACGTTTCGGACGTGCTCGCCGACCCGGACTACGGGGCAACGCAGCTTCAGAAGCTCGGCGGCTACCGGACCATTCTATGCGTTCCGATCTTGCGCGAAGGCGCGCCGGTCGGCGTGTTCGCGCTGACGCGGTCACAGGTGCGGGACTTCACGCCGAGGCAGATCGAGCTCGTCGAGACGTTTGCCGACCAGTCTGGCATAGCGATCGAGAACGTCCGGCTGTTCGACGAGGTGCAGGCGCGTACCCGCGAATTGTCACGCTCGCTCGAAGATCTGAGGGCCGCGCAGGACCGCCTCGTGCAAACGGAGAAGCTCGCCTCACTCGGCCAGTTGACCGCCGGTATCGCCCACGAGATCAAGAATCCGCTCAACTTCGTCAACAACTTCTCAGCGCTCTCCGGCGAACTCATCGATGATTTGAGCAGTGTGCTGGCCGGAGCGCCTTTGGAGGCATCCGTGCGCGAAGAGGTCGCCGAGCTGACAGGCATGCTCAAGAGCAATCTCGACAAGGTGGTCCAGCACGGCAAGCGGGCCGATTCCATCGTCAGGAACATGCTGCTGCATTCGCGCGCGGGTTCAGGAGAGCATCGTCCGATCGACATCAATGCCGTCGTGGAGGAGAGCCTGAACCTTGCCTATCACGGGGCGCGCGCCGAAAAGCCAGGATTCAACGTCACGCTGACGCGGAATTTCGACCCGCAGGCGGGGGATGTCGATCTCTACCCGCAGGAGATCACGCGGGTGCTTCTCAACCTCATCTCCAACGGCCTTTATGCAACGGCCAAGCGGAGCGCCGCGGCGAATGGCGCGGGCTATGAGCCGACGCTCTCCGCCACCACCAGGAGTCTCGGTGACCGTGTCGAAATCAGGATCCGCGACAACGGCACCGGCATTCCGCCGGAGGTGAAGGAGAAGATGTTCAATCCATTCTTCACGACCAAGCCAGCCGGCGAGGGCACCGGGCTCGGCCTGTCGCTCAGCCACGACATCGTCGTCAAACAGCATGCCGGCACGATCAACGTCGACAGCCAGCCAGGCGAGTTCACCGAGTTCCGGATTGTGCTGCCGCGCGCTGCGGCCTCGCTCGCAAAATCGGGAGGTGAAGCATGAGCCTCCTCATCCTGGTCGTCGACGATGAGCCCGACGTCGAGCCGCTGTTTCGCCAGCAGTTCCGCCGCGACATCCGAGCCAGCCGCTTCACCATGGAGTTCGCGCAATCGGCGGTCGATGCGTTGGAGCAGATCGACCACGCCGAAGGGGTGACACTGATCCTGGTGCTGTCCGATATCAACATGCCCGGCATGAGCGGGCTCGAGCTGCTGCCGAAGATCAAGGTGCTGCGGCCCGACGTCCCGGTCATCATGATCACCGCCTATGGCGACGCCGAAACCAAGAGCAAGGCGTTGGAGAACGGTGCCGAAGCGCTGCTGACCAAGCCGATCGACTTCTCGGCGCTCAGGCAACAGATCGAAACCCGGCTGGGAATGGTGGCGTGACGGCGCGCATCCTCGTGGTCGACGACGAGCCCGATCTTGAGGTCTTGATCGTCCAGAAGTTCCGGCGTCAGATCCGCGACGGCGCGGTCATTTTCCTGTTTGCCAGCGATGGTGTGGACGCCCTGTCCGTCATCGACGGCAACAGCGACATCGACATGGTGCTGTGCGACATCAACATGCCCCGTATGGATGGCCTGTCGCTGCTGGAAAAGCTGCAGCAGGCCGAGGGGCAGCAGCTTTCGACGGTCATCGTCTCCGCTTACGGCGACATGGCCAACATCCGCACGGCGATGAACCGCGGCGCCTTCGACTTCATCACTAAGCCGATCGACTTTGCCGACCTGGAGACCACGATCGCCAAGACCTTGAAGCATCGCGAGGTGCTGCACGAGGCGCATCGGCGGCAAGCGGTCGCGGAGCGCGCGCATGCATCGCTGTCGCGCTACTTCTCGCCCAATCTGGCCGAGCGGCTGGCCGGCGACGCCGACGGGTTGGCGCTAGCCGGACAGTGGCGCGAGGTCGCCTCGCTGTTCACCGACATTACCAGCTTCACAACGCTGGTGGAAACGATCGACCCTGCCACGCTAGGCGCGCTCCTCAACGACTATTTGGCCGGCATGACCGACGTCGTGTTCGCGCATGAAGGCACCGTCGCCAAGATCGTCGGCGATGCGCTGCATGTGCTGTTCGGCGCGCCTGGCGAGCAGCAGGACCATGCGGCGCGCGCGGTTGCCTGCGCGCTCGAGCTCGACGCGCTGTCGCAATCGTTCCGCGATAGCTGGCGCGACAAGGGCGTCACGGTCGGTACGACCCGCATCGGCGTCCATGCAGGTCCGGCGCTGGTCGGAAATTTCGGCGGAGGGCGCTTCTTCGACTACACGGCCTATGGCGACACCATCAATATCGCGGCGCGGCTGGAAAGCGCTAACAAGCAGCTGGGCACGCGTATCTGCGTCAGCGGGAGCGCGGCTGCAAGGGTCGACGGCTTCCGCGGACGGCCGGTCGGCGATCTGATGCTGCGCGGCAGGGCCGAGGCGCTGCGCGCGTTCGAGCCTTTGTCGTCAAAGCAGTATGATGATCCTTCGACGGCGAGCTATCTCGAAGCCTTCGGCAGATTGGAGGCCGGCGATGCAAACGCGCTTACGGCTTTCGCCGCGCTGATCGGCAAATGTCCGGACGACCAGCTCGCCAGCTTCCATCTCAAGCGGCTGCTCAACGGCGCCAGGGGAACGCGGATCAGCCTCGACTGATCTTTGCGCCTGTAGCGACCGCGACCGTCAAGCCTCGTCGCCGCGCCAAAAACCTGCTCGACCGTCTTGAGGCAAGTTTCTGGCAGACATTTGCGCCGTGTTGTAGACTGGTTAGGGGCGATGGGAACGAAGAGGTTGGTCGGCGTGGTTGGAAATGCTGCGCAGCGCCGTTTGGCTGCCATCCTAGTGGCGGACGTGGTTGGTTACTCCCGCCTCATGGAGGCGGATGAGTTCGGCACTTTTGATGTGATCAAGGACCGGCGAAGGGAGATCGTGGTGCCGGCCGTTCGAGAGCACGCAGGTCGAATTGTCAAGTTCATGGGCGACGGAATCCTGGCCGAATTTGCTAGCGCGGTAAATGCGGTGAGTTGTGCACTTGAACTTCAGCTCCGCATGGCCAAGGCAAATGAAACGCTAGCAGATGCTAACCGGATCAGATTGCGGATAGGCATTAACCTAGGCGACATCATAGAGGACGAGTCGGATGTCTATGGTGACGGTGTTAACATCGCCGCTCGGCTTGAAACCCTGTCCGAGCCGGGAGGTATTTGCATTTCGGGCCAAATGTACGACGCGATTCAAGGAAAGCTCGAGATTTCAATCGAGGATATTGGGGAAAGTTCCCTCAAGAATATATCCCGGACAATTCGCACCTATCGCATCAGGCCCAGAGATGCAGAAGGAGTCGAAGAAGCCCAATTTTTAAGGGGCAACGAGCGTACGACAGTGGCGGTATTGCCATTCGCAAATATGTCTGGCGACCCAGCACAAGACTATTTCTCGGATGGAATAACCGAGGACATAATCACGGAGCTTTCCCACTATCAACATCTGTCCGTGATTGCACGTAACACGACAGCTCTGTTTAAGGATCGGTCCACAAATGTGGCGGAGATAGGCCGCAAGCTTCGGGCTGATTTCGTGATCGAGGGAAGCATTCGGCAGGCCGGCAACAGGGTGCGTGCTACAGTTCAACTCATTGACGTTCAAACTGGGACTCATGCGTTCGCAGAAAACTTCGATCGGAAAATTGAAGACATATTTCAAGTTCAGGACGAGATCGTTGACGCTATTCTTGGTCGGCTTTTTTACAATCTAGATGAAGCAGCAAGCAAAGCTCGTCAGCGAAATCCGACGACAAGCACCACCGCTTATAGTTTGTGGTTGCGCGGCAGGCAGGCTTCGAGAAATGGCGATGAGGAGGATGCTATAAGCTGCCTGAATCAGGCGATCAATGTTGATCCTCAATATGCGAGAGCGTTGGCCATGTTGAGTTGCCTGTATGGCTATAGACGATTCACCGGATCCGCACGTGACACTCATATGAAAATCGCCGAACTATCTCGCGGATACGCTGAAAGAGCTATCGCTGCCGATAAGACAGACGCCTACGTGCTTGAACAGGTAGCAGCTGCGCACCTAATGCTCGGTGATGGAGACAATGCAAGACGATACTCTGATAGTGCAAGTTTACTCAATCCGCGTGACATCTCCACGGCCGCCACACGCGCACTAGTTCTCGCCTTCATAGGCGAACACAATCACGCACTGGAAATAATTGAACATGTATGTCGGGCTGAGCCACGCGTGCCGCCGGGATGGACGGTTACCTTGGCAGACGTACAGTATCTAATGCGTGACTTTGAAGGAGCCCTTAAGACCTACAAAACAATTAACGGCGCACCTTTCTATGTAAGATTGCTTCAGTCGATGTGCCTTTCACAACTGCGAAGGACCGATGAGGCAAAAGCAATTCTAGGCGAGGCACCGACACGTTTCGATATTCCGGCATTCGCCCGCAATTGTGCAGGCATGTGCGCGCTGGCCGAAGATCGTGAACTGTGGCTCGAGGGGTTTCGCAAAGCAGGCGTGGACGTGTGAGCGTCGTGTTCCGTTCTCAGTTTGGCGATCACCCAGAGCGCGCGCCGCAAGCCATCAGCGAACCGATCGGACGACCATCGTCATGACGTCTCGGAGGACAACAGCTATAGGTCCTACACAGGGCGGCAGCGCCAATGCATCTCGCCCTATTCCGCATCTCGCCCTATTCCGACGTCGCCACCGCGCAGCCGCCGTTGCCGTCAGCTACGTTGAGGCAAACTGCGCTTCGACGGATGGCTACGCGTTAACGGACGAGGTCTGCCCCCAACTTTCGGCCGACCACATTGACTATTGCTTCAGCCGCTACCGCTCCTATCGGCCCGAAGATAACACCTACCAGCCCTATTCCGGCGGCCCACGCAGGCAGTGCCAATAGGCCTGTCTGTACAGAGCGCTTCATGATCGTCTATCGGCCTGACATCGCGCCAAAGAGACAGGGTGGGGCGTTCATCAATAAAGTGCGGCGAGGACCATGACGGAGCCTCCAGGGCCGCCAATTGTAGGGAAGCGTCGCTATAGCGGCGATATTGCCGACGAGCGGAGACATCTCTACAGCTGCCCTACCCGCAATTCACCCTCCACAACGGCGATGTCGAGTGGGCAGAGGGCGTGATAACACGATGTCTTCCTGCTCCTGGAACAGGCTCCCCTTTTCGGCCAGTCGCTTGCGCCTCTGTTCGCGGAAGGCTGTCATGCCATAGCGGGTGATGCCATAGAACAACAGGCCAAAAATCAGCCCGAGTGGCACCGCACCGCACAGCATGGGCTTTAAGACCGGTGCCCACAATTGCGAAATTGAAAGGGTCTGCAACATCTCACTCAGATGGGCTGGCCGTTCGTGACTTTGCATGTGGCCGTGCAACATGATCTTGCCGGTCTCCCAAGACGCTCCCACAACAAACGGGAGGGTCAGTGGATTGCCAAAGACAAATGTTCCTAACCCTGCCGCCACCATGTTTCCTGAAATCAGCCAGCACACGATGGCGGCAATGGCGAAATGGGACCCTAGTGGAAAGAAAGACGCGAAAACCCCAGCCGCCACCCCGGCCGCGACGGCGTTTGGAGTGGCGTTCAGACGGAGAATACGCTTTGACACGTACTGAAACGATCGCGAGAAGGAGCGGCGCGGCCACATATAAATGCGCAATCGCTCGAAGAGACCATCAGGATTTCGGCGTCTAAAGAGCACTCTCTTGCCCACTTCAAACGCGGTCGGTTGAACTAGTGGACCTCGTCTCTGAAAAAACGCAGCCTGTGCTGCTTTGTTCCGAATTTGCTGATCAACCGGGTGTCCGAAAGCGCATGTGCGGATAGTCGGGCAACAGTCGGAAAAAGCCAGGCTGAGAACGCGGCAGTTTTGTACCGAGTTGAATGGAGTAAAGCGTCTGGTTATCGGCATTCCGCCAACCCGCCCCTACGTCGGGCGCCCCGTTTTTCGGCTCCTGCGCGATCCGCCACGGGCCGACGGGCTGCAGCCGATCCCAGTGACAACATCCAAAGCATCATACAACGTTCCGGATCCGCAATGTTCCCTTTCGTCCCTTCGAGTGCTGCCGGCGCCGAGGACTTCTGAAGTGGCAGCACTTTTCACCTCAACAACAGCGCCCAGGACCAATACGCACCAATCACCATTTGCACGGCGAACGCAGTGAACCTGAGACTGACTGCGACCTGGGTCGTGGAGACGAGGTGAATTATCGACTGAACTATTCGCGCGCCTAACAGTGTAGAGGCCAGCGGATCCGTGACATCTGTCTTTGAAATAATGATCGCGACTCCGAGCAGACCTCCGAAGATTGGAAGCCCTTCTATGCAGTTGGCGTGGGCGCGGGCTAACCTCTGCATAAAGGGGGAAAGAGCCGCGTTATCTGGCGTAAAGCCGTTTGCTGCGACCTTTCCAGAAATCACCAGATACGTACGGATCACTTCCATCACGATCAGCAACCCCAGTGCCCACGAGATGAATCCAGTCAATGCAAACGCAGTCGCCGACATATGCCGTCCCCGGTGCTAGCAGTCTCGGTCGTCGCAACCAATCAACTAGTCTACCGCTATGCCTTGGTGGAGGCCAATGGCACACCAGTGGCGGATTGCTGACCGCAGATTTGGGGGCCGAAAGGAGAAAGGCAGCTTCAGGCTACGGTTCCTCAACGGCGGACATCAGGTGGTGCGGGCATCGTCGTGAGATGACCGATGGCGGAAGCGGGGTCCGCTAGTGAAGCTGGCTGATAAAGTGGAAGAGCACTGCCCGCCGGCTTGGGCGAAGAGCTCATCGAGCACGGCGAAGTCGAGCCGGCCCAGCTAGCGCAAGGTTGCTCAGCTTCTGTTGAGAGGTCTAGGCCCCCGTCAGCGCGCCATGGACGAGTGCGCGCAGCTCTTTGCGCACCGGAATGGCGCTCGAAGGCAGCAGTTGCGTGAAGAGAATGACGACCATGTCGTCGACCGGGCTCACCCAGAAGAAGGTGCCTGCCGCCCCGCCCCAGCCATAGTCACCCAATTGCGCCGAAATTTGCGCCTTGGCTGGATCTAGAACGACGGAACCCAACAGACCGAACCCGACGCCGTCAAACTGGGTTTCGGCCCAAACTTCGGTTGCCATCGAGGCAAGATCACCCGGTAGGTGATTGCACGCCGCCAATCTCAAAGTGCGGGGACTGAGGATGCGTTCGCCGTTGAGTTCACCACCAGCCCGCAGCATTTCGGCGAACCGCCAATAGTCGTCGATGGTTCCAACAAGCCCGCCTCCGCCGCAGAACGTATCAACCCTGCCTTGCCGCCACTCCGAAACTCCCGGCGCTTCGCGCAATGCCATGCCGCCAGCCGTAGCCTCATAGAGCGGGGGGAAACGGTTGATCTCAGACTCCGGCACAGAGAAGCCGGTGTCGGTCATGCCGAGCGGCTCGAAAATGCGAGTCGCGAAGTACTTGTCGAGCGTCATCCCGGAAACGACTTCCACGATACGGCCTATGACATCAGACCCGGTGCTGTATTGCCATTTCGTGCCCGGCTCCCATTCCAGTGGCAGCTCGGCGATCCTCTGCACCATCTTGTCGAGCCCACCGTAAGCAAGGGCGAGGCCGAGTCTTTCCTTGGCATAAGCTTCACCGAGCAGTCGGGGGTTCGTAAAGAGGCTTAGGCCAGATGTGTGGGTCAGCAGATGGTGGATCGTCATCTTCGTTTTGACGGGCACTGTTTGGTCCAGCGACGTTGCGCCCGGTATCAGAAGTTGCGCGTTTTTGAATTCCGGCAGGTAAGCTTCGACCGGATCGTCGAGATGCACGCGCGCCTCCTCGTACAGCATCATCAGCGCGACGGCGGTGACAGGCTTGGTCATCGAGTAGATGCGGGCGATAAGGTCGCGCTGCCAGGGCCGCCTGGCTTCGACATTGGCGTAACCGGCACAGTCGAAAAAGGCGAGTTCTCCATGGCGCGCGACGAGCACCGCACCACCTGGCCAGCGCCCGGTGTCGACATAGCGCTGCATCCACTGCTTCAGTCGCGCCAGCCGCCCCTTGTCGAAGCCGAGGTGCGCAGGATCACGAACTGGTTCGCTACCAAATTGCCTCATCGCGCAAATGTCCTTCGCAAACAAAGGCCCTTTGGACAATCCTGCGCTCTCCCCGCATTATTGCCAATAGTTGCCTGCTTGTAGCTGCAGACGGCGTCTGCTTTCAGGAAACCCAAAAGCGGTCCCCCACGGCAGACTTGCTGAAGGGTTTCGGGTGCCGTCAGGCGTACGAAAGTCTCTCATGCAGGAACCCGCGGGCCGCGGACGATTGCCTATGGGGATTTGTGCCTCGGGGTGTGCCAGCGCCTGTCGCGAACTTCCGCATAGGACGCGGTGGGCATGTCGTGGAAGCGGCTTCCGGGCCAGGTCGCAGAGCCTGTAGCGTTGATTCCGACGGGACTGGTGTGCGTGACGACCGGCGCCACGGCAACGTGCACATAACATCCC
>NZ_JBFUEK010000015.1:0-99520 GCF_056404235.1 Mesorhizobium sp. P2_E10
ATAGTCGGCGTGGCATAGTCGGCGTGGCCGGGGCAGTCGACGTGGGCATAGTGGCGGGCAGCCGTCTCGTATTCGACATGCGCCGTCGAAATGGTGATGCCGCGGGCCTTCTCTTCCGGCGCCGCATCGATCTGGTCGTAGCGCTTGTATTCGCCAAAATACTTGGTGATCGCCGCCGTCAGCGACGTCTTGCCATGATCGACGTGGCCAATCGTGCCAATGTTCACATGAGGCTTGTTACGCTCGAATTTACCTTTTGCCATAGTCTCTTTCCTTGGACGGCCTGGACCTTCAGTTCAGTCGAATGCGGGGCGATTAGCGACTACGGCTGAAAAACACAAGTGCCTTGTGGCCGGGAGCGCGCGCACTCGGCCCGAACCGATGATCCGATTTCGGGATGTGACGCGGATATAGGAACGCGCGGCGGAAAATGAAATGGCGAAGGCTCGCCTCAGTGAATGTCGGCATATCGCCGGTCGCGACCTGTCTGCCCCTGCCGGACTTGCCGCCGGCGGCTGGCCCATTGCCGCCGCGGTGCCAGTCTGATTTGGTCACCCAATGCATTTCATCCCGATCACCATCCGCGGCCCGCTGTTCATGATCGTTTCAACGGGGTCATACCTCGTCAACGACACGATGATGAAGCTCGCGACGTCAGGGCTGCCGCCTTATGAAGTGCTGTTCCTGCGCGGGGTGGCCGCCTCGCTCTGGGGCTTCCCCTTGTTGTTCCTGCTCGGCTACGGCAAGCAGGTTCCGCTGATCCTCGACAAACGCGTGTTGCGCAGAAACGTCCTCGAGCTGGCGGCGATCCTTTGCTACGTGGTGGCGCTGGCCAACATGCAGATCGCCGATTCCACCGCGCTAGGCCAGATCACCCCCTTGCTGATGCTGGTCGGCTCCTCGATCCTGTTTGGCGAACGGATCGGTGGCGTGCGCATGGCGTTGATCGGCCTCGGCTTCATCGGCGCGCTGATGGTGGCACAACCGACGATGCAAGGCATCTCCGTCTATGCCTTGCTGGCGCTCGGCAACGCGGCACTTGCCGCGGCGCGCGATCTGGCCGGGCGCAGGGTAGCGGCTGAGGTGCCGGGCATGATCGTCGCCATTTCGGCGGTCGTGGTGGTGCTGGCCGGGGCCGGAATTGCGCATCTGGTTTCCGAGCACTGGGTGATGCCGGAAACCCGTCACCTGCTGCTGATAGGCGGTGCCGGACTGTTCCTGATCTTCGGCCACTTTTTCATCTTCATGGCCTATCGCGTCGGGCCGACCAGCCTGGTGGCGCCGTTCTACTACTGCTTTACGGTCTGGGCCGTCATTTCGGGGCTGGTTGTGTTCGGGCAATTCCCGAACGCACTGGCCGTCTGCGGCATCCTGCTGGTGGTGGCGAGCGGGCTGACCATCGTGTCGCTCGACGAGCGCAGGCGCCGGCTGACCGTCGTCGCCTAGACTACGGTCCGGCCAGCGCGCAGAACCGATGGGTCACGGAAGACATGCGGCGTTGCAGGTCTGCGCGGGGCGCAATGTGCCAGCACTTTGATTTTTGCGGTTGGAAATCTGGAGCGGGTAGCGGGAATCGAACCCGCATATTCAGCTTGGAAGGCTGCTGCTCTACCACTGAGCTATACCCGCGCCTTTCAGTGAAGTATCGGATTCACCCGAAAACCGCCATGCACTTTTCGGTTCGATGCTTGTTAGTTAGCATCGCATTCGCCCGAAAACCGTTATCCACTTTTCGGTCCGATGCTTTGCGTTTCAGGGCTTCCGGGCCGGCAGTGGTGGAGAGGGTTGGATTTGAACCAACGTAGGCATAGCCAACGGATTTACAGTCCGTCCCCTTTAACCACTCGGGCACCTCTCCAGTCTGCCGCCGGAGCCATGCAACGAGGCATCGACGCGGCGAGGCCGCCTCAGCAGCCCTTCCGCGAAGCGCCTTATGGCGGCACCGCCCAAAACTGTCAACCGCAACAACCAGGCAAAACGCGCTGAATTTCACAAGCCGGGCAGCGGGCAGCTTTCTGCGCTGTATCCATGACCGGACGACACGTCTATAGAAGCCGGCCATGAGCAACGACAACAGTTCCAAGACCCCAAAAGACACCCACTACGCCAAGCTGCGCCGCGCGCACCGCGACGAGAAGGCTGGCGGCGCGCCGGCCTTCAGGCCACGCCAACCGGTGCCGCCCGGCGAGCACGCCGCGGATGGTCTGGTGCGGCTCTATGGCCTGCACACAGTGCGTGCAGCACTCGACAATCCGCGCCGGCGGATCAAAAGAATGCTGGTGACCCGCAACGCTGCCGAGCGTCTGGAGATCGCCGATCTCGCCGCTTTGCCCTTCAAAACCGAACTGGTCGAACCCAGGGACATCGACAGGATCACCGGCTCCGACGCCGTCCATCAGGGCGTGCTGATCGAGGCAGAACCGCTGAAGCCGAAGCGCCTCGATGCGCTGGGCGACGCAAAGCTGGTGCTGGTGCTCGACCAGGTCACCGACCCGCACAATGTCGGCGCCATCCTGCGCTCGGCCGTCGCCTTCGGCGCCGGCGCGCTGATCACCACCGCGCGCCACAGCCCCCAGGAATCCGGCGTGCTGGCGAAATCCGCATCGGGTGCGCTGGAGCATATCGACCAGATCGAAGTGAAGAACCTCGCTGATGCGCTCGGCCAGTTGCATGAGGCCGGTTTCCGCACCATCGGCCTCGATTCCGACGGGCCGGCCGAACTTGAGAAGAGTTTTGCCGGGGAAAAGATCGCGCTGGTGCTCGGCGCCGAAGGCAAAGGGCTGCGTCAGAAGACACGCGAGACGGTGACGACGCTGGCGCGGCTCGACATGCCCGGCGCCATCCGTTCGCTCAACGTGTCGAACGCCGCGGCGGTGAGCCTTTATGCGGCGAGGAAGTTTTTGAGCGAGTAGCGAGTAGCGAGTAGCGAGTAGCGAGTAGCGAGAATTAGATCGCAGCGCGCAATTTCAAACCCTATTCGCTATTCCCTGCTCGCTATTCGCTCCTACCCCACCTCATGCCCCGCCATCCGCTCCAGCGCGCGAACCAGCGCCGAGTGATCCTCCTTCGCCCCACCATTGGCCGCACAGGAGTTGAACAATTGCTGCGTGGTAGAGGTGTTGGGCAAGGAAACCCCAAGCGCCTTCGCCCCCTCCAGTGCCAGATTGAGATCCTTCTGGTGCAACTCGATGCGGAAGCCGGGCGCAAAGGTGCGTTTGACCATGCGCTCGCCATGCACTTCGAGGATGCGCGAGGCCGCCAGCCCGCCCATCAGCGCCTGCCGCACCTTGGCCGGGTCGGCGCCAGCTTTCGATGCAAAAACAAGAGCTTCGGCGACGGCTTCGATGGTCAGCGCGACGACGATCTGGTTGGCGACCTTGGTGGTCTGGCCGACGCCGTTGGGACCAACGAGCGTGATGTTCTTGCCCATCTTCTCGAACACGGGCCTCGCGCGTTCGAACGCCTTGTCCTCGCCGCCGACCATGATGGTCAGCGACGCCGCCTTGGCGCCAACCTCGCCGCCGGACACCGGCGCGTCGAGATAGTCGCAGCCGAGATCGTTGATCTTCTTGGCGAAAACCTTGGTTTCGATCGGCGAGATCGAGCTCATGTCGATGACCAGCTTGCCCTTGGTCAGGCCGGCAGCGACGCCGTTGTCGCCGAACAGAACATCGGCCACCTGCGGTGTATCCGGAACCATGGTGATGATGATGTCGGCAGCCTTGGCCACCGCGTCATGGCCGGTGACGGTTTTGAGGCCCTTGGCCACGAGGTCGGCCGAGGGTTTGCTTCGGTGGTCGCTGGCGATGACCTTGTATCCTGCATCGAGCAGATGCCCCGCCATCGGCGCGCCCATGATGCCGAGGCCGATAAAGCCGATGGTTTCCATCGTTGTTCTCCGCTAACGCGCCAGCAGCTTAAGCCGCCGCGCTCCCCTGCCCGGCCAGTTGCCTGAACCACCCCAGCCCAGCCTCCGTCCCCGCCTTCGGCTTGTACTCCGCCCCGATCCATCCCGCATAACCCAGGCGGTCGATATGCTCGTAGAGGAAGGGATAATTGATCTCGCCCGTCCCCGGCTCGTGTCGGCCGGGATTGTCCGCAAGCTGGATATGCGCGATGCGGCCGAGGTTTGCCTCGATGGTACGGGCGAGATCCCCCTCCATGATCTGCATGTGATAGATGTCGTATTGCAGGAACAGGTTCTTCGACCCGACCCGGTCGATCAGCGCCAGCGCCTGGTCCGAAGTGTTCAGGAAGAAGCCCGGGATATCGCGCGTGTTGATCGGCTCAATCAGCAGCTTGATACCGGCCTGCTCCAGCTTCTCCGCTGCGAAAGCCAGGTTTTCGGCAAAGACGTTTTCCAGCACCGTGCGGTCAGCACCTTGCGGGGCGATACCGGCGAGGCAGTTGACCTGCTCGCAGCCCAGCGCATGCGCATAGGTGATCGCCTTGGCCACGCCTTGCCGGAACTCGGGAACGCGCTCGGGCAGCACGGCAATGCCGCGCTCACCCTTGCCCCAGTCGCCGGCCGGCAGGTTGAACAGTACCTGCGTCAGGCCGTTCTTCTTCAGCCTCGCGGCCACCACATCCGATGCATGGTCATAAGGCCCGATATATTCGACGCCCTTGAAGCCGGCACGGGCCGCGGCGTCAAAGCGGTCGAGAAAGTCATGCTCGCCAAAGAGCATCGAAAGGTTGGCTGAAAAACGCGGCATTCTTTTTCTCCTTCTTCTCCGGGCTCAATCCAAGAGAACGATCGCCGTTGGGGCATCTTCATTATGTTCGGCAAGCTCTTCGAATTCGGTGATCTTGTCGATCTCGGTGCCCATCGAAATGTTGGTGACCCGCTCGAGGATGAATTCGAGCACGACCGGAACCTGGTGTTCCTTCATCAGCCGCTGCGCCTCCTTGAAGGCGCCGGCGAACTCCTCGGGCTTGCGCACCCGGACCGCCTTGCAGCCCATGGCTTCGGCAACGGCAACATGGTCGACGCCGTAGCCGGCTTCGGGTTCGTTTGCCCGATTGACGTTCTCGAAGGCGAGGCTGACTTCGAAATCCATCGCAAAGCCGCGCTGCGCCTGGCGGATTAGGCCGAGATAGGCATTGTTCACGACGACGTGGATATAGGGCAGTTTGTGCTGCGCCCCGGCCGCCAGTTCCTCGATCATGAACTGGAAATCATAGTCGCCGGAAAGCGCCACGATGGTGCGCTCCGGATCGGCGGCGCGAACACCCAATGCCGCCGGCAGCGTCCAGCCGAGCGGGCCGGCCTGGCCGCAATTGATCCAGTTGCGCGGCTTGTAGACATGCAGGAACTGCGCGCCGGCAATCTGCGACAGGCCGATCGTGGTGACATAGGTGGTGTCGCGGCCAAACGCCTTGTTCATCTCCTCATAGACGCGCTGCGGCTTCAGCGGCACCTGGTCGAAATGCGTCTTGCGCTTCATCGTCTTCTTGCGGGCCTGGCATTCCTTCGCCCAACCCGACCAGTCGCGCAGCTGTCCCGCCGTTCTCCATTCGGTGGCGACGTCGAGCAGGATTTTAAGCGCCGCACCGGCATCGGAGACGACGCCGAGATCCGGCGCAAAAACACGGCCGATCTGCGTCGGTTCGATATCGACATGGATGAATTTTTTGCCCTTGGTGTAGACATCGACCGAACCGGTGTGGCGGTTGGCCCAACGGTTGCCGATGCCGAAGACGAAGTCGGCCTCGAGCATGGTCGCATTGCCGTAGCGGTGCGAGGTCTGCAGCCCGCACATGCCGGCCATCAGCCGATGATCGTCAGGGATCGCACCCCAACCCATCAGTGTCGGAATGACCGGCACGCCGGTGATTTCGGCGAATTCGATGAGCAGATCGGACGCATCGGCATTGATGATGCCACCGCCGGCGACGATCAGCGGCTTGTCAGCCGCATTGAGCATGGTCAGCGCCCTCTCCGCCTGGCCGCGTGACATCGCCGGCTTGAACGGCACCATCGGCTCATAGGCGTCGATGTCGAACTCGATCTCGGCCAGTTGCACGTCGACCGGCAGGTCGACGAGAACGGGACCCGGCCGCGACGAGCGCATCAGATGAAACGCCTTCTGCAGCGCCATCGGCACCAGATAGGGCTCCATAACTGTGACCGCCCATTTGGCGACGGGTGCGGCAATGGCGGCGATGTCGACCGCCTGAAAATCTTCCTTGTTGAGCCGTGCGCGCGGCGCCTGCCCGGTGATGCACAGGATCGGGATGGAATCGGCCGCGGCCGAATAGAGCCCGGTGATCATGTCGGTGCCGGCCGGACCTGACGTGCCGATGCACAGGCCAATGTTGCCTGCCTTGGCGCGCGTGTAACCTTCCGCCATATGCGAGGCCGCCTCGACGTGACGGGCGAGGATGTGGCGAACCGTGCCCCGCGACTTCAGCGCCGAGTAGAACGGGTTGATTGCCGCTCCGGGCACGCCGAAGGCGCAGGAAATGCCTTCCTTTTCGAGAACGAGAACCGCGGCATCGACCGCGCGCATCCTGGCCATTTCAAGCCTCCACCGGAATTGTCATTGTTGGATGTCCGGATAATGCGCGCGTCGGTGCTATTTTTCAATTTTTTCAGAATATTTTTTCATTTCTAGAAAACGACGCCTGAGCACTGTTTTCATTCGCTTTTCCGTTTTCCATGGATTCGGCGTCGCAAAGCAGTGAAAAACTTTTTCATTGCTGATTCAGGAATATCTGGAAGAATGACGGGATGGAAACGACCGAAAAACGCCAGCGCGGCCGGCCGCGCTCCTTCAATGGCCCCACTGAGGCGGGTTCGGTGCAGTCGCTCGACCGGGCGCTGCGCATCCTCGCCATCGTCGCCGAAGGCAGCGGCCTGTCGCTGAGCGAGATATCGGCGCAAAGCGGCCTCGCCGCCTCCACCGCCTACCGCATGCTGACGACGCTGCAAAACCACGGCATGGTCGAGTTCGATACGAGCGACCAGCTGTGGTCGATCGGCGTCGAGACTTATCGCATGGGTGCCGCCTTCCTGCGCCGCCGCAAGCTGGTCGACCGCGCCCGCACCGTCATGCAGGAACTTATGGAAAAGACCGGCGAGACCGCCAACCTCGGCGTCGCCGAGGATGATTGCGTTGTCTTTGTCAGCCAGGTCGAGACGCACCAGGCGATCCGAGCTTTTTTCCGGCCGGGCACGCGCAGCCCGTTCCATGCCTCGGGCATCGGCAAGGCGGTGCTGGCGCATCTCGAGCCGGAGCGTGTCGGCGCCATCCTGCGCAAGGCCGGGCTGGAGCGTTTCACCGGCAACACGCTATCCGACATCTCGGCGCTGGCCCACGATCTGGTGGCGATCAAGCTGCGCGGCTGGTCGGTCGACGACGAGGAGCGGCATCCGGGCATGCGCTGCGTCGCCGCCGCCATCTTCAACGAGTTCGGCGAGCCGATCGGCGGTGTTTCCGTGTCCGGCCCGACAGTGCGGGTCACGCCGGAGCGGCTGGCCGAGATCGGGCCGCTGGTGCACGACGCGGCGGCGGCGGTGACCAAAATGATCGGCGGCGTCAGGCTGACCTGACTAAGCCCCGACCAGCGAGCCCCTCGCCGATACCTCGAAGACATCGAGCAGGATCGCTAGCCCGACGCCACAGGCGGTCAGGATGATGCCGGCCATGAAGATGCGGTTGGCGCGCTCGTAGATCGGCCGGCGCAGCGAATCCACCTTGAGCAGCAGCGACAGCGCCCGCATCTGCAGCGCGATGCCGACCAGGATCGGCACCACGGCAAGCAAATGATGGAATTGCCATGGGATCGGGTTGGCCGCCCAATGCGTGACAAAACCCAGCGAGAACGCCAGCAGGATGCCGACGGTGGTGACCGTGCCGTTGCGGAAAACCGGTTCGATCAAGTCTTTCCTGGGATCGTCCTCTTCCAAGGGCCCCTCCTCTGCTGGCATCGGATGATGATTGAGATTAAGGGCTTTGAAAATCTCTGTACACCGCCGAACAATCGCTTGAAGTTGGCGCCGCCCCTCATTGCCCTGCCGGGCATTTCTCCCCGTGAACGGGGAGAAAGAAGCCGGCCGCGGTCTCGGCGTTCTTTTCAGCAACGCTGGTGATTGGCGAAAGGATCGACGAGAGCGTCCTTCTCCCCGTCACCATACGGGGAGAAGATGCCGGCAGGCAGATGAGGGGCGGCGCCGACGGTCGATCGATTCAAACGAGTGGCGGACCGCCTCACACAGCAGAAAAAGGGGCTGTGGGAGCCCCTTCTTCTCGCCTGAAACGGTCCTCCTTCTTTCAGAGCCTGCAGTAGTGGGGATAGCCGTCGTAGCCGATGTAGGTGTTCGAGCCCGCGTCATAGCTGGCGTAGCGGGCGTAGCAGCGGCGGATGTGGATCGAGTCGTAGTCCTCCTCGACGTAGACGGTGCGCGGCTGCTGGGAGAGCAGGCTGCCGAGTACGAAGCCGCCAACGCCGGCGGCAAAGCCGATGCCGATTTCACGGTTGTGATGGTTGTGGGCGGCCGAAGGCTGCACGGTGCCGACCAGCATGGTGGCGGCGACAGAGGTGGCGATGAGGCCGGAAACGAAAGTACGCATGATGATCTCCTTGCTTCGTTGAGAGAGGCGATCCATCCGCCTCTTGATCATCAGTCGCAGCGAGCAAGAAAAAGGTTCGAAAGATTTTTCGATTCTTTTTCGAAGGCTAGAAATCGGCCGGTCGGAACCCCGATCGATCGGCAGAGTCCGGCGCTGAACGCGAAAAGGGCGGCTGAAGCCGCCCTTTCGCGAAGTCGGTCACCTCATCGCGGCGAGAGGTTCGAGGGTTTCTAAGCGAATAGCGAATAGCGAATAGCGAAATTCGCTTTCGGGAGTTGAAGCTGCCCCTATTCGCTACTCCCTACTCGCTACTTTCTACTCGCTACTCACTATTCCCTACTCACTCCCTTTCACCCCATCCCCGTGACATGGCGCAGCCAGAACGCCAGCGCGATGAAGCCGATGATGGTGGTCACGCCGGTCCAGTCGACATTGGCGCTCTTCACATCCCTGATGAGCTTCACCAGGAGAAGCCAGGCCACGATGACGAGCGGCAGAATGATGACAAGTCTGATCATGCGACACCCCCGTTGAGGCGATTGCACCTTTGAATCATATAGGAAGCGATTTGGCCGTTTTCAGGATGGCCTTACCGGCGCCCCAGCGCGCCCGCCGGCAACCAAAAACGGAGTTTTGTCTTTACTGGCGCAACAAATATGCTAACCGGAGCGCCGTGCCCTTGTAGCTCAGCTGGTAGAGCAGCGGTTTTGTAAACCGAAGGTCGGCGGTTCGATTCCGTCCGGGGGCACCAGCTTTTACTTATCGAATTAAATAGCTGTAGCGTTTGGCGCAAAGCGATCCCGCATGAAACGCCATACGTTGTGGTCAGAACCACGCATTTCCGGGCTTTGTCAGATATTCCCACGGAGTCCATGCAACACGGGTGCAACATTCGCCAGCGGTCGATCGCGCGCTGGTGGGCTGAGCGCACCATTGCGGGAGGCGAAACTTGCATTCGCGCACAGGTTGCGCGATGCTGCCGCGGGGCAAGGGGCAGCAAATGGCACGCAAGATCGAGAAGGCGGCAATCACCATCGACAAGTGGGAGGTAGCCATGAGTGAAGTAGTCGGCGGTGTCGTCCTTCTCCTGTTCCCGGCCGAAGGTGATGTTGTTCCGATCATACTTAGGCCCGCTCAGGCAACAAAGTTGGGCCAAGATTTACAATCGCCCAAGTTCATACCCAAACCCACTGTCCAATAAAGCTCACAGCTGTCCTTGGATTTGGTACCGCTCTACATCGCCGCCATTACTGCCTCGATCCTCGCCGGCGCCGTCTGGCGATACAGGCAGCGGGATATGCTCGGCATGGCCGCTTGGCCTCCTTATGGGCCGGCCTGGGCGTCTATCTGCTGTTCCGCTAGCGTCCTTTCAGCTTCGGCGTGCTCTCTTCGATCTGCACCTTTGAACTCCGTCCTGGGCCAGCGATTTTGGTGACGAAACTTTTTTTACCGGCTCGCAGCAGTGAAGCGGTCGGAGTCGGCGATCTGCAAAATGTTAAGCGGGTCCGAATCGTACTTGGCGCCGAACCAATCCTCATACTCTATGCGGATCGGAAACACCGCCTGCGGTTTCCAAAAGCTTTGCCGCGGGTCTGTGTGCGTCATCCCAAATGAGCATGACGTCTTATCGCCATTTTGGAGGAGCGGAATTTCCGTCGACTGACTGAAGCACGCCAGCCATCGCCTTTTGTCATCCTCACTGGCACCGACTCCGAGCGCCGCTTTGAGCCCAGCCTGGTCGTGTACGATCAGGCGGATATTTGTCGCGGGAATTGATCCAGAGTTCAGCACCACGAGCTTGTAGGAGATCCCATTGTTCCCGCCGCTGTGAGTTTTGACCGTAGCCGTTACGATCGGGCGAAACTGGCGCCTCCAAAAGTAGACGGACATGCCAAGAGCAACCAGAGACACGGCCAGTGCGGCAAGCGCTATCAAGGTGTCCAAGTTCGTTCTCCTCTCGTATTTGGCCCGCCGCCTAACGGTGGCGAGCCTCTTCAAGGCGGAAACACACTTGTTTCTTGAACAATCCTGGTCACCTCTCCTCTGGACAACCATGGGCTTTGAGCGTTTCCCTTGAAACGGGCCGCAGCCGATGGAGTGCAGAGCCGAATCCGGAATGCAAGATGGTCCAATGAGGTAGATTGCAAGCCCCTGTGGCGATGACCATTATGCGCAGTCGCTAAACTACGGAACGTGTAATGGACATTGCCAGAACCGAACAGGTTCGATCAGACTTTGCACCTAGGAGATCTAGGACCTTGGTCCCTATCAGTTTTAGGTAGGAGGCGCGGGCTACGGAATGCTTCCGCGATCACTTTTTGGGCCGCCAGGTCGGCGATCACCGTCGCCCTGGGGCGGTTTTATCAACTAAGGTCGGTATTAGTGGCGGGACAAACTTCAAACGCACGCATCGACTCGCAACCCCGCAAGTCAATCAGCATACACTTAATTAGTTCCGGAGCATTTTAACGAATCGTTGACCGCGCTGTCCCAGAATAGGACGGCGCGGTCAAACCCCAACCCGGCCTGCGCAGGCGGCTCCGGCAACTTAGGCCCACCCACACTGTCGGAGCCGCTCCCACACTCGTTCACAGTACCAGCAATGGTTGAACCAACTGTTACCGCACGTGCTTTCCAGTGCGTTTTCCCAGTGGTTAGACTTTGACGGACTGCGCCGCTGATCAATGAGTAGCGGTTTTGTAAACCGAAGGTCGGCGGTTCGATTCCGTCCGGGGGCACCAGTTAGCCATGAAGCATTCTTTGCCGACGCGCCGATGCTGCTCACCAGCGACACCCTGGCCGGATGATCAATTCATCGTCGTCGCGACGGTTCAGAACTTGTAGCTGGCCGTGACCGAAAAAGTGTGTAGGTCGACGTCCTCATGACGATCAAAGAGCGGGGAAGCCGGCGGCGGTGTGAAGCTTTCCGTGCCGAAATCATAGTACCGGTATTGTGCGCCCAGAATGATCTGGTCGGTCATGGCATAGTCGACGCCGGCGCCGGCGGTCCAGCCGACGGCGGTGTTTGTCTCCGAGTGGGTTTCGCTCAGGAAGGTAAAATTCTGCGCCATCTCGATGCCGCCGAATGCGACGCCGCCGGTTCCGTAAACCAGCAGGCGGTCCATCGGCACGCCGATCTTTGCATCCAGCGAGCCGAACCATTGAATCTTGGTATCAAAGAAATTGCCCACGGGTACCGAAATATCGCCACCATCCTTTATTCCGGCAAAGTTCGCCTCCGCCTCGACACCGGCAACGATCTGGCCGAACTGCCACAAAGCCGCGACATGGCCACCTCCGAACGCACCACTGGGATCGAACGTCTTGCGATCCGCGGGGATGAAGTCGTTACTTAGATCGGCTTTCCCCCACCCACCGCCTGCCTGGACGCCGATATAGACGCCAGACCAGCTATAGGTCGAGCTTTCTGCCGGTGTGTCTACCATCGGGTCGGCGGCCATGGCCGGGCTTGCAGTCGCGGCAGCCAACAGTGCCGCGCATGTGATGGAAATGAACCGCATGAAAACCCCCGCCGCGCCGCTGAGCAAATTGCTTCTGGCGCCAAGCGGCTATAGCGGCGTTTCGATCAACCTTAAGTCTCATATATGCAACACGCACAACATTTGGTTGTGGGTGAAGTTTGTTGGTGCACTGCCTCACATCCCGATCACCGCCACCAATATCCGGTTCTGCCGCCAACCGGAGCGCCGTGCCCTTGTAGCTCAACTGGTAGAGCAGCGGGTTTGTAAACCGAAGGTCGGTGGTTCGATTCCGTCCGGAGGCACCAGTTGTCTCCCAGAGACTACGCAAAGAGCGGACAGCCATTCCCCCCGTGCCAAGGTGTGTTCAGCGCACGACTTTGCTCGTCTCGGCAATGATTTTGGGGTTCGGTCCAATCGCGATCGTGTAGCTGAAGCGCGCCACGCCTTTTGCCTGCCTGTGCCTTGGAAGGCTGCGGACAATCCAGTCGTAGGTGCCCGACACCATGCACCGCTCATTGGCGCAAGTGACCATGACGCTCTCGTCGTGGACATTATATCCCCGTTCGGGCCATCGTTGGAAATAGCTCC
The DNA here is from genome assembly GCF_056404235.1 of Mesorhizobium sp. P2_E10. Taxonomy (NCBI): domain Bacteria; kingdom Pseudomonadati; phylum Pseudomonadota; class Alphaproteobacteria; order Hyphomicrobiales; family Phyllobacteriaceae; genus Mesorhizobium; species Mesorhizobium sp. P2_E10. The sequence goes on from NZ_JBFUEK010000015.1 coordinate 12,647, forward strand.
GCTTGTCCGCGACAATTGAGCTTAAGTCCGTGGGCTTGCCATAGTAGTCCACGATGCCGGCATAGGAAGTTAGAACCTGAGAGATTGCCAAATCTTCGTTGTCGCCGTGACGCTCAATAAGCCCCTTGATGAAGGCCACCGCCGCACTCTCCAGTTGCTGTTCTTTGGCGCTGGCTTCAGCTGGGGGCGGACTAGGCGTTGACGGCACCTGTGATGTGTCGACCGGTGGCTGCGTGGGGATAAGGTTGGTTACCCGCAGCTCTGTCATTTCACTGGCGGACAGATACCGCATGTCAGACTTGTCATAGCTCAATGCGACGGCCATGAGCTTGGGGTCTACTCCCATTTCGGTCATGTAAGACATAATGTTAGCGGTGACAGCTTGAACGTTCGCGACAGCCTCTTCGGCGGACATCCCGCTGTCTGGAGCGAAGGATGAGCGATGAACACCTATAGAGCCCGGATCAGCGACGCGACGAACGCCGCCCATGAAAGCCAGTGAACAGGCGGAAGCGCACTGCAACTGGCGAACTTGAAGCGTATCCAACCCCGCTGCCCGGATCATACGCCCAAGCTGCATTGCGCTCCCGATGCTCCCCCCTTGCGAATCGAAGACGATCACCCTGGCCCCGCTGCTGGCGACAGCGCTGCTAAATTCATTCAGAGGCTCATTGATTCCAAATTCACCAGAAACGACGAGAAACGGGAGTTCGCCCGGAGACGATACCGGCTTGTACTCCAGAGCCTTGGCCGAACATGTTGCCGTTGCGATTATTGACGCAGCAGCCAAAACTCTCAAAACTGAACGCATAACTGGCTACCCTAACCTACCCGTCACAAGTAAGAGCCAGTTGATGCACTATTTCAAGCGCCAACTGTGAAGGGCCTCCTCGCGCCCCCTCACACCCCAATAGCCGCCACCAGTATCCGGTTCTGCCGCCGGATCGCCGCGCGCAATTCCGGTATCCTCGCCTCGTCTCGCTTCACGAACTCGATGAACATCATGTTCATGTTGTTGAACACCAGTTCGCCGAGCGCCTCTCCATCGATGTCGCGCCGCACCAGGCCGGTCTCCTGCAGGCGCTTGACCAGCGCACGGATCTGTTCGGTCAGCGAGCGGTCGAGCCCGGTATAGGCCTGGCCGAACGGGCTGTCGGGCAGTTGCGTCGAGATCGCCATTGCCTGCCGCCACATCTCCTTGCTGAGATAGTGGAGCGAGTGCTCGATATAGATGCCGATCAGCGTATCCAGCGCATCGCCGACATTGGCCGGCGGGTTGGCGACGACGCCGCGCCCGGCATTGAGCACCTCGTTGACCTCCAGCGAGACGATGGCGCCAAGAATGTCGCCCTTGTTCTGGTAGTAATTGTAGATGGTGCCGACCGAGACCTCGGCCTGCGCCGCAATCGCCTCGATCTTGGCGCCCTCATAGCCGGCCTCGCGGAACAGCTCGGCCGCCGCCTCGATGATGCGGCGGTGCCGATCCGCCTTTTGCCGTGCCCGCAATCCGCTCATATCAGCCTCTTGCCATAAAAACAGAATTGACTCAATTTTAGAATTGGTTCAATTTTTTGCAAGAAGCCAAAAAGGCAAGGGAGAACACTCGATGTCCACGACCCTCACGTCCATCCTGAAGACCCATCTGCGCGCCGCGACCGCCGCCGCCGCGCTGCTGCTCGCCACAGGCGCTCACGCCGCCGATCTCAACGCCCTGATCTGGTGCGACCATGCCGATCCGGCACTGCTGCAGCCTTTCGAGGAAGCCAATGGCGTCAAGGTCAACGTCAAGGAGTTCGAAGGCACCGGCGCCGGCCTGGCGATCGTCGACCAGTCGCAGCCCGGCGACTGGGACGTGATGGTGATCGATAGCATCGATGTGCCGCGCGGCGTCGAAAAGGGCCTGTTCGAGCCGCTGCCGGAAGACAAATTGCCCCTCGCCGACCTGTTCCCCGAGGTGAAGATGGACGGCTCCACCGTCGTCGGCGGCAAGCGCTACGGCATCACCGAAAAGTTCGGCTACAACACGATCGGCTTCAACAAGACCAAGGTCGATCCGTCCGACATGCAGTCGATGGCTGCGCTGACCGGCGAGAAATACAAGGGTAAGATCGCCATCTACGACTATTATCTGCCGGTCATCGGCATGGCCGCTTTGGCGATCGGCAAGAAGACGGCGGAGCTGACCGAAGCCGACCTGCCCGCCATCAAGGCCGAGCTGCTCAAGATGAAGGCCAACGCCAAGCTGGTCGGCGAAGTCACCGCCAGCCAGACAGCACTGGCGACCGGCGAGGTCGACATCCTGGTCGGCGGCGGCGAATGGGTGACGGCGGGGCTGGCCAAGGAAAACCCGGCACTCGACTTCTCGATCCCTAAGGAAGGTGCTGTGCTGTGGTCGCAGTCGCTCGCCATGTTCAAGGATTCCAAGAACAAGGATCTGGCGCTGAAATTCATCCAGTACATTATGAGCCCGGAGGGACAGGCGCGGCTCGCCACCTCGTCCTGCTACTGGGGCATGCCGGCCAACACCAAGGCAGCACTCACCGACGACCAGAAAAAAATCCTGCGCTTTGACGAGCAGCCGGCCTTCCTCGCCCGCGCCCAGTCCTACCCGGCGCCGAACGCCGATCTCGACAAGAAGATGCAGGACGTTTGGACCGAAATGCTGCAGGCGCAGTAGACGGCCGAGACCTTGAACACCGTCGCGAACAATTCGCGTGCCCTGCCCCGGGCGGGCAATGCCCTGCCCTGGGCGCTGGTCACGCCGGCACTCGGCTGGACGCTGCTGTTCTTCGTGCTGCCCTTCGTCGCCATGGGGCTTTCCAGCCTGACAGCGCATGAGGGCGGCGGCTTTACGCTCGCCAACTACAGCCAGTTCTTCACCAACCCTTCCTACTGGCAGGCAATGGTGAACTCGCTCGAGGTGACAGCCATCGTCACCGTCATCTCTGTGCTGCTCGCCTATCCCTTCGCCTGGATTCTCGCCGAACAGGTGCCGGAACGCTGGCAGCGGCTGGCGCTGATGCTGGCCGTGCTGCCGTTCTGGACCTCCTATGTCGTGCGCTCCTATTCCTGGCTACTGGTGCTGGCGCAGAACGGCGTCATCAACCGCGCCCTGACCGGCTCCGGCCTGTTTGCCGAGCCGGTGCAGCTGGCCAACACACGTTTCGCCACCGTCACCGGTTTCGTGCATTTCTTCGTCATGCTTTTGACGCTGACCATCTTCGCCAACCTCAAGCAGCTCAGCCCGAGCTACCGCAAGGCCGCCGCCGATCTCGGCGCCGGGCCGGTGCGCACCTTCCTGCATGTCGTCCTGCCACTGACGCTGCCCGGCATCATGGTCGGCGCCTTCCTGACTTTCGTGCTGTGCATCGGCGACTACATCACGCCGCAGATCCTGGGCGGCAACAACGAGCTTTTGATGCCGCAACTGGTGATGATGCAGATCGGCCGGCGTGGCGATTTTCCGCTGGCCTCGGCGCTGTCGATCATCCTGATGGCGGTCGTCACCATCGCCTATCTCGCCTGCGCCCGCTGGCTGAAGATCGAGCGGGCCTGAGATGCGCAAGTTTGTCCGCATCGCCTCGTGGCTCTATGCGCTTGCCATCTACGGTTTCATCTTCCTGCCCGTGGTCGTGCTGGTGCTGTTCTCGCTGCAGGCGACCTCGTTTCCGATCCCGCCCTTCACCGGCCCGTCGCTGCGCTGGTACGACGCGGTTCTTTCCGACACGCGGCTGACCTCGGCGCTGGTCAATTCGCTGCTGGTGGCGTCCGTCTCCTCTTTTGTCGCCGTCACGCTCGGCTTCCTCTCCGCCTGGGGCTTTGCGCGCTTCACCCTGCCTTCCTCGGCCCTGCTGCGCGGGCTGATCACACTGCCGCTGACGGTCAGCTATCTCATCATCGGCATGGGCTTGCTGGTGCTGTTCAACTGGGCCGGCGTGCCGAAGTCGCTGCTCGCGGCCGGCATCGGCCATGTCGTGATCAACCTGCCACTCTGCTTTGCCATCATCTACAGCCAGATGGGCGACCATCAGATCAACATCGAGCGCGCCGCACGCGACCTCGGCGCGCCGGAATGGAAGGTGCTGCTGCTGATCACCGTGCCGGTGATGGCGCCGGCCATCTTCGCCGGCTTCTTCCTGTCGATGACCTTCTCCTGGGACGAGTTCGTGATTTCCTTCCTGCTGACCCGTTTTGACACCACGCTGCCGGTCGAGATCTGGAACCTGTTGCGCTCCGGTCTCAATCCCAAAACCAATGCCGTCGGCTCGCTGGTCTTCGCCGTCTCCATCGTGCTGGTGGTGTTTTTTGAACTGACCTTGCTGCGGAGAAAGCCGGCATGACCGCACCCCTGGTCGACATTCGCGCCGTGTCACACCGCTTCGGCCAGCAGACGGTGCTGAAAAACGTCTCGCTGCAGATCGAACCCGGCAGCTACACCATCCTGCTCGGCCCCTCGGGCTCCGGCAAGACGACGCTGCTTTCCATTCTCGGCGGTTTCGTCACCCCGAGCGAGGGCAAAGTGTTCATCCGCGGCGAGGACTGCACCGCGGTGCCGCCGGCCAAGCGGCCGACGACTACGGTGTTCCAGGACTATGCGCTGTTTCCGCATATGAGCGTCGGCAGCAATGTCGGCTTCGGCCTGCGCATGCAGGGCGTCGATGGCACGACGCGAGCTGCGAAGGCGCGCGAGGCGCTGGCGCTGGTCGGGCTGGCTTCCGCCTTCGACAAGAAGCCGCACCAGCTGTCCGGCGGCCAGCGGCAGCGCGTGGCGCTGGCGCGCGCACTGGTCATCGAGCCGGCGGTGCTTTTGCTCGACGAGCCGCTTGGCGCGCTCGACCTCAAACTGCGCCGGCAGATGCAGGACGAACTGAAAGCGATCCAGAAGCGCGTCGGCACCGCCTTCATCCATGTCACCCACGACCAGGAAGAAGCGATGGCGCTGGCCGACCATTGCGTGGTGATGAATGACGGGCGCATCGAGGATGAAGGCCAGCCCGAGCGCGTCTATGCCCGCCCCGCGACACGCTTTTCCGCCACCTTCATGGGCGAAAGTACAATCCTTTCCGGCACAGTCACGGCGGCGACGGACAGGGCAAGCACGGTCGCGACGTCGGTTGGGCCGGTTTCACTGCCCGGCGCGTTGCCGCAGGGCTCGGCTGTTGCGCTCGCCATACGGCCGGAGCACCTTGTCCTCGGTGCAGCGGCAGGCAACGTCGCGCTCGGCTCTGCCAAGGTAAGCGACGTCGTGTTCCAGGGCAGCTTCAAGCGCGTGCTCGCGGTTTCCATCGAAGACCCCTCGCTGCAGTTCATCGCCAAACTTCCGGCCGCAGCCACCGTCCAGCCCGGCGACACGGTCGCGGTTTCATGCGACGCTGGCGACATCATTCTTTTGACAGACTGAGCGATGAGCACGCTTCCCATCATCGACGCGCCGAACTGGTACGAAACCATCCGCATGGGCGATGGTGTGACGCTGATCCACGAGCCATGGATCAAACCGTTCTTCCGCTGCAATATCTGGCATGTGCGCGGCCGCGACCGTGATCTGCTGTTCGACACCGGCCTCGGCCATTTCAGCCTCAGGCGTCACGTGCCGCTGGTGAGCGAGCAAAAGCTCATTTGCGTCGCCAGCCACACGCATTTCGACCATATCGGCTGCCATCACGAATTTCCCGATCGCTGCGTGCACCGCGCCGAGGCGAAAATCCTCGCCGATCCGCGCAACGAATGGACGGTCGCCGACCGCTATGCGAACGACGAGATGTTCGACGGCATGCCCGATGGTTGGGATACGGCGCGCTACCGCATCCTGCCGGCGCCGGCCGGCCGCTTGCTCGCGCAAGGCGATGTCGTCGACCTCGGCGACCGTACCTTCGAGGTGATCCACACGCCCGGCCATTCACCCGGCGGCATCGCGCTTTACGAAAACAGGACGGGCATCCTGTTATCCGGCGACATCATTTATGACGGTCCGCTGATCGACGATGTCTACCACTCTGTCGTCGACGACTATATCGCCACGCTGCTGCGCCTGCGTGATCTCGATGTCTCGGTCGTGCATGGCGGCCATTTTCCGAGCTTCGGCAAGGTGCGCTATCGCCAGCTGATTGATGAGTACCTGGAACAAAAGCGCCAAGCCGGCTGCCATCTCCTGCAATCCCGCTAAGCGGGATTTGCAGCTGCGGCAGCGCCCGCAGGGATCGCGCCCGCACCAGTTTTCTATCCGATGTGAGCCAAACGCCTTCGTGCGGCCGTCTCCCTTCCGCGAAGCGCTCGCGATTTGGCCGGCTGCGCCGTCCCGGTGGACCTTCTAGGTGAACGTCGCAGCGTGAGTGGCTGCCGTATCGCCACCGAACGTGTTCTTCACCCTGACCGACCTGTAGACGTAAGCGACCCAAATCCCGGTCAAAACAAATGACACAATAGGCGTGACCAGCGCATCTCCCGCAAGGATCTGGCTTATCGGAGCCCCGAGAGCGGCGGAAATCCACACAGTGTCGAGGACGAACACGACCGGGATTGCAATCCACTGCACGAGAAATAGCTGCTTGAAGCGGGGGCTGCGCCGAAACATGGCAATGAGAACAACCACTTGGAGCACCAGGAACGCTAACAACAGCGCGATCTCGCCATAAGCCGCCAAGGTCCCGTTGGGAAGCGTCATGAGTTTCTGATAGTCTTCCATCGATGAACTCAATTGGGCCAATGAGCGCAATGGCGACAACGTCTGGCCGATCGCCAGCAGCATCAGCCAGCCGCCAAAGCCCACAAGCGCCGCTGGATTCTGTGACGGCTTCGCGGCCGACCGAACGGCAAAGAAAACAGGCACGCCGATCAACAGCAGCAATATTGCCCAATGCCAGATAGAAAACGACCCCATTTACCCCTCCCCTGATACGCCTCAAAGTTGTAACAGCTTTCGCGCTCAACTCAAGGGGTTGTTGACGGCGAATAGCCTCCCGCTTGCATAAGATGGCTACTTTACTGCCTTCTCCTGACTATATCGCCACACTGCCGCGTATGCGCGACCTCGATATCTCGGTCGTGCATGGCGGCCATTTCACCAGCTTCGGCAAGGTGCGTTATCGCCAGCTGATCGACGAGTATCTCGCGCAGAAGCACCAGGCGGGCTGCCATTTGCGGCAGACCCTTTAAGCGGGATCAAGGCATCAATTCAAAGTGCCTGGGAAACGCCTGGTGCAGCAGGAGGAGCATGGTCTTGCGCAGCACGTTGGTGTCACGGCTGGACGGATTGAGATGGTCCCAGTACCAGGCGCCGTGAACCAGGTAATTCAGGCTCTCCGACAGGGTGTCTATGTCGACCCCGGTATAACCGCCGCTGCGCGATATCTCGATCAGCAGCTCGCGCGCCTCGGCGGTGTAGGCGAGATCGCTGGGCAAGCCGATTTCATTATAGATCTGCATGCTCTTGCGGTCGCTGGAGAACACGACGAAGACCGAAACCCAGTTCGGGTGCTGCCGGGCGAAACGCTGCGCGCAATCGACCGCGCCCAGGGCCCGCTCCGCCGCCGAAAGGCCTGGCGCCCGCACCAGCGTCACCCACAGCTCGTCGTAGCGATCGCTGAGATACTGCAGCACGGCGCGAAACAGGTTCTCCTTGCTGCGAAAGTGAAAGACCACCAGCGCGTTGGAGGAACCAACATGCTCGGCGATGCGCTGCATGGTGACGCTCGCCAGGCCTTCCTCGGCGATAAGTTCGATCGTGGCGTCGATGATGCGCTGAACGCTCGCTTCGCCGCGCTCGCGCCGGCGGTCCTTGGGGGCGGCATCGTTCGCCGACCCCTTGGTAGTTGCAGCCCTGTCCGCCGCGATTGCCTTGCGTTGCGCCATTTTCATCCAGCCTTTTCGACCTTGCGGCCCGCCTCAAATATCAAAGCGACGGGCGTGTCGCCGCACTCTCATACCATTGCCCCTGTGCCGTTTCATAGGCGAGAGCCGCCCGGAACACATCGGCGTCGCAATAGGTGCGACCGACGATCTGCAGGCCCGTCGGCACGCCATTTGCCGCCCTGCCCGATGGAATTGAGACTACGGGACAACGGCTCAGCATGTTGAACGGCGTCGTCATCACCCACCCAAGCGACGGGTTCACCTGCTTTCCGTTGATCGCCAGCGTTTCCCTGGTGTGGTCGAACTCCGCCGGCACGGCGGGAAGCGCGTTCGTCGGGCAGATCAGCACGTCATACTTTTCCAACAGCGGCCCCAGCGTCTCGTACATTTTGGCCGCCACCTCCAGCGTTCCGACGAAGTCGGCGGCCTTCGACTTTCGCCCGTCCTCGGCGAACTGCCTGGCATAGCTGGTCATGTCCTTGCCGTGCTCCTTGAGCAATTGCGACAGCGAGGCGCCGAACAGATGCTCCAGGTAAGCGATGCCGGCCTTCAGCACCTCGTCGCCCCAGCCAAGATCGACCTCCTCGACCGTGGCGCCGAGCGAGCGGAACACATCGCAGGCGGCAAGCGTGTTCTTGCGCACGTCGGCATCGACTTCAAAGGAGCCGAGGTCCATCGAGAAGGCAATCTTCCAGCCCTTGATCGGCTTGTAGTCGAGCGGCAGCCGCAGTTTCGGCCGCAGCGTGGCGATGTCGAGCGGGCTCGGTCCGGCCATGACGTTCTGCAGCAGGATCGCGTCCTTCACGTTCCGCGCCAGCGGCCCGATGTGGCAGTAGAAATCTAGGTTGAAGGGCGGCTCGTCCGGGTTGCGCCCATAAGGCGGCTTGAAGCCGACAAGACCGCAGGCCGACGCCGGAATGCGGATCGATCCGGCAATGTCCGAGCCGGTGGCGATCGAAGATGTGCCGGAGGCCAGCGTTGCCGCTGCACCGCCGGACGAACCGCCCGGGGTAAAATCCGGGTTCCATGGGTTGCGGGTAACGCCCCAGCGCTTCGACCAGGTAAAGCCGGCGCAGCTGAATTCGGGCGTTGCCGTGCGCGCATGCACGATGCCGCCCGCCTTGATGACGCGCTCGTTCATCGTCGACGTGTGACCGCCAATGGCGTCCTTGGTCAGCAGCGAGCCATGCGATGTCGGCTTGCCCTTGATGTAGCTCTCGTCCTTGATGCCGATCGGCAGGCCCTCGAGCGCGCCGGTCCGGGCGCCTTTGGCGTATTTCGCCTCGGCCTTTTTGGCCAGATCCATCGCCTCGTCGAAATGCTCGAAGGTGAAGCAGTTGATCGTCGCCTTCGTCGCCTCGGCGCGGTCGATGGTCGCCTGCATCAGTTCGACGGGCGACAGTGTCTTCGCCTTGAACTGCCGCAACGCCTCGCTGGCCGGGATATAGCAGAGGTCGAGATCGGTCATGAAGGTCTCCTGCGATCGCCAGATCGCCTTTTGGCTTGATGGTCGAGAGGGTGGCCGCGCCGCATGTCGCGGCGCGGAAAACAACGGATCGGGCTATTTCTGCAGGTCGGTCCAGATCTTGGTGTAAAGCGCCTGCACATCCGGCGGACAGGCCGCCATGAACTGGCCCTTGGCCGCGAATTCCGCGGGAACCTTCACTTCCGGCGCATCTTTCATGTCGGCCGGCATGAAGGCTTCTGAGCCCTTGATGCCGTTCGAATAGCGCGCGAAGGCCGAGATCAGTGCGGCATTCTCGGGATCCATGATGAAGTTCTGGAACAGCTTGGCATTCTCGACATTCTTGGCGTCCTTGAGGACCGCGACATTGTCCATCCAGATCGGATAACCCTCCTTGGGATAGCCATAGACGATCTTGTCGTTCTGCAGCCGCTGGCGCAGCGATATGCCGTTCCAGTTGACGCCGGCCGCGATGTCGCCCTTGCCCAGCCCGTCGACGGCACCGTAGTCGAAGGACAGCCATTTCGCCTTGGCCTCGACCAGCTTGTCGCGCACCTTCTTCAGCAGCACCTTGTCGTCGGTGCAGTACTGGCCGCCCTCATAGGCGATGGCGAGGAACATGACGTCCCCCATTTCGGGGACGACATTGATCTTGCCGACGAGTTCGGCCGGCGGGTCGAGGAATATCGCCGACGTATTCACGTCGCCGGAATAAACCGACTTGTTGACCGACACGCCGGTCGTTCCCCACTGCCACGGAACGGTGTATTTGCGGCCCGGATCAAAAGGCACATCGACCCATTTCGGGTCCATGTTCTTGAAGTTTTCCATTGTGTTGGGATCGGTCTCCAGCAGCAGACCTTCACTGATCCAGATCGGAACCACGCTGGCCGAAGGCACGACAATGTCGAAACCGGCGCCGCCCTGGCGGATCTTGGCGAGCGCGGTGTCGTTGGAATCGAAGTCGGTGACGGTAACCTTGACCTTGTAGGTCTGTTCGAACTTCTTGATCAGGTCCGGGCTGGTGTAGTTGCCCCAATTGTAGATGTTGAGCTCGCCATCGGCGCGGGCCATCCCGGTCATGGCCATCAGCGACAGCCCCAGAGCGGTCGCGGTCAGTTTCCAGTTCATGCACTTGCTCCCATTGTTGGGACCGGCGGCAATGCTGCCTCAGGTCCGTTTCCTGCTGACGAAAAAGAAAGCGGTGACGATGCCGATCGACAGCACGAGGAAGGCCGTCGAGATGGCGTTGATTTCCGGCGTCACGCCGCGCCGGAGCTGGCCGAGCATGTAGGTCGGCAGCGTGTCCTGGCCGCCCGATTTGACGAATTCGGTGATGACGACGTCGTCCAGCGAGACGACGAAGGCGAGCATCAGCCCGGCGAGGATGCCGGGCCACAGCAGCGGCAAGGTCACGTGCCGGAAGGTCTGCCATCTGGTCGCGTAGAGATCGGCCGCCGCCCTTTCGAGCGACAGATCCATGCTTTCCAGCCGCGCCCGGATCGGCAGAAAGGCGAAGGGAATGCAGAAGGCGGTGTGCGCGGCGATGAGGTAGCCGAGACCCGAATAACCGGTCCAGATCTTGATGCGTGAAAACACGATCAGCAGCGCCACCGCGGTGACGATCTCCGGCACCATCAGCGGCTGGTTGATGAAGGCGTATTTGAAGGTCAGCCCGCGATAGGGCTTGGTCCGCGTCGTCGCCAGCGCCGCCATCGTCGCGCAGATCGTCGCCAGCACGGCGGCGACGGCGGCGATCTGGGCCGAGCGGATCGACGATTCGATGACCAGCGAGTTGTTCCAGGCGACGTGGAACCAGCGCAGCGAAAAGCCCTTCCAGATCGCGAGCGATTCGTTGTCGTTGAAGGCGTAGGCCACCAGCGTGGCGATCGGCAGATAGAGCAGGAAGAAGCACAGCATCGCCATCGAGGCAAAGCCGGTCTGCCGCCGGACGTCGAAGCGGTCAGCCATGGCTGCCATCCGATCTGGTTGTGTTGCGGACGTAGAACAGCAGCGCGACCATGACGATCGCCATCAGAGTGATCGACAGCGCCGCGCCCAGCGGCCAGTTTCGGCCCTGGCCGAATTGCAGCTCGATCAGGTTGCCGATCATCAGATTGGTGCCGCCGCCCAGCACGCGCGGCGTCACATAGGCGCCAAGCGACGGGATGAAGACGAGGATCGAGCCGGCGACCATGCCCGGCGTGACCAATGGCACGATGATGCGCCGCAGCACCTGGAACCGCGTCGCGTAGAGATCGTAACCCGCCTCTACCAGCCGAAAGTCGATCTTCTCCATGCTGGCATAGAGCGGCAGCACCATCAGCGGCAGGAACACATAGACCATGCCGAGCAGCACGGCGAAATTCGTATACATCAGTTGGATCGGGTGGTCGGTAATCCCGAGCCACTGCAGCACCCAGTTGATGAGGCCGTCATTGCGCAGCACCTCCTGCATGGCGAAGGTGCGGATCAGCAGGTTGGTCCAGAACGGGATCGTGATCAGGAACAGCCAGATGTCGCGCCGGTGTTCCGGCCGCGTGGCGATGAAATAGGCGGTCGGGAAGCCAAAAATCAGGGTCAGCCCAGTGGTTGCCAGCGACAGCGAGACCGAGCGCCAGAAGATCGACAGATGCGCACCGGCAAGCGACAGCGTGTCGTCGAAAACATCGCGCTCGAGCAGCACGCTCACCCAGGCGCCGGCCGAGAACTGCCACTTCACGTCGCCGTAATTGCCGGGCGTCAGGAAGGAATAGATGACCACGATCAGCAGCGGCCCGACGGCCGCGAGGAAGACGATCAGCAGCGCCGGGGCGGACAGCAGCCAGCGCGACCGGATATCGTCGCGCTCGGCCTTGTCGGCGACCTCTTTCGCGCTCGCCATCGGCCCTAGTCCTTCAACAACTGGGCGGCGTCGTCGCCGATTGAAATGCCGACCTTGCCGCCAGTCTCGAAGCCGCAACTGGCGCTGCGCGAATTCTGCTGGCGCACGATGAAGGCTTCGCCGCCATCCAGCCGGACATGGATATGCGTGTCGGTGCCGAAATAGACGATGGTCTCGATCGTGCCGGCGAGGTCGCCGGGGCCTTTGACGAGCTTGGCATGTTCGGGCCGCACCATCAGCGTTGCCTTGCTGCCCGGCTGAAAGTCCCTGGCGGTGGTTGCGCAGATCCTCGCGCCCGAACTCAAGACGATCCGCGCATGGCCGTTCCCTGCACTCTCGATCGTACCGGTCAAGAAGTTCGTCTCGCCGATGAAATCGGCGACGAAACGCTCGGCTGGATGGTCGTAGATGTCCCATGGCGTGCCGACCTGCAGGATGTTGCCCGACGACATCACCGCGATGCGGTCCGACATGGTCAGCGCCTCTTCCTGGTCGTGGGTTACGAAGATGAAGGTGATGCCGGTCTCGTGCTGCAACCGCTTCAGCTCGATCTGCATCTCCTTGCGCAGTTTGTAGTCGAGCGCCGAGAGCGGTTCGTCGAGCAGCAGCACTTTTGGCTGCGGCGCCAGCGCCCGGGCCAGCGCCACGCGCTGCTGCTGGCCGCCGGAGATCTGGCTGGTGCGCCGGTTCTTCAGCTCCTGCATGTGGACGAGCTTCAGCATCGCCTCGACGCGCGCCTCGATCTCGGCCTTCGGTCTGCCCAGCATCTTCAGGCCAAAGCCGATGTTTTCGGCCACCGTCATGTGTGGGAACAGCGCATAGGACTGGAACACGGTGTTGACCGGCCGCTTGAACGGCGGCAGCGGCGCAATGTCCTGGCCATGGAGCAGGATTTCGCCGTCGGTCGGATAGTCGAAGCCGGCGATCAGCCTGAGCAGCGTCGTCTTTCCGCAGCCGGACGGGCCAAGCAGCGTGAAGAATTCGTTTTCGCGGATCGAGACGGAGACATTGTCGAGCGCCCTGACGGCGTCGTGGCCGGTTCCCTGAAAAATTCTGGTGACGCCCTTCGCCTCAACGGCTGGCCGGTTGGCTGTCAAGATATTCCCCTCTTCTCGGTAGCCATTCACCGGCAAACGCCGGCTGGCCAACTCGGTCCTCGACGTTAGGGATAACTATGACTAACTATACAGTCAATATCTTTTTGCACACGCAACCATTGGTTCAACCGTTCGTAATTCGGTCCTTGATCGGGACGAGCAAGCGTGTGCCGCAGCGCGCCTTGCAGCCGTCAGAACCGAGACCAATGCGCCCGATGCGCTGGCAACTCCGTCATGGTATCGTCAAGGACGAGGGCGGGCAGAGGCGAATTCCGCACAACAGGGCTTGGGTATATGCGCGCCAACAGCGTCGTCATGATTCTTCTCGCCTGCGTGTTTGGCGTGCTCGCGGTGGTTCTCGCCAATATCTGGCTGGCCGACCAGCGGAGTGCACTGGCACAGATGGACGGTGCGCCCCGGCCCGCACCACCGCCGATGCAGAGCGGCGGTGGTGCCGGTGGCTACAACGCTTCAGCGGGCGACTACAGCTCGGGAGGTGGCGGTTCGGCAGCCGGCGGCAGCGACTCCGGCTCCGGCGGCTTCGGGGGCAGCGGCCAGGAGCAGCCTCCGATGGACGTTGCGCCGGGCTCCGGAAATCCCGATGCCTCGACGGGCAACGGCGCCGATGAGGCTGCCCAATACGAGGAATACAAACGCCAGGAGCAGCAGCGCCAGCAACAGCAGGAGCAGTTGGCGCGACAGCGGTATGAAGAGGAGGCGGCCAAGGCATCAGCCGCAGCGCAGAACAGCGCGGCCGGCATGGAGCCGCCTCCCGATGCATCATCGGCCACGGAGCAGCCTGCTCCACCACCGCCCGAAGGGGCCACAGCTGAAGAGCCACCTGCCCCTGACACGGCAACCGCCGAAGAGCCTTCGGCTGTGCCACCTGTCCCGGCGCCGGCGCCTGCCCCAGCGCTTGTCATCGAGCCGCCTGCCCCGCTGTCCAATACGGCAACCGCCGAAGAGCCTCCGCCGTTGGACGCACCTCCCGGCATGGTGTCTCCACCCGTCGACAACAATGCAATCGAAGTGGTGCGCCATCCCACCATCGATGCGCCGGACGAAGTCGTCGCCGGCGAAACGGTGACCGTTTCCATCGCATTGACCGAGGAACAATTGACGCCCGAGGTGAAGGTCAAGGCGGCGCCCGGTTCGTCGGTGACGCCGGACGGCGCCCTGGCCATGGCGATGCCGGCTGGAACCGATTCCTGGCCGATCGATATCGATCTCTTCGCCAGCGGTTTCGATCTTGTCGACGGCGGCAAATGGAGCCGGCGGACGACGCTCTATCGCGAGGGCAGTAGCGATTTCGTCCGCTTCGACCTCAAGGCGCGGCCGATTGCCGGGGAGAGCAAGCCAGCACAATTCATCGCCCGCATCTACAGCGCCGGCCGTTTTCTCGGCTCCGCATCGCGGCCCGTGATCATCAAGCGCTTGCAGCCGGCGGCACCGTCAGTCGAAGCCACCGCCGACACAGCCCCTCCGGTGATGTTGCTGGCCTCTGCTCCGCCGCAGCCTGTGACCGGCAAGGTCGAACTCGGCGCCGGCGGCACGGATAACGTGCCCGACCTCGACGTGACCATTCTCTATGATGATCCGAGCGGTCTGGGCGCCGGGCAAATCATCATCCATTCGCCGCATCTGGCCGGCCCGATCACCGATACGTTCTCGACCCCGCCGGAAATGGCGGCGTGGCTGGACTCTGAATACCGCGTGCTGCTGCAGCTGGGATTGAGCCTGCGCGGTGCTGTCTCGCTGCAACAGCCTGCCACAAGCAGCGATCCGGAGGCGCAAAAGCGCTTTGTCACGCTGGCCGCCGAAGGCTTTGGCGACGCACTCTACCGGGACTACGTGCCAAAGGCTTTCAAGGACGTGTTCTGGTCGTTGCGCGACAAGGGCGAACTGCATTCGATCCAGATCACCTCGAACAGCCCGACGCTGCCATGGGAGCTGATCCGACCGCAAAGCGGAGATGGCGCAACCCGCGACGGCTTTCTCGGCATGAGCTACCGGCTAGCCCGCTGGGCGCCGCGCAGCATTTCCTCGCAGGTCGACAATCCGCTCGATCGCATGGCCTTCACCGGCGTCGCCGCAGTCGCTCCCTCCTATGTCGACAAGCAGTCGCTGCCGTTCCAGCAGGTCGAGATCGACGCGCTGAGCAAGCTCGCCGGCTATCGCCGCTTCGACGGCGATTTCGTCTCCTTCGAAAAACTGGTCGGCGAGGTCTCGACCGGGTTCATCCATTTTTCCGGCCACGGCGAGGTCAACCAGCCGAGCAGCGGCCGGCCGGTCTTCGCCATCGACCTCGTCGACCAGTCGCTCGATCCCGATACATGGCGCGCGCTGGTCGCCGCCGCACACGGCAAGGGCAACCCGTTCTACTTCTTCAACGCCTGCGACACCGGACGCTCGCAAATGCTCGGCGGCTTCGTGCAAGGCTGGGGTCCGGCAGTGCTGGCCGGTGGCGCGTCCGGCTTCATCGGCGGCATGTGGCCGCTGACCGACCGTGCGGCCGCAGCCTTCTCGACCAGCTTCTATGGCGACATCACCACCCAGATCAAGGACGGGCCGGTCTATCTGGCCGAAGTGCTGCAAGGCGTGCGCAAGCGGTTCTACGAAACCGGCGACCCGACCTACCTGGCCTATACTTTCTACGGCAACGCCAATCTTCAGGTCGTCACGCAGTAGACGTGGAAATGGCCGGGAAAGCTCGCCTCACAGCGCCCGTTGCGGGCACGGCGTTCCGATGGTGTCATCGCAGCGCGAGGCCATGGGGTGCGATCTGAGGCTCATGCCCTCCGACTGGCGCACCAGTTCGGCAAAGACAAGGGCAAAACTTCCCAGCATCAGGACGACAATGATCAGGCGTGTCACCGGCAATAGACAGGTCTCGACTGGCTAGCCCCCCAGCCACCCATCCTCTGCCGGCTAACATGACCGCTCAGGCTTTACGAGTGTTTAAGCTCCGTCTTAACCATCACATTCGCCTTACCCGCGACACGAACCGCGAGCCGCTGGCTGGCATTTTCGCCCCGGTGCTGCGTTGCCGTGCGGGACAACACCTCCCTTTGCAGAAATGCCCGCCCATGCTACCCCGCGCTGGCGCGGCCCAAGCAACCGGTCGCCATCCGGGAGCCATGAGCAAAGCCGCCAGCCGTTTCGCCTTCGTCTCGTCCGATACAGCCGATGCCAAGGCAGCGCTGGAAAGCCTGTCGGCGCGTTATGGCCACACATCCAACGGGGATGCCGACGTCATCGTGGCGCTCGGCGGCGACGGTTTTCTGTTGCAAACGCTGCGCGATACGATGGGCACGGGCAAGAAGGTCTACGGCATGAACCGTGGCACCATCGGCTTCCTGATGAACGAATACCGCGTCGGCGGCCTAGCCGAGCGCATCGCCGCTGCGGTCGCCGAAACGATCCGTCCGCTGGAGATGCTGGCGGTGACGCATGAGGGCGAAACGGTTTCAGCGCTGGCCATCAACGAGGTGGCACTGTGGCGCCAGTCCTACCAGACGGCAAAGATCCGCATCACCGTGGACGAGCAGGAGCGGCTGGCGGAATTGAACTGCGACGGCGTGATGATTGCGACGCCGGCGGGCTCTACCGCCTACAATCTATCCGCGCACGGGCCAATCCTGCCGCTCGACGCGCCGCTGCTGGCGCTGACCCCGGTCAGCCCGTTCCGCCCACGCCGCTGGCGCGGTGCGCTGCTCTCCAACAAGGCGACCGTGCGCTTCGACATACTGGAGCCGGAAAAACGGCCGGTGAACGCCGCCGCCGACCACACCGAGGTCAAGGCGGTGGCCTCGGTCACGGTCCGGGAATCGCCGACGGCGACGGCAACGCTGCTGTTTGATCCCAACCATTCGTGGAACGAGCGCATTCTCGCCGAGCAGTTTCGCTACTGAGCCGGCGCAACGACCGGCAACGGGATTAAGCATCGCGATTAAGGTTACAACTTCACAATCGTGCCTTTCCCGCCCGTTTCTGTTGACAAATCGCGGGCTTGCGCCTAATCGCAATACCAATCTTGCAGGCGCGTGGCGCTTGCCGCGACGGATGCCGTTGCGCTTCCCCGAACCAGCCAAAGACAACAACACTTGTCCTCAGACACAACGACCGCTCAAGAAGCGTTGACCTTCGCAGACCTCGGCCTGTCGCCGAAGGTCCTTTCCGCAGTCACCGATGCCGGCTACACCGAGCCGACGCCGATTCAGGCTGGCGCCATCCCGCATGCCTTGCTCGGCAAGGACATTCTGGGCATCGCCCAGACCGGCACCGGCAAGACGGCTTCCTTCGTGCTGCCGATGCTGACCCGCCTTGAAAAAGGCCGGGCCCGCGCTCGCATGCCGCGCACGCTGATTCTGGAGCCGACGCGCGAGCTTGCCGCGCAGGTCGAAGAAAATTTCATCAGATACGGCAAGAACCACAAGCTCAACATCGCCCTGCTGATCGGCGGCGTGTCGTTCGACGAGCAGGACAAGAAGCTGGAGCGTGGCGCCGACGTGCTGATCGCGACACCCGGCCGCCTGCTCGACCATCGCGAGCGCGGCAAGCTGTTGCTCAACGGCGTCGAGATCCTCGTCATCGACGAGGCCGACCGCATGCTCGACATGGGCTTCATCCCCGACATCGAACGTATCTGCGAGATGATCCCGTTCACCAGGCAGACGCTGTTCTTCTCGGCGACGATGCCGCCCGAAATCACCAAGCTCACCGAAAAGTTCCTGCACGCGCCGATCCGCGTCGAGGTTTCCAAGGCCGCATCCGCCGCCACCAACATCATCCAGCGGCTGGTCAAGTCGGGCTCGAAGCCGTGGGACAAGCGCGAGACGCTGCGCAATTTGATGAAGGCCGAGGACGAAGGGCTGAAGAACGCCATCATCTTCTGCAACCGCAAGGTCGAGGTCTCGGAGCTGTTCCGCTCGCTGTTGAAATATGATTTCGATGCCGGCGCCTTGCATGGCGACATGGACCAGCGCGCCCGCATGCAGATGCTGGCCAATTTCCGTGACGGCAAGCTGCGCTACCTCGTCGCTTCGGACGTCGCGGCGCGCGGTCTCGACATCCCCGATGTCAGCCATGTCTTCAACTACGATGTGCCGATCCATGCCGAGGACTATGTCCACCGCATCGGCCGTACCGGCCGCGCCGGCCGCTCGGGCAAGTCCTTCACCATCGCCACCAAGTCGGACACCAAATACATCGACGCCATCGAACGGCTGATCGGCAACAAGATCGAATGGCATGATGGCGACCTGTCGACGGTCGTCGCCAGCGAGGGCGGCGAGGACGATGCTCCCCGCCGTGGCCGCGGCGCGCCGCGCCGCGCCGGCCGCAAGGACGATGACCGCAAGGAGCGCGGCGAGCGCAAACCACGCGAGCGCCACGCCAAGCCTGCCGAAGAATCGGCACCGCAAGCAGCACTCGAGGACGTGCCGGTCGTGGCCGAGGCCGCGGTCGCCGATATTGGCGAGCGGCGCGCGCGCAAGGAATCGATCCGTTCCGAGAACACCGAACGCAAGGCTTCCGATCGCAACGAGCAGCGCGCACCGGAACGCGGCGACACCAGGCCGCAGCGCGACAACACCAACCGCCCTGCCCGCCACCGCCAGGAAGACAACGACTCGACAATCGGCTTCGGCGACGACATGCCGGCCTTCATGCGGATCGTCGCCAAGGTCTGATCCCCGACCGCCTTCGAAGGCAAGCCGGCCATCCGGCTTGCCCTTTCGGCAAAACCTCCTGACCCGGCTCGCCCGTTACATCGGCCCAGGCATCATCTTGGTCGGTTTCTCGAGCATTGGAAACTCGGCCTTGTTGCATTTCACGTTTGGGTTGGTCGGGCTGAACATGCCGTTCGGATTGTCCTTGAGCCAGGCGTGAAGGTCGTAGTGGACGAACTCCCTCGGGATGAGCGGATAGTGTCCCTCCATCGGGCCCATGAAAGTTTGGCCAAACAGCTTCGGCGGCGCTTTGACGTCCGGCGTCAGCGGCACCAGCCATTCCACCCCGACCAGGTGCAGGCCCTTTTTCGTCGGCTCGTAGATCAGCACATTGGGGTGCATCGGATCGAGTTTCTGGCCGATGCTTGGGACGTTGACGAAATGGATACCCATGGCGCCTTTCGGGTAATCCATCGCGCCCGCTATCTTTTCTCCGCTGTAGTAGACGCAGCCGACTGTCGACAGATAAAGGTCGCGGACGGCGGCGGTGTAGTCTTCATATTTGGCGAGCGATTTTTTCAAGGCATCGATGTCGGCCTTGTTGGCATCCTCGGCTTGAGCCATAGCGATGCTCAACCATGCGCCTACGAGACTTGTCATAGCGAGGACGGCGCAGCGCCCAAGGCTGGTTGTTCTTGTCATGCATTCCTCCCAGATTTTCTGATCTGGCCGTGCAAGACCGAGGCGGAAAAATGCTGATTGCGCGGCCAGTTTGTACCGCCTCATCCCCTCCGGAACAGCGACGATGCTATTCCTTTCCCTGGCTGCGGGAAAGCAGCTCTTTAGAGGTAGCTAATTTAATGGCGCACCAATCTGAAGCGGCAACTCCGCCCAAACAAAAACGGCCCCGACGTGGGGGCCGTTTCGCATTCGCTTGCCGAACAGCTCAGGTGAGTGGCGACAGCTGGATCTCGACGCGCCGGTTCTGTGCGCGGCCCTGGGCCGTCGCGTTGGATGCGACCGGGCGGGTCTTGCCGAAGCCGGTGACGGCGAAACGGCGCGAATCGACGCCCTGGCCCGAGAGGTAGTTGGCGACCGCCAGCGCGCGGCGCTGCGACAGGTCGAAATTGTGCTCGTCGCCACCGGTCGAATCGGTGTGGCCGAAAACGTCGACCGTGGTCTGGCGGAACTTGTTCAACACCAGGGCGACCGAATTCAGCACCTGGTAGAAGCCGGGCTTCACCGCGTCCTGGTCGACGTTGAAGGTGATGTCGGACGGCATGTTGAGGATGATCTGGTCGCCGGTGCGGGTAACGCTGACACCGGTGCCTTGAAGCTGCCGGCGCAGTTCGGCCTCGTTCTGGTCCATCGTAGCGCCGATCGCGCCACCGGCCAGCGCGCCGATGCCGGCGCCGATCAACGCATTGCGGCGATCGTTGCCGCCGGCAAGCAGGCCGAGACCCGCACCCGCCAGGGCGCCAAGACCGGCGCCGGCTGCGGTGTTGGAAACCTTCTGCTCCCCGGTATACGGGTCGGTGGTGGTGCAGGCGCTCACGAGCACAGCCGTCGCCACGACGACGAGCAAAGTCTTTTTCATAGGATCGTCCCTCTCCAATCGGCGGTCGCGCCACAGGCGCGCCGTTTCAGCCCTTCCGGCGACTTGTAACATGAAATGCGGCAAAAAACGGAACGGCAAAAGCGCCGGTAGTGTCTCAGTTTGAAATAAGCGGAATGATCAGCACGACGACGACTTCGATGATGGGGATTGCCACGTAGATGGCAAGAAAGCCGGCAATCCACATCCCGATTTTGACCGGCCAGGACGGATGAGGGATCGCCTTCCAGGCGAAAAATGCGCTCGCGACGCCCAAACCCAATGCGACAATGCCAATGACCGGAGACCGCGTCATTGGAAGCATCAGATCATCAAAAAAAAGAAAGATCGCGCCGATGAAGACTAGCTGGACCGCGAGCCCGAATAGAAACGCGCGTTTCACGTGGCCCGCCCGGTGCTATCTTTTATCGGCATCAGACGACGTCTTTCGTTTTGTACGGCCCGCGTTTCGGTGCAACCGCATCATCTTCTCGCAAAGATTGTCCATTGACCAGAGCATTTTGGACACCCCACTTCCCAAGCGCTGATCAGGGCTTTTCCCGGTGCACTTCCGCGCCGCCTGCGAGATTGATCGGCTACCAGAGATTCTTGCCGTCGATGACGACCACTTCGACCGTGTCCAGGTCGAAATCGTCGAACAGACGTGAATTGACGCTGACCTTCGGATTGTCGAAATCCGGCTCGCCGGTCGACCAGTCCGGCGTCTCGGTGAAAGTGCCGCAGCCACAAGTGGCGCAAAACCCGTGTTTCACGGTTTTCGACCCCCAAAGATAGAAAGAGACATTTTCGATCGGGCTGGTGAGCTTGAACTGCGAGGGCGTGTAGTAGGCCCACAGCGACCCGCGTTTCGAGCAGAAGGAACAGGTGCAGCGCGTCACCGTTTGCGGCGCCTCCGAGACCTCGAATGTCGTCGCCTTGCAGTGACAGCTTGCCTTGATGATCATAAGCGCATTCCTCTCCATTGCCCGCCGCCTGTGCGACAAGGCAGCATAGAGAAGCGCTCCTGACAACTGTCTGTCAGCAGGCTTTGCTCGAACGAGCCGAGCAGCGCTAATAAGAGCGCGGCGGCACGAACAGGCAGATCGTCTTGCCGGCGTCGAGACCAGCCTGGTGGGCGCACCAGTGGAACTCGCCGTCCGGGCTGTCCTTGACGCGCTTGTCGCTCATCGGAACAACCTCACCCGTGCCGGCAATCACATAACCCTCGGGCTTTTCCAGCACCTCGCCCGTATGGGTCGTACGGCAATCATAGTTGGCACAGCACGCGAATGGATAAGACCAGCCTTGCGGCATCGACTTGGTAGGCGTGGCGTCATGGGCGAAGGCAGATGCCGTCAGCATTGCGGTCGCGCCGATTGCGAACAGGGAAAACAGAAGTCGGCCAGCCGGTCGAACGGCGCTGGCCGATCTGGATGTGGCAGCAGACATGGAAACGTTCCTTTCAAACGAGCATCAAGCGTTTCGCTTGCCCGTTCCCGGAACGTGTTCTTCCCAGTGGCCGATCGTCGGCTCGCAGATATGCCGCGTCCGGCCATAAATGCTTTTAAACCACGGGGATGGTGAGCCGATTTATGAGTCGGCGCAAGAAAATGCTGCGTCCACAATGCCGCAGCCCAAACGCCGATTGGCGCTTGCCGCGATTGAGCCGAAGGGGTGCTGTTCGACCGCGGCGCACGCCGTCAGTCGATATCCGCCACCACTTCGCCGGCGCCGCCCTCAATGCGCTGCGACAGCGACGCCTCCATGAAATCGTCGAGGTCGCCGTCGAGCACGCTCGACGGGCTGGTGCTCTCGACCCCGGTGCGCAGGTCCTTCACCAGCTGGTAGGGCTGCAGCACGTAGGAGCGGATCTGGTGGCCCCAGCCGATATCGCTCTTGGACGCCTCGGTGGCGTTGGCCACCGCTTCACGCTTCTTGAGCTCTTCCTCATAAAGCCGCGAGCGCAGCATTTCCCAGGCCTTGGCCTTGTTCTTGTGCTGCGAGCGCTCGGCCTGACAGGCGACCGCAATACCGGTGGCGATATGGGTGATGCGAACCGCCGAATCCGTCGTGTTGACGTGCTGGCCGCCCGAACCGGACGAGCGGTAGGTGTCGATGCGGACATCCGATTCCGAGACGTCGATCTCGATCCTGTCATCGACGACTGGATAGACCCAGATGCTGGAGAAGGACGTATGGCGGCGCGCATTGCTGTCGTAAGGCGAGATGCGCACCAGGCGGTGGACGCCCGACTCCGTCTTCAGCCAGCCATAGGCATTGTGGCCCTTGATCAGCAATGTCGCGGACTTGATGCCGGCCTCTTCACCGTCATGCACTTCCAGCACTTCGACCTTGAAGCGGCGGCGCTCGGCCCAGCGCGTGTACATGCGCAGCAGCATCGAGGCCCAGTCCTGGCTCTCGGTGCCGCCGGCGCCGGCGTGGACTTCGAGATAGGTGTCGTTGGCATCGGCCTCGCCTGACAGCAGCGTCTCGACCTGGCGGGCCTTGGCCTCACCCTGCATCGAGCGCAGTGACGCTTCCGCCTCAGCGATGACGCTCTCGTCGCCCTCTTCCTCGCCAAGTCCGATCAGGCCGATATTGTCTTCCAGCGCCTGGGTCAGGCTCTTGACGCCGGCGATGCCGTCCTCGAGACCCTGGCGCTCGCGCATCAGCTTCTGTGCTTCCAGCGGGTCGTTCCAGAGGCTCGAATCCTCGGCGCGCACATTGAGGTATTCAAGCCGCTTTATGGCCTGATCCCAGTCAAAGATGCCTCCTCAGCAGGGTTATCGCCTGCCTGATTTCGTCGACAATATTCTGCGTTTCCGCGCGCATGGCTGGCTGTTCTGTCCTGTTGCTGGAATGGCGCTTTGGTCGGCGCGATACATAGGCACGGCACCGCCGCCTGTAAAGCGAAATGGGCTGGCGCGAAAGCCAGCCCCGTTTCGAGTGTCAGCGTGTCAGAACAGCCCGCCGCCGGTCGACTGGATGGCTTGCGTGGCTTGCGGCGACAGCGGTCCGCCGGCGCCGTTGGAGCCGTCGGCGCCCATGCCGATCACCCAATAGCTGTCGGCGGGGCCGGTGCCCGGCTTGAAGGCTTCGATGATGGTGCCCGCCTCACCCTCGCCTGCCCGCATGCCGGTCTTGCGATTGATAGCGATGAGGTTCATGCCTTCCGGCACCTTGAAGTCGACATTGGGCGTACCGTCCAGCGCCACGCGCATGAAATTCTTGAAGATCGGCGCCGCGAGGCCGCCGCCGGTCGCGCCGTGGCCGAGGCCACGCGGCGTGTCGTAGCCCATGTAGAGCCCGACGACGAGGTTCGGCGTGTAGCCGATGAACCAGGCATCCTTCTCGTCGTTGGTCGTTCCCGTCTTGCCGGCGATATGGCGGCCAAGTTCGGCGATGGTGGCGCCGGTACCGCGCTGGACGACGCCTTCCATCATCGAGGTGATCTGATAGGCGGTCATCGGATCGAGCACCTGCTCGGCATTGTCGACCAGTTCCGGTTCGGG
The DNA here is from genome assembly GCF_056404235.1 of Mesorhizobium sp. P2_E10. Taxonomy (NCBI): domain Bacteria; kingdom Pseudomonadati; phylum Pseudomonadota; class Alphaproteobacteria; order Hyphomicrobiales; family Phyllobacteriaceae; genus Mesorhizobium; species Mesorhizobium sp. P2_E10. Next base: position 36,719 of record NZ_JBFUEK010000015.1, read on the forward strand.
CTGGTTCTGCCATTCGGGCGCGTTGCAGCCTTCGCAGCCGCGCTCGTCCTGCTTGAACACGGTCTTGCCGTAGCGGTCCTGAATGCGATCAATCAGCGAGGGTTTGATCGCCTTGCCGCCATTGGCCATGATCGAATAGGCCGACACCATGCGCATGACGGTCGTTTCGCCCGAGCCCAGCGCCATCGGCAGATACGGCGCCAGATGGTCATAGACGCCGAAGCGCTCGGCATATTCCACGACCAGCTTCATGCCCATGTCGTTGGCCAGCCGAACCGTCATAAGGTTGCGCGACTTTTCGATGCCGGAGCGCAATGTCGCCGGACCCGCCGCCCCGCCGTCATAATTCTTCGGCGTCCAGGTCGTGTTGCCGCTCTGGATGGTTATCGGTCCGTCCATGATCACCGAGGCCGGCGTATAGCCGTTGTCGAGCGCAGCCGAGTAGACGATCGGCTTGAACGATGAGCCCGGCTGACGCATGGCCTGCGTGGCGCGGTTGAATTCCGACTGCGCGTAGGAGAAGCCGCCCACCATGGCCAGAACACGGCCGGTATGCGGATCCATGGCGATCATGCCGCCTTCCACTTCCGGAATCTGGCGCAGGCTGTAGGCGCCCTCGGTGCCGTCGTTCTTCTGCACGAAAATGACGTCGCCCGGCTTCAGCACGTCCGCCGGCGACTTGGCCTTGACGGTCTTGCCGTCGACCACATGGCGCATGGCAAAGCCCATGTCATCCTTGCTGACGGTGCCTTCGACACGCTCCTTGACGATCTCACCCGAGATCTGCCGCGTCGGCTGCAGGCCGATCGACAGGCCGTCGTCAGAGCTGTCAAGCACGACGGCGAGCGACCATTCGGGCACGTCCTCCAGCCCCTTGACCGCGCCCAGCGGCACACCCCAGTCGCCGGAGACGTCGATGTTCGTCACCGGGCCGCGATAGCCGCGCAGCGTGTCGAACTTCATCAGGCCGTTCTGCATCGCCGTGCGGGCGATGAGCTGCATTTTCGGATCGAGCGTGGTGCGCACGGACAGGCCGCCCTCATACAGCGCATTCTCGCCGTAGCGCGCGATGATCTGGCGGCGCACTTCCTCGGTGAAATATTCGCCCGCGAACAGATAGTTGCCGGTGCGGCGCGGCGTGACGCCCAGCGGCTCCGCCTTGGCCTTGTCGCCTTCTTCGCGTGTCACGTAGCCGTTCTCGACCATCTGGTCGATGACCCAGTTGCGGCGCTCGAGCGCGCGGTCGGCATGCTTGAAGGGATGATAGTTGTTCGGCCCTTTCGGCAGCGAAGCCAGATAGGCCGCTTCCGCCACGGTGAGCTCGTTCACCGACTTGTCGAAATAGGTGAGCGCTGCACCGGCGACGCCATAAGCGCCGAAGCCGAAGAAGATCTCGTTCAGATAGAGCTCAAGAATGCGGTCCTTCGAATAGGCCTGCTCGATGCGGAAGGCGAGGATCATCTCCTTGATTTTGCGCTCATAGGTCTGGTCCGAGGACAACAGGAAGTTCTTCGCCACCTGCTGGGTGATCGTCGAGGCGCCGACCTGGCGCTTGCCGGAGCCGAGATTCTGCAGATTGACGATGACCGCGCGGCCAAGACCGGTCACGTCGATGCCGGGATGGTTGTAGAAATTCTTGTCTTCTGCCGACAGGAAGGCCGCCTTGACGCGATCCGGAATGGCTTGGATCGGCAAGTAAAGGCGCCGCTCGCGCGCATATTCGGCCATCAGCGCGCCGTCGGATGCATGGATGCGGGTCGTGACCGGCGGCTCGTACTTGGCCAGCACTTCGTAGTCGGGCAGATCCTTCGCCAAATGGCCGATATAGATCGCCACGCCCGCCGCGACCAAAAGGGCCAGCGTCGTGCCAATGCCGAAGAAATAGCCAATAAGACGAATCATGCCCGCTCCAGTCCTTGGTTCGGGAATTCCCTAGACGAAGCCGCCTTTCGCGCAAGCTTTCGAAACGGTCCCAATCCGTAATCGAAAACCCATGTCGCCACCATGTGGACAAAATGGGGCAGCGCGGGATTTCGGCCACCAGTGCTGGAAATAAATGTGCCTGGTGTTGTCGTCGGGCAACGCTGCCTCTGGTTGTAGGCGGCGGCAACCATGTCAACCCCCGGTTCCGGTTCCGCTCCTGGCAGAGGCAAACAGCGCCACGGCGTTGGTTATGCTCTGCGCTGCCTTGCCGCGCCAATCGGCATCGAGCAGTTGCGCCTCGTCCTTCGCATTCGAGAGATAGCCGAGCTCGACCAGCACTGACGGAACGTCCGGCGCCTTCAGCACCTTGAAGCCGGCCGAACGCTGTGGATTGTTGATCAGGCCAACGCTGGTGGAAAGCTGGCCGACCAAAGTGTGCGCAAAACTCATCGAGAAATTGTGGGTCTCGCGCCGGATCAGGTCGATCAGGATGTCGGTGACTTCCTTGTTGTCGTCCTTGATCACCATGCCGGCGAACTGGTCGGATAGGTTTTCACGGTCGGCCAGCGCCTGCGCTTCGGGGTCAGACGCCTTGTCGGATACAGTGTAGACGGTGGCGCCGCGAATGCCCTTGACGCTGATCGTGTCGGCGTGGATCGAAATCAGCAGGTCGGCCTCGTGCTGGCGGGCAATGCGCACGCGGTCGTCCAGCCGCAGGAACTCGTCGGTCTCGCGCGTCATGAACACATCGTATTTGCCGATTGCCGCGAGCTTGTCGCGCAGCTCCGTGGCAAAAGCGAGCGTAACGTTCTTTTCGATCGTGCCGTTGAGGCCCTCGGCGCCGCCGTCAATGCCGCCGTGGCCGGGATCGATGACCACCGTGAAGCGATGACCTGGATTGGAGATCGGCCCGGTGCCGACCCTGCCGCCCTTGTCGCTCGAGACCGTCGAGCCGGTGGTCAGCGCCTGATCGGCGAGTGCAGCGTCGAATTCGCGTTCGGAGGCCGCCGACATGTCGATAGCGATGCGATAGCCATTGCCATCCTCGTTCTTGAGCACGTCGAGCTTGTCGACCGAAAACGGCCCCTTGCCGGTGAGGATCAGCCGCGAAGCCCCCTCGCCAAGGTCGCCGTAGCGCACGCCCTTGACCAGGCCGCGCGCTTTCACATCCTTGGCATTGATGGCGAACGCGGTGCGTGGCAGGTCGATGACCAGACGGTTGGGACCGCGCAGCAGAAACCATTTGATCTCCGGCTCGCGGTCGAAAGTCATGACGATGCGCATCTTGGTGGCATCGCCCGCCATTTTGTAGCTGGTCGCGCCGAGCGGCGCGTCGGCGGCGCGGCAAAGCGGCGAAAAAACCAGGCAAGCCGCCATCAGCAAAAGAACACAGCCGGCGCGGGCCAAATCCCCCCAGCCGCAACGCCCCTTGTCTGTGCTGCCTGCCAGTCCCATCTTTCTCCAGTCGCTCCCGGGTTTGGCGCCTGGCGCCGGGTCGTTTTGTCGAAGTGCCGGTTAGGCCGCGAACTCGATTAACGATTGGTATATAGAGAAGGTTAACCAAGCCTTTTCATTGTGAGATAGAGGCCTGAGCTTCCCTAAGGGCACTGCTTTTTGCCGGCATCCTAAATCGGGGTTGCCTTCCACCCCGCCAAATCATAAAAGCGATGGTGGATCACTGCAATCCTGGAACCGCTTCTCCCGCAGCTTCCTGCTACAGGTCAGATGAAAGGCGGCTCCTTTCGCTTCCAGCGAAAAGGGTTCAGGTGATCGCGACGAATTTCGCAGGTGTGCGCCCGTGGCGGGGGAATCGCCTGCGTGAGGAAAACGGCCGGGTTCGTCCCGTGCCGGCTCTGTAAGAGCAAACAAGCTGGTCCGGTTTTTTCCGGGCTTTGGTTCAAAAGGTTCTGCTGGTGACGATGGCTTCAAGCGCAATCATGGAAAGGTCCGCATCAAACCGCGCCATTATGGCTGCGGGCGGCACCGCCATGGCGCTCAGCCGGCGGCCGGCGGACGTTCAATTGTCCGGCACCCATAATCTTCCAGCCACACAGCGGCGGGCTTTGCCTCGCAAGCTGCAGCTGGCGGCTGCCGGGGGGAAACGAAATAATGCCCAACAAGATGCTGATAGACGCCTCCCACCCGGAGGAAACACGCGTTGTCGTCGTTCGCGGTAACCGTATTGAAGAATTCGACTTTGAATCCCAGGACAAGAAGCAGCTCAAAGGTAACATCTACCTCGCCCGCGTAACGCGCGTCGAACCTTCCCTGCAGGCAGCCTTTGTCGAATATGGCGGCAACCGTCACGGTTTTCTCGCCTTCAGTGAAATACACCCCGACTACTACCAGATCCCGGTCGCCGATCGTCAGGCGCTGCTGCGCGCGGAAGCGCAGGAAGCCCAGGACGAAGAGGATGAGGACGGCGATGGCGACGACCGCCAGAACCGCGATCGCGGGCGGCGCGGACGTCGTCGCGGCGGCAAAGGTCGCGAGCGCGGTGAAAACAAGCGCGATGCCGGTGCCGATTCCGACGACAGCGGCGAAAATGGCGACACCGGCGGTGACGCCGTCGCCGAAGGCGCCGCTCCCGAACTTGCCGACACCTCGCCGGATACGGCCGGGCACGAAGCGGGGCACGACGAGGCCGCAGATCATGGCGAGACCGAACCTTCCGAGGGCGGCCCCACTTCCATCGCGGCAAGCGTCGAAGCGGATGTGATTTCCGAAGCCGTGACGCAGGCAGAGCCGAGTGGCGAAGTCACCTCCAGTGACGCAAGTGGCGAAGCCACGTCCAGCGACAATGACCGCGGCATGCTGGAAGAGGTGCAGTCCTCGCATCCTGACGACCACGAGGTCGAATCGGTCGGCGCCGAGGACGCGCTGGAAGAAGTGCGCAACCGCCGCAAGCCGGTGCGCCGCCAGTACAAGATCCAGGAAGTCATCAAGCGCCGCCAGATCCTGCTGGTCCAGGTCGTCAAGGAAGAGCGCGGCAACAAGGGTGCTGCACTCACCACCTATCTATCGCTTGCAGGCCGCTATTCGGTGCTGATGCCGAACACCGCGCGTGGCGGCGGCATTTCGCGCAAGATCACCAGCGCCGTCGACCGCAAGCGCCTCAAGGAGGTCGTCGCCGATCTCGAAGTGCCGCAGGGCATGGGCGTCATCCTGCGCACCGCCGGCGAAAGCCGCACCAAGGCCGAAATCAAGCGCGATTACGAATATCTGATGCGGCTTTGGGAAAATGTCCGCAATCTGACGCTGCAATCCACCGCCCCTGCCCTCGTCTACGAGGAAGGCAGCCTGATCAAGCGCTCGGTGCGCGACCTCTACAACAAGGACATCGACGAGATTCTTGTCTCCGGCGAGGAAGGCTATCGCGAGGCCAAGGACTTCATGCGCATGCTGATGCCGAGCCACGCCAAGGTGGTTCAGCCGTTCCGCGACACGACGCCGATCTTCGTGCGCAATGGCATCGAGGCGCAGCTCGACCGCATGCTGCAGCCGCAAGTGACGCTGAAAAGCGGCGGCTACATCATCATCAACCAGACCGAAGCGCTGGTCGCCATTGACGTCAATTCGGGCCGCTCCACCAAGGAGCACTCGATCGAGGACACCGCGCTTCACACCAATCTGGAAGCGGCCGAGGAAGTCGCGCGCCAGCTTAGGTTGCGCGATCTCGCCGGCCTGATCGTCATCGACTTCATCGATATGGAGGAGAACCGCAACAACCGCTCCGTCGAAAAGCGGCTGAAGGATCACCTCAAGAACGATCGCGCCCGCATCCAGGTCGGCCGCATCTCGCATTTCGGCCTGATGGAGATGTCGCGCCAGCGCATCCGCGCCAGCGTGCTGGAATCGACAATGAAGCCTTGCCCGCATTGCGGCGGCACCGGCCATGTGCGCTCCGATTCGTCGGTCGCGCTGATGGTGGTGCGGGCGATCGAGGAATTCCTGCTCAAGGATTCGCGCAGCCACATCACGGTGCGGACGCCGGCGGCGACCGCGCTCTACGTGCTCAACCATAAGCGCGGCACGCTGGTGGAACTCGAAAGCCGTTTCGGCCTGACCATCACCATCGAGGCCGACGATACGGTCGGTGTGCAGCACTATGCGATCTTCCGCGGCGCGCTGGCTGAAAAGCCGGAGGGCTTTGTCGAGGCCCGCAGCTTCCCGGCCTATGTCGAGCCGGAAGAGCCCGAGGACGAGATCATCGTCGAGGTGGAAGAAGACGAGGCACCGGTGCAGGCCGAACAGCCACGCCAGCAGCCGCAGCAACAGCATCCGCGGCCTGCCGGCGGAGAAGAAAACGGCGAAGGCCGCGATCGCAAGCGCCGCAAGCGCCGCAGACGGCGTGGCGGCAAGGATCGCGATCGCGAGCATGGCGCGCCTTCTGAAGGCGCTTCGGTCTCGACGCCAACCGATGGCATCACTCAGGCGGCAAGCCATGACGACGCGGAGTCCGACACCGAGGCACCGGTGGTCGGCGTCGTCGAAACGGTGGAAGCGTCGGACGACGCCCAGGGCAAGAAACGCCGGCGCGGCAAGCGCGGCGGCAAGCGCAATCGCCGTGAGGACGGCGAAGGCACTGACACCGAGGCCGGCGAATCCGCTGACGTTTCGGTGGTGGATGCTTCAGAAGCCGAAGCGATTGCCAGCGAGCCGGTAGCGGTTGAAGAGGCTGCGGCTCCTGTACCGGCGAACGACGACGAACCGGCTGCCGAAAAGCCAAAGAAGAAGCGCGCATCGAGGGCGAAGAAGGCCACAGCCGAAATCGCCGCCGAGACGATCGCCGAGGCTGCACCGGAAATTGCCGCCGAGCCCGTGGCCGATGCTCCTGTCGCGGCCGAGCCGGCCGTGGCCGAAGAGGAAACGGCAAAAGCCCGCCCGTCACGGCGCAAGCCCGTTGCAGCGGATGCTCCGGTCGTGCCAGTGGTCTCCTCGACCGTCGCCGACGAGGCCAAAGCCGAGGAAAAGCCGAAGCGCGCCGGCTGGTGGCAGCGGAAGGGTTTTTTCTAGGCCTTTCAGCCAGTTAGATTGATTTCTTGCTAACAAGAAATCCCGCGCGGTCGAGAAGACGGCGCGGGATTTTTGTTGCCTGTCGTCGGCGTTAGCGTGTGCCTCGCGCTCAGGGCGCGAAGATCGACCAGTTCATCATCCTCGCCAGCTTTTCCAGCGCGATCGAGCCCAGCTTGGAATTGCCGTTGGCGTTCAAGCCAGGCGACCACACCGCAAGCGACGCAACGCCCGGCACGATGCCCAAAATGCCGCCGCCGACGCCGCTCTTGCCGGGAATGCCGACGCGGAAGGCAAAGTCGCCGGACCCGTCATAGTGGCCGCAGGTCAGCATCATCGCGCCAATGCGGCGTGCGCGCTCGGCCGACACCACGGAGTGTCCGGTCGCCGGGTTCTTGCCGCCATTGGCAAGGAAGCGACCGGCCAGCGCCAGCTGCCGGCAGCTCATGGCGATGGCGCAGTGGTGGAAATAGACACCCAGCGCCAGCTCCGGCGCGTGGTGGAGATTGCCAAAGGATTTCATGTAGTTGGCAAGCGCAAAGTTGCGATAGCCGGTGGCGCGTTCGGAAGCGGCGACCTCGCGATCGATGATGATCGTTTCGTCGTCGGCGAGGAACTGGATGAAACGCAGGATCTCGCCGATCGCCTCACGCGGCTGGTGGCCGGCGAGCAGGATGTCGGAAATCACGATGGCGCCGGCATTGATGAACGGATTGCGCGGAATGCCGTTCTCATGTTCGAGCTGGACGATCGAGTTGAACGGATTGCCAGAGGGCTCGCGCCCGACGCGTTGCCACAGCGCGTCACCGACATTGCCGAGCGCCAGGGTCAGCGTGAACACTTTCGAGATGCTCTGGATCGAAAATGCCTCGTCGGCGTCGCCCGCCATGAGCACGCGGCCGTCATTGGTGACGGCGGCGATGCCGAACTTTTTCGGATCGACCTTGCCGAGCTGCGGAATGTAGGTGGCGACATCGCCGCGATCGCTGCGCGCCGCCATCTCGGTGGCGACTTCGGCCAGGGCCTGTTCGAGTTCCGGCATACCCGTCCTCACACCTTCAGCCAGCGCTCGATGCGCGCCATCGCCTCGACCATGTCGTCATGGCTGCCGGCATAGGAAAAGCGCATGGTGCGGTGCCCTTGCAGTGGATCGAAGTCGCGGCCGGGCGTCGCCGCCACATGCGCCTCGGCCAGCATTTTTCGCGCGAAGGCCATGCTGTCATTGGTGTGCCAGGTGACATCGCAGAAGGCATAGAAGGCACCGTCCATGGGTGCGGCCAGCGCAAAGCCGAGCTCCGGCAGGCGTTGCATCAGAAGCTCGCGGTTCCAGGCATAGCGCGCCTTCACCGCTTCCAGTTCCTGCGTCGCCTTGAACGCCTCGATCGCGGCGATCTGCGAGAGTTCCGGCGGTGAGATGTAGAGGCTCTGGGCGATGCGCTCGACCGGCCGCACCAGCTCTTGTGGCAGCACCATCCAGCCGATGCGCCAGCCGGTCATGCAATAGTATTTCGAGAACGAATTGATCACCGTCGCACTCGAGCTGTAGGCGAGCGCCGAGGTGTCCGGCGCCGAGTAAGCCAGCCGGTGGTAGATTTCATCGGAGATCACGGCGATGCCGAGCTCCTCGGCCGTCTTCACCAGCGCCGACAGTTCCTCGGCGGGTATGACCGCGCCGGTCGGATTGGCCGGGCTGGCAAACAGCACGCCCCTCAGCGGTTTTTCCCGGTGCGCGGTCTTCAGATGTTCGGCATGGAGATAGGCGTCGCCGTCGAGTTCGATCTCGACGACCTCGATGCCGAGCGCCGCCATGATGTTGCGGTAGGCCGGATAGCCGGGCGCGGCGATGGCGACGCGGTCGCCCGGATCGAACATTGCCAGAAACGCCAGGTTGAAGGCGGCGGACGATCCGGTGGTCACGGCGATGCGGCCGGGCGCGACGTCGATCCCGTAGTGCTCGCCATAATGCTCGGCGATCGCCTTGCGCAGACCAGCAAGCCCCAACGTGTCGGTGTAGCCGATGCGGCCGATCTTCAGCGCGTTGGCCGCAGCCTCTCTCACGCCGATCGGCGCCGGGTCCGACGGCTGGCCGACAGCCATGGAAACGACCGGCACGCCGGTGGCTTTCAGCCGGTTGGCCTCGGCCAGAATGTCCATGGCGTGGAACGGCTCGACCTCACCGCGGCGCGAAAGCGAAACAACCATTTGACCTCACTGTTGCCGCCCCATTTTGCCGCCAGATCCAGCCGCCGCAGACAGCCGGCTTTGATGACCGCGCCGCACAAATGCCCGATTGATGTGAGGATCACAAGTTCAGGAAGTTTCCGGTGCCGACTCTTTTCATCGTTCGCCCGCTCGTTTACCAGTGGACCTCATGCTGAGCCGACCCAAATCGACGATTGCCAAGGCCGCGCGCATCTTCGCGACGCTTGCGCTTGCCGCCGCGGTGGCCCTGTCCGGCTCGGTCAATGCCTTTGCCCAGAACGTGCCGGTGGTGCGCGATGCCGAGATCGAGGCGCTGGTGCGTGACTATGCGCGGCCGATCTTCAAGGCAGCAGGCCTGGCGGGTGATGGCATCGACATCGTGCTGGTCAACGACCAGAGCTTCAACGCCTTCGTTGCCGGGCGGCGTCTGTTCATCAACACCGGCGCGCTGATGATGGCGGAAACGCCCAACGAGATCATCGGCGTCATCGCCCACGAAGCCGGCCACATCGCCGGCGGCCACCAGCAGAAATTGCGCGAGCAGCTCGAGCGCGCCAAGACGATGGCGATCATTGCCACACTGCTTGGCGCCGGCGCCATCGTTGCCGGCGCCTCCACCGGCAGCCGCGGCCTTGCCGGCGCCGGCATGGGCGTTGCGGCCGGCGGCGGCGAGATGGCGCAGCGCAGCATCCTGGCCTATCAGCGCACCGAAGAGACCACCGCCGACCGCTCGGCTATCACCTATCTCAACGCCACCGGCCAGTCCGGCATGGGCATGCTGAAGACCTTCGCCCGCTTCCAGAGCGCCCTGTCGCTATCCGGCGCGCAGGTCGATCCCTACCGGATCAGCCATCCGATGCCGCAGGAGCGCATCGCCAATCTCGAAGTGCTGGTCAAGCAGAGCCCCTATGTCGACAAGGTCGACCCGCCGGCGCTCCAGCAGCGGCACGACATGATGCGCATCAAGATCGCCGCCTATATGGGTGGCCAGGCCGCCGCGGCGCGGCTGATCCGCAAGAACCCGGGAAGCCTCGCTTCGCAATATGGCGAAGCGCAGACGGCCTATCTCTATGGCAATCTGGCCACCGCGCTCGCCAGGACCAATGCGCTGATCAAGACACAGCCGAAAAACGCTTATTTCCAGGAATTGCGCGGCGACATCCTGATGAAGGCGAACAAGCCGAAGGACGCGGCGGAAGCCTATGCCAAGGCGGTCAGCCTCGATCCGGCAAGATCGGGACTGCTGCCGGTCTCGCTCGGCCAGGCGCTGATGGCCGTCGGCACTCCTGATTCTCTGAAGAAGGCGGTGGTGCAGATCAACAATGGCATCGGGCGCGACAAGGAAAACGCCGAAGGCTACCGTTATCTGGCGCAGGCATATGGCGAGCTTGGCAACATTGCAGCGGCCGAACTGGCGACAGCCGAAGGTCATTTCTATTCTGGCGACTACAAAAATGCGAAAATCTTCGCCATGCGCGCACAGCAGACTATGAAGCGCGGCGAGCCGGGCTGGCTTCGCGCCCAGGATATAATAAACTACGCGCCATCAGGCAAAATCAAAAAATGAACCTTCCGGCGGCATGCGGCGACAAAAGCGGACGGAACAGGCTAGAGGATAAGGGATGATGAACAAGGCAATTCTGCTTGGCACGACTGGAGTGGCTGCCGCTCTTGCCATGCTGGCTTTCGGGTTCGTCGCTGGAAGTCCGCAGGCTGCAAAGGCCGGGACGACGGCGCAAGTCGTGCAGGTAGCGTCCTCGGACACCAAGGTCGACCGCACCGAAATCGAAGGCATCATCCGCGACTATCTGTTGAAGAACCCTGAGGTTCTGCTCGAGGTGCAGGATGCGCTCGAGGCCAAGCAGAAGGAAGAGCAGCGCATCGCCGCCCTCGGCGTCATCACCAAGGCCAAGAGCGAGATCTTCAACTCCAGCTTCGACGGCGTTGTCGGCAATCCGAACGGCAAGGTCACCATTGTCGAGTTCTACGATTACAATTGCGGCTTCTGCAAACGCGCCATCGAGGACATGCGGGCACTGACGAAAGCCGATCCGGATCTGCGTTTCGTGCTCAAGGAATTCCCGATTCTCGGCCCGGATTCGCAAAAAGCCAGCGTCGTCTCGATGGCTTTCCATCTGATGATGCCGGAGAAATACGGCGAGTTCCACAACGCGCTGCTTGGCGGCCAGGGCCGCGCCACCGAGGCTGCGGCCATCAAGGTGGCGCTGTCGCTCGGCGCCGATGAGGCAAAGCTGCGCGAAAAAATGAAGGACCCGAGCATCACCGAGACCTTCTCCAAGACCTATGACCTTGCCAACAAGCTGGCCATCACCGGAACGCCGTCCTATGTGGTCGGCAACGAGGTGGTGTTCGGGGCGCTTGGCCAGCAAGTGCTGGCGGAAAAGATCGAAGCGGCGAAGGCCGCGCTCTGATCGGCCGGTGATTTGGCGGGCCGGCGGATTTTCGGCTGTTGTGGACAGCAAAAGAACGCACTTGCGCTCTTTTCGCAGGCGTCTATGCCCATTATAGAGGCCCAGTGCGCCGGCTTGCCGCCGGCACCGGGAAAGGTCGGCATTTTTGAAAACTGTTTTCGTCCTGAACGGCCCCAACCTTAACGCGCTTGGCAAGCGCGAACCTGGGATCTATGGCGGCAAGACGCTTGCCGCCATCGCCGACGATTGCAAGCAGGCAGGTGCGGCCCTTGGGCTCGAGATCGATTTTCGCCAGTCGAACCATGAGGGCGATCTCGTCGACTGGATCCAGGAGGCCGGCGACAAGGCCGCCGGCATCGTCATCAATCCGGGTGCCTACAGCCACACCTCGATCGCCATTCACGACGCCATCCGCGCCATTGCGCCGCTGCCCGTCGCCGAAGTTCATCTTTCCAACATCCATGCGCGGGAATCGTTCCGCCACGTCTCCATGGTCGCGCCGGTCGCTGTCGGCATGATCTGCGGGTTCGGGCCGCTCGGCTACACTCTGGCGCTGCAGGCGCTGGCAGCACGCCTATGACCGGCCAACAAACAGAAGGCTCGAAAATGTCGATAAAGAAGACCGGTGTTGACCAGCAGCTCATCCGCGATCTGGCGGGCATACTGAACGACACCAACCTCACCGAGATCGAGGTCGAACTGGGCGACCTCAAGGTGCGCGTATCGCGCCAGGCGCCGGCCGTTCATGCGATTGCAGCACCGCAGCCGAGCTATGCGCCGGCGGCAGCGCTGCCTGCCGCGGCTGCCGCGCCGGCAGCCGTCGACGTGTCCAAGAACGCGGTGCCGTCACCCATGGTCGGCACCGCCTATCTGGCGCCGTCGCCCGACGCCAAGGCATTCATCGAGATCGGCACGAAGGTCAAGGAAGGCCAGACGCTGCTGATCATCGAGGCGATGAAGACCATGAACCAGATCCCCTCGCCGCGCGCCGGCACGGTGACGGCGATCCTGTTCGAGGACGGTCAGCCGGTCGAGTACGGCATGCCGCTCGTCGTGATCGAGTAAAACAGGAATGTTTCAGAAAATCCTCATCGCCAATCGCGGCGAAATTGCTCTGAGAGTGCTGCGCGCCTGCAAGGAGCTCGGCATCCAGACCGTGGTGGTGCATTCGACCGCCGACGCCGACGCCATGCATGTCAGGCTCGCCGACGAGAGCGTGTGCATCGGCCCGCCGCCGTCGCGTGACAGCTATCTGAACATCCACCAGATCGTTGCCGCCTGCGAGATCACCGGCGCCGATGCGGTGCATCCGGGCTACGGCTTCCTGTCGGAGAACGCCAAGTTCGCCGACATCCTGGCCGCGCACAACATCACCTTCATCGGCCCGTCCGGCGACCATATCCGCATCATGGGCGACAAGATCGAGGCCAAGCGCACCGCAAAGCGCCTCGGCATCCCGGTGGTGCCCGGTTCGGACGGCGCGGTCACCGATCAAAAGGAAGCCAGGCGCATTGCCGCTGAGATCGGCTATCCCGTGATCATCAAGGCATCGGCCGGCGGTGGCGGGCGCGGCATGAAGGTCGCGCTTACCGAGGCCGACCTTGAGATCGCCTTGCAGACAGCGAGCACGGAAGCCGGTGCGGCCTTCGGCGACGACGCCGTCTACATCGAAAAATATCTGGAAAAGCCGCGCCACATCGAGGTGCAGGTGTTCGGCGACGGCGCTGGCCGCGGCGTGCATTTCGGCGAGCGCGACTGTTCGCTGCAACGCCGCCACCAGAAGGTCTGGGAAGAGGCGCCCTCGCCGGCCCTCAACGCCGAGGAGCGCGCCCGCATCGGCGGTATCTGCGCCAAGGCCATCGCCGACCTCGGCTACTCGGGCGCCGGCACCATCGAATTCCTCTACGAGAACGGCGAGTTCTATTTCATCGAGATGAACACCCGCCTGCAGGTCGAGCATCCGGTGACCGAAGCGATCACCGGTATCGATCTCGTGCACGAGCAGATCCGCGTCGCCTCCGGCGGCGGGCTTTCGGTGAGGCAGGAGGACATCAAGTTCAACGGCCACGCCATCGAATGCCGCATCAACGCCGAGGATCCGCGCACCTTCACGCCCTCGCCCGGCACCATCACCCATTTCCACACGCCAGGCGGCCTCGGCATTCGCGTCGATTCCGGCGTCTATTCCGGCTACAAGATCCCGCCCTACTACGACAGCCTGATCGGCAAGCTGATCGTGCATGGCCGCAACCGCGTCGAATGCATGATGCGGCTGCGCCGCGCGCTCGACGAATTCGTCGTCGACGGCATCAAGACGACACTGCCGCTGTTCCGCGATCTCGTCGGCAATGCCGACATCGCCAATGGCGACTACGACATCCACTGGCTGGAAAAATACCTGGCCAAGGAAGAATAGCCACGACTTGCCGCTATGATGACGCGATGACCCGTCCCTACGCGCCCGGCTATCGCATCCCGACAGACCTTTTGCTCAAGGCCTATGCTTCGGGCGTCTTCCCGATGGCCGAAAGCGCCACCGACCCGGAAGTGTTCTGGGTGCGGCCGGAGACGCGCGGCATCATTCCGCTCGACGGCTTTCACGCCCCGAAGAGCCTAAGAAAGACGATCCGCAAGAACCCGTTCGACATCCGTTTCGATTTCGATTTCGAGGCGACGATCGATGGCTGCGCCGAACGGCGCGAAGAGCGCCGTTCCACCTGGATCAACGCGCCGATCCGCGAAGCCTACGTGCAACTGCACCGGCTCGGCCATTGTCATTCGGTAGAGGCGTGGCGCGAGGAGCGGCTGGTCGGCGGTCTCTACGGCGTCTCGCTCGGCCGCGTGTTCTTCGGCGAGAGCATGTTCGCCAGGGAGACCGACGCATCGAAGACCTGCCTGTTTTATCTCGTCGAGCGATTGAAGGCGCGCGGCTTCGCGCTGCTTGACACCCAGTTCACCACCGAACACCTCAAGCGCTTCGGCGCGGTCGACGTGCCGCGTGGCAAATACGAGAAGATGCTTGCCGACGCGCTGAAGGGCGAAGCCGTCTTTTTTCCCTGACGGTCAGACTTTTCACCCTTTCGCAGCAGCATCCATCGGCGTCTGCGAGTGGAACATCATCTTCCAGCCATTGACGCGATGGACATAGCCGGTGCTGACCAGCGCCGCGTATGGCTCGCCGTTTTCTCTGACGGCGCGAGCCTCGTAAGTCATCATGATGATGTCGCTGCCCGGCTCGATGATGCCCTTGAGGTCCATCTTCAGATTGCGCCAACGGTTCGGCTTGGTCGCGGTCTTGGCCAGATCGGCATTGTCCATGGCTTGCGCCATTTTCGGAAACGCCACGAGGCATTCGGTGTCGACATTGGCCTCATAGTAGGCCGCGTCGCCGGTCCAGAACCCTTTTTCGAGTTCGAGCAGGTCTTTCTTGCTGGCGGTGATCCGCTTGCTGTCTGACATCGGGAAATCCTCCGGCGCATCGATGCGCGGTCTCCTTCCCTAACGTGTAGCCAGCCGGGCGGTTCCCCCTACCGACTGGTATTGGGGATCAGTTCGCGTCGGTGCTGTCGGGGTCGGTCGCTTCCGGAGCGGCGGCGGCCTTCGGCTTGGACGTATCGACCTTTGGTGTGCCGGCCTTGGCTGCATCGGGCGGCGGCACGTCCGATTTCTGCTTGCAGCCCTTTAGCCAGACGTCATAGACGGCGTGCTCGACCGCGTTGAGGCCGGGGCTTTCGGCAAACATCCAGCCGGTGAAGATGCGGCGGATTTTGCGATCCAGCGTGATCTCGTCGACCTCGACAAAGGAATCGGTCTTCGGCTCTTCGGTTTCGGGCCGCGAATAGCAGATGCGCGGCGTCACCTGCAAAGCGCCGAACTGCACCGTCTCGTCGATATAGACGTCGAAGGTGATGATGCGGCCGGTGATCTTGTCGATGCCGGCGAATTCGGCGACGGGATTGGTGATCCGATCGGACGCCGCGGGCGCCTCCGGCGTCTGCGCGGCGGCAAACGCCGCCGTGCATGCGGCAACACTTACGGCTGCCGCCGTCAGTCCACCCATCGCGATTCGGCTCAAAATGCTCATCTGGGAATACCGGTGGTTTGCGCCCGGGTGATTCTCGCACCCAAGGCTAGTCGCCGCTGTCATATCAGCAAGCAGCTAAACGCCAATTGTGGCGACAAAAGACCGGCAACCGGTCAAGAACCGGGCGTCCAGGCATCGTAGTCGCCCGTCACCTGCGGGCGGTGCTGATTGGTCAGCACCGAGCCCTTCGGGCGATAGGCAGCAGCACTTCCCGTGAGGTTCGGTTCGTGCGCCTTTTGCCAGTCGCGCGGCCGGTAGTCGTCGCTCGGCGGCGCCACATCGACGCGGTGATGGATCCAGCCGTGCCAGCCCGGCGGTATAGCCGAAGCTTCCGAGTAGTTGCGGTAAATCACCCAGCGACGGGTGCGGCCTTCCGAATCGGTGCCGCCCTCATAGTAGGTGTTGCCGGTCTCGTCCTGTCCGACCTTCGTGCCGTAGCGCCAAGTATGCAGGCGCGTTCCCAGCGTCTGGCCGTTCCACCAGGTGAAAAATTGCGTAAGGAAAGTTTTCATCCAGATCCTCGCGGGCGGCAGCTGCGGCGCCCGTTCCCTGCTTATGGCGTCAGCCCATCGCGAAGGCAAGAGTTTTGCCACGGTTGCGGCACTAGGTCGTCTAGCGAAGCCACCAACGTCACGCTTGCCAAGCCCCCATCGTCTTTCTAAAGCTCTGCGCGCCCTGTACGGGTATCCGGCCTGATTGCCGGTCAAGGGAGGTGACGATTGGCCCCACACGCATCCGACCCTGATGTCCGGATCAGCGCCGATGCCATTCGTCGTCGCAAGGGCGGCGTGCCGATCGTCTGCCTGACCGCCTATACCTATCCTGTCGCCCGGCTGCTCGACGACCACGTCGACCTGCTTCTGGTCGGCGACAGCGTCGCCATGGTCCTGCATGGCCACAAGACCACGCTCGGTGCCTCGCTGGAGATGATGATCGCCCATGGGCAAGCGGTGATGCGCGGTTCCGCCAAAGCCTGCGTGGTGGTCGACATGCCGGCCGGCAGCTACGAGGCCTCTGCGGCGCAGGCCGTTGCCTCGGCCCGGCGCATCGTCGATGAAACCGGCTGCCAGGCCGTCAAGCTGGAGGGCGGCGTCGACATGGCCGCGCAGATCGCGGCAATCGTCGCCGCCGGCATTCCGGTGATGGGGCATATCGGCCTGCTGCCGCAATCGGTGGAAAAGGATGGCGGCTACAGGATCAAGGGCCGTAGCGAGGAGAATGTGGCGGCGCTTTATCGCGACGCCGACGCGGTCGAAAAGGCCGGCGCCTTTTCTGTCGTCATCGAAGGCACGGTCGAAACCGTCGCCGCCGAGCTTACCCGGCGCATTGCCATCCCGACCATCGGCATCGGCGCCAGCGGCGACTGCGACGGCCAGATCCTGGTCATCGACGACATGGTCGGCCTGACCGTCGACCGCGTGCCGAAATTCGTCAAGCAATATGCCGATTTGCGCAGCGTCGTCGCGGGCGCTGCCGCGCGCTACGCCGCCGAGGTGCGCGACCGGAGCTTTCCCGGACCGGATCACGTCTTTTCAGCCGGCAAGGAGTTTTCAGCCAAGAAGGATAGGGCATGAGCCGGCCAATCGTCGTCGACAGCGTCGCGGCACTTCGCGCGCAAATCCGGGACTGGCGGCGCGATGGCCTGAGCGTCGCCATGGTGCCGACCATGGGCGCGCTGCATGACGGCCATATCTCGCTGGTCAGGATCGCGCTCGAAAAGGCCGATCGCTGCGTCGTCTCGATCTTCGTCAATCCGGCCCAGTTCGCGCCGACCGAAGACCTCGACAAATACCCGCGCCAGCTTGCCCACGATTTCGACCGGCTGGCGGAGGCCGGAGCGCATCTTGCCTTCACGCCGACTGTTTCCGAGATGTACCCGGTCAGCTTTGCCACGAAAATCTCGGTTGGAGGTCCCTCTTCCGGACTGGAATCTGATTTCCGGCCGACCTTCTTCGATGGCGTCGCAACGGTCGTGGCAAAACTCTTTCTGCAAGCATCTCCCGACCAGGCGATCTTCGGCGAAAAGGACTACCAGCAGCTCTGCGTCGTTAGGCGGCTGTGCCGCGATCTCGACCTGCCGGTTGAAATCATCGGCGCGCCGACCGTGCGCGACGCGGACGGCCTCGCCATGTCGTCGCGCAACGCCTATCTCGGCGCAGCCGAGCTTGAGATTGCACGCCAGCTCAACGCCATCCTGTACAGATCGGCGGCGGCACTTGCGGCCGGCGGCGATGAAGTTAGCGTAACCGGCCAGGCCAGCAGCGCTCTTCTCAGCGCCGGTTTCCGCAGCGTCGACTATGTCGCGGCGCGCGCCAGCCTGACGCTTGGCCCGTGGCGGCAAAACCACGACGGGCGCTTGCTCGCCGCCGCTTGGCTTGGCAAGACCAGGCTGATCGACAATGTGGAAGTTCCCTCCGCCTAGCGCGCAGGACCACAACCATCTGCGCTACTCTGGGATGTAGCTCCAAGCACCAGATGCAGATCTACGCTGCACGGTGATGCAGCTTTGACACAACCACAAGCGATGTGAACCAATTCACATACATCAATAGGTCGAAAAGGTTGTGTGCGACCTTCCGCAAAATTATTGTGGAACTTGGCACCGAGTCACTCCTGTTGTGGCAAAAGAGAACCCATGTCTCCCCTTGCAAATACGATCGGTCGCACACTGCCGCAGGTCGTCGAGGCAATCTACGATTCGATTGCCGACATCGACCGCTGGCAAGCGACACTCGATGCCATCTGCAGATTGGCAATCGGCCAGCTTGCCATGCTTGGGGTCGTCGACACGGTCAGCAACTCGGCCCGATTTTCGGTTTCCTGCGGCGATCCGGCCATACTGGAGCCGCTGCAGCGCGACTACGGAGCCGCGGTGCCCTTCTCCACCGCTCTGCCGAAGATGGACATCGACACGCCTTTCACGGTCGATTCCATTTATGCGCTGCAAGGCCCGGGCGCGCGGCAGAACTGGCTCGACAGCCGCATCGTGCGCGAATGGGTGGAGCCCAACCGGCTCGACGATTTCTTCTGGGTGGCGCTGATCAAGCGGCCAACCCGCGTCGGGACGCTGATGGTGGTGACGGACAAGGACAGGCGCCAGATTTCGAGCCAGGATCTCGAGCTGATTTCCCAGCTTGCGCCCCATGTTCGCCGCGCCGTGACCATCGGCGACCTGTTCGAGGCCGAACGGCGCAAGGCCGAGATTTTCAGCTCGATCATCGAGGGCCTCGACCATCCGGTGCTGATCGTTGCCGACGACATGCAGATTCTTTTCGCCAATCCGGCGGCCGAAGCGCTGCTGAGCGAGAACATTTCGGTGTCTTCGGCGCGCGGCCAACTCTCGTTCAGCTATTCCGACGCCAATGCCGCGATCGGCCTTGCCGTCGAACTCGGCACGCGCGACGAATTCGCGCTCGGACCTTCCGGCATCAACATTCCCCTGGTCAGAGCCGACGTTCCGGCGGTGGCGCATGTCATGCCATTGGCGCGGCGTGAAATTTCGGCACGCGTGTCGCAGCGCGCCGCAGCCGCCATCTTCATCGCCGCCGTCGGCTCGACACCGATGCCGGCACTGGATGCGATCGCGGCACTGTTCGGGCTGACCGCAGCCGAAAAACGCGTCGCCAGCCATGTCGCGGCCGGCCTGACACGCCGTGAGATTGCCGCCACGAGCGGCGTCTCGGACGGCACCGTCAAGTCGCAACTGGCGACCATCTTCGACAAGACCGGCGCCAGCGACCAGCGCGGGCTGGAACTCTTGATGCGCGAACTATCACCGCCGCTGCGCTCGAGCTGAAACTGCGCCGGGCCGCGGAGCCTATTCCTCGGTTGGCATGTGCAGATACATCGACTGAATGCCGACCCGGCCCGGTCCGGTGAAGCGATTGACGATGAAATTCATGTTGGCGCCGAAAAACCCACTGGAAAGCCGGTCGATCTTGGTCTCCATCTTCACCGACACGTCCTTGAACAGCCAGCCGCCGGGCTCGATGTCGATGGTTTCGCCGGCGCCGAGCGTTTTCTCGAAGACGTTGCCATAGCCGTGCAGCCAGACGATGCCGTCGCCGGAATCGCCACGAAACCGGTCGATGAAGAAGCCGCTCTGGCCAAACAGCATCGTCGCCAGGCCGCGCACGCGTTCGAACGTGTAATCGACATTGCCGGTCGCCGCGAGAAACTGGTGCTCGCGCACCTGGACCTCCTCGCCGTGCCGAAGATGAATCGGCACGATATGGCCCGGCCCATCGCGGCTGAAGGCAATGATGCCAGCTCCCGACGCCTCGGTGACAAAAATCTGCATGCCGGCCATCATCCGCTTCAGCGCGCCTTTGAGCGACTTCAGACCGATCGTGATGGTGGAGTTCTTCCACAGCAGAATGTGATGCTCGAAATAGACCGGCATTCGCGTCACATCGACCGAAAGCACCGGCACCAGTTCGCCCGCAATATGATAGGTGACGCCACCAAAGGTTTCGTCCGACACTTCTGTCGGCATCAGTTCCGGCAAGCTTGGCATGAAATCCCCCTCGCGCCGTCGCGTCCCATCTCGTCATGCGGGTACGGATCGGCGAAGGCAGCCTTCATCGTCCAGGGGACGCAATCAAATCAAAAACACGCGATGGCCCGAGCGATCCGGAAGCCTATCCGATGGCCTTCTCGAGGATCAGCGCCGGCAGCCCGGAACTGCCGCCGCAATCGGCCGTCTTGCCAGCGGGCAGAAATCCTTGCGAACGATAGAAGGCGATGGCCGCTGCGTTTGCTTCTTCCACCTCAAGGCGCAGCTTTTGCGCCTCCGGAAAGCTGGCCTCGACCTCTTCCAGCAATGCTTGGCCAATGCCTTGCCGCTGGCAGTCGGGATGGACATAGAGCTGGTTCAACAGGACGATCTTCGTATCCGTGGTGGCAGCCGCAAAAGCCATGCCGCCAATGCGCTTGCCGTCGTCAGCCACGAGGAATTCGGAATTCGGCCGAACCAGCCGCGCCTTGAGCGCGGCGATCGAATGCCATTCATCGGTGATTTCGGCGACCCGCTCGACGCCGTAAATCACATCGTAAGTGGCGTGCCATGTCTCGACCAGCAGCGTGCGAATGGCAGCCAGATCGCGTTCCCCGGCGCTGCGGACGAACATCACCCTACTCGATGCCGAGCTTGGCCTTGACCAGATCGTTGACCGCCTGCGGGTTGGCCTTGCCGCCCGTGGCCTTCATCACCTGGCCGACGAACCAGCCGGCCATGGTCGGTTTGGCGCGCGCCTGCTCGACCTTGTCGGGATTGGCGGCGATAACCTCGTCGACAGCCTTCTCGATGGCGCCGGTGTCGGTGACCTGCTTCATGCCACGGCTTTCGACCAGCGCGCGCGGGTCGCCGCCCTCGTTCCAGACGATTTCGAACAGATCCTTGGCGATCTTGCCGGAGATGGTGCCTTCCTTGATCAGGTCGATGACCGCACCCAGCTGATCGGGTGTGACAGGAGCATTTTCAATGTCCTTGCCGGCCTTGTTCAGCTGGCCGAGCAGATCGTTGATGACCCAGTTGGCGGCAAGCTTGCCGTCACGCCCCGCTGCGACTTTTTCGAAATAGTCGGCGATCGGCTTTTCCGAAACCAGGATCGAGGCGTCGTAGACCGACAGGCCGAGCGAGGAGATCAGCCGCGCCTTCTTGTCATCGGGAAGTTCCGGCAGGTTCTTCGCCAGCGCATCGACATAGGCCTGGTCGAATTCCAGCGGTAAAAGGTCAGGATCCGGGAAATAGCGGTAGTCATGCGCCTCTTCCTTGGAACGCATGGAGCGCGTCTCGCCCTTGACGGCATCGAACAGCCGCGTTTCCTGGTCGATCTTGCCGCCATCCTCGAGAATGGCGATCTGCCGGCGCGCCTCGTATTCGATCGCCTGGCCGATGAAGCGGATCGAGTTGACGTTCTTGATCTCGCAGCGCGTGCCGAATTCACCGCCGGGCTTGCGCACCGAGACATTGACGTCGGCGCGCATCGAGCCTTCGTCCATATTGCCGTCACAGGTGCCGAGATAGCGCACGATGGTGCGCAGCTTGGTCACATAGGCCTTGGCCTCATCGGCCGAGCGCATGTCGGGCTTCGACACGATCTCCATCAGCGCCACGCCGGAGCGGTTGAGATCGACATAGGACATGGTCGGATGCTGGTCGTGCATCGACTTGCCGGCATCCTGCTCCAGATGCAGGCGCTCGATACCGACCTCGATGTCCTCGAACTCGCCCTGCCGGTCCGGCCCGACGGAGACGATGACCGTGCCCTCGCCGACGATCGGCTGCTTGAACTGCGAGATCTGATAGCCCTGCGGCAGATCGGGATAGAAGTAGTTTTTCCGGTCGAACACCGACTTGTGGTTGATCTGCGCCTTCAGCCCAAGGCCGGTGCGGATCGCCTGCTTGACGCATTCCTCATTGATGACGGGCAGCATGCCCGGCATTGCCGCGTCGACCAGGCTGACATTGGCGTTGGGCGCGGCACCGAAGGCCGTCGAGGCGCCCGAAAACAGCTTAGCCTCGGAAGTGACCTGCGCGTGCACTTCGAGGCCGATGATGATCTCCCAGTCGCCTGTGGCGCCCGGGATCAGGCGTTTGGCGTCGGGCGTGCGGGTATCGATGAGGGTCATGGCGGCCTGCGAATTGGAACTACGGCATATGCGCGAGCGCATATTTGGTGTGCAACTTCGCTAGTGCAAACCGCCAAAAGAGACAAGCGCCCAAAACATAGACGCAAGGCCGCAGGCCGGCCTTTTCAGCCGCTTGCCTCGAATTCTGGTTTCTCTCGCTCAAGCCGTGGCGATATAGGCTCGGATCTCGTCGGCCTCGCGCTCGACATCCTCGATGCGACGCTTGACCACGTCGCCGATGGAGATGATGCCGTCGAGCAACCCGTTCTTTTCAACCGGCAGATGGCGGAAACGGCCCTTGGTCATGATCTCCATGACCTCATTGACGGTGTGGTTCTCGTTGCAGATCTTCACCTTCGGCGTCATTGCCGAGCGCACGGCGATATCGAGGGCGGCAGCACCTTCCTTGGCGACGACCCGCACGATGTCGCGCTCGGAAAGAATGCCGACGATCTTGTGATCGCCATTGGTGATGACCAGCGCACCGATCTTGTGGTCGGCGAGCATACGAATGGCCTCGCTCAGCTTTTCGTTTGGCCCGAGCGTCAACACGTCGTGGCCTTTTTTCTCGAGAATTGCCTTAACGGTCATGGCGTCCTCCTCAATTTTTTGCTCGCCGGTTCCTGCCCTGGCCGGCTTTCACGTTCTGGTGAACATCGTGCGCCGTGATCGGTCGCATTTCAAGTGCGATGGTCACTGCTCGTGCTCGTGAACCTCCTGCTGTCGCCGATCGAAAAGACGCAGACCGAAGAAGCCGGCGACAAAGCCGCCAATATGCGCTTCCCAGGCGATCTGGCTGTCGACGCCGGGGGCGCCGAACAGGCCGGTGGCGAGATTGATGATCATCCACATGGCGAGGAAGGTCATGACGCTGCGCGAGCGCAGCACGGCTGATATCGACAGCGGCGCACCGGCAAAGGCGGCTTTGCCGGATGAACGGTCGATGCTGAAGCCAAAGCGCGCCGCGGCCCCCATCATGCCTGAAATCGCGCCCGAGGCGCCGACCAGCGGCGCCTGGCCGAGCGGATGCACAGCCCAGAACAGCACCACCGCCGCCAATCCGGTGGCGGCGAAGAACAGCGAAAACCAAAGCGTGCCAAAACGGTTCGCCAGCGGCGAGCCGAAAGCCGCCAGCCACACCATGTTGATGCCCAGATGCGCAAAACCGCCATGCAGGAAAGCATAGGTGAACGGGCTCGAAAACGCATAGAAATCAAGGTCGAACTGGCCGGAATAGCGGATCGGAATGAAGGCCGCGCGCACAAGCAGCGCATAGTCCTGCTCGTCGGTGAGCCCATAGACACGGATCAGGTGAACGATGGCGCAGACGCCGATCACCGCCAGCACCACGGGCGGCAGGTTGAACACCGGCTCGCGGCGCGGCTCCGGAGCAGGTTCCGCCAGCTCGGTTTCCGATGGGCTTACAGGTTCGCTCATACGCCTTGCACTCAGTTCGGGGATTGGACGTCGCGAGCTTTAGAGCAAGGAGGCTCAACTTGGAACAATTCAGTTTCCCGAGAGCCAATGCCCGGCAGGGGTCGCCGGTCATTTGCTAAAAACCAGGCAGGCAACAAGGCGGAAATGCTCCCGGAGTTGAAAAACTCGCAACCAGAGTTCTCGGAAGCGATGAGGCCGGTCCTAGAATGCAGCCGACCGATGTGTTCGTCGATGCCAATGGCATCGTCTACTCGCCGGGTTACGATGCCAAGCTGGCGATCATGGAGTATGAGAGAAGCGATTCCCGTCCACTCCCTTGCGCCGCTTGGCCAGGGAAACCCTGGCCGAACCCTTTCCCAACCTGTAACCGGCTGAAGCCACTTGTCCCTCCCCAGCTCTTCCATCACCGTCTCGGTTGCCGGGATCGAAAAATCCTTTGGGCCGACACGCGCGCTCGCCGGCGCCGATCTTGCCGTGGCGGCTGGCGAGGTCGTGGCGCTGATGGGCGCCAACGGCGCCGGCAAATCGACACTGGTGAAAATCCTTTCGGGTTCGCATACGCCCGACGCCGGGACGATCACGCTGAACGGCAGGGCCGCCACCTTCGCCTCGCCGAGCGCCGCCAAGGCGGCCGGCATCGCCACCGTGCACCAGGCGACCGACCAGGCAGGTGCTGCCGGCCTGACAGTTGCCGAGAACCTTTTGCTCGATGAACTTTGCGGCAGCACCGGGCGCCCGGCCGAACGCCAATTGATCGCCATCGCACGCGCTGTCGCGGCCAAGGCCTCCGTCCTGATCCTCGACGAGCCGACATCGAGCCTGTCGACCACGGAAGCCGACCGGCTGTTCGCCATCATCCGCCGGCTGCGCTCGACCGGCATGGCAATCCTCTACATCTCGCATCGGCTTGGCGACCTTGCCGCGATCGCCGACCGTGCCGTCGTCATGAGCGGCGGCCGCATCGTCGGTGCGTTTGCCAGGCCGATCGATTTCCCGGCCGCCGTTGCCACAATGATTGGCCGGACACTGGAAGCTGTCGTCCATGGCGGCAAGATCTCGACCGCGCCGGTCATCGCGTCCATCAAGGGCGCACAACTGATTGCAGGTGCGCGATCCTTTGACCTCGAGCTCCGCTCCGGCGAAGTCGTGGCCATCACCGGCACCCTCGGTTCGGGCAAGAGCCGGCTGCTGCGGCGCTGTTCGGCCTCGAAACATTGGCGCAAGGCAGCGTCGTGCTCGACGGCAAGCCGTGGCTTTCGAGCGGGCCGGCGCAATCGATCGAAAGCGGCGTGTTCATGGTCGCCGAGGATCGCTGGCAATCGTCGCTGCTGCCGCCCGAAATTCCCGGCGCCTCGATTCCGGCACCATCGCCCTGCCGCATCTGAAGCGCTGGTTTCCAGGCGGGCTGCTGCGAGAGAAGCGGGAGCGCAAGGTCGCCGTCGAGGCGATCGCCCGGCTCGGCATCAAGGCGCGCAGCCCCGACGACACGCTCGACGAGCTTTCCGGCGGCAACCAGCAGAAGGTCGTGCTCGCCCGCTGGCAGGCGGCACCGTGCCGGCTGCTGCTGCTCGACGAGCCGTTCCAGGGCGTCGATGTCGGCGCTCGCGCCGATCTGATCGCCGCGATACGCAGCAGCCAGAGCGGTTCGGCCACGCTGATCGCCACCAGCGACACCGAAGAGGCGCTGGAAGTTGGGGACCGCATCCTCGTCATGCGCAACCATTCACTTCATGAGGCCGCAGACGGCCATGGCTCGCTGACCGACCAGATCGGCAAGGTCGAGAGCGAAGAAGCCGGAGACCATCGATGACCGACCAGACGACAGCGCAGGCCGCGCCGCGCGCATCGCTTTTCCGCGAGATACGCCGCTATGCCCTGTTCGTGCTGCTGGCCCTGCTGGTCGTCGGCTTCTGGCATGTGCAGCCCGCCTTCATCCGCTCGGCCAATCTGTTCTCGATCCTGCAGGCGGTTTCGGTTGTGGCGATCCTCGGCGTCGGGGTTTCGATCACCATGGCGGCAGACGGCTTCGATCTCGGTTGGCAGCATCGCCGCATCGTCGGTGATGGCGGCAAGCTATGCCATGGTCGTCTGGCAATTGAACGCGACCGAGACCATGGTGCTGGTCTTGTTGATGGGCGCCTTCATCGGCCTCGCCAACGGGCTGTTGATCGTGCGCGTCGGCGTCGCCGATCTTCTCGCCACGCTGGCGACAATGTTCCTGCTCGCCGGCGTGCAACTGATCCCGACCGGCGGCCGCTCGATCACCGCCGGCATGGTGCTTCCCGACGGCTCATCGGCTCCTGGTGCTTACGATCCGGCTTTCCTGGTCCTCGGCCGTTCCAGGCTTTTCGACACGATTCCCCTGTCTGTCGTGGTCATGGCCGTCGTCGCCGTTCTCGCCTGGTTCCTGATGGAACGCACGCGCTGGGGGCGCGTCTTCTACGCCATCGGCGGCAATGAAACGGCCGCGCATCTTTCCGGCGCACCGACCAAGGCATACCGGCTCTGGGCCTATGTCCTGTCAGGCACGCTGGCTTCACTGGGAGGGCTGATTGTCGCCTCGCGTGTCGGCCGCGGCGACGTGTCGGCGGGCAATTCGTTGCTGCTCGACGCAGTCGCCGCGTCGCTGATCGGCTTTGCCGTTCTCGACAAGCGCCGCCCGCATGTGATCGGCACGGTGGTCGGCGCGATTTTCGTCGGCGTGCTGCTCAACGGCCTTACCATGCTGAACGCGCCCTATTACACGCAGGACTTCGTCAAAGGCGTCGTGCTGGTTGGCGCGCTGGCGCTGACTTTCGGCCTGGGCAAGAAGCGGTAACTCGAGCAATCCGGAAAAGTGCGTAGCGGTATTCCGCCCGGATCGCGCTCCAGCGCGGCGTCAGGCGATGACAGCACAGATCGCGTTGCCCTCGATGGCAGAGCCTGGGCGGCGACATATCTTCTCATCTTGGCCTCGACGGGTTTAGACTGCAAAAAATTCCTGACCCTTGTCGGCCAGGCCCACGCTCCGCCGTCCTTGATGAAAGGCATACAATCGGGAGGAGAAAATGCCGGAAAAAGTCCTGGTCCTCATCGGCACGAAAAAAGGCGCCTTCATCGCCGAGAGCGATGGCAAGCGCGGGTCGTGGAAGCTGCGGGGTCCGTTCTGCGAGCACTGGCCGATGAACCATGTCGTCGGCGACGCCGCGACCGGCACGATCTACGGCGCCGGCGGCAACGAATGGTTCGGTCCCGCGGTCTGGAAATCGAACGACCTTGGCGAAACCTGGACGCATTCCAGCGAAGGCTTGTCCTATGAGGCTGGCGAGGAGCCGATCAAGGCGGTGTGGAGCCTCGCCAGGCGCAACGGCAGCCTCTATGCCGGCGTGCAGCCGGCCGGCCTGTTTCGCTCCGACGACGACGGCGCCACCTGGAGCCACATCGAGGGCCTGCAGCATCACCCCAGCCGCAAGGACTGGAACCCGGGTGGCGCCGGTCTCATCCTCCATTCGATCGTCACGCACCCTAGAGACGAGGAGCAGATCTGGGTGGGCATCTCGTCCGCAGGCGTGTTCTACACCTGGGACGGCGGCAAGACGTGGGAGCCGCGCAACCGGGGCACCCGCGCAGACTTCCTGCCTGAAGGACAAAACTATCCAGAGTTCGGCCAGTGCGTGCACTGCCTGGTGATGGCACCCGGCAAGCCCGATCGGCTCTACCAGCAGAACCATTGCGGCATGTACCGCTCCGACGACGGCGGCAAGAACTGGCAGAGCATCGAGAAGGGCCTTCCCTCGACCTTCGGTTTTCCTGCGGCCACGCATCCGCGCGACGCCGACACGCTCTTCCTCCTGCCGCTCAACGGCGACAGTGCCGGCCGCTACGTGCCGGACGCGAAGGCGGCTGTCTGGAAGACGCAGGATGCGGGCGCCACCTGGTTGGACGAGCGCAAGGGCCTGCCGCAGGAGAACTGCTATGCGGGCGTGTTGCGGCAGGCCATGGCGACCGATAGCCTCGAGCCGGCCGGCGTCTACTTCGGCACCAGCGGCGGCTCGCTTTTCGCCAGTGCCAACGAAGGCGAAAACTGGTCGGAGATCGCTCAGCATCTGCCCACGATCCTGTCCGTCGAGGCGATGGTGGTGAGCGGGTAGGGCAAATGCCGAACGACACCGCCAGCAGCGTATCCCTCGTCGTCGCCCGGCTCCCGGGCGTGCTCATGGACCTGTTTCCCGGCGCGCCGCGCCGGGTCGAATTGCCGGCCTCGACCGTGAGGGAAATGATCGACGGGCTGGACGCTCTCTGGCCCGGCATGCGGGACCGCATGTGCGATTCCCGCCCGGCGATCCGCCGCCATATGAACGTCTTCGTCGATGGCGAGAAGGCAACCCTGGAAACCAGGCTCGCGCCCGGCACCGAGGTTTTTATCCTGACGGCGATCAGCGGCGGCTAGGCCAGGGAAGAAAAGTAGCCCGAGCCTCCCGCCCCCCTCGGCGTAAGCGAGGGAGGGGAGAAAAAAGGTCAGTTTGACGGGATCCAGCTTGCCGTCGCTGCGTCACTCTGGCCGAAAGCCGGAAGCTTGGCGTCGAGATCTTCGATCGTCTTGATGCGCGCCATTGGCAAATGTCGCTGTTAACTGGCCGCAGCGCGCCTCGATCGCGAATCATCGAGCGCGAATCAAAAAGAAGCCGTCCAAGGTTTCCCTTGAACGGCTGGTCGAGCCCCCTGCTCCCCTAAAACTCTCAACTGAAGTGCTGCCGATCGTCGCGAAACGACCGCTTCTGGAGTGGTTTTTATGTGCCACACACCCTGCCTGCGGGCAACGTAAACCACTTGTTAACCTTAACGGCCCCGACCCGTGAACAAGTGTTAACGCTGCTGGCACGCATCCTGCGACGCACCGCATGTAGGTCATCGGAGAGCGCCCTTTCTGTTCCCCGATGGGACACCAGAAGACAGAATGCGCGGAGCTGCTAGCATGAAACAGAACGGGTCGATCACACTGTTCCAATATTGGAACAGGCTGCGTGATGGGCGCTCTGCCCCGAAGCGTTCGGAAGTAGAGCCCGCTGATATCAAATCGCTGTTGGCCGACACCTTTATCCTGGAAAGGGATACCCGAGGTGAAGCCGTGTTTCGGCTTGCCGGCACCCGGCTTTGCGCCGTCTACGGGCGCGAACTCAAGGGCTTTTCCTTTCCCTCGCTGTGGCGCCAGAAGGACCAGCGGCTTGTCTCCAAGTTGTTCCATGGCGTTCTCGAGCAGAAATCCGTGGTGCTCATCACCTATGAGGGCCTCAGCCAAAACGGCCGTTCCAACCGCTTCGAACTGCTTGCCTTGCCGCTCGACGGCGGGATCGAAAATCCGCGCTGCCTGGGCGTGATCAGCGCCGTCGAAAAGCCCTTCTGGCTGGGGGCGGACCCGATCACCGACGCATTGATCGACGCGATCCGCGTCATCGATCCGGACAAGGACCCGATGTTCCTGAAAAACCGGCCGGAGATCGCCGTTCCCTCGCTTGTGCCGTCCGAATTCGACCCGCCGGAAACGATTTCGGCACTTGGCCGGGCGCGCCGCATCCGCCACCTGGTCGTGTTCGACGGCGGGCGCGAAGAATAACCCCAAATCTTAAAGCAGTGCGGCCGGCTTTTCCCCTTTGTTAACCTGCTTTCCTGTAGTTTTGCGGGTGAAGTTCCTCGCATCGGCGCGCAGGAATGCCAACGGGGTGTAGGCATGATGAGGTCAGCGGCGGTCGAGTCCGCGCCGTCCCGAGCCGAAAGGCGTAACTTTCAGCGCGTCCGTGTGAAGATCTACGGGCGCTTCATGCTGGAGGACCGCACCGAGCATCCGTGCCAGGTGATTGACATGTCGCCGGGCAATGTCGCGCTTCGCACCGATCGCGTCGGCATGCCGGGCGAAAAAGTCATTGCCTATATCGATCATATCGGCCGCATCGAGGGCGTGGTGACGCGCACCTCGCAGGACGGCTTTGCGATGACCGTCATCGCCTCGGACCGCAAGAAGGACAAGCTTGCCGCGCAGCTGACCTGGCTTGCCAACAAGCATGAACTCGATCTTCCAGAAGATCGCCGTCACGAACGCGTGGCGCCGCGTAACCCGACCAGCGTGCTTCAGCTCACCGACGGGCGCCAGTATCAGTGCCGCATCATCGACCTGTCGCTGTCGGGCGCTGCCATTGAGATCGACGTCAAGCCGGCGATCGGCATCCAGGTCATGCTGGGAACCATGCGCGGCCAGGTGGTGCGCCATTTCGAGGATGGCGTCGCCATCGAATTCGCCGTCATCCAGCGACCCGAAACACTCGATTCCGAATTCAACGCCCCGCGCTCCTGAGGCAGCGACATAGCGATCCAGCGAACCGGCCATTTCGGCCGGTTTTTTGTTGACCGGACATCCCGCCAAAGCCTGCCGTCGGCTCCAGCAATCCACACTCACCAGCGCCGTATCGGCGGCGGCGCGGGCACCCGGCTTGGTTAGAAATACCTGAAGAATTTTATACTCAAATAGCTCAAATTTTACGTTTATTCTACTGAGGTTTTACTCAAAATCTACTTCGGGTTTTTGCGTCAAATAAATCCACCCCTGTCATGGTCTTCTCAAACGGGGAGACTGAACAATGAACAAGACGAGGGGCAAGCTGTTGCTTATGGCAATAGCGATGCAGCTTTCCGCTTGGGGAACAGCGGAAGCGGCGCAACCAGCCTTCATGCACACTGGCGGCCGCACCACGCAGCCGGTCGGCCACTATGAGTTCTGCCAGAAGCTTCCGCAGGAATGCACCGAGCGGACGCCGAAGCAGGCGCCGGTCGAACTGACCCGCAAGCTGTGGGCGACGATCGTCAACATCAACAATTCGGTCAACACCCGGATCATCCCGCGCACCGACATGGAGCAGTGGGGCAAGGAAGAGGTCTGGTCCTATCCCGACAATGGCTTCGGCGATTGCGAGGACTATGCGCTGGAGAAGCGCCGCGAGTTGATGAGCGCCGGGGTCCCCGCCGGTAATCTGCTGATGACGGTGGCGCGCCAGCCGAATGGCGACGGCCATGCGGTGCTCACCGTTCGCACCAGCCTCGGCGAGTTCATTCTCGACAACCTGGAACCCAGGGTGCTGTCCTGGACCGACACCGACTACACCTACCTGAAGCGCCAATCGGACCAGAATTCGGGCGTTTGGGTGACGATCAACGACGGCCGCGCCGACGCAGTCGCCAGCGTCCGCTAGCACGCCAATGCAGAGGTCAAGCACGCCGCATAATGCGACGTGCCTAACGAGGAAGCCCGGTCGAGTCCCCACCCTCCCCGTCCCCAACGACCGGGTTTTAAGGAGCCGGCCCCGTCCCCGGGCCGGCTCCACCATTTCTGGCGGATGGCAGCGGTGCATCTAAGACGAGCACTGCCAGGAGTATCCGAAGACGCCTTTCCACGCGCGGGAGATCGAGGCACTATAGACCGTCAGTTTCGCCTTCTGGATCACCGCCATGTTGGAAATCCCGGAAGATCGATGTGAGCGCCATCGGCTGTACAAGGCCATCGACGATGCGTTCAAGGCCGGCGACTTCGAAGCCCTCGGCGCGGCCTTGGGCGGCTCGCCGCGCTGGTTCGAGGAACGCATGCCGTTCGAACTCGGCCTTGGCCATCCCATGGAATATGCCATCTACTGGAGCCCCGTCGGCTTCATCTCGACCTTGCTGGGTGCGGGCTCGGATCCGAACTATCAGGATCACGGCGGGTTTCCGGCGATCATCGCGGCGTTGTCGACCGACCGGGCAGACAGGCTGGAAATCGTCCGGGTGTTGATCGATGGCGGCGCCGATCCCAACATGCGGGGCGTGAACGACTGGACGCCGCTGCACTATGCAGTGGCCATCCGTAGTGTCGATGCAATCCGCCTGCTTTTGGCGGCCGGCGCCGACGCGACGCTCGAAACCCGCATCGATCACTATACGACGGCCCTCGAAGAAGCCGACAATGCCGGCTTTGAAGCCGGCGCTTCATTGCTGCGCGATGCATTGGCCGGGCGCGGCCCCGACAGAAGGTGAGTTGGGCGCAATGGACCGCCGGCGAGGATTGGCTGGGCCGGCGTCAGACCTCTCTCAGCCCGGCCTTGAACCGCTTGCCGTTGGCGACGTAATGCGCAGCCGACGCGCGCAACCTTGCGACGGCCGCATCGTCCAGCGTCCGGATCACCCGCGCGGGCGAGCCGACGATCAGCGAATTGTCGGGAAATTCCTTGCCTTCGGTGACCAGCGCGCCGGCGCCGACCAGCGAATTCTTGCCGATCCTGGCGCCGTTGAGCACGATGGCGCCCATGCCGATCAGGCTGTTGTCGCCGATCGTGCAGCCATGCAGCAGTGCGCGGTGGCCGATCGTACAGCCTTGTCCGATGGTCAGCGGAAAACCGGGATCGGTGTGCATCACCGTGTGTTCCTGGACATTGCTGTCGGCGCCGATGACGATCGGCTCGTTGTCGCCGCGGATGACGGCGCCGGACCAGAAGCCGGCGTTGCGGCCGACCCTTATGTCGCCGATCAGCGTCGCGTCGGGCGCGATCCAGTTGCTGTCGGCGTCCTCGAAGCTGGGCGCCTTTCCGTCGATCGCATAGGTCGGCATCGTCTGTCTCCGAATCGTCTCACACCGCGAGCTCGATGGAGCCTAGGAGCGTGCCTGCCCACGACGCAATGGCGATCAGCACGACACCCAAGGCCAGCGCCCAGGCGACAGCGGTGCAGCCGCAAGAAATCAGCGCCAGTGTCGAAATGCGCCCCTGCCGACGGGCGTCAAGCGCATCATTGACGAGCATGAACGGCCCCGCGCATGCGGTTGCAGCCAACGAGCGCACAATATGCGACGGCGACACATAGGGTTCGACGAAGGCAAGCCGGCGGCCTGAGATCAGCTCCATCGCCGATCCGACCAGGCCGCATGCGGTCACACCGACCGCAAAAGCGAAGAGAGTGAGTTCCACCGGGCTCATCTTTACCTTCCGTTTACCATGAAATCGCACAGTCGCATCCGATACGCGCGCTGCAAGAGCCATGCCGCGCTATGTGTGCCGCCCGAGGACACCTCCAAGGACATCCAGGGAGGACAGGCGGCCGATATTGGGGATTGCGATGAAGCAGGCTGCCACCGCCGATAGTCCGGAATTCGATATCGTCGATTCCAGGCTGATGAAGCGGGTGTTCTATGCCTTCGCGACGCTGGCACTGCTTTCGGTGGCGATCAGCCTGGGCGGCAAATGGTTCGGCCGTTCGATCGCCATGGCCGGCTATACCGACGACGCGACCATCCACAGGATCGTCATCGGCAACAACGTCATCGCCGTGCCGGCCAATGTCATCCGCTTCGATCAGGCGCGGCGCGACGGCGTCGCCTCGCGCCTCGATCTCTATCTGCGCTATCCCGAGATGGACGGCTACAGCGAAGCCGCCCGCGACGACTTCAACCACACCGGTCAGAGCAAGGACATTATCTTCCTGTCCTTGGAGCCGCAGATGATGTCGCGCGACATGAGCGGCCGCTTCGCGCCGATCTACAGTGCAATGATCGTCCCGCCCGGCACGCCCGGTCCCGGCGGCACGACGATTTACGCCTTCACCGAAAAATCAGGCTATCTCAACGAGGTGCTCGCCGTCGCCAGCCGGCCCGGCAAGACTCCCTTCGTGGCCCGTTGCCTGAGCGGCCCAAGCGCGGAAGAATCGTTGGCGCCATGCGAGCGCGACATCCAGGTGGGCGACAGCCTCGCCCTCACCTACCGCTTCCCCAAGGAGTTTCTGGACAACTGGCAGGCGCTCGACGCGGCGATCGCCACCAGGGCTGCGCAAGTCCTGAAGACCGCGCATTAGCGGCTCCTTCGTCATCCACGGACGGAGCGGGCGCAAAGCCGCGCGGACCCGAGTATCCCGTGCGGGCGGCGAAGCGATGCAGAATTTTGTTGTTGGAAAGCGGCAGAGGTCGTTTCGGGCCGCTGTACTCCTGCGCCGATGTCGCGGCATGGATCCCAGGGTCTTCGCGACGCCGCTGCGCGGCTGCTTCGCCCTGGGATGACGAAGGCGCGACGGACTGCCGCCAATCGCCGAAGTGCCGTCCTGGCTCAGGCCAGATCGATGTCGAGAATCGCCATCGAGAAATTGTAGTCGCCGTCATCCTCGTCCTTGAAGACGATGCCGAGAAACTCGTCGCCGACATAGACCTCGGCCGAATCGTCCTTGCGCGGCCGCGCCTTCACTTCGAGTTTGGGATTCTGGAAGACGCGCTTGAAATAGGCGTCCAGCTTTCTGATTTCGTCCGGCTTCAACAGTCTTCTCCGATCGTCGGGCTTGCTGGTTTGAACGCGCTTCTGACACGTCGACAATGGCGATGTAAAGGCAAGCCGGGCATATCGCACGGGAACCAGGCCCAGGCGCGTGCAGCCGGATTTCGGCGCCCGCGCCCGGGGAGCCGGAAAATCAGATGTCGAAGCTGACGACGTGGTCCATCGACTGCGACGGCAAAAGCTGGTCCATCTGCCGCGAAGGCTGGTCGCAGCCGGTCTCGCCGACGACGCGGGCCGGCACGCCGGCAACCGTCTTGTTGTGCGGCACCGGTGACAGCACCACCGACCCCGCCGCGATCTTCGAGCAATGGCCGATCTCGATGTTGCCGAGGATCTTGGCGCCGGCGCCGATCAGCACGCCGTAACGGATCTTGGGATGGCGGTCGCCGCCGGCCTTGCCGGTACCGCCCAGCGTCACGCCATGCAGGATCGACACGTCATCCTCGATCACCGCGGTCTCGCCGACGACGAGGCCGGTGGCGTGGTCGATGAAGATGCCCTTGCCGATGCGCGCGGCCGGATTGATGTCGGTCTGGAACACCGAGGATGAGCGGCTCTGCAGATAGAGCGCGAAATCCTTGCGGCCCTGGTTCCAAAGCCAATGCGCCAGCCGGTGCGTCTGGATGGCGTGAAAACCCTTGAAATACAGCACCGGCATGATGAAGCGGTCGCAGGCCGGATCACGGTCGTAATAGGCCTGGATGTCGACGCGCACGGTCGACGACCATTCCTTGTCGTCGGCCAGCATCGACTTGAAGGTCTGGCGGATGAGATCCGAACCGATGTCCTGATGGTCGAGACGCTCGGCCAGCCGGTGGATGACCGCTTCCTCGAGGCTCTCCTGGTTCAGGATCGTCGCATAGAGGAACGCCGCCAGCAGCGGATCGCGGTTGACCGCTTCCATCGCTTCATCGCGGATCGAACGCCAGATCGGATCGACCGGCTGCAATGCGCTGTGTCGGGAAATGCTGATGCTGTTCATCGACGTCTCGTCCTGCGTCCTGCCGGCTTGCCTATTGTCCGGCCGCACATATAAGCCAGATCATAGCATGATTGAACTCAATTTTCCTTAGTGCTTGGTCAAATGGATTTGGTTCACGGAAATTCAAGCCGCCATGGAAAACGAACCCTTGATCGACGCGCCACTGAAGCACGAGCTTTCCGCGCTCTACCGGGCCGAGGGCCGCCACTATCACAACCTCGCCCATATCGAGGCGATGCTGGCACTGGTCGCCGACTATCGCGCATTGCTGCACGACCCCGAGGCGGTCGAAGCGGCGATCTGGTTCCACGACGCCATCTATGACAGCCGGGCCAAGGACAACGAGGCCAGGAGTGCCGCACTGGCGGCGGAAAAACTCGCCGGTCGCACCAATGCGGAGCGATTGGATCAGATCGTGGCGATGATCGTGGCCACCGCAACGCATGAATTGCCCGGCCTTGCCGACAAGGAAGCCGACCGCGACGCTGCTCTCTTCCTCGATATGGACCTGTCGATCCTGGGAGCCTCACCGGAAGCCTTCGACGCCTACGAACAGGCGGTCCGCCGCGAATATGGCTGGGTGGAGGAGCCGATGTGGCGCGCAGGCCGTGGCGCGGTTCTGAAGACTTTCCTCGCTCGCCCGCGCATCTTCCACACGGAGGAATTCCGGCAGCGGTTCGAGCCCCAGGCCAGGCAAAACATGGCGCGGTCGCTCGAAGCGCTCAAGTCCTAATCCGGAAACGTCTCCACGCGCTGCCCATAGGCCGTGAACCCGGCGCAACGGTATGCGTACGGGTTAGCGAGAAGGCGCTCGAACTCGCCCACAGGCAGGCGCCAGGATGACGGAACGTTTGCCGAGCTTGCCTGTCGCGACGACGCCCGGCAGAGCCTCCGTACGTCTTCCCCATTGTGCCACTGTTCCCACCCCTCGCCGGTCGCCCAATCCCCGTCACCCAAAACTGCGCAGCGGTTCAGAGCGGATTTTCGGCATAAAACTCAAGCACCCGCTGCTTGAAGGCCTTGTCCCCGACAGCCAGCATGTGGTCGCGGCCCTCGATGTGAAAGGCTCTGGCGTTGGGCATCAGCGCCGCCAGTTCTTCCGGCGAGCCGCCAATGTCGTCCCTGGTGCCGACAGCAATCAGCGTCGGCTGGGCGATGCGCGCCATGTCGTCCTCGCTCAACAACTCCCGCGACTTGGCGATACAGGCGGCCAGCGCCAGGCGGTCGCTGTGTGTCTGGTCGGCGAAGGCGCGAAACGAGCGGCCGCGCGGATGGCTGGTGGCATCGGGATCGTCGGCAAGAAGGGCTGCGGCAATCGGATCCCAGTCGCCGACGCCATCGACCATGCCGATGCCGAGCCCACCGAAGACCAGTGTCGCCACCTTGTCCGGATCGGACAGCGCCAGAAACGCCGAAATGCGCGCACCCATCGAATAGCCCATGACATGAGCCCGCTCGATGCCGAGATGGTTGAGCAGAGCCGCTCCGTCCGACGCCATTTTGGCCGGCGTGTAATCAGCCTCGTCATAGCTTTTCGACGAGGCGCCATGGCCGCGATTGTCGAAGGCGATGGCGCGGTAGCCGGCATCGTTCAGCGTCTTGAACCAGCCGGGCGATACCCAGTTGACGTAATGGCTGGAGGCAAAGCCGTGGATCATCAGCACCGGGTCGCCCCGGCCCGAGGCCGGCTGACGATCGAGGAAGGCAAGGTCGAAACCATCATGGGAGAAAAACTGCATCAGTGGCCAGCCCGTTCAGCCGCCGACGCTCGGCGCATCGCCCTTGTCCGCCGGCGGCTTGCCAGGCCCGGACGCAGTGCCGATTGCCGGGTGGCGCAGCAGGTCGTTGTACTCGATGCCGTCCCTTGCGGCGGTGCCCGCCTTGAGTTCGAGCACGAAGCGTACCGGCAGGCCGGACGAGACGATCGCCTCGGATTGCGGTTCGCCTTTCTTGATCGCCCGGATCCTGCCGTCCTGGCCGACGAAGATCAGGTCGAGCGGCATCGGCGTGTTCTTCATCCAGAAGTTCACTTGCCCGACAGTCTCGAACACGAACAGCATGCCATGATCGTCGGCCATGTCCTCGCGGAACATCAGACCGGCCTCGCGCTCGGCGCCGGTATCGGCGACTTCGATGGAGAAGGAGCGTTCGCCGCCTTTCGTCACCGCGACCAACGGCGTCGGATCGACCGGCAGGATCATCGCCCGGCTGTCGGCGGCACTTGGTTCCTGCGAATAGAAATAGGCGCCGGTGGCGGCGGCAACGGCAATCACGGCGCAGATCGCACCCGCAGTCAGCCAGATCCTGTTAGCCATTCAAAGTCCTCTGCCGGGCATCGCCCTAATGCGAGACCGGCAAGGTTCCCATATCGGGGTGAATTTCGGCAGCCATAAGGCCTTTGTCGCCGCGTCCGAAGCGAACCAGCACGACCTGACCCGGTCTGAGCTCGGTGATGCCGTAGCGGCGCAGCGTCTCCATATGGACGAAAATATCCTCGGTGCCCTCGCCCCTGGTCAGGAAGCCGAACCCTTTGGTGCGGTTGAACCACTTGACCAGCGCCCGTTCGAGCCCGCTTTCCGGCGTCACCGAAATATGGGTGCGCGGCTCCTGCATCTCGGCCGGATGGATCGCCGTGGTGACATCCATCGACAGCACGCGGAACGCCTGCAAGCCGCGGTCGCCCTGCTTGACGAGACAAACGACCCGCGCGCCTTCCAATGCAGTCTGGAAGCCGTCCTTTCGAAGACATGTCACATGGAGGAGGATGTCGCCCGAAGAGCCGTCATCCGGAAGAATGAAACCGTAGCCCTTGGCCACGTCGAACCATTTGATGGCGCCGGCGATTTCAACGAGGTCGGCAGCGTCGCCGCTAGCGTCTCGATTCAAGGCGTCGTCAAGGCTCTCGTCCCGCCCCATGAAAGAGGCCTTTTCCCCCATAAGAATGCCCCCTTTTTTCAAGAACACCGCAACTGATTCTTGACATTAGATTAACACCGCGGCTTCCGGTCTGTGCAAGACCTGCCGTGCCTTTTTTCACGGTTCAATACAGGAATACCTGATTTGTTGTTTGCCGGCGCCACTGGCGGCCAGAACGGCGGCCTCCCAAACCGGACCACGATGGCGTTCTGCCTTTTGCTTGAGCACCGGATTTTTCCCGAAACCGGCCGCCGCTTTTCGGTCCGCGATTGCCCTTTGGCCGGGTGGCCCCTATGTTCCGCCGCGACGCAACATCCCGAGGAAACCACATGCGCTATCTCCACACCATGGTCCGTGTCGCCGATGTCGATGCTTCGCTCGATTTCTACTGCAACAAGCTTGGTCTCAAGGAAGTGCGCCG
Organism: Mesorhizobium sp. P2_E10; assembly: GCF_056404235.1. Lineage (NCBI taxonomy): Bacteria > Pseudomonadati > Pseudomonadota > Alphaproteobacteria > Hyphomicrobiales > Phyllobacteriaceae > Mesorhizobium > Mesorhizobium sp. P2_E10. The sequence goes on from NZ_JBFUEK010000015.1 coordinate 75,075, forward strand.
CTACGAAAACGAGCAGGGCCGCTTCACGCTGATCTTCCTCGCCGCCTCCGAAGATGAGCAAAGCGGCATTGCCGACAAGGCGCCGCTGATCGAACTGACCTACAATTGGGATCCGGAGGACTACAAGGGCGGCCGCAATTTCGGCCACCTCGCCTATGAGGTCGACGACATCTACGCTACCTGCCAACACCTGATGGACAATGGCGTCGTCATCAACCGGCCGCCGCGCGACGGCAACATGGCCTTCGTCAAGTCGCCGGATGGCATCTCGTTCGAGCTGTTGCAGAAGGGACCGGCCAAGCCCAAGGCCGAACCCTGGGCCTCGATGCCCAACACCGGCACCTGGTAGCGATCACGCCATTTTGAACGTAGGCGGCCGAGCGACAAGCCGGCCGTTTTTGCGTTTCGAGTGACGACACCTATCTACGCGGTCATCGCGCCAAGCCGACAGCCAGCGCCCAGAACGAGAGAGTTCATCCATGCCGTCCAGCCATGTCGATGTCGCCACCGAGCACGCCAGCCGCTACCTGCAGCAGTTGTGCAAGCATTGGGCGCACAAATTTCCCGTCGAGTTCAACCCGACCCACGGCACCATCGACCTGACGTCGCTGGGACGCACCGTCATGGATGCCGATGCAAGTGCGTTGCACATCACGGTGTCGACGGATGAAGGCGGATCGCTGGAGCGCCTGGAAAGTGTCGTTGCCGATCACATCAAGCGCTTCGCCTTCCGCGAGGAGCTGGCCTTCGACTGGAAGCGCACCCAGGCGGCTTGAGCGGCGGTCAGCCGCCGGCCTTGCCGGCCAGCCCCAGCAGCGCCAGCACCGAACGCCAGTTGCGCGCGGTGCCGGGCACTTTCAGCGTGCGCGGGATCAGCCCGGCGAACACGGATTTGCCGAGCCCGTCCGGTGCATGCAGGTACAGCACATCGCCCTTGATCTCGAAGCGTTCAGGACCGATGCACTTTTCCGCCAGCCGTGCGATCTCGTCGGCAGTCGGCTCGCGTTCCAGCACGTAGGCGTGGAGTTTGGTGTGTTCCGCGGCCACTTCGGGATAGGGGTTTTCGCTCACCAGCCGCTCGAACCATGAGAGATCGCGCACCATGATGCGCGAGTGAAATCCCCATTGCTTCTCGAAGGCTGCTTCGATCTGCTTCGTCAGAGTGGCTGCATCGCCCTTCGATGACCGGAAAACGGCGTTGCCGCTCTGCACATAGGTGGCGACGTCGGAAAAGCCGAGTTTCTCGAAAAGCGCCCGCAGCTCCGCCATCTTGACGATGCGGTTGCCGCCGACATTGATGCCGGAAAACAGCGCGACGAAGATTTTTCCCTTCCCGCTCATATGATGAACCCGGCCAAGGTCTCATTGTCGGTGATGTCCTGATACTGGACGCCCTCGGCCTCGAAATTCGCCTTGAGCAGATCGAAATTGCGACGGTCCTTGGTCTCGATGCCGATCAGCACCGAACCGAAATTGCGCGCCGATTTCTTCAGATATTCGAAGCGGGCAATGTCGTCGTCAGGCCCCAGCATGTCGAGGAAGTCGCGCAGCGCGCCCGGCCGCTGCGGAAAGCGGATGATGAAGTACTTCTTCAAGCCCTCGAAGCGCAGCGCCCTTTCCTTGACGTCCGGCAGCCGCTCGAAATCGAAATTGCCGCCCGAAACCACGGCGACGATGGTCTTGCCCCTGATCTCCTTCTTCGAGAAATCCTTGAGCGCATCGATCGTCAGCGCGCCGGCCGGTTCGAGCACCACGCCTTCGACATTCAACATCTCGATCATCGTCGCGCAGAGCCGGTTTTCCGGGATCAGCCGCACAGCGTCCGCAGCAAACTCCTTGAGGTGCCGCAACGGCTCGCGGCCGATCTCGGCCACCGCCGCGCCATCGACGAAATTGTCGACCTTGGCGAGCTTGATCCGCTTTCCCGCCGACAGGCTCTCGCGCAGGCTCGGCGCGCCGGCCGGTTCGCAGAAGACGAAGCGCGCGTCACGCCCCTGGTCGGCGAAATAATGGGTCACACCGGCGGCCAGACCGCCGCCGCCGACCGGCAGCATGATGATGTCTGGCATGCGCGCGCCCGGCATCTGGTCGGCGATTTCAAAGGCGACGGTCGCCTGCCCCTCGATGATGTCCTTGTGATCGAAAGGCGGCACCATATGCGCGCCCGTCGTTTCGGTGAATTCGAAGGCGGCGCGGTAGCAGTCGTCGAAAAAGTCGCCGACCAGCCTGACCTCGATGAATTCACCGCCGAACAGCCGCGTCTTGTCGATCTTCTGCTGCGGCGTCGTCACCGGCATGAACACCACGCCCTTTTTGCCGAAATGCCGGCAAACGAAGGCAAAACCCTGGGCATGATTACCGGCCGAGGCGCAGACGAACAGCTCGGCGTCGTTGCCGGCGGCAAGCGCCTTGCGAAAGAAGGTGAAGGCGCCGCGGATCTTGTAGGAGCGCACCGGCGTCAGGTCCTCGCGCTTCAACAGCACCCGCGCGCCGGTCTTCTTCGACAGATAGTCGTTTTCCTGCAGCGGTGTTTCGGGAAAGATCTGCCGGATTGCAGCAGTGGCGACAGCGACACGAGAAGAGAAACTGTTCATGGCAAGATCCCGGATCGCCTGTGCGCGAGTTTGATCCCCGCCTATTGCATATCCGGCCCCGCAAAGCCATTGTCCCGCGGACTACCCGCCCCTGCCGCGGGGCATTCCCAGAAACCTTGCAAGCACTTGAAGGCGTTTGTTCATGCCTGTCGCATCGGTTGCCCTGAAAACCATGTCGTTGCCGGAATTTGGCGAGCCGACGCTGATGCCGCTCGTTGCGCGCACCACCTACGAGGCGCGCATCGACGCGCTGGTAGCACGCGGCACCGCTTTGGGTTTCGAGGCCTTCGCCATCTATGGCGACCGCGAGCACGCAGCCAATGTCGCCTATCTCTGCGGCTACGATCCCCGTTTCGAGGAGACGCTGCTGGTCATCATTCCGGGCAAGCAGCCGAAACTTCTGGTCGGCAATGAGGGCTGGAGCTATGCCGAGATCTGCGACGGCCCTTACGAGCGCATCCTCTACCAGACTTTTTCGCTGCCGGCGCAGCCACGCGACCGCTCGGCGGCACTCCCCGACATCCTTGCCACTTGCGGTCTGAAAGCCGGCCAGCGTATCGGCGCCATCGGCTGGAAGCCGTTTGGCCCGGGCGATGCCGGCTTTGGCGAAACGGCGCTCGACCTGCCTTCCTTCATCGCCGACACGCTGCGCACGCTTGCAGGCGACAAGGGCGCGGTCCTCAACGCGGCCAACCTCTTGATGAACCCTGCCGACGGCCTGCGCGCCATAAACGAGGCCGACCAGCTGGCGTCATTCGAATTCGCCGCGACCTTTTCCTCGCAAGGCCTGCGCAACGTGCTTGGCGGCATCGAACCCGGCATGACCGAATTGCAGGCCACGAAGCTGATGGGCATCAACGGCCTGCCGCAATGCTGTCATCCGATGCTGTCGGCCGGCAAACGTGCCGCTTATGGCTTGCCCAGCCCGCGCCTCGACATCATCAAGCGCGGCGATCCGATCACCATGGCCTATGGCATCCAGGGCTCGCTCAACGCCCGCGCCGGTTTTCTGGCCGAGAGCGCTGCCGACCTTCCGCAAGGCATACGTGACTATGTCGAAAAACTGGTCGCGCCCTATTTCATCGCCGTTGTCGACTGGTATCAAACGGTCGGCATCGGCGTTGCCGGCGGCGCGCTGTGGAAAGCGGTGCACGATCGCATCGGCGACCCGTTCTTCGGCGTTTCGCTCAACCCCGGCCATCTCGTCCATATCGACGAATGGATGCATTCGCCGATTTTTGCCGGCTCCGACATCCCACTGAAATCGGGCATGGCGCTGCAGGTCGACATCATTCCGGCGACCGGCACGGACTATTTCACCACCAATATCGAGGACGGCATCGCGCTCGCCGATCAGGCGTTGCGCGAGGAGATCGCGGCACGCTATCCCGAGGCTTGGCGCCGCATCGAGGCGCGTCGCGCCTTTATGAGCGACGTGCTCGGCATCCGGCTCAAACCGGAAGTCCTGCCCTTCTCCAACATACCGGCGTTCCTGCCGCCATTTTGGCTTTCGCGCCACAGTGCGATGGCTGTCGCCAGACGCTGACCCCATTTCGGCTGGACACGACTTACTTCCGCCGCACTCTACCTGTCCGGGAGGTGTCGCGGGGGTGGATGGGCCTTTTGGCCTCAAAGTGAATTCTAAATGAATTCATCTTTCGATTGGAATGTCTAAGTGCCTATGAAGAAGATCCTTACCGTTGTCCTTGCCTTGCTCGTTGCCGGCTGTGCCAGCAATCAGACCCAGGAACTCCTCGGCAGCACGATGGTGTCCGCGCCGGTGACGGAAATCGCCGGCAATCACTCGATCTTCATCGCCACGACGCGCAAGCATTCCGACGATCCCAACAAGGTTTTTGACGGCGAGCGCTCGGCGACGCTCAACTATGCCCGCGTCACCGTCACCGTTCCGGGCATCCACCAGACCGGCCAGATCGAGCGGCGTTCCCGCGGCAAGTCGGACGACCCAGCGAAATACTTCATGGCTTCGGAGGTCGTCGGCTACGACGCCCAGCCGAAATTCTCCAGCGCGCTCAGCGCCGACATCGCGGCGCGCGGCGGCCGCGTCATGGTTTTTGTCCACGGTTACAACACCGGCTTCGATGACGCCGTCTATCGCGTCACCCAGATCGTCCACGATTCCGGCTACCCCGGCACGCCGGTGCTGTTTTCCTGGGCATCGGGCGCCCGGACCACCGACTATGTCTATGACAAGGAAAGCGCCAGCGTCGCCCGCGACCAGCTGGAAGTGACGCTGCGCATGCTGCAGCAGTCGGGCGCGCGGCGCATCGACATCGTCGCCCATTCGCTTGGGACCTGGGTCACCATGGAAACGCTGCGCCAGCTCGCCATCACGGGCGACCGCGATCTCGGCGGCAAGCTCGGTGACGTGGTGCTGGCATCGCCCGACATCGATGTCGACGTGTTCAAGAGCCAGATGCGGCGCTACGGCAAGCCGGATAAACCATTCATCCTGCTGCTCTCCGACGACGATCGGGCGCTCAGGCTCTCCGGCCTGATCGCCGGCTCGCGGCCGCGCGTCGGCGACTACAAGGACGCCGCCGACCTCGCCGCCTATGGCGTCACGGTCGTCGACCTCTCCAAGGTCAAGGGAACCGACAGCTTCAATCACACCAAGTTCGCCGACAATCCCGAACTGGTGAAGATGATTGGCCAGCGGCTGCGCGAGGATGACGGTTTTGCCAGCGACCAGACGGTGACAGAGCGTATCGTCCAGCTCGGCCAATAGGTGCGGCCGCAGCGGCCGCGCCTATCAACGATTGCCGCGCCATCTGATCAGTTTGAACTGGACCGGGCCGGCCTCTGGCTCTATCGACATAGAAAAGGCGTCATGCGCCAGCGGGAGCTCGCGTAACCGTGCGTTCGAAGACTGTCCTCGTCCTTGCCTTCGCGCTCGCCGTCACCGGCTGCGCCAACCAGAACACGCACGACCTTCTCAACAAGACGACGATCACCGCACCCGCCTCGGACATTGCGGCGACGCATGAGATCTTCGTCGCCACCACCCGTCAGCACGCGACGAAAGACCCGCGCCAGGTATTCGACGGCGATCGCTCGCTGACCACCAGCTACGCCCGCGTCGACGTGACCGTCCCCAAGGTCCATCAGGTCGGCGCCATCGAGCGGGCCAAGGGGTCCGCCAACAGCAATCCGGCCAAGGACTTCACCGCGACCGGCGTCACCCACTACGAAGACGCCCCGCAATTCGCCAATGCGGTCGGCGCCGACATCGCCATGCGTGGCGACCGCGCGCTGGTTTTCGTGCATGGCTTCAACAACGGTTTCGACGACGGCATCTACCGGCTGACGCAGATCGCGCACGACACCAAATATCCCGGTACGCCGGTGCTGTTCTCCTGGGCGTCAAGCGGCAAGGCCAGCGGTTATATCTACGACAAGGAAAGCGCCAACGCCGCGCGCGACGACCTCGAAGCGACGCTAAGGATGCTCGCCAAGACCCGGGTCAAGAGCATCGACATCATCGCCCATTCGATGGGAACCTGGGTGACGATGGAAGCACTGCGCCAGCTCGCCATCACCGGCGACCGCGATCTTGGCGGCAAGCTCGGCTATGTCATCCTGGCGTCGCCGGATATCGACGTCGACGTGTTCAAGAAGCAGATGATCCGCTACGGCAAGCCCAATAAGCCGTTCGCCGTCCTGCTTTCCGCCGACGATCGGGCTCTCAAGCTCTCGTCCCTGATCTCAGGCGACAAGCCGCGCGTCGGCGACTACGGCAATGCGGCCGACCTCGCCAGCTTCGGTGTATCGGTGGTCGACCTCAGCCAGACCAAGGGCGGCGACCGGCTGAACCACGCCAAGTTCGCCGACAACCCGATTCTCGTGCAATTGCTCGGTGACCGGCTGCGCACGCCGGCCGGCCTGGCGTCGGACGAACCCGACCCGGCACAGCTCAACAATATCGGCCAAGGCATCGGCAAGGCTGTCGGCTCCGTCGCCGAGATTGTCATCACGACGCCGTTCAAGGTGCTGACCATCGCCACTGGCGGGTGAACACCGGCCAAGGGATGTTGAGATTCGGGTCAGGCCGAGCCGGGACTGAACCGCCTCGGCATCGAACGTGAAAGGTGCTTCCCAGACGGCCCTTGAATCTGATGAAGGCCCTGGAGGTCGCCAGATTTCAAAGCAATTACAATAATTTATGAACCGGCCAACGCGAGTAGCGTCGTCCCAGAGGCGCGACTATTTTTTCGCCTTCTGCAACGAACTGCGAGGCGAAACCCATGTCGAACGAACAAGTGCGCTGGCTCTTGAAGGTCATCCAGCCCGAGGGCACCTTATCCTCCCTTCCCGGAGGGGCCAGCCTTGGCCAGGACGCTCATGCCGGACTCCTCGGCCTGCCGGTTGATATCTATGCGACCGAACTCGGCCGCATGCAAAAGGAGGCCTTCGAAGCGGCGCACGAGCTGCTTGCTGACCCAGCCGTGGCATCAATGGTCGATCGCCTTCCCCTGCGAAAAGGGGCCAAGGTAGTGGCGTTCGGCGACAGCTTGACGTCCGATCCTCAATCCTGGGCGGTAGTCCTGAGGGAAATGCTGGCCAGGCGCCGCGGTACCGACGGGATTTCGTTGACCATCAGCGCAGTCGCAGCCGAGACGACCACGCAGGGTCTCGTGCGGATCGCAAATGTCATCAATTCCCAGCCCGACTGGATACTCTTCCTCTTCGGTACGAATGACGCCCGCACGCAGGGCCCGCGCCCCACGAAGACGCTCGTCCATCATGAGGAGACCGCGCGCAACATTGCCGAGCTGCGGCAGCGCGTTTCCGCAGAGACCACGGCGAACTGCGTCTGGATTACTCCGCCAGCGGTCAATGAAGCGCAGGTGGCGGCGCATCGGGGCCTGGCCAGGTTCGGAGTTCGGTTCCGCAACGAAGACCTGGCGCGCGTCGCCAAGATCCTGCGCGAGGGTGACGGGCCGGTTATCGACGCCTTCTCAACGCTGGGCAGTCCCCCTCCTTGCGACCTGCTGATGGACGACGGTCTACATTTCACTGTGGCGGGCCAGAAGCGAATGGCTTTCGAGGTGATCCGTGGCTGGAGCAAGCTCCAGTGAAACATCTCATCATCGGCGCCACCGGAAACATCGGCTCCCGGGTAACCCAGCGCCTCGTCGATTGTGGAGCACGCCCGTCCGTTTTCGTGCGCAGCGCGAAGCGGGCCAGAGCCCTTTTCGGTGGCCATGTCGATATCCATACCGGAGACCTCGAAAAGCCAGGTCAGTCGCTGGCGACTGCGCTGGCCGGGGTCGACGGCATATTCCTCCTGACGGATGGACCGGATCTCGAGACGCGAGATCGCGCGGTCTCCCTCGCTGCCCGCCAGGCAGGCGTACGACATATCGTCAAGCTCTCGACGTTGGACGTGCGAACCGGGATAGGCACCGGTCCGTGGCATGCACGCGGCGAGGACGCCGTTCGGGAAAGCGGGGTGGCGTTCACATTCATTCAGGCGGCCGGATTCATGTCCAACGCGCTCGGTTGGTCAGAGTCCATCCGCCGCGAGGGCGTGCTGCGCTCGTCTGCGGGTTCGGGCAAGATCGCATTCATCCATCCCAACGACATCGCTGCCGTCGCCACGGCCGCCCTGACCACGCGCGACCACGACGACCAGGCACTGGTGATCACCGGCCGTCAGGCGCTGTCCTATGGGGAGATGGCGGCCACGATAGGCAGAGCCATCGGCAAGCCCGTCGGCTTCGAGGAAACATCCGACCGGCAGGCGTACACCGACGCCGTCGAATGGGCCGGCAAAGGCCCCTACGTCGATGCCCTTGTGGACATCTGGCGCGCGGTGCGCGAGGGCCGGCTTGACACGGCGACGGACGGGGTAAAACGAGTAACTGGGCGCGAACCAATCCCGTTCGCTCAGTGGGCCGCCGAGAACGCCGCGTCGTTTCAGTAGTGTTTCGGTGCGGTACCTTAAAAAGAATTCACGTAGACCAGTACGGTCCGGATCGCCTCGCTCCTGGCGGCATCGCGCGGGAGGTCGCGCGCCTGGTGAACCGATCCGTGCACCAGGGATTCCACCATGCGTGGAAGGACAAAAAGCATTCGCTCCGTCTCGTCGAGGCTGTATGGCTTTAGGTCGGCGCGTGACAGCACTTGCCCAAACGTGTGATGCAGCGCGTTCTTGAAGCCAAGAGCGCCCTCAGGAACGGCGGCCGAAACAATATCGTGCAGTTCCGCGCCATCCGCGTGCACGTTCACCAGACCTCGGACGAGTTCGCGCGTGAAATCCTGCAGCGGAGCCGAGGCGTAGTCAGCCGTCGTCTGCCCGATGAACTGCCGTACATCGTCGACGTGTCGGTCATGAAGGGCGGCGAAGATTGCGCGCTTGTCGGGGAAGTACTGATAAAGCGACCCGACGCTGACGCCGGCGGCCTCCGCGATGCGATTCGTGGTGATGGCCTGGGTCCCGTGACGCTTCACCACAAGTCGGACCGCCTCGAGCACGCAGTCCACGGTCTGCCGCGAGCGTTGCTGCTTCGGCTCGCGCCGCGCAAAGGTTCTTTTGGCCGTGGTCATGCTGCCTCGCCGTATCTAGTCGCCCAGCCGAACTCCAACACGGGACGTGTAACAGCGACCACGCCTCCGGGCAAAGCAATCCCAGTTTCTTGCATCGACATACCTAGACAAATAGATCGACCTTCTGGAAAGTCGTCACGTCGATCAGCCCGACATCGGAAATCCTAAGTTCCGGAATGACGACCAGCGCCAGCAGCGAGTGCTGCATGTAGGCGTTGTTCAGCGAACAGCCCATCTTGCGCATCGCCTCGGTGAGTTTCTCCGCCTTGGCCGCGACGATTTCCGCCCGCTCGTCCGACATCAGCCCGGCGATCGGCATTTCGACCAGCGCCAGTTCCTTGCCCTTGGAAAACAGCACCACGCCGCCGCCGACCTCGCCCAGCCGGTTCACGGCCAATGCCATATCCTGCTTGTTGGTGCCGACGACGATGATGTGGTGGCTGTCATGCGCCACACTCGACGCCATGGCGCAGTCGCCCATATAGCCGAAGCCGGAAACGAAGGCGTTGGTGACGCCGCCCGTGCCTTTGTGGCGCTCGACCAGCGCGATCTGGCAGACGTCGTTGCGGCGATCCATGGCGACCAGCCCGTCTTCCACCGCAAGATCGGCCTCCAGCGCCCGCGTCGGCGCCTGGTTCTCGATCACGCCGATGACCCGCACCCGCACCTCATTGGCGCCCTTGGGCGCCGCGATGTCGAAGTCACCGGACTTGAGCTTCTTGCCGAGCTTGACGGTGTTCTTGGCTGTCTTCGGATAGTTGTAAGCCGGAATGTCGATGTCGAGCTTGCCGCCCTTGGCCAGCCTGACGCCGCGCGCATAGACTTCGTCGATGGTCATCTCGGCCAGATCGGAAACGATCAGCAGATCGGCGAGCCGACCCGGCGCGATCGAACCGATCTCGCGCTCCAGCTTGAAATGCTGGGCGGTGTTGAGCGTCGCCATCTGGATCGCCGTCACCGGCTTCAGCCCCTGCTGAATGGCGTGCCGCACCACCCGGTCCATATGGCCTTCGTGGACCAGCGTGCCGGAATGGCTGTCGTCGGTGCACAGGATGAAATTGCGCGGGTCGAGCCCGCTTTCGGTCACCGCCTTGATCTGCGAGGCCACATCGTACCAGGCCGAGCCCAGCCGCAGCATCGCCTTCATGCCCTGGCGCACGCGGGCAATCGCGTCTTCGGCGCGTGTGCCCTCATGGTCGTCTTCCGGCCCGCCGGCGACATAGCCGTGGAATGGCAGGCCGAGATCGCGCGAGGCATAGTGCCCGCCGACCGTCTTGCCGGCTCTCACCGTCGCGGCGATCTCGCCCGACATGACCGGATCGTTGGCGACGACGCCGGGGAAATTCATCACCTCGCCGAGGCCGATGATATTTTCCCAGGTCATGGCCTCGGCGACATCGGCAACCGTCAGTTCGGCGCCGGCATGCTCGAGCCCCGGCGCCGAAGGCACGCAGGACGGCATCTGCACATGCACGTTGACCGGCATGGCGACAGCCTCGTCATGCATCAGTCGAACGCCAGGCAGTCCCAGCACATTGGCGATCTCGTGCGGGTCGATGAACATCGAGGTGGTGCCGTGCGGGATCACCGCGCGGCAGAACTCGGTCACCGTCACCATGCCGCTCTCGACATGCATGTGCGCATCGCACAGGCCCGGCACCAAATAGCGGCCGCCGGCATCGACCACCTTGGTGCCCTGGCCGATGGCGTGGCCGGCATTCGGCCCGCAATAGGCAAAGCGGCCGCCGGCAATGGCAATGTCGGTGCCGGCGATGATCTCGCCCGAATGGACGTTGACCCAGCGCCCGTTGCGGATGACCAGATCGGCAGGCTTGCGGCCCATCGCGACATCGACCAGATGCGTCGCCATCTCGGTCCACGGTTTGGGTTTCGTCACCTGCGCGGTCTTGGCCATGAAAAGACTCCTGTTTGCCCGACTGTGCCAAGCCGATGCGGTTTTGACCAGCGATTGCGTAACGCCAATCGGCTTGACGAAGGCTAGTCAGCCGTCACATCGACCGTGACTTTTGCGCCGCCGGACGAGATCCGTTCGGCCAGGCGCCTGAGTTCGCCCTTGGCGAATGTGCCGCTGACCATGATCTCACCGCCAAGGATCGGCTCGACCAGCCGCGGCGACATCACCACGGCGCCGTCGATGCTGAGATCGATGATGTTTCCGACATTCGCCCTGGTGAAGGCAGCAAATGTCCGCTTACTGTCCGGCGTCAATTTGAGGTTGAGCGCCACCTGTCCCGGCGCTGGGTCGCGCACGACATTCGCCTTGGCGATGGCAAGCGTCAGCGGCTTGGCCATCGCCACCCCGCAAGCACGCAGCACGATGGCGAGGCCGGCGATCAGGCGAAACAGGGTGAGCATCCGGTTTTTACCTTGCAGACCGCCGATCTTGCATGGCGGCGCTCTCGCGACAATGCCGCGGCAGGGCGTAAACCATGGCAACCCAAGATATCGGCCCCGGTCGAAATAGGATTCCGTTTTGCGGCAAATCGGGTTACCTTCAACCAGAAGTGTCATTCTGGAACCGACGTTCGGGAAACTCGATGCATCGCCTGACGCTCGCAAGTGCCGGTTTTCTAACCGCTTTGGCCGCGCCGGCTTTCGCCGCCGATCCAATGACCGACCTGCCGATGACAGCACCCGGCTTCGACTGGACCGGCTACTACGCCGGCCTGCAGGCCGGCTATGGCTGGGGCCAGTCCGACATATCGGTGACGGAAGGCGCGCCGTTTTCCATCACGCCCAGCATTGACGGCGGTTTCGTCGGCGGCCATGTCGCCGGGCTCTGGCAGTTCGACCAGGCGGTGCTCGGCGCCGTGGCCGACCTCAACTATTCCATGATCGACGGCACCGCGGTATCGGGCCTGGGCAGCACCTTTGGCACCGACATCAAGTGGTTCGGGTCGGTCGACGCCAAGGCCGGCTTCGCCATGAACCGCCTGCTGGTCTACGGCATTGGCGGCCTCGCTTTCGCCGGCATCGAAACGTCGCAAGTCGCGGGCGCGGCATTCGCCAGCACACGCACGAATGTCGGCTGGACCGTGGGTGCCGGCGTCGACTACGCGCTGACCGACAAGTTCATCGTCGGCGCGCAATATCGCTACTATGATTTCGGCTCCGAGCATTATGACGTTGCGGCCCCCTTCAACGATCGCGATCAGAACGTGAAGCTGAACACGGTCGGCATCAACTTGAGCTACAAGTTCTGAGCGCCGCAGGGTTCAGCCATCGCCACAGGCTTTTGTTCTAATACGCGAAAAAGGCCGTGCGATCACTGGTGCGGTCGGCGGCAATCGAACCAGTACGATCAGGGAAAAGCATCGTCGACATCTTACGCGGACGCATCGGACAACCCTGGCTGCGGCCCGACAGTCTGTTGGGGTGGGTTCGACTGACCGTCGGGCCTGACCGGCTTGGGGCTCTCGTTGGGGGGCAAGCCGGCTAAAACCGAACGTAATATTAGCAACCATGCAACAAAACCCTGTTCGGACGTTTTCCCCCGCTAATGGCTGGGCAGCTTTGATACTTGCGCAATCGCTAAAATAATGAAAGCTTTAGCTTGGGGCCCGTTGGGGAACGGGAAGCGGATTGGGGCAATGTATTTTCCGCAGTTTCTAGTGGGAATGCTGACGACGACGGGCGTCGTCGGAGCTTGGGCCTATGCGGCCACAGGATCAATCTGGAAGGCTGTCGCGTGGGGCATCATCGCCGCGGTTTTGTTGCAGGTCGGGTACTTCTCGCTCGTGTTCAGGCTTGTCTATGGGCGGCGAGACACCAAGCAGGCGGTGGAAGAGACCACTGCGGACACAACCAAACAAGCTGTCGTTCCGAATCGACCGCTGCATAGAGACGGTCGCAAAAAAGGGCTGACTTAGGTCGAATCGAGCCTGCCCCAGTACCCGGCAATAGCCAGCAGGCTAAATCCAACCGCTGTTTATCGCCTGGCTGCGATCACTTCCCTGCGCCCCGGACGACGCACGAGGCCTTGCTTCGACGGTTAAGCACATCCCCGGCAAGTGTGCGTCGTTCATCCGAAGCAACGGGACTGGGCCGGCGGCAGCGCCGGACCGATGGTCCTAAACGATGAGCTGTTGGGTCCGGCAGCCTTTGGGGAGGGACCGCCTCAGGCCGCCGGACCTCACCGGCGGTTAGCACACCGGCTGAACCTACATGCGCCTGGACTGACGGCCAGTCAGCATCTCCAATAGGCCTAGGAGAGCAATAAACTGCCCATTGCCCTTACAACTCTTGGCGTAACTGTCGGAGGAAAGGCGCCGGCCAAGCCTGACGCGCCATCAAGCATTTTCATGCTCGTGATGCGAGAGGCTAGCCACAAGAGCGATGCGGCAGGCGGTTATCTCTCAAATTCAGCATGGTGCGGACGCCGGGAATCGAACCCGGATAGCCGTAGCTGAGGGATTTTAAGTCTCTTTCTAGGCGTCTACTCTTGGGTATCCATATGGCCGCAAGGCCTTGTGGATTAAGGAAAGACCGAGGGTTTACAGTCCCTATTTGTTCCTTTACGTTCCCTTGCGTAGACATGAAGCGGCTACCCGCTCGGCTACCCAAGGGGAAAACGCAAATGCCAATCCTTTCCGACAATTTCGTTACCAGTGCCACCCTGCCCCGCGATCGTGACGAACTGGTCATTCGCGACAGCAAGCTCGCCGGTTTCGCTCTCAGGCTCCGCCGAAAGGCCGATGGCAAGCCGTCAAAGACCTTCCTCGTGTTTCAGGAGCTTCCAGGCCGCGACGGCGCCCGCAAGCGTCGCAAGATCATCATCGGCGATCATGCAACCTATCCAGCCGAGAAAGCGCGCGCCGAGGCTCAGAGCATGCTCCAGGCGATTGATAGGGGCGACGATCCAGCAGCAGTTCGGGCAGCGAAAAAGGCGCAACCGATATTCGAGGATCTCATCAAGGATTTTGAGGCGACGCATATCGAGAAGAAAAAGCCCGAGACGCGCAAGGACTATCGCGGGCGCATCCGGCGCAATCTCTTGCCGACTTTCAAAGGCCGACGCGTGGCCGACATTACCGCCGAGATGGTGCGGTCTTTCCATGCCAAGAAACACGGCAACCCGACCGACGCAAATCGATCGCTGGCGGTGCTGTCCGTCATGATGGGCCGCGCCATGGAACTCGGCTGGCGCCAGGATAATCCCTGCATGGGTGTTCGGAGAAACAAGGAAAGCGCGCGGGAGGAATGGCTTGACGAAACGGACCTTCCCAAGTTCGTCAAGGCGCTCTCGGCTGTCAGTGGTCCCCATGCCGATCTAATCCGGTTCCTGACCGTCTCGGGTTGGCGTGTCTCGGAAGGGCGATTGATGACATGGGACATGGTGGACTTGCAACGCCTTGTCGTTCGGCTTCCCGACACCAAGACCGGCGCATCTGCCCGCGCGCTCTCGACCGATGGCGCGACCATCATCGATCAGCAAGCGCACCGCATCGGCTATGTCTTTTCGGGACGGAAGGGAACGCAGGCGGTTTCCTACAAGCGCCTCCGCGAAGTCCTGACTGGCGTTTGCGAGGCGGCAGAGATCAAGGCCATCACGCCTCACGCATTGCGCCACACAGCCGCGACATGGGCCGCTCTGTCTGGTGCGGAAGCGCACGAGCTACGGGAGGCGTTCGGCTGGAAGACGTTGGCGATGACCGGCCGCTATGTCGCGCGCGCTGAGAGCCTTGGCCGACGCGGTGCGCAACGTGCCGCCGACGCAATGAACGTGCTCCAGAAGCCGGCGGCAGATGTGAAGGAACTCGGCCGGTGAGCGGAAAATGGGAAATCGGAGCGGACGGGTGGCCGGTCTCGCCCGACCATCCGGCAAATCGCCCTGACGCGCTGACGCTCGAGGATCGAAGGAAGCAGTTCTTTGCGAAGCGAATGGCGGTATTGGACAGAGCTTGGCGTGAGGGTAAGAGCCCAAGGGCGTTGGCTGACACGCTGAGGCTGTGCGGTCAATATGGCCGGCCGTTGCCGGATTGGACCACGCAAGCGTTGTTGGCGCTTCTGTGCGCAGGCAAGTTTCCAACGGGACCCGGCAGGCTGGGAAACGACAAGGCGACTGATCGTCAGAACCGCATCCATTATGAGCGATGGAGCGCCGTCATGGAGGTTAAGGACAGGTGGGATGATCTGCCAGAGTTGTATGGAGAGGGGCGGTTCACACTGGAGAAGGCGCGCGCCAAAGCCGTCGAACTCCTAGCCAACACTGACGCCGCAGGCGACGAAGATGCAGTCAAGAAAAGCTATCAGATCGTCGAGCGGCTTTTCAAAAATGGAGACGGCGCGATATTTTACTTTTGAGAGTTTTGGGTAACAAATAGCTCGCATTTCGTACCGTGAGCCGCTGAAAACATCGGTATATCTAGGTGGTCGCTTTCACCCCGAAGGCGACGCACAGGGCAGGATGTCCCTAATCGTCGCCTTCCAACATAGGCGACGAAAAAATGGAACAAGCCAACACTGACACAGCTAGGGCGTTCAATGTCCGCCTGAGCTTCTGGGCAGCTTCCGGCCTGAGCGGCGCTGCCCTCTACGAAGCTCTCGCGACCGACGACACCCTCCCCGCTTTCTTCTCCCCTGCCGACGTGGCCGCAATTCAAGGCGTCCAACTTGGTGCCGTCAAGAAGGCTCGCCACCGTAGAACCGGCCCTGAGTACATCAGGCTGACCGGAAAGGCCGTCAAATATCCGCGCGTGGATTACTGCCGGCACCTGGCCTCCAAATTCGTTCGGAGGGCGGCGTAGATGGAACAGCAGGATCGCGAACCCGATGAGGCTGTAAACCTCGCTGCTGATTACCTGCGACGGCACCGGAACGACCCCCGCGACAAGGCGATCGTGCCCGACCTCACGACCCGCTTCGGCATCACGGCCGTCCAAGCGGTTGAAGCCATCAGGTTGAGCCACAAGGGGGGCGCCGATGCGACCGCCAACTGATAGGCATGGCTCGACCGGCAGGGGAAAACCGATCGAGCTTTTGGGAGAAGAGTCAGGGGCGAACCTAGACCGTAATACTATTACATCATCGCCGAAAGTCTATCAAGCCATAACGATCGCCCAACGCCGGGCAAGCGCGCCAGCGCTCACGGCTGAGCGCGCACGGGAACTGCTTCTGTACGATCCCGAGACGGGCGCGCTGACGTGGCGTACTGCCAGAGGCTGCCGTCTTGGAGCGCTGGCCGGGACGCGCACGGTCGATGGATACACTCAGGTCGAAATTGATTATCGCCTGTACCGTGCCCATCGCGTGATCTGGCTCATGCAAACTGGAAAGTGGCCGAAGCAATTGCTCGACCATCGTAACGGGATGCGCGCGGACAATCGGTGGAAGAATCTCCGCGAGGCCACTCCGCTTCAGAACGCGAGGAATAGGCGGCCCGGCAAGGACAATTCAAGCGGCACGGTCGGCGTTTCCTTCGTCAGCAGCCTGCAGCGCTGGGAAGCCTACATCGGTCTGAACAACCGCTGTCTTAGCCTTGGCCGGTTTGTTGACAAGGAGAAGGCTATCTCGGCACGGCGACAGGCCGAACAGCACCACTTCGGCGAGTTCGCCGCGAATCCAGAAGGGCGGGCTCGCAATGGCTGACAAAGGCCGCGCTCGGAAAGGCAAGCGCACCACGATCGGCGGCCAGTTTGCCTGGCGGCTGATCGAGATGCTCGAGTCCCCTGCATATCGAGCGCTGAGCCTTTCGGCGCATCGTGTTCTCGCTCGGCTCGAAATTGAGGTGGCGCGGCACGGCGGCAATGACAATGGCGCCTTGCCCTGCACCTTCGACGACTTCGCTGCCTACGGCGTCAGCCGGCGCCTTATCGCGCCGGCGATTCGCGAGGTTGTGGCGTTGGGGTTCGTGGCCATCACAGAGCGCGGAAGAGCAGGAAATGCGGAGTGGCGGCGACCCAATATCTACCGGCTCACCTATCGGCATACGACCACAACAGAACCGACCGACGACTGGCGGAAGATCGAGACGGCCGAGGCTGCCGAGGCTTTAGCTGAGAAGGCCCGAAAAACAAAACTCCAGGCCCACAAAGTGAACCACACATTGGGGCTGAAAGTGAACCGCTCGCAGCCTGTTCTTGGGGCTGAAAGTGATACTACAGGCCATAGTGTAGAAAGTGATCTACGTTCTATATCTCGGGGGCACAACGGTTCCCTGCCCGGCACGCGTAGGCCCATCCAACAGGCCAGCGTGTCCGGGCAGCAGAGCGCCGACGCTGAGCCCATCGGAGAAATCACAAGCGCTCTGGCGTCGAATCTCCAAAGACGTGGCTGGACAGAAAAACGGCGGGCGCGCACATGAACGCCTTCTCTGCCCAGAAAGCAAACCGCTCTCAGCTTTCTGTAGAAAGCACGGGCATCCGGGGGCGCGCGGCATGATCTCGTCGCTCATCCTCACCATTCTGGCCTTCGCCACAGTTCTGGCCGTGGTCTTCGGGTTGACCTGATGGGTCGCGGGCGCCCACCGATCGGCACGGCGCAAGAACGCCTTGAGCGTCGGCGCCGGCTCGGCCGCGAGCGCGGGGAGCGTCGCAAAGCGCGTGAGGCCAGAGGCGGGATCGTCCTTCCGCTCGAAATAGATCACGTCCTTGTCGGCCTGATGCTCGAGGCCGGCGCGGTCGATGAGGTCGGCAGTCGCAACCGAAACCGTCTAGCCAAGGCAATAGTTCGAATAGCGACTAACGCGTTAATCGAGGCCGTTGCTTCTGGGCGTAAATTGAAACTTGAACAGGAGGAGCACCATGCTCGCAAGGACACCAAAGGCGACAGAAATGGACTTCGCCAACATTCTGAAGATACCACCGAAGCCAGCGGCGATCGCCGAGGCGGAGCGAGTTTGGCGCGAGTCGGTCGCAGAGCTTGAGGCCGCTCGCGCCAAGCATCGCGAGATGCACCGCCAATACTTTGGCCAGCAGCCGGGCATGCCGCCGACAATCACCGCCGCTGAAGTCGACAAGGCCGGCCAGGAGATCGAGCCTTACCTGAAGCGCGAGCGTGAAGCGCTGGCCCTGCTTGAGACACACCGCGCGGCTTTTGACGCGGAGTTCGCGGCTCTCAAGCCCAAGATCGATGCCTACCGCAACGCGATCGGGCAGAAGCTCGACGAGCTCGAAGACCTGCTCGGGATCGGCGTGCTGTTCTACGCGGCTTCGGTGCAGGCGAACGTAAAGCTTCCCAGCAAGCTCCCAGGCCGATGCCAAGGCATGCTGCAGCACGGCGTCGCAATGACGCGGAAGATTCTGAACGGCGCCGACTGAGCAAACGGAGATCGAAAATGTACTTGACCAGAGACATGTCCAGCGTGGGGAAGATGCAGCGACCCACAGTGCCGAAGACTGCGGCCCCGTTGAAGCCGGTGTATCTCACCAGCGTCCGGCCGCAAGCGAAGCCCGTTCGCGTCGTCAAGCTCTACGATCCGAAGAAGAAGGCGGACGATCTTTACTGGATCCGTCGCCTGGAGCGCGCTGGCTTGACCGAACACAACTCCAAGGCCGTTGCGCTCATGAAATCGAACTATCAGCGCCGTTACGGCGAGCGGGTCTGAACACCTCATTCGCGACGATGGAAGCACTGACGGTTGAAGCACTGATGGCCGATCTAGACACCCACATTGCAGGCGAGCTTTCCGTGCTGCAGGCGCGCGGCGCTGATCGTCACCAGATCGAGGTGCGGCACAAGGAACTGTGCGACTGGGCAATGAACCAGTGTGCGCAGGCCGAGCTAGCCAGGCCGATCGATCTCTATCCCGTCGTTCTCACAGACGAGATGGCGACTGTGCGCGCAATGTGGACGCAGGTTCTCCCTGAAGTTACCGCAGCGATCAAGGCCGGCATGTCTCTCGAATGGATTGCAGTCGTTCGGTGTGAAGACGGCTTCACACTGCATATGCAAATCGACATCGCCGAAGACATCGACCTGATGATCTGGGCTTCGTCTGACTTCTACAGGCATTTCGATCCCGAGATATGGGCCGAAGCCTTGGAGAGCATTGCTGTCGACTACAACGCCGGCATCGAGGTCGCTGATATGTACCCACAAGCCCTTGCCGACGCTGTTGAACCTCCTGGGCCTTGGAGGAGAGTGTTTTGAAGCGCGCAGCATGGGGGGCGGAGGGTCAGCCGAAAAGCAAAACAAAACCGCACACCGGTCCCGGAGCACAACACGCAATAACGTCCAGAATTTTGTCGAAGGTTGAACTATTCTGATGGGTGTAAGAGGCCGAAAATCCACAGCCGAAATGTCGATCTCATCGAAGGTCGACGGCAAGTTTTTGCTGCCGCCTGAGGGCATGAGCCAGGCAGAGACCGACGTTTGGCTGGACGTTGTCCGCTGCCTCCCTGTCGATTTCATTGCAAGAGAATCGGCTGAGTTGCTGGCGGCCTATTGCCGGCACGCTGTCTCGACGCGCGACATCTCGACAATGATCGCCCGTTTCAACCCGAAATGGCTGAAGGTCGATGGCGGGATTGCGAGATACGAAAAGCTGTTGCGAATGCGTTCCGTTGAAAGCCGGGCGATGCTCGCCTGCGCGCGAAGCCTTCGCCTGACCTCACAAAGCAGGGTCGACCCGAAAACTGCCGGCCGCGCTCGCCGCAATGGAATGCTGCCCAGCTATTACGATCTCGATCAAAAAGACGAGTTTTTCGATGATTGAAAGACCGGGATTCCAGCGCACGCCGAACTTTCCTCCGAGAAGCTTTCTGAAGCCCGGTGAGAAAGCGGACGGTTCGCACCTCAATGCTGTCGATCGGGAAGCGCTGGAGCGCTGTGTGGAAATTGCGTGCCAGGATAAGCGCGCGGGCCGCGCCGAACAGATCGAATGGATGATCGCCACCAACGGTGGCGGTTGGTTCGAGGCGGCCATTTTCGCAAGCTTCTGCTGCCAGATGAATTCATTGCGTTTGAAGCCGTGGGAATCCCCGCCGGTCCATGGTCGCGAAGAAGACCCGAAATCATGGCGGCTTTTGCAGCGGATGCTGAAGCTGGGCATTTCGCAATTCGAGCCTGACCCGGCAGCAGCATTGATGAGGGCGAAGCAATGATGTGGAAGATCCGGCAAGAGCTAGAGGCGGCTTGCAAATGAGGCTGGACCCAGGACATCCTGGCCTAGTTGTCGATCGAGATCAGACCTGCGGGCCCGGTCGAGGCGAAAGTCTCTTGGATGCTGCTTACAACCTGATCCGTATAGCGGCCATTATTTGCCACAAGGTCCAGTGCGAAGAACACGAAAACTGCAGCAAGGATCAACAGAACTGGTCGCATCGGAAACCCTTTCCACCCGTTACCCCTGGTGGCCTCCACACGCCGTGCGGTAAGCATGATCCTGCTTTCAGCGAAATACAAGCATGCGCTAATACACGATGGCGAGATGATTTCGGATGCGTGACAGCGAACTATCGAGCGCCCCTAATGAGCGTGATCCAGTAGTCTGGTCACCGCGCCCTTAACGGTCAGCGATCATGGTCGGGTTATCTATCCGGTGTGCTAGCTGGCGATTGCCAGTCCGGCCGCTATTCCCAAGCCGATAGCGAGTCCCAGGACGAGCTTGCCGGCCAGATCGAGGGCGATGACGCGGACGGCGACGCGCATGTCTGTGCGGGGCTGCGAGAGGGCTCTGGAGAGGTCATCAAATACCGTGTCCATGCGCCGATACTAGATCGGATCGCGGCGAATGTGAATCCCAGCTTCATGGTGTTATCGCACCAGTGCTTAGCGGCTGCTAATTTAAGCCGCACTGGCGTGGCTCCAGGCGCCCGCGAGTCAATCAATGATGATGTGTCCCTCGACATCGTCGTCGATGCTCATCCCACTCAAGCGCCCATGCGAAAAGTGGCACTGGGCCGAATGATGGACGAATGTGCCGTGGTCGTCCCGCGTAGCGTACTCAATCCTAGTGATACGCCCCGCGAAATCTTCCTCGGCATGCAAGAGCCGATAGCCGTCGTAAGGGCGAACGCTTCTGAATTTTCTGCTTACTGCCGAAACGGTCCTGAGCGCCGAAATCATCCCGACTGCCGACACGCAAACAGGTATCATGCTCCAGCTCCCGACATCGGCGTGAGCAGATAGAGCCGCCGTTACGAATAGTGCTGCTAGGCAAACGCGCTTCACTAGTGTGCTCCGACGCCGATGAAGCGCGGGCAGCCGTCTACAGCGTAGCTCGGCGTCGTAAACGTCCCGATGCCCGTGAAGTAGTGACACACAACCCCGTCAGCCGCTTTCTCTTGGTGATAGAGAACCCCTGTCGATGTCGCGAGCATCGCGCCAACGACCACGGCGGAAGAGACCGCGATCACCAATAGGATCAACGCGCAAATCTCGATCGCTCTATGTGACCAAGGCGCGGGCGGCGGCGGAGGTGCTGGAGCCCACAGCCGCTCGCCAAATGGTAACTCCGCAGCGAGACGCGCAGCCTTTCTCTCTCGTTTCATATCCAGCCGCTGCTGAGCGAATTGCTGCCGGGTCTGTTCGGATGACGAGAGCGAGTTGTCCAGGAGCCAGGCTTTGTATTTGCCGGCGTGGACGCTCACCCTGATAGCGGGAAAGCCTTGGCGGCGTTGCTCAGATTCAGACGCTTTGAAATTCTCCCACCACTCCTCCCATGTTGGCGGCAGATCACCAACTTCCGAAAGCTTGAGGATGAGAGCGTAGTCACGAGGGCCGTAGACCGGGGCGGCCGGCCATTGACTGGTGTCCGTCATCGTCTCGCCTTGCGCCAGCCGGCCGCGCGCGCCTCAGCCTCCGAGCAAAACCATTGCTCTCCGAACTCAGGACGAATGACAGTGTCATCGTAAAACATTTGGCCAGGCACGTGGTAAATGCGCTCGCCGGTGTTGATCGAGATGTTCCCCTTGATGTCGCAGCCGGCCGCGCCGCCGCCAGTGATGCCGTCAAGCAGACCGGCAGGGACGAGACTCGCCACAGTGTCGAGGCTGCTCGGGCTTACCGTGAGAAAAGCGGCCAGGGGAACCAATACCAACGGAAAGAGGTATCGCAGTCGCCACAATCGAAGCCGCCGCCTCCTGGCGTTTCTTCGCCAGCGGTCGGCCTGGTTGGCACCCTCATGACGCTGGACTTTGCCCACGCCCCTTCTCCCCGATGGGAGAATGCTGCCATTCAACCGTTGAGTCCATACATCAGACAACGCTAGACTGTCGGGCCGCTGTTGTTCTTGATCCGGGCCAGGCCGTGAAAATTCTTCGACCGAGATCCAAGCCCAAGAAGGCCTATCCGAACAGCGATCGGTTCGGAGAGGACGGCCGGCGCCTCTATAGCGCCCATGACGCCGCCAGAACCGCGAAGTCTGCCAAGGCCGAGACGTTTGCCAAGGCAATCGAGGCTGCGAGTAAGGGAAACAAACAGATTCCTCCCGTCAAACGGCGGCGCCGAACACTACTCGTAGGCGGCGCCTCTCTCGCTGCGGTTTTGGGCTTTTTGATGTACTTGATAGGCGCGGGCTAGACCCCGGCCCCCGGGAACCCCCAAGCGGGCGCCAGGACGCGCGAGGTGCTTCGGCGGGCTTCCCCTGTGCGCTTTTACAAAAGGAGCTGACCCGCTTCATGCGACCGCCCTTCGGTCCGTCAACACGTAAGACGTCGGGCAAGGCGACCTTTCAGGGCAGCGGGATCGGCTTGTCGCTGAGTGTGCGCAAGTATGCGATCAGGTTGACCCGTTCGGTCTCGTCCGGGACGCCAGGCGTCTCCATGGAAACGCCCGGCGTAGTGGCCATGGGCTCAAGCAAAAATTTGTTCAGGTCCTCGACCGTCCACACACCCTCCCAGCCCAGCAGGGTGTCAGAGTAACGTATAGTTGCAAGAGATGCTTTGTCGCGGCCAACGACGTTCCACAAATTCGGTATCGTTCGGTTCCTTCCTTGTGGCTCAGCACCGTGGCAATGGTCACATGATAAGCGGACAAAGGAGGTTCGGCCTTTCTCCACGTCGGCAAAAGCCAACTTCATCGAGATCGGGGCTGGAGTTGGCAAGACGACGCCGTGCGACATGAGATAGTCAGCAACTTCGCGTTGTTCCGAGCGTGTTGCCAGATGGAGTGGTGTCTTGCCGTCCTCTGCCCTCGCATTCACGTCCGCGCCGGCCCCGACCAGTGCCTTCACGCAGTCAAGACAACCGAGATTGACGGCGATATGAAGGGCGGGTTGGCCGCCGCCTTCGGAATTTGGATTTGCGCCCCCATCCAGCAATAGATTTAAGAGAGCGATCTTGTCCTTCCCCATAGCCGCCATCAGCGGGGAACCCAAAGCCGTCTGAGCGTTGACGTCCGCACCACGTTCCATGAGCAGTTTTGCTGCTTGGATGTGGCCCGTAAAGACCGCTAAATAGAGCGGCGTTGCGCTTCCATCACTCTCATCTACACCGGCGCCCGCATCGAGCGCTGCCGTGATAGCCGCGACATCACCGTTCATAGCGGCGTCGTGAATGTCGGCGGCATGCGATGCAAACGGGATGTGTGCAAGCAGTAGCAGTATGAAAAGCAAGAACCCGCGCATTTCGGCACCCCTTTGAAACCGGAGGACTCGGCACGCTTCGAGAAGGCGCGGAGCTTAGTGCGAATGCTTAATCGCGGCAATGTATTTCAGTAACTGCTAACGGAACGGAACAACTCTGCGATATTGAATCAAATTCGAGTTGCGGGAGTTCCGAGGCAGGCAAGCCGGCATTCGCCCTAATGGCAGAGCGAGGCACAGGGCGCTATGTCGGAAGCGCCTTCATCACCTTGAACCGCGAAATGCGCGAACGGCTCTGGAAGCGTGTCCAGGACCACGCAGGGACGGCGCCAAAGGGCATGAAGCGGCCGGCGACGCAATGGGTCAAGCCGGGGCTCGTTGCGACTGTGAAGCACCTGCGCGGCGAGGAAGACCTGCGGCATGCCTCGCTGCAGGATTTTCGGGAAGCGGATTGACCCTTATTTGTGCTTCTCGACGAATGCTTTGCATGGGAGGGATAGCTGATCGATCATGCTTTGAAGATCACATTGGCCAATTGGTTTCCCTGGGCAAAGCCGTTTGTAGCCCCGTGGGTCGGTCAAAATCCCCCGGGTATGGTCACTTGAAACTCCCCCACCTGATGATCACCGGCAGCGCTACTGAACAGCGGTAGCCGGTAAGGCAGGACGTTTATTTTCATCCCCTTTCATACAGCGAGGGGACCGGGAGTTGAACGTCTTGAAGGCACATCTGCAAAGCACCGTACTAACATTACTTGATCGCAACACCAGCCAGCGCGAGATTCAAAGGCTAACGGG
>NZ_JBFUEK010000016.1:0-80456 GCF_056404235.1 Mesorhizobium sp. P2_E10
TTGTCGTCGAGGGCCGCACGGCCGGCAGCAACGCGCTGGTGTTCACGCTGACCGTCAACACCGCCAATGGCGACGTGACACTCGATCAGCAGAGGGCAGTGGTCCATCCCAACACCGCCAACCCCGATGACAGCACCACCCTCAGCGCCGACAACCTGATCAAGGTGACGGCAACGATCACCGACAAGGACGGCGACTCGGCAACGGCCTCGGTCGACATCGGCCAGAACCTGGTGTTCAAGGACGATGGCCCCTTGATCTCGGCGAACGCGCTGGTCCAGCTCGATGACGATGCGCTGGTTGGCGGCAACGTCGGCGGTACCGGTGACGTCAATCCCGACACCGCAAACACGACGGGAACGCTGGCGCATAACTATGGCGCCGACGGCGCCGGTACGACGCTGCTGACGGCGGCGGGTATTGTCCTCCCGGCCGGCTTCACGGCGTTGGCGAGCAATGGCGGCCAGACGCTGACGATCAGCCAAGGTGCCACGGCAGTTCTGCTGATCCAGCTCGCCGACACCAACTCGGGCAGCTACACGGTCACCCAGTTGCATGCGATCGACCATCCGGCGGGGCTGGACGAGAACAATCTCCAGTTCACGGTCAACTATGTGACCACAGACAAGGATGGCGACGCGGCGACTGGCTCCTTGTCGATCAACGTCGACGACGACACGCCGACGATTAGCAACATTCAAGATGCGATCATGCCGAACGTCAGCAATACCGACGTTCACGGCACCTGGCAGCCGTCCTTTGGAGCGGACGGGCTGAGCCTCACTTCGGCAGTTGGCATCGCTATGGGAACTGCACCGAGCGGGCTGACCTATGCCTTTACCAGCCAGGGGAACAATGCCTTTGGCGATGCCGTGACCCAGGTCGACGTAAAGAGCGGAACGACGACACTCTACACGTTCTACGAATACACCCACTATGACACCGCCACGCATTCGTCCGAAATGTTCGCATACACGACGCTTGGCAGCGCGTTGGCCGCTTCAGGTGCCAACGAATACTTCACGCTGACTGCCTCGGCGGCAGGCACTTACGATTTCCACCTCGTGACGAACAGCCTGCAGTCGACCAGCACGTTCGATGTGGTATCGGGAATCCCCAATGGTAATGGCGATTTCGTGAAGATCGCGGGGGGGGCGGCCAGCTTCGTTAGCGATCCGCTTCCGGCCAGTGGCTACGACGTTCTCATTGACGGCTTCAATTCCTCCGACCCCAACGCGCTCGATCACAAGGTGTTCAAGAACGCCAACGGCATGGGCATAGACAACGGCAACCTGGACACGAACGAAACCCTTACCTTCAAGTTCGGTTTGCTCCAGAGCCAGGTAACGGTCGGCATCGGAAAAGGCGGGAACGATACGTCCGAACACTTCCAGGTGACCATCTGGGATGCGACGCATACCACTTCCGCAACTTGGAATGTGACGCAGACCGACGGCACGCCGTTGGTTGTCGACGCAGCCCACTGGGGAGGTACAGGAACGAATGCCTTCTTCAATTTCAGCGAGGTGGACGTAAAGAACGTTGCAAGCGCCCCAGGCGACGACACCAAGGTCGTTCTGCTGTCGCTTACCTATAACTCGCAGACAATCGTCAGCGACACCACGCTGAATTTTGCGCTCGGCATAACCGACCATGATGGCGACACCGTCACAAGTTCGGACAATCTGTCCGTCTCGCTGGTCGGAACCCATACCGGCACCGGCTATCAGGAGACGGGCACTAGCACGACCGCGGAAGTCATTCACGCGAGTTCCGGAGCCGACACCCTCAACGGTGGAACCGGCCTGGGCGATACCGTCGACTACAGCGACGCAACCGGATTGGTCACGATCAACCTCCTGACTCAGATCGTCGGCGGTGCAGGCGCGCTGGGCGACACGATCAGCAACTTCGAAAACGCGATCGGCTCGAACTTTGGCGATACGCTGACTGCCAACGGCGCCGGAAGCGCACTTTGGGGCGGCGGTGGCAACGACACGCTTGCCGGCGGTGCGGGCAACGACCTTCTGATCGGCGGCTTCGGCCAAGACACGCTTACCGGCGGGACTGGCGCCGACACGTTCAAACTCGATCATCTCGACATCAAGGATCTCATCACCGACTTCAATGGTGGCGAGGGCGATAAGATCGATCTGACCGCGCTGTTCGACACCGCTCCCGGTGGGGGCGATATCGGCAACTTTGTAAACTATGATTCGGGGACGCACATCCTCAGTGTCGACACCAGTGGTTCGGGCAATCCGGCCAATTTCGTACCGGTGGCCGAATTGACGAACGCGCCGATCGCCAGCACCATCACGCTGCTCTACGACGACGGCATAGCCCAGCACACGACGACGGCAAACGTGGTTTAACGGCATAGCGCGCGGCCACGCGACTATGTTACATATTAGGAATATTGAGGGGAGCTCATCATGAAACGTTCTGCAAGACTGCTGGTTTCCGCTGCGACGCTGTTGCTGGCAGTCGGATCGACCGGCTATGCCGCCGATATCATCGAAGGGCCGGTAGCCGACTATTGCCGCACGGTCGGCACGTCCAACCTGGTGCTGAACGACAACATCGTCGATCTGAAGGAGCAGGTGGTGAAGTTGATGGACGAGTCGGTTGCCGCCGCCAACAGCTCGGAGTGGATCAATTCGTCCCGGCCTGTCTTCGTCTGGGCATCGGAAGCCAAGGTTGCCTGCGGCATGGCTTACGGCTACCTGAAGACGAACTACAAGGACGAAGATACCCTCAACAAATGTGAGTGTTTTCACGATCGCATGGTCGAGTACATGCACTGACCGGAAGGGCAAAGGCGCGCCGGCTGGCTGACAATGATGGCCGACGGACCAATCTTGAGCGCGATCGCTGGTGCGATCGCGCTGGTTGGTTTTAGCCAAATTGCCACACAAGCCCACGCCAACTGGTTGGAACGACCGTTGGCCGGGAGATACCAACCGTCTCATCCGACACTGCCCGTTCGCTGTGATGCCGCCACGCAATGGACACGAGAGACGTTCAAGGCGTTTGCCAGCTGTCAGGCATCGATCTACGGCCTGGAGCCGGTGCTGGCGCATGCGGTGATGGAGATCGAAAGCGGGTTCGATCCCGACGTGCAGGGCGTAGACGGCGAAGTCGGCCTGATGCAGGTGATGCCGGCGACAGCGCGAATGCTTGGCTTTCGAGGCTCGCTCGATGAACTCGGCCTGCCCGCAACCAACATCGCGCTCGGCGTAAGATATCTTGCGCAGGCGAACAGGATCGCCGCCGGCGACCTGTGCACGACGGTCATGAAGTATCGCGCCGGGCACAATGAAAGCCGGTTCTCGGAGCTTTCGGTCCGCTACTGCCGGCGCGCGCGTGCAATCCTGGCGAGGGAAGGTTTTGAAGTGACGGGGCCGTTGCCGGTGGCAACATTCGGCTTCACCGCATTTTCGGCCGGAGAGGACGACGGTGCCTCTGTGCAGGGAAAAAGGGTTTGCGTGCGCCGGGTGTTCGTTGCTGGGCCGCGATACATGAAATGCGCCGATTATCGAAGTGCTGGGCAAGCGAGCCGGATCAAGGCGCTCAGAGGCCGGCTCTTCGACGGCTAAACCATGACCCAGGAATTACAAGACGGCGATGCTAGTCCGCCGTAGGATGAGTTGACGATCAGACCGGGAAGAACACCCGGCGGCATATAGGGTGGAGCATTCATGGAAGCTGGCCGACAGGTCCGTTGTCTGCGGACAGGGGCGATCGCATTTGCACTCGCTGTACTAATGTCGGGTTGCCAGTCGAAAGGCAGCGTTTCCGATGCTCTCGATCCAGCTGCGATCACCGCACCTGGAGCGCAAGCCGGCGGCACCGTGGCAGGTCCTGCCCGGGCGACCCAGTCGCTCGGCACGGGGTCAACGAAAATTACAATGCTGCTGCCTTTGTCCGCTGCCGGAACCGAGGGGGAAAACGGCAGGAAGATGCTCGATGGCGCCAAGCTCGCGATGGCGGATCTCGGCAATGCACTGCTCACGGTCACGGTCGAGGACACCAAAGGTGACAGCGCGCACGCCAGCGATTTGGCCGTGAAGGCGATCACCACGGGGTCGAAAGTCGTTATCGGCCCTGCCGAACTGCCGGCGGCCCAGCACATCGCCAAACTGTCGGGGTCGACGCGACCACCGGTCCTGGCGCTCGCCGACAATTTCGCCGGTGGTCCGGGCGTCTATGCCGTGTGTCTCAGCGAGGCCGACAGCGCGGCCGCGGGCGCCGCAGGCATCGCGGCGAAAGGCTTGAAGAAGTTTGTGCTGCTCGTCGAAGCCGGCGCAAATGCCAGCGCCGTTGAAAAGCGCGTCGCCAACAGCCTCAGCATCTATGGCGCGACGCTGGCGGTCACACTGCCGTATTCGGCAGGCGACGGCGGCACCAAGGCGGTCGCCGACTTGGGCTCGCTCGTGGACACGCCCGACGCGGTCATCGTTGCCAGCGGCGACGACAGCCCGTCGCAGATCCTTGCCGCGTTGAAATCGAAAGGCATTCCGGGGAAGGCAATCGCAGTCGTCGGAACCAACCGCTGGCTGGAACATCCGATGGAACCGCTGTTCGAGGGTGCCTATATCGCCACGCTCGATCCGAGCGAAACCGGACCGATCGCAGACCGTTTCAAGACGACCTACAATTACCCTGCCGATACCAATGTCGCCTACGCCTATGATATGGTTGCCCTGACCGCGGGAATTGCCAGCGCAGTCGGGCCTGGTGGCTTCAGCAAGCAGGTTCTCGAAAATCCGAGCGGGTTTCGCGGATCGACAGGCCTGTTTCGGTTTCGGGCGGATGGGTCCAGTGAACGATCGATGCCATTTTATCAGGTTCAAAAGGGTGCGCTCAAACTGGTCGCCAAATCGACGTCCGGTTTCTGACCGGGAAGAAGCCTTTGGGGCCATCTCGAGCTGATGGCCAGGCTGGGCCGAAACCACCTGGTAATCGCGCTCGGAAGCCTCCTGCTTATGGGCGGAGCCTTGCTGATCATCCAGGCCAAGGCCTTGTTTTCGGCTGATCAGGCTCTCCCGGCGCTGCCTCGGGCTCTTGACGGCAAGCAGGCAACCCGACCGGTCGCGGCCATTGCCGGTGCTCAACGGCCAGGACCCGCGCGCAAGATTGCTCAAAACGTCATCGCTCCGCCACAACTCGACGCGTCGGAGATCGAACGCGTTGAGCCGCGTCCGCCTCTGAGTAACCTTGGCCTGGCTATGCCCCCGGAAACGCCGATGCCGGACGATTGGCGCGAGATCCTGCTTTACCGTCCGATTGCCACGTCGTCCGCGATCTTCCAATCCATGGGTCGGACGGTGGTCATCAGTGGAGTCCAGAGCGTCGATCCGGATATGACCTGCTCGCTTCACGATGTCGCCTCCTGGCCATGCGGTCAGCGTGCACGCGCAGCTTTCAATTCCTGGCTGCGCGGCCGGGCGCTTAAGTGCTTCGTGCCGCCGGAAATCGATCGTTTTACCATTGCCGCACCATGCAAGCTGGGCAAGCAGGACGTCGGCGCCTGGCTTGTTTCCAACGGCTGGGCAACGGCCTTGCCGAACGGCATCTACGGCAAGGCGGAGGCGACGGCCAGACGCGCGGAGATGGGCATATTCGGCCCGCCTCGATAGTCGGCTCGTCCTTTTGAACCTCCATGCCACCATCACCGGACGGAACTGGAGCAACACAGCCGGGCAAGGGAACCGTGCGACGGTTGTTCAGGTGACACTGATGATCTTGTTAACTGCCAGGGCGCGCAATTTTCCTCTGAGCAGTTTCAGCTTGCCTTCTTGCCTTGTGGCCAGTTTGGTTAGAGGCTATTCGGCCAATTCATCAAATTTTATTGTTTCTTCAAGCCAAAATTGTAACTAACCGGCCTTATACCAGCCTATCTGACAGGAGATCGGTTAGTGACAAAAGCGATGGCGAACACCTCCGCCCAGGCATGGAAAGGCGTCGCATGGCTGACCTTTCTCGGAACCGCGGGAATTCTGGGCGTTTCTCTTGTCCTCAACTATCTGCTGTTGTTCGCCGAAGGGCTGACGCCATTTGGCCGAAGCATGATCACGGCAGTTCTGTTGCCCGTCGTCGTTGGTGTCCCGGTCTTTCTATTCATTGGTTTGAAGCAGATTGAGAGCCGTCGTTATCGACAGGAACTCAACAAGTCGGCGACCTTTGACAGCCTGACAGGCTGCCTGAACGGGGCGGTCTTCACGTCGATGGTTGAAAGGCGAACAACAAGACAGTCAGCGCCGGGTCCGAGGTCGGGCGCCTTCCTGGTCATCCACCCCGAACATATCAGGTCCATCAATCTGCGCTTTGGTCTCGGCTGGGGAGACGAAGCCTTACGGCTGATTGCCGCGACGATCCAATCATCGGTGCGCAAGGAAGATCTGGTCGGTCGCATCGGAACGTCCATGTTCGGAGTGTTTCTGCCCGGCGCGACAGAAGACGACGCCAAGGAAATCGGCGAGCGTATCCGGACCCGCGTGGCGCAAGTCTATTTCGCGCCAAAAGGAACCGAGGATGCCCTGGCTATCAGCGTCGGCGGCGTGGTGTTCGAAAGCGAGCTGCAGTTCGAAGACATGTTCCGGTCGGCGGAATCGCAGCTATCCGGCGTCGAACACGAAACTGGATTTCAATTGTCGCACCTTCACAATTAACTCCGAATCCATCGCGACGAAATCTCCGGTGACAAAGGGGGCGGCTGGCCGGCTCATGTCCGCACCGCTGGCGTAACATTCTGTGTGGCAACATTCGCTGAAAGTCTTGGTTTGCTTGGCTTGCGGCCGAAAATCGAATCCCGCTCTCTCCGCCAGTTCCGCGATCACGCTATATCAACTGGCCCGACCTCTGTTAGCTTGGTCCTGCAGCGGACTTGATTTCCGCTTGGCCGGCGCTTCGGGAAACCCCAATCCCAACCCCGCCCCCTGCGGCGCCGGCTATCTTCCTCCTCCTGCCCGGAAAACGACCTGGCGCGCTCCCTGGCTTGCTGCTCGCCGGCTGCCAAGCGGCCGCCCAGGCTCAGGCACCGTGCGCATCCGGCTGCCTAATCTGGCGGCGCTGCGATGATTTTTGCGCCATCCGATGATGCGATTGCCTTCAAATCCGCGAGAAAACGGCCGCGGAGCGGGTTTTCCGGACTGGCACGCCCCTTGCTTCGTTGCTGATGTGCAGAGCGTCTAGGGTTCCGGCCGTGTCGATCACGGCGCTGGTCCAAGAGATGCGACCGCCAGGGGTGCATTGAAGCATCCGGCGGAACACGGCGGGCCAAAATCCCGGGAGAACCCTGCACGGGTTTGCTGGCGCGAACCTCTCCCGGATGCGCGCTCCGTGAACCCCCAACAGACGTCCGGGCGCAATCCGGATCGCAAACAGGGGTACGCAATGCTTCGCAAGCTGGCCGCAATCATCCTCGCCGCGTCACTCAGCCTTCCCTTCATCTCGGCCGCGCAAGCGGCGCCCAAGAAAGACTTCAAGATCTGCTGGTCGATCTATGTCGGCTGGATGCCCTGGGGCTATCTCTCCGACAGCGGCATCATGAAGAAATGGGCCGACAAATACGGCATCAATGTCGAGATCACCCGCATCAACGACTATGTCGAAAGCATCAATCAGT
The DNA here is from genome assembly GCF_056404235.1 of Mesorhizobium sp. P2_E10. NCBI lineage: Bacteria > Pseudomonadati > Pseudomonadota > Alphaproteobacteria > Hyphomicrobiales > Phyllobacteriaceae > Mesorhizobium > Mesorhizobium sp. P2_E10. The sequence goes on from NZ_JBFUEK010000016.1 coordinate 7,631, forward strand.
ACACCGCCGGCGGCTTTGACGGCTGCGCGATGACCAATATGGACGCGCTGTCGATCCCGGCTGGCGGCGGCGTCGATACGACCGCGCTGATCGTCGGCGACTTCTCCAACGGCAACGACGCCGTCATCCTCAAGGACAAGTCGGCGCTCAAGGACATTGCAGGCCAGAAGGTCAATCTCGTCGAGCTCTCGGTCTCTCACTATCTGCTGGCGCGCGCGTTAGACACGGTCGGGCTGGCCGAGAAGGACATCACGGTGGTCAACACCTCCGACGCCGACATGGTCGCTGCTTATGGCACCGGCGACGTCACCTCCGTCGTCACCTGGAATCCGCTGGTCTCCGAAATTGCCGCCATGCCGGGCGCCCACAAAGTGTTCGATTCGACGCAGATTCCCGGCGAGATCATCGACATGATGGTCGTCAACACCGAGACGCTGAAGGACAATCCGGCTCTCGGCAAGGCGCTGGTCGGCGCCTGGTACGAAGCGATGGCGTTGATGACCTCGGGCACGCCCGAAGGCAAGGCGGCCAAGGAAGAAATGGCCAAGGCATCGGGTACGGATCTTGTCGGCTTCGACGCCCAGCTTGCATCGACGGCGATGTTCTTCGAGCCGGCCAAGGCCGTCGCATTCACCAACGGCGCCGAGCTGCCGAAGACGATGGATCTGGTCCGTAACTTCCTGTTCAGCCACGGCATCCTCGGCACCAATGCACCGAGCGTCGACGTGATCGGCATGAGCTTCCCCGACGGCTCGACGCTGGGCGACGCCAAGAACGTCAAATTGCGTTTCGATCCGGCCTACATGGCCCTGGCGGCGGCTGGAACGCTGTAGGGCGCGACATGCTGGCCAGAGGAACCGGCACCATGAACGCTGTGCCCGAGGGAGGCGCTGACGTCCCGCGCGCCCCTCGGCGGAGGCCGCGGCTTCGCCTCATCAACGCGACGGTGTCGCGCGGCGGAGCCCTGTTCCTGGGAGCCTTGCCGTTTGCCGCCGTGGCGATCGCCTATCTCTTCGCCTCGGCGCAAAGACTGGCCGTCAATCCGAGCGACAAGCTGCTGCCCTCGCCGGCACAGATGTGGTCAGCCTTTTTCGACCTGGCGACGGTGCCGGACAAGCGCTCCGGCGACCTGATTCTATGGGCCGACACGTTTGCCAGTCTGATCAGGCTGTTCGCAGGCGTCGGTTTCGCCACGCTCGCCGCACTTTGCCTTGGCGTCGCCATCGGCTTCATCCCACGCGTCAGGGCCTTTTTGCTGCCCTTTGTCACCGTCGTCTGCGTCATCCCGCCATTGGCGCTGCTGCCGATCCTGTTCATCGCACTTGGCCTCGGCGAAACCGCCAAGATCACCTTGATCGCCGTCGGCGTCGCACCGGTCATGGTGCGCGACATCGCCAACCGGGTGATGGAACTGCCGCCGGAACTGGTCGCCAAGGCGCAGACGCTGGGCGGCAACAGTTGGACCATGGTGCTCCGGCTGGTGCTGCCGCAGGTCATGCCGCGCCTCATCACCTGCGTGCGGCTGGCGCTGGGACCGGCATGGCTGTTCCTGATCGCGGCCGAAGCCATCGCCTCGACCGAGGGACTGGGCTACCGCATCTTCCTCGTTCGCCGCTATCTGTCGATGGACGTGATCCTGCCTTACGTCGCCTGGATCACCTTGCTTGCCGTCATCACCGACTGGCTGCTCGTCCGGCTCTCGCACCTCATCTCGCCCTGGGCGCATCCGGTGCAAAACAGATGAGCCGCATCGTCGTCCACGGGCTGGAGAAGAGCTACGGCGATGCCCGCGTGCTGGAGCGCGTCAATGTCACCGCCGAGGCCGGCGAGTTCCTGTCGCTGGTCGGCGCCAGCGGCTGCGGAAAATCGACCTTCCTGCGCATCCTGCTCGGCCAGGAACAACAGAGCGGCGGTGTGGTCGTCGTCGGCGACCGGCCGATCGTGCCGGAACCGACGCCGCAACGCGGCATCGTCTTCCAGCGCTATTCGGTGTTTCCACATCTGACTGCCATGCAGAACCTGCTGCTGGTCGAGGACTTTCGCTCCGGCGGGCCGTTCGGCCGCGTCTTCGGCGCCAGGCGTAGAAGCGCCAGGCAACAGGCCGAAACCATGCTGGAGCGCGTCGGCCTCGCCCATGCGCGCGACCTCTATCCGGCTTCACTCTCTGGCGGCATGCAGCAGCGGCTGGCGATCGCCCAGACCTTGCTTGGCCGACCGCAGATCCTGCTGCTCGACGAGCCGTTCGGCGCGCTCGATCCTGGCATTCGTGTCGAGATGCACGAACTGCTGACCGAGCTGTGGACCGAGCACGGCATGACCGTCGTCATGGTTACCCACGATATCGGCGAGGCCTTCAAGCTCGGCACCCGCGTGCTCGTCTTCGACAAGGTCCGCCACGACCCCCAGTTCCCGTCCGCCTATGGCGCGACGATCACCTACGATCTGAAGCTCGACCGCAAGAACCGGGCTTCCGCACAAGACGTGGCCAAAGTGGCCGCGATGGTCGGGACGACCCGACTGGATAGCGCAATTGCGACGACGGCGTCGTGAAGGAGGTTTTTTGATGCACACAGACATCCCAGAACGCCGGCACCGCCGCGCCGGGCTCACCGATCGCCAGCCACGCCAGCGATTCCACCATCCGAACTTCGAAATCCGCGACATGCAGGGCTGGAAGGCGATCGAGGCGGAAGGCAGGCTGCCCGAGGACGGCTGGCGCAAGGAACAGAAATGGGCGCTGGACATGGGCCTGCCGGGATCGGATTCGATCATCGACAAGTCGATCCCGACATTCGCACGCGGCGAGCTGCCGCATTTCGCCGGCATCAACACCTTCCTCAAGGCGCCCTATGTCGAGAATGTCCGCGATGTCGGCAGATATGACGCCGCCGTCATGGGCATTCCTTTCGACAGCGGCACCACCTACCGGCCCGGAACCCGCTTCGGACCGCAAGGCATGCGCCGCATCTCGGCGCTCTACACGCCGTACAATTACGAGCTCGGTGTCGACCTTCGCGAGCAGATGACCCTGTGCGACGCCGGCGACGTCTTCACCATCCCCGCCAATCTCGAAAAGAGCTTCGACCAGATCACCAAGGGCGTCAGCCATGTCGCCTCGTCCGGCGCGTTGCCGATCATGCTGGGCGGCGACCATTCGATCGGATTTCCGTGCGTGCGCGGCATTGCCGACGTGACCTCCAAACGCATCGGCATCATCCATTTCGACCGCCACATCGACATCCAGGAAAAGGATCTCGACGAGCGCATGCACACCACGCCCTGGTACTGGGCGACCAACCTGCCGAACGTCTCGGCCACCAATCTGGTGCAGCTCGGCATCGGCGGCTGGCAGGTGCCCCGCTACGGCGTGGCCGAGGCGAGGAAGCGCGGCACCAACGTGCTGACGATTTCCGACATCGAACAGATGGGACTGGAGAAGGCGGCGGAGATCGCGCTCGAGCTCGCATGGAAGGACACCGACGCGGTCTACATCTCCTTCGATGTCGACAGCATCGATTGCGGTTTCGTGCCCGGCACGGGCTGGCCGGAGCCAGGCGGCTTCCTGCCGCGCGAAGCGCTGAAGCTGCTCGGGCTCGTTTCGGCGCCCGGCATCTGCGGACTGGAAGTGGTTGAGGTGTCGCCACCCTACGACACGTCGGACATTACCGCGCTGTTTGGCGTGCGGGTTGTCGTCGAGGCGCTCGGCTCGATGGTCGCTCACGGCAATCTCGGCAAGCACAAATCCATCATCGACAAGCCGACGAGTTTTTGACCATGCACGACGATCATCATCACCACGGCCATGACCATGGCGACGGCCACCACAATGGGCCGAACGGTCACCATCACCATACGCACCCGGTCGGACACAACGGGCCCGCCGGCAAGCCGTTGCAATGGCAGACGCCGCATCTGCCGCACGACCACGCGCCCGAACCCGCCGACCCCAGGACGGCGGATCTCGACCTCGTCGAGATCGCCTTTCTCGAAGGATTTTCGCGGGCGCCGGATCCGTCGAGTTTCCTGCGCCTCGCCGGAATTCCCTTTGTCGGCGAAACCACCGACGGCGTGCGGCTGCATCTTCTGCGCGTCGAGACACAGGACATGGTCGATGTCGGCGCCGTCATGCCGCTGATCGGCGGCGCCGGCGTGACCTATCACCCGCTGCCCGCGAAACTGACCTCGCGACGGCGGCGCCTGGCCTTCGTCTACCATGACGGCACCGGACAAAGGCCTCTCGATTTCGGTCAGGCGCGGCTTCTTGCCGACCGATCCGGTGCCGCGCAATTCGCCATGCCGGGATCCGGACAATGAGCCCCGGCTTCGAACCGATCACACCCCTTTCAAACAGGTCCAGAACGATGAAAACAACGCTTTCGATCCTCGGCAGGCTTGCCTTGACCGTCACCGCAGTGCTCACGCCATCCCTGGCTTTCGCGCACAGCGGCGGCTTCCATGTCCACGGCTTTATGAGCGGCTTCGAGCACCCGCTGGCCGGCATCGACCATCTGCTTGCCATGATGGCTGTCGGCATCTTTGCCGCCCGGACCGGCGGCAAGGCCATCATCGTCGTGCCGTCATGCTTTGTCGCGGCGATGATCGCCGGCGCCTTGCTCGGCATCGCCGGGATCGGCTTGCCGTCGCTCGAGTCCGGCATCGCCCTGTCGCTGGTGGTGTTCGGCGCCATGATGGCGCTCGCAAAACCTTTGCCGTTTGTCACTGCAGCGGCGCTGGCCGCCCTCTTCGGGCTTTTCCACGGCAATGCCCACGGCCTCGAAGTTCCCGAGACGGCGAGCGGCATCGCCTACGCGATCGGCTTCGTGGTCGCCACTTCGACCCTGCATGCCGCCGGTGCGCTGGCCGCCCTGACGCTTCGGCGCTGGCCGGGCGCCATCCGCACGGCAGGCATCGGCACCTCATTGGCCGGCGTCGCACTGGCAGCACAGATCATCTGAACGGGCAGAGACATCAGCGAGCAACAGGAGGGGGAAGGCATGATCAAGCGACTGACCGTTTGGCAGCGCATTCGAAACATGCTGTACCAGATCCTGAAGATCCGAGCCGAGCGGCTCTGATCGCATCCGCCAGAGATCAAACCCGCGACCGCGTTCATACCGGTCGCGGGCATCTCTGTGCATAGTGAGGCTCGCCTGGCATGAGCATTTTCGACAGATTTTCCTTGCGCGGACGCGTGGCGCTGATCACCGGAGGCGGGCGTGGGCTCGGCTTCGAGATCGCGCGTGCCTTTGCCGAGGCCGGCGCCCATGTTGTTGTCACCGGCCGCACCGCTGCAACGCTCGACAGTGCCGTCGCCGCCATTGCCGAGGGCGGCGGCAGTGCACAGGCAGCGACCTTCGACATGGCCGACATGCAGGCAGGCCGCGCCGTGATCGCGGATATCCGCAAGACCCGCGGCCGGCTCGATATTCTCGTCAACAATGTCGGCGCCCGTGACAGGCGGCCGCTCGCCGCCTTCGGCGACGACGAGATTCTTGAACTGATCCGGACCGATCTCTTGTCGGCGATCTCGCTGTCGCGCGACGCGGCGGAAATCATGAAGGCGCAAGGTCATGGCCGGCTGATCGCGGTGACCTCGATCTCCGGCGAGATGGCGCGGTCCGGCGATGCCATCTATCCCGCCGCCAAGCAGGGGCTGACCGGCCTGATGCGCAGCATGGCCGTCGAGTATGGCGCGCACGGGGTGACGAGCAACGCTATCGCGCCGGGAATGTTCGCAACCGAGACCAACGCCGCGCTTGCCGAAAATCCCGATATGCTCGCCTTCGCCCGCCAGCGGGTCCCGCTGCAGCGCTGGGGACAGCCGCAGGAAATCGCCGGCGCCGCCCTCTTCCTTGCCAGCGACGCGGCTTCCTTCGTCAACGGCCATGTCCTGACCGTGGACGGCGGAATGTCGGTGCAGATGTGACGATCGCCGGGCGGCGACAACGCGCCCGATTCCTCCGGCCCTCAGCTCAACCATCCAAACCCGGCCTTCTCCGCGAAATGCTTGCCAAACCCCGCCACGCCGCCCATAGAACGGCTCGGATCATCGCCTGATCCTCAGAGCTGTTGTCCGCGCTCATTTGCCAAGGATACTGTCCGATGTCTGCGACGCCCTGGTCAAAACCGTGACGGACCCCGCCTCAATGTCGCTTGCAAGCCTGGGCTGGACGGATTTTTTCGGCGACCAGCTTGAATCGCATGAGAAAAACCTCGTCCCGACGCGCATCGCCACGGTGCACCGTGACCGGCTGACTGGCCTGTCTCAGACAGGGCCAACGGATCTGACACTGCCGGCCAATGCGAACACCGGCGACTACGCCGTCGGCGACTGGGTGCTTGTCGAGCCCTATACTCACCTGCTGCAGCGCCGCCTAACCCGCAAGACGGTGCTGGAGCGCCGCACCCAGGGTGGCAGGACCCCGCAACTGGCCGCGGCCAATGTCGACACGCTGTTCATCGTCACCTCCTGCAATGCCGACTTCAACATCGCCCGGCTCGAGCGCTATCTGGCGCTGGCCAACGAGGCCGGAACGGCGCCGGTGATCCTGCTGACCAAGGCCGATACGGCCGAAGACGCCGAGGTGTATCAAAAGCAGGCTACGGCACTTCAGCGCGGACTGGCCGTGGTGACGTTGAACCCGCGTACATCAGATGCCGCAACCGCCCTCGCCGCCTGGTGCGGCGCGGGCCAGACGGTGGCGCTGGTCGGTTCCTCCGGCGTCGGCAAATCGACGCTGGTCAACACGCTGGCCGGATCGGCGCAGCAAGCGCCGCAACAGACCGCCGGCATCCGCGAACACGATGCCAAGGGTCGCCACACCACCACCGCGCGATCGCTGCACGCCATTGCCGGCGGCGGCTGGGTGATCGACACGCCGGGAATGCGCACGCTGCAGGTCAGCGACGTCGCCTACGGCATCGACACGCTGTTTGCCGAAATCACCGAGCTTGCCCCGCTTTGCAAGTTCCGCGACTGCACCCATATCCACGAACCGGGCTGCGCGGTGCAGGCTGCCCTGAAGGCTGGAACGCTCGATCCGGAGCGCCTTGCCCGCTGGCGCAAACTGTCTGACGAAAACCAGAACAACACGCCGGTTCAGAGCGGGCCTCGTGGAGCCAAAGCTCCCGGCGGTCGTGGAAAGCGGCGCTGACCGGCCGAGGCACGCCGCCCTGGCTTCAGAGCCGCGCTGTGCGAAAAATGCGATCCCAGAATGCGGACGTGACGCCGAAATTGACCGTCTCATCGACATGGTGGTGCACGGCATGGCGGCGCTTGAGGGTGTAGAGATAGCTCGGATGAGTGGGGTGCCAGTGGTGAATGATGTGGTGGGTGCTGATGTACCAGAGGTACCCCAGCATCAGCCCGCAGCTTACCGCGCTTGCCGTTGCGAAATCCGACACCATCCACACCGGGAAAAACACGATCAGCGCATGCACCCCGAGGCTGAGCCAGGTCGGCGTGCCCACGGAACTGCGCTCCTCGACATGGTGACGATCATGCAAATCCCTGATGTAGGGAATGTGGTGAAGGACGAACCTGTGCAGGAGATATTCGGTCAGCGTCCACAGACAGAGACAGGCGATGACCGTAGCTATCCAGCCGGGGGCATTGCTTTCGCCGGCCTCACGCAGCCCAGCCACCGCCAGCACGGCGATCACCAGCGGATAGACAACGAAGTCGCTATAGTAGCCGATAAGACCCAGTTGCATTGAGGACGCCCCGGCTAGTCTTTGGCACCGTAGATTCGCGGCTGCATCCAGATTGCCTATTCTCGGGTGGGGAGCAATACAGATACACCTGACATAAGGTCGCAATTGGTCGGCATAAGGAACGCATCCAGGGTTTGGTGACAATCCTCGGGCTGCTGCCCGTTGGAACCAGCTTCGCAAACGAGAGTATCGAAATGGTAAAACGCAGCGCGGGCTTGCTGATCTACCGTCGGGCCGATGACTATGTTCGGGTGCTGCTGGTTCATCCCGGCGGACCGTTCTGGGCGAAGAAGGACGACGGTGCATGGTCGATACCGAAGGGCCTCGTCGCCGAGAACGAGGACGAGTTGACGGCCGCGCAACGCGAGACCGCGGAAGAGCTCGGCCTCAAGGTCGATGGCCCCTTCACGCGCCTTGGCGACTACAGGCAACCGGGCGGCAAGATCGTCATCGCCTGGTCGGTCGAGGCGGGTATCGATATTGATGTGGCCACCATCAAGAGCAACAGCTTCTCCATGGAATGGCCACCGCGCTCCGGATCGATGAAGGAATTTCCGGAGGTCGACAGAGCGGGCTGGTTCAGCTTGGCCGAGGCCGCCGTCAAGATTGTTGCGGGGCAGCGCCCGATGCTGACGGATCTCGCGGAGCAGCTGGGCGTCGAGTGACCTTCCCCTTGTGGCCGCCCACCGAGAACCGCGCCGGCGCGATTGACTAGCGGGACCTGTCATTCGATATCTGGAAAAATAGAAACTCCAGGAAGAGGAATGGAGATTCGGCTCGACAACAAGGTGGTGCTGGTCACCGGCGCCACGCAAGGCATCGGCCGTGCGATCGCGGAAACGCTGGCGCATAGCGGCGCCGGCGGCTTGTTGATTTCGGGCCGCGACCCAACGCGCGGCAATGCAGTGGCAGCTGAGCTTTCGCAGATCGGCACGCCAACCATTTTCGTCGCCGCCGATCTGGCGGACCCTGAGGCACCGGCGCTGCTGGCGGCGGAATGCGTGAGCCGCTTCGGCCGTATCGACGGGCTGGTCAACGCCGCCGGCCTGACCGACCGTGCTTCCTTCGTCGATGCCGGCCTTGACGACTGGGCCTCGCTCTTTGCCGTCAACGCGCGCGCACCGTTCTTCCTGATGCAGGCGGCGATCGCCGACATGATCAAGCGCGGAGAGGGCGGCGCCATCGTCAACATCCTGTCGGTCAACGCCCATTGCGGCTCGCCGGAACTGGCCGTCTACTCCGCCACCAAGGGCGCGCTGGCGACGCTGACCAAGAACGCCGCCAACGCCCATCGCTTCGACCGCATCCGCGTCAACGGCATCAATGTCGGCTGGACCGACACACCGGCCGAACGCATTATGCAAGCAGAAACGCTGGGCAACGGTTCGGGCTGGATCGACACGGCCAACGCCGCGCAACCTTTCGGCCGGCTGCTGACGCCAAACGACATCGCCAACCTCGCCGTCTTCCTGCTTTCCGACGCAGCCGGGCCGATGACCGGCGCCGTGATCGACCAGGAGCAGTCGGTGATCGGGGCGAATCGGTGAACGCGCCCTCTAGATCGGCCCGGCCCTTACTTCAACGAAATCGCCATGCCGCTGAGATCGGCGTTGACCTGCAGGCCCACCTGCCTGCCCGTGAGTTCGAGCTGGGCGCCCCTGTCATTGGTCATGACGATCACTTGCGCGCCCTTGCCGAGCGCGCCGCCACCGCCCGCCGCCCCGTAGACCCCCGTCGCATCACGGACCCGGCTGATATGGCGCACGGTGCCCCGGAAATAGGTCTTGGAAACCCCAAAGGCGAAGCCGCCCGAGACGGCGCCGACCGAGATGGGATAGCTGCGGCCATGGAAGGTCAGCGTGCCCTCGCCTCCGGAGCCCCCGATGAAGAAGGCCGCCTTGTAGACGGCAAAGCGGATCGTGCCGCTGTCGGCATGCGCGGCACTTGCAGCGCTGACAGCGCCCGCGGCGACGACGGCTACCGCGAGCGAACGAAAGCTGGATGAAATGGTCATGATGAGAGCTCCACCAGATCGCCGCTTACCCAACTGGCAGGGCTCGTCGGCGTCGAATCAAACTTGAACAATCTAGAGCGTGATTTGGTTCCAGGGCTGCGAGAAGACCGCTACGAAACGAGGAGGCGCAGGGCAGCAGGATCTACCGTGCGGAAAGCGTGTTGCGCGACCCGATCGACCGTTCGATACAGTCGGGAATCGAGCAAGGCGAGGGTGGAGTTTGTCTTTGCATAAGCTATCATTGCGCTTCGATGCGACATGAACCGGTACATATGGTCTGGGATTACTACGATGGGGTTCGGACCGGTATCGCCGATCTGAACGGCTCTCCTCACTATTTTGCGTGTGAATTTGACGAGAGTGCCGACGAGTACTCCAACAGTTTCAAACTTTACCCCGTAGGGCGAGATTTCATGCAACGCGCGACCCGCAATTGGCGGATTTATCGCACGTGGGAGCGCAAATTTCACAATGGCGAAGCTGATGTTAAGACACATCCGGGCCACGGTGGAGTCGACGCCGAATATGATGAGTTGCAGGCTTGGCTCGACTCTCAAGTAACGCGTCTCCGGGCGCTACCATCGCTCTATAGCGCTGAATTCCGTGCGATACCCGGTCAGGAAGGCTTGGCTGCCGGGGTACTCCGGGAATTGGAAGTGGTCTGGTCGCCTTCGCTGGCCATCATCCCAACCGAATAACCCTCACGGCCCCGTGCAGATCGGCAACGGCTGCGGCGGCGCTGGCGGATGGTCCTTCTTGTACTGGGCGATGATCGGCTCGAGGGTTTTTCGCGGCCAGAATTTCGGCGCGCCGATTTCCTTCAGGCAGGATGCGTTCCAATAGGCGCCTGACTTCGCCGCGCCGATATCGCGCGATTCCGGGTAGATGTAGAGCGTCGTCGGGTTGTTCTTCACCATGGCGATCATCTGCTCGGCATCCGCCGGTGACCAGCTGGTGCAGCCATTGCTGCGGCCGCCGGCGTAGTCCACCAGCTTGCCGTAGGGCACGAAACCGTCATGGTCGGCGTACGAACTGTTGGTTTTTTTGCGCAGACACATTCCCTTGAGCAAGCGCGCCGCATGGCCGCCGATCACCCGCTGCCTGGCGTTGCCGGCTTCGCCTTCGCCGTCAAACTGGATGAAGGTGCGCAGCAACACCGCGTCCTGTTTCGCGCCGGTGCGGTAATAGCCTTTGAACGAGGTTTTCGCCTCGCTGGTCATATAGGCGCCGCCGGCCGTCAATGACGAGTCCAGCGCATTGCCGAAGTTTTTCGCGCAGCGTTTTCCGTTCGAGAAATCGACGACGCCTTTCAGATTCCGGCCGCCGCCATGGCCCGACGAAATCGCGCGAAACGACTGGCTGGCTTCGCAGATGACGTAATAGCGGCGCCCCAGCACGCTGTTGCCGAGATCGCCTGGGCGCGTCGCGTCCATGGCGAAGTAGCAGGGGTTCCTGACCGCGCCCTGGCTCACCTTTTTCAGGTAAAGCGCGCGTGCCCTGTCCAGCACCACTTGTGCGATCTGGCCTTCGCCTACGCCGACATGCGCCTGCAGCCAGGCGGGAACTGCAGATGGCGCGGCAAAGGATCGGGCCGACAGCGTCAAGGCGATGGCGACAACAGCCAGGCCGAGGATACTGGCGATAGCCAGCGGGACAGATCTCAACCGCACCGGAGCAACCCTCCTGCCCAAACCGTTCTGCGATCCCTTCGGTGTTACCGCGAATCGATCATAAATGCCTTCGCGCCAATCGGCGATGAACATCTTCTTGACCGCATCACACCGCCAACTGCCCCGCCTCCTCGGCATTGGGGTCGCCAGGTGCCGTTGCCCAGGCGAGTTCGACCAGCGTCACGGTGCGCCGGCCGAGGCCGTCAAGCTGGCAGACGATCAGGCCCTGCTCCTCGATATAGGTCAGCAGGCGCCGGGCGCGGCGCAGCGAGTGGGAGCCATAGGCGCGGGCAATCGCGGCATCGCTCGGGCAGGGCCAGCCCTCCTTCGCCGCACGCGCGATCATCATGAACACGCCTTGCATATCCTCGGGCAGCAGCGAGGCGCGCACCGAGACATCCTGCCAGGCATCGTCGCCGGCCATATCGGAGCCGAGCCCGGCGCGGGCGCGTGTGAGCATGCGGCGGAACTCCGGCAGCGCCGGCACGACCGAGGCGAGGCCTTCGATCCGGCAACGGACCACGAACTCCTGGTAAAGCACGCCGAGCACTCGAAACCCTGCGTCGGGTTCCGCCAGCACGGCGCGCAAAACACGGTCCATCCGCTCACGCCGCTCCGCCAGATCCTCGGCGCTGATCGGCGCCTCCACCACTTCGGGACGGATTTCCCGCGTCGCCGATTTCGCCGCCATCAGCTGATCGAGCAGATCCGGCGACGAACGGCGCTGCGGCCGGACAGTTTCCGGCGGCGGCGCCGCCAGGATGATGGCGCGGGCGTCCTCCAGCGCTGCTTCCGGCATCGCCATCAGCCGCGGGGTGCCATTGCGCGGGTGGGTATCGGTCGGACCGATGCGCAAGCCGAGCGGACGGCGCGACAGCGCCGGGCCGAGCGCCATGAAATGCCCGCGCTCCAAATCGCGAAACGCCTCCGCCTGCCGCCGTTCCATGCCGAGAAGGTCGGCGGCGCGCGCCATGTCGATATCCAGAAAGGTTCGGCCCATGAGGAAGTTGGACGCCTCGGCGGCGACGTTCTTGGCGAGCTTGGCCAAGCGCTGGGTGGCGATGATGCCGGCAAGCCCGCGTTTGCGGCCACGGCACATCAAATTGGTCATGGCGCCGAGCGAGAGTTTGCGCGCCTCGTCCGACACCTCGCCGGCCACCGCCGGCGCAAACAATTGCGCCTCGTCCACCACCACCAGCATCGGGTACCAGTGGTCGCGGGCGACCTCGAAAAGCCCGCCGAGAAAAGCGGCGGCGCGCCGCATCTGGTTCTCGGCGTCGAGCCCTTCAAGGTTGAGCACCGTGGAGACGCGATGCATGCGCGCCCGCTCGCCGGCGCTCTGCAGGCCGCGCTCGGTATGGTCCTCGGCATCGATCACCAAATGGCCGAAACGGTCACCCAGCGAGACGAAGTCGCCCTCGGGGTCGATGATGGTCTGCTGCACCCAGGGCGCGCTCTGCTCCAAGAGCCTGCGCAAAAGATGCGATTTGCCGGAGCCGGAATTGCCCTGCACCAACAGGCGGGTCGCCAGCAGCTCCTCAAGATCCAGGGTCGCCGGGGCGCCTGCGCTCGTCTGTCCCATCTCGATCGCAACGGTCATGGCCGACTCTCCTTGGAGAGAGGGCTTATCAACCTGACCGCGGCCCGTCGAGCGGGCGATCACCGCCCGCCCGGTGTTCCACACCTATGCTGCCAAAGCGCCACACCTCAGCCTGCCTACCCCAAGGGAAGGTGCATCAAGCCGGCTTCACCGGCGGCAAAAGCGGCGCCTTCAGCCCGTCGAAGGGATCGCGCCAGGTGTCGATGTCTTCGAGCCGGCGATACCAGGCGAAGATGGAGGGATAATCACCCAGCGGCAGGCCGGCGACATCGTTGAAGGGCAGAAAGGTCGCCATGCGGAAATCGGCATAGGAGAGCGAAGTGCCGACCAGCCATTGCCGTTGGGAAAGCTCCGCCTCGAGGATTGCTGCCGCCCTGCGGAATTCTTCCATTCCCTCTTCGATCTTGCCCGGATCGATCGGGCCAAGTCCATAGCGCTGCTTGGTGCCGCGCTCGAAATGCACGGTGTCGCAAGCCCTGACGAAGCTCCCCTTGCCCCAGCTCAGCCATCGGATCATGTCGGGTTCGTCGTCGCCGCTGCGCCAGAAATCCGAATGCGCGCCGCGTGAAAGCCGGCAGGCTATGGCGTCGGCCTCCCAGAGGCTGCCCCACGGACCTGCCAGTATGGGCAATGCAAGATTGGGATTGAGCGGCCGAAACCGCTCGGCCTGCCCCGGCGCCATGGGTGCGGCGAACTCAAACTCAACCTTCGCCTTGAGCGTGCGCGCCACCGCGACCGCAAGGCGAGGATTGGGATTGCGGCTGAAGAACAGTTTCATCTCGATGCCGGTGCTGGATGGTATCGGCTCGACCTTATCGTCCCTTCATCGACTGAACAAATTTGGCGGCAGCGTGTCGGCAATCGCTCTGGTCGGACCACCATTCCGCTGGCGCAATCCGCCGTTCGGCGTATCATTCAAATAGGGGAGGGTTCATGGCAGGAGGAGGCCAATGAACGTCGTGCCGAGGGTGGCTGTCGTTGACCTGACAGCCCAACAACTTGTTTCATCTGCGCTTTCAAAATTCCGCGCCGGCGACACCATATCGACCAGGGCAACACTGGACGCCGTCCGCCGCAGTGCTCCGGCTTGCGGCGACAGCGACGACGAATTGGTCGAACTGATCGTCATGACGGCAATTGGTAGGACCATGGGTGTCGTGTTCGACCATCGGTCCCGATAGCTTTATTTGGCCCGACAGCTTTACCTGGAACGAATACCCCGATTGGGCCGTTCGACCTGAGTAGAGTTCAGGAGTTGGCGTAATGCGTGATGAACAGTTCGACATTTCCGTGACGATCGAGGGCGAGCAGGCCGTACTTCCCCTGACAGTGACCGGGACAGTCCAGGCCGCCTCGCTGCTGGTCGACAACTGGCCGGATGACAGCCGCGGGCCAAAATACCGGTCGGCCTTGAAAGCCCAGATGGATGCGATGGAGCAGCGGCGTGCGGTTGGCACGGCGCGACGCGCATTCAGCGCCGCCGCACGCGAGGCCAGCATGTTCGTGCGTGAAGGCCTGCCAAGCGGCTGACCTGCCGGGACCGGTGCGCGTTTAGCTGCCCAGCGGATGCGGCATGTAGCCGACAAAGCCTGCTATCTTCCAGCGATCAGCCACTTTCGTGCAGAAATAGAGCGTCTGCCATTTCAACTTGTCGACTGTGCCGTCGGCTTTGGCGATGGAGCCGTTGAACTTCTTGTGCAGCACGGCGCGGTCGCCGTCGACATCGATATCACGCATGTTGGTGACCCGGAAAATCGCCTCGCGCAGCGGTTCGGCAAACTCTGTCGCCGCCGTCTCCTTGGCCTGGCGCAGCCACTCGTCGCGATAGGCCGTCAGCGTCGGGAACTGCAGCCGCCACGCGTCCGCGTCACTGAGGAAATGCGCGTGCATGCCAAAGAAGCTTCCGGCAACGAAATCATCCTCGACCATCGACCAGTCCTGGCTGATAAAAGCGTCGATGTCGCGCCGCACCAGCATCTCCCAAAGCGCGTGACGATCGGCATCACCGGCCGGAAACGGGTTCTTGTCGTAAGTCATTCCTGGTCTCTCCTGCCTGGACGTTTGCCTGCCGTCTCACGGTCCAAGCCGCTTGAGCGCTATCGGCCGGCGGCGGCAAAATGCTGGCTCGCCTGTCGTAAAGCAACACGCATTTCAAATAATCTTGCTTGCTTGCAAGGCCTCTATGAGGATTGGCTGGAGAGGCGTAGAGCGTCCGGAAGAAATGGGTCGCTGCGTCCCGAGAAGTCTGAACAGGAGACCATTCCTTGCCCAAACAATGCTTTGGAACATCCCACGTCCCGCTCTCCCCGGCTGTGCGGGCCGGCGATTTCGTCTATGTCTCCGGCCAGGTGCCGGTCGGCAGCGATGGCCTGGTGGTCAAAGGCGGCATCGTTGAGCAGACCGAGCAGGTGCTCTCCAACATCAATGCAGCCCTGGCGCTGGCCGGCTGCACCCTGGACGATGTCGTCAAGACCACGGTCTGGCTCGAGGATGCGCGCGATTTCGGCGCCTTCAACACTGTCTATGCCAGGCATTTTCCTAGGAATCCGCCGGCCCGCACCACCGTCGAATCGCGGCTGATGATCGACATCAAGATCGAGGTCGAGGCCGTCGCCTACAGGCCGGTCTGACAGGACGATGCAAGGGAGCAGGCGCCGATGCAATTCGATCTCCTCGTAAAAGGCGGCCGCATCATCGATCCGGCCTCGGGGCTCGACGGACAGCGCGACGTTGCCATCGCCAATGGCCGCATCGCCGCGATCGAAGCCGCCATCGATGCTGAACACGCCACAAAAGTCGTCGATGCCAGAGATTGCATCGTCACGCCCGGCCTCATCGACCTGCACAGCCACGTCTACTGGGGCGGCACTTCGCTTGGCGTCGATGCCGACCGTCTCGCCGCCAAGAGCGGCACCACCACCTTCATCGACGCCGGCAGTGCCGGCGCCGGCAATTTCCTCGGCTTTCGCCGCCACGTCATCGAACGCTCGAAGGTGCGCATCCTCGCCTACGTCAACATTTCCTTCGCCGGCATTTTTGGCTTCTCGCAGACCGTGTCGGTCGGCGAGTGCAGCGATCTCAGGCTCTGCGAACCACGCGAGGTCGTCGCGGCGGTGCGTGAGCACGCCGATGTGGTCGTCGGCGTGAAAGTCCGCTCCGGCAAGCATGCCGGTGGCACCAGCGGCATCGCCCCGGTCGATTTGGCGCTCGAGGCCGCCGACAAAGCGGGCATGCCGCTGATGGCGCATATTGACGAGCCGCCACCCGGCCGTTCGGAAGTGCTGCCGCGCCTGCGCAAGGGCGACATCCTCACCCATTGTTTCCGGCCGTTTCCCAACGCGCCGGTCTTTGCCTCCGGCGTGGTGCGGCCGGACATGCATCTGGCACGCGAGCGCGGCGTCATTTTCGACATCGGCCACGGCATGGGCTCGTTCGACTTCGAGGTCGCCAAAGCGATGCTCAAGGAGGGGCTGGCGCCCGACGTGATCTCGAGCGACGTGCACCTCTACTGCGTCGACGGTCCCGCGTTCGACATCCTTGTCTGCATGTCGAAACTGCTGGCGCTCGGCATGCCGCTGGTCGAAGTCCTGCGCGCCGCCACCGAGCGCCCCGCGCAAGCGATCGCAAGACCCGATCTCGGCACGCTGGCGGTTGGTTCGGTCGGCGACGTCGCGGTGCTCAGGCTCGCTTCAGGCCGCTTCACCTTCGTCGACGCGGTCGGCGCTTCGCTGATTGCCGGGCAGCGGCTGGTCTCGGACGGCATCGCCATCGGCGGCACCTGGTGGCCGAACGAGGCGCCCGACCACAACGAAACCGAGCGCTTCGAAGCGCATGCGCAGCATACACATGTAGAGGTCGCTGCGCAGCATTTTGGGCGCGGGTGATCTCCCCCCTCGAGGGGGGAGATGTCGCCGAAGGCGACAGAGGGGGTCGCCGCGCGTAAAGCGCCAACCTCCATCTGTCGCAAGAGGCCGAGCCCAGTCGGACCAACCCCCTCTGGCCTGCCGGCCATCTCCCCCTCGAGGGGGGAGATCGCGCTTCACCGCCCTGCGTTACTCGGCGCCCCATACACCGGCGTCGCAATGCCCTCCATCCGTGCCTTGATCTGCAGCGCCACGAACTTCGAGTAAAACCGCGACAGCGCCAGATTGCCGCCGTGGAACCACAGTGCTTCCTGCGCGGTCGGCTTCCACATGTTGCGCAATTCGCCTTGCCATGGCCCCGGATCGCCCTTCACGCCCGAGCCAATCCCCCAGCACGGACCGACCTTGTCGGCGACCTCGCGCGAGACGACGCCCGCCACGGTCTCGTTCATCGATTGATAGCCGGTGCAGGAGATGATCGCGTCAGCGCCCAGCTCGGTGCCATCGTCAAAAAGAATGCCTGTCTGCGTCAGCGACTTGATCGCCACGCCGCTGCGAACGCCGATCTCGCCATCGATGATCAATTCCGAGGCGCCGACATCGATGTAAAAACCCGAGCCGGTGCGGTAGGCCTTCATCAGCAGGCCGGTCTCGTCCTCACCGAAATCGATGGCGAAGCCAGCGCCGCGCAATCGGTCGTAGAACGCCGCGTCGCGCGCCTTGATGATTTCGTAGAGCGCCCGCTGGCCTTTCGGCAGCAGCGCGAACGGCGTCGAGGCGACGATCATGTCGGCCTTCTCGGTGGTGATGCCGCGCGCCAGCGCCTTTTCCGAAAAGATCTCGAAGCCGACTTCCATCAGCGTGTCCGACTTGACCACCGTCGTCGGCGACCGCTGGACCATCGTCACCTTGGCGCCGCTCTCCCACAGGTCGACGCTGACATCATGGCCCGAACTTGCCGCGCCGATGACGGCAACGGCCTTGCCGCGGAATTTCTCACCGCTGGAATACTGGCTGGAATGCAGCAACTCGCCCTTGAACTGTTCCGCACCCGGCAGATCGATCTGTCGCGGCGGACCGTAGGCGCCGGTGGCGAAGGCGATGTGCTTCGGCTTCAACGTGATGCGCCGGCCGACGCGCTCCACCTCGACGGTCCAGAGCTTTTCGGCCTCGTCATAGCTGGCGCTGATGCACTTCGTCGCGACCCAGTAGTTGAGCTCCATGACCCTCGTGTACATCTCCAGCCAGTCGCCCATCTTGTCCTTTGGCGTGAACACCGGCCAGTTTTCCGGAAACGGAATGTAGGGCAGATGGTCGTACCAGACCGGGTCGTGCAGCACGAGCGAGCGATAGCGGTTGCGCCAGGAATCGCCGGGCCGGGCATTCCTCTCGATGATGATCGTGGGCACGCCCAGTTGCCTGAGCCGCGCCCCCAGCATGATGCCGCCCTGGCCGCCGCCGATGATCAGGCAATAGGGCTGCTCGCTGGCGCCGAGGTCGCGTGTCTCGCGCGCCCGCGCCTCCGACCAGGTCTCGCGGTCCGGATCGGCCTTGTGGCGCACACCGAGCGGCCGCGCCGGCCCTTTGCGCTCCTCAAATCCCTTGAGATCGCTCATCGCCGTGAATAGCGTCCGGCAGCGGCCGTCCTGCAAACGCATCAGGCCCTGGCCATGCGCCGATGACGTCTCGAAGGTAAACCAGGCTTCTATCGTGCCTTCGTCCGAAGTGGCCTCGCCGGCGAGTTGCCAGGCGGTCGGTTTGGTCGTCGCCAGCGTCGCCTTGAGCATGTCGCGGATCGCAGCGTGGCCTTCCATGGTCTTGATGTTCCAGGTGAAGGCTAAGAGATCGCGCCAATAGCAGTCCTCGACGAACAGCCCGGTCACCGCCGTGGCGTCGCCCGCTTCGAGCGCCCGCGCAAAGGCGGAGAGCCATGTCGCCGCCTGTTTCGATGGTGCCATGTCGAGCATCTGGTCTTCCCTCATCCTGCACGCCGCACGCGGCAGAAATCCCGACCTCTCGGTCCTTCTCTGCCGTTCGTCGACCCCTACCATAATGGCGATAATCCGCTCGCAACAACCCCGAAGCCTGGCGTGCGGATTGCGATCAAATGTCCGACATATCGCCGTCAGGCGGAGCGAGGCCCGGCCCCCCGCGTCGGAAATCTTTATAGGAATTTTATATCTTTCCTCTGCGCCCCGTCTCGAACCTTTATGGCGATCGGATCCATATTCCATGACGAGCAAAACGCTCCCGGCGCCGTCACTGATCAAGCTACGGCGAGCCTCTTTCATGGAATTTCGGCCCTGCCGATTGCAGAGCCAAGTACAAAGCCGAAGTAAGGAACAGCACAATGGACGTCATTGTCATCGGGATAGGCGTTTTGTTTTTCGCCCTGTCCTTCGCCTACGTCAAAGCCTGCGACAGAATTTGAGCGGGGATCCAAAAATGCTTGTCGATTATATCCTTGGCGGCGGTGTGACCTTGTTCCTCCTCGCCTACCTGACTTACGCCCTCGTTCGTCCAGAACGCTTCTGACAGCACCTGGTACCAGGCACGGAAAGCACCTTCAATGACTCTCAACGGATGGCTCCAGATCCTCGTTTATTGCGGGATCATCATTTTGCTGGTGAAGCCGCTCGGCGGCTACATGCACCGCATCTTCACCGGCGAACGCACATTGCTTTCGCCGCTTTTTGGCCCGCTTGAGCGCGGGCTTTATCGCATTTCGGGAACCAGCGGGCGCGAGGAGCAGCACTGGACCGGCTATGCGGCGGCCCTGCTGTTCTTCAACCTGGCCGGTTTCCTGGTGCTCTATGCCTTGCAGCGGCTGCAGGGCAGCCTGCCCTACAATCCCGCCGGCATGGCCGCCGTCGAGCCTGGGCTCGCCTTCAACACCGCCGCCAGCTTCATGACCAACACCAACTGGCAGAACTACGGCGGCGAAAGCACAATGTCCTATCTCGTGCAGATGGCCGGCTTCACCGTGCAGAACTTCCTGTCGGCGGCAACCGGCATCGCCATCGCCATCGCGCTGATCCGTGGCTTTGCCCGGGCATCGGGCAAATCGATCGGCAATTTCTGGGTCGATATGACCCGCTCCACCCTCTATCTGCTGTTGCCGTTCTGTATCGTCCTGACGCTGGTCTATGTCTGGCTCGGCATGCCGCAGACGCTCGGCGCCTATGTCAACACGACGACGCTCGAGGGCGCCCGGCAGACCATCGCGGTCGGACCGGTCGCCTCGCAAATCGCCATCAAGATGCTCGGCACCAATGGCGGTGGCTTCTTCAACGCCAACGCCGCCCACCCGTTCGAAAATCCCGATGCGATCTCCAACCTGATCCAGATGGTGACGATCTTTGCCATCGGTGCGGCGCTGACCAATGTTTTCGGCCGCATGATCGGCAACCAGCGCCAGGGCTGGGCGATCCTCGCCGCCATGGGCGTCATGTTCATCGCCGGCGTCGCCATCTGCTATTGGGCTGAAGCCGCCGGCAACCCGCTGGTCCATGCACTTGGCATCGATGGCGGCAACATGGAAGGCAAGGAGAGCCGCTTCGGCATCGCCTTGTCGGCATTGTTCGCGGTCATCACCACAGCCGCGTCCTGTGGCGCGGTCAATGCCATGCATGGCTCCTTCACCGCGCTGGGCGGCATGATCCCGATCATCAACATGCAGCTCGGCGAAGTCATCGTCGGCGGTGTCGGCGCCGGTCTCTACGGTATTCTGATGTACATCGTCGTTGCCGTCTTCGTCGCCGGCCTGATGGTTGGCCGCACGCCCGAATATCTCGGCAAGAAGATCGAGGCCAAGGAGGTCAAGATGGCAATGCTCGCCATCCTCTGCCTGCCGCTGGCGATGCTGATCTTCACCGCCGTCGCCGTGGTGCTGCCGACAGGCGTTGCCTCGATGGGCAATTCCGGCCCGCACGGCTTCTCCGAGGTTCTCTATGCCTACACCTCGGCGGCGGCCAACAATGGCTCGGCCTTTGGCGGACTGACCGGCAACACGCCCTGGTACAACATCACCATCGGCATCGGCATGCTGATGGGCCGCTTCCTGGTCATCATTCCGGCCCTGGCCATAGCCGGCTCGCTGGTGGCGAAGAAGACGGTTCCGGCCTCCGCCGGCACCTTCCCGACCGACGGTCCGCTGTTCGTCGGGCTGCTGGTCGGCGTCATCCTGATCGTCGGCGGCCTGACCTTCTTCCCGGCTCTGGCCGTCGGACCGATCGTCGAACATCTGGCCGGCATCCATGGGCAGACCTTCTGAGACCGTCATGGGCTGGTTCAACATCATGCGCCGCAAGGCTCGGCCCCGAGCCGACAATGCGGGGGAGGCAACTCCCCCTCCCTTCCCGACCGTGTCCACCTTCCTCGGCCTGGCGGCAGTCATGATCGTGATCTGGCTGCTGGTCTACGGGCCGCCCTTTTCGGCATCCGATCGACCGGTGCCGTCCAACAACAGCGAAGCCGGAGCTTCAAAATGAGTCACTCAAAATCGGCCAGCATCATGGATGCCCGCATCCTGTGGCCCGCCATCGGCGGCGCCTTCAGGAAACTGAACCCGCGCACCTTGAGCAAAAATCCGGTGATGTTCGTCGTCGCCGTCGTCTCGGCGCTCACCACCGTGCTCTTCATCAAGGACCTCGTCACCGGCGGTGGCGATCTCGGCTTCTCGCTGCAGATCATCATCTGGCTGTGGTTCACCGTGCTGTTCGCCAATTTCGCCGAAGCGGTCGCCGAAGGCCGCGGCAAGGCGCAGGCGGATTCTCTGCGCAAGGCGCGCACCGAGACCCAGGCCAAGCTGCTGACCGGCGAGGACCGCACAAAATTCAAGCTGGTGCCCGGCACCAGCCTGAAGGTTGGCGACGCGGTTCTGGTCGAAGCCGGCGACATCATCCCGTCGGATGGTGAAGTGATCGAAGGTGTCGCCTCGGTCAACGAGGCGGCGATAACAGGTGAATCGGCGCCGGTCATCCGCGAATCCGGCGGCGACCGTTCGGCCGTCACCGGCGGCACGCAGGTGCTGTCCGACTGGATTCGCGTGCGCATCACTGCCGCCTCCGGGCATACTTTCCTCGACCGCATGATCTCGCTGGTCGAAGGGGCCTCGCGCCAGAAGACGCCGAACGAAATCGCGCTCAACATCCTGCTCGTCGGCATGACGCTGATCTTCGTGCTGGCCACCGCGACCATCCCGAGCTTCGCCTCCTATTCGGGCGGCTACATCTCGGTGACCGTGCTTGTCGCTTTGTTCGTCACTCTGATCCCGACCACCATCGGCGCGCTGCTGTCGGCCATCGGCATTGCCGGCATGGATCGCCTGGTGCGCTTCAATGTGCTGGCCATGTCCGGCCGCGCCGTCGAGGCCGCCGGCGACGTCGACACGCTGCTGCTCGACAAGACCGGCACCATCACGCTTGGCAATCGCCAGGCGACGCAGTTCCGCCCGGTCAAGGGCGTCACTGAACAGGAACTGGCCGACGCCGCCCAGCTTGCCTCGCTCGCCGACGAGACCCCTGAGGGACGCTCGATCGTCGTGCTGGCCAAGGAAAAATACGCCATCCGCGCCCGCGACATGGCGACATTGCACGCCACCTTCGTGCCCTTCACCGCGCAGACCCGCATGAGCGGCGTCGACGTCGATGGCTCGTCGGTGCGCAAGGGCGCGGTCGACTCGGTGCTCGCTTTTGTCAATCAGTCGACGGTAGCCACCCATGGCACACGTCCCGGCAGCGACACCGTGCGCGACCTGCAGGCCATCGCCGACGAGATCGCCAAGTCTGGTGGCACGCCGCTGGCGGTGGAGCGCGACGGCCGCCTGCTCGGCGTCGTCCACCTCAAGGACATCGTCAAGGGCGGCATTCGCGAACGCTTTGCCGAACTGCGCAAGATGGGCATCCGCACGGTGATGATCACCGGCGACAATCCGATGACTGCGGCGGCGATCGCAGCCGAAGCCGGCGTCGACGATTTCCTCGCCCAGGCGACGCCCGAGGACAAGCTGAAGCTGATCCGCGACGAACAGGCCAAGGGCAAGCTGGTCGCCATGTGCGGTGACGGCACCAACGATGCGCCCGCACTTGCCCAGGCCGATGTCGGCGTCGCCATGAACACCGGCACGGTCGCCGCCCGCGAAGCCGGCAACATGGTCGACCTCGACAGCGACCCGACCAAGCTGATCGAGATCGTCGAGATCGGCAAGGCGCTGCTGATGACGCGTGGTTCGTTGACGACCTTCTCCATCGCCAACGACGTGGCCAAATACTTTGCCATCATCCCCGCCATGTTCGCCGTCTTCTACATCGCGCCGGGGCACACCACCGGCCCGTTGGAAGCTCTCAACATCATGCATCTGGCAACGCCGCAGAGCGCCATCCTCTCGGCCATCATCTTCAACGCGCTGATCATCATCGCGCTGATTCCGCTGTCGCTGAAAGGCGTCAAATATCGCGCCATCGGTGCCGGCGCACTGCTCAGCCGCAACCTGCTCGTCTACGGCCTCGGCGGCATCTTCGTCCCGTTCGTCGGCATCAAGGCGATCGACATGGCCATCACCGCGCTTGGCCTCGCATAAGGAAATACATTCATGCTCAAGCAAATTAGACCCGCGATCGTCATGATCGTCTTCTTCACCGTCCTGACCGGCCTGGTCTATCCCCTGGGGATGACCGGCATCGCCCAGGCTCTGTTCCCGCATCAAGCGAATGGCAGCCTGATCGAGAAGGACGGTCAGGTCATCGGCTCCGAACTGATCGGCCAGGGCTTCGCCAGCGACAAGTATTTCCATGGCCGGCCTTCGGCTGCCGGGGACGGCTACAACGCCGCCGCCTCCGGCGGCACCAACCTCGGCCCGACCAACCCCAAACTGATCGACCGCATCAAGGGCGACGCCGAAAAATTGAAGGCGGAAAATCCGAACCAGCCGGTGCCGATGGATCTGGTCACGACCTCTGGCAGCGGGCTGGACCCGCATATCAGTCCGGAAGCGGCCTACTTCCAGGTCGCCCGGGTGGCCAAGGCCAGGGGTGCCGACGAGGCCAAGGTCAAGACGCTGGTCGACAGCAACATCGAGGATCGCGAACTCGGCTTCATGGGCGAGCCGGTGGTCAACGTGCTGGCGCTCAACCTTGCGCTGGACGCCGCGAAAGAGTGAATGGTACCAGCCGGGGATCGACAGCATCCCCGGCGCCATTCATGATCGACAAGAATGCCAATGCCGGAAGATAGAAGCAACGAAACCAGACCTTCTCCGGACGCGCTGCTTGATCATGCGGAGCGGGAGGCGCGCGGTCGCCTGAGGATATTTCTGGGCGCGGCACCGGGCGTCGGCAAGACCTACGAAATGTTGATGTCGGGCCGCGCCAGGCTGGCCGACGGCATCGACGTGGTGATCGGCATCGTCGAGACGCACGGCCGCAAGGAAACCCTGGCGCTGGTCGAGGGCTACGAGGTCATCCCGCGCCAGAAAGTCGACTACAAGGGCCGCATCCTCGAAGAGATGGATATCGATGCTATCCTCGCCCGGCGCCCTGCTCTCGTTCTTGTCGACGAGCTCGCCCACACCAATGCGCCGGGCAGCCGCCATCCCAAGCGCTACCTCGACGTCCAGGAAATCCTGACGCACGGCATCGACGTCTACACGACGCTCAACATCCAGCATGTCGAAAGCCTGAACGACGTCGTGGCGCAGATCACCCGCGTCAGGGTCCGCGAGACGGTCCCGGACTCCATCATCGATCAGGCCGACGACGTCGAGATCATCGACCTCACCCCCGACGACCTGATCAAGCGGCTCGAAGAGGGCAAGGTCTATTTCCCCAACACTGCCCAGCGCGCGATCGAGAACTATTTCTCGCCCGGCAATTTGACGGCGCTGAGAGAACTGGCGCTGCGCCGCACCGCCCAGCGCGTCGACGAGCAATTGCTGATCCATATGCAGGCCCATGCCATCCCCGGACCGTGGGCAGCCGGGGAAAGGGTTCTCGTCTGCGTCGACGCGCGTCCAGGCGGGGCCGCCCGCGTCCGCTATGCGCGCAGGCTGGCCGACCGGCTCCGTGCCCCGTGGACGGCGCTCAATGTCGATACACCTCGCTCGGCCGCCATGTCCGAGGAGGACAAGGACCGGCTGGCGACGCATTTGCGCCTTGCCGAGCAGCTCGGCGCCGAGGTGACGACCATTCCGGGTCAGAACGTCGCCCAGGACATCGTTCGCCACGCGACGGCGAACAACTTCACCCATATCGTCATCGGCAGGCCGACGCGATCGCGTTGGCGCGAACTGATCGAGGGCTCGCTCACCTACGATCTCATCCGCAATGCCGGCGACATCAGCGTCCATGTCATTTCGGGAACCGATCGAGGCAACGAGGCCAGCGCCAGGAGCGTCAAGGCGGCGGACGAGCAGTGGCAGTTCGATGTCTGGCCCTATCTCAAAGCGACGGCCTTCGTTGCTGGCTCGCTCGCCTTTGCCGTTCTGCTCGACCAGTTTCTCGACGTTCGCAATCTCGCGATCATCTTTCTCATCGGCGTGCTGACATCGGCGGTGACCGGCGGTCTGTGGCCGGCCCTGTACGCCTGTCTCGTCAGCGCCCTCGCCTTCAACTACTTTTTCCTGGAGCCGCGCTACACGCTGACGATCCGGGATCCGGAGAGCATCGTCGCCCTCGCCGTCTTCCTCGTTGTTGCCGTCATCGCCAGCAACCTGACGGCGCGGGTGCAGCGTCAGGCGGTCGCCGCCCGCTCACGCGCACGGGCGACGGAAGACATCTATCTCTTTTCAAAGAAGCTTGCTGGCGCCGGCACGCTCGACGACGTGCTCTGGGCCACTGCCTTCCAGATCGCCTCGATGCTGAAGCTGCGTGTGGTGCTGCTCCTGCCGGAGGACGGAACGATCACCGTCAAGGCCGGCTATCCGCCCGACGACACGCTGGCCGAGGCCGACATCGCGGCCGCGCGCTGGGCCTGGGAGCACAACCGTGCCGCCGGGCGCGGCGCCGACACGCTGCCTGGTGCTAAACGCCTCTATCTGCCGTTGCGGACCGGGCGCACGGCGGTCGGTGTCGTCGGCCTCGACAACGACAGGCAAGGTCCGTTGCTGACGCCCGAGCAGCAGCGGCTGCTCGATGCGCTCGCCGACCAGGCGGCTGTCGCCATCGAGCGTATTCAGCTCGTCGGCGACGTCGACCGGGCCAAGCTTGCGGCCGAGGCGGACCGCCTGCGCTCGGCGCTGCTGACCTCCATTTCCCATGATCTGAAAACGCCGCTTGCCGCCATCATGGGCGCGGCCGGCACGCTCCGCGAATTTGCGCCGGCTCTTCCTGAAGAAGACCGGGCGGAATTGCTGTCGACCGTGCTCGACGAATCGGAGCGATTGAACCGCTTCATCGCCAATCTGCTCGACATGACCAAGATCGAATCCGGCGCCATGGAGCCGAACTATGCCTTCCACTATGTCGGCGACATTGTCGGTTCCGCGCTGCGTCGGGCGAAGAAGATCATCTGCGAGCACAAGACCGAGATAGACATTCCCGCGGATCTGCCGATGTTGCGGCTTGACCCCGTCCTGTTCGAGCAGGTGCTGTTCAATCTCCTCGACAATGCCGCAAAATACGCGCCATCGGGCTCGACGATCCGGCTGCAGGGCTGGGTCGACAACGGGTCCGTCACCCTGCAGATCATGGATGAGGGACCGGGCATTCCCCCTGGCGATCTCGAACGCATCTTCGATACGTTCTACCGGGTGCGCAAAGGCGACCAGGTCCGCGCCGGCACCGGGCTTGGTTTGTCGATCTGCCGCGGCTTCATCGAGGCCATGGGCGGGACGATTGCGGCGGCAAACCGGACCGACCGCTCGGGTGCCGTTTTCACCATCCGAATGCCGGTGGCGGCGGAACTGCCCGATGTCGTCGACGCCAATGTTGATGACCAGGATGTGAGCAATTTGGCATGACCAATTCGAACGTCAGGATATTGGTCGTCGACGACGAGCCGCCAATCAGAAAACTGCTTCGCGTCGGCCTCGGCAGCCAAGGCTATGCGATCAGCGAGGCACCCAACGCCAAGGCCGCGATCGAGATCGTTGAGACGGACAGGCCGGACCTGATCCTGCTCGATCTCGGCCTGCCCAGCATGAGTGGCCACGACCTTTTGCGCAAATGGCGCGACGATGGCCTCGATATTCCGGTGGTCATCCTGTCCAGCCGCACCGACGAGGCCGGCATCGTCCAGGCTCTGGAGCTTGGCGCTGACGATTATGTCACCAAGCCGTTCGGCATGAACGAACTGGTCGCGCGCATTCGCGTGGCGCTCCGCCACAAATTCCAGCAGCAGGGCGAGAAGCCGGTGTTCCACACCGGTGACCTCACCGTCGATCTGGTCAAGCGCATCGTCAAGGTCGAGGGCAAGGAGATAAAACTGTCGCCGAAGGAATACGACATCCTGCGCATCCTGGTGCAGCATGCCGGCAAGGTGCTCACCCACCATTTTCTGCTGAAACAGGTGTGGGGCGATTCGACCGACGTGCAGTATCTCAGGGTCTATGTCCGCCAGCTCAGGCAGAAGATCGAAAAGACCCCCGACCAGCCGCGCTACATCACCACCGAAACCGGCGTCGGCTATCGCCTTCGCGAAGTCGAGTGAAGGCGAAGCACGTTGCTTTGTCGACGCTCAGTCGGCCGACAGTTCCGCGGTTCTGGCAAGCGCACCGGCAAAGCCGTTCAGGGGGATCGAAAAACTGACCGGCTGCAGCGTGTCCGCCGCGACCGCATCGATCTTCAAGGTCGTGCCGGCCGCGAGCAGGGGCGTGACGTTCGCATCGAACGTCACCGGCACCAGACAGCCGACCGCCTGGCAAGTGTTGAACTGCAGGCTGCCCTCAAGCTTCTGGTCATCGATCGAAAGCGTAATCCCCTTGGCCAGGGCCAGGCCGAACGGCAGGGCAAGGGTTCCGGCGGCATCGTCGCCGGTCTTGCTCGACAGTTCTATCGCTAGCAGGCGCTGGTTGGTCTGCTTGTTGAACTGCTGATGCGACAGGCTGCAAACCTTGGTCGTGCCAGTGATCTGGCAATTGACGATCCAGTCGCCATGGGTCTCGGACAGGGCCGACGCACCGCCGGGCAGTTGCGGTGGCTTGGTTGCGTCGGCGGCAGCTGCCACCACCTTGTCACCCTTGGTTTGCGCCGCAAACGCCACCGATCCGGCGATGCAGGCCGCGCCAAGCATTGCCAAGAAATATGCTCGCTTGCTTCTCATCGAGATCCCCTATTGCCCTGGTTCGGAGCAAGCCATTGAGCCCAGGCAGGCACCGACGCGATAGAGCGGCGAAACGACCGCTTCCGTCAAGAGCCACGCCGGATCGCCAGTCAGATTCTTGGGCGACGACCCCACCAATTTGGCTGTAGTCGACCCTTGACCATGGCACATCGGGACAAACGCCCTATATCTAGGAAGGTTCTGTTTTGCACGGGAATGAGTGCATGTCGCCGCTTCGCCTATCGACGGTCTTGATGACGGCAATTCTGGCAACAGCGATGCTGTCGGTTGCAAGCCCGTACGCTTCGGCGCAGGTCGTCATCCCGACAAATCGCAACGCGCTGGTCGAGCAAAACGAACTGCAGATGCTGGAGAACAGACTGCAGCGGCAGCAATTTCAGCAGCAGCAACAGCAGTTCCGTGCCCAGGATCGCGAGATCGTGCTGCCGCAACGGCCGATTGTGCCGGTGATCAAGCCAAGCTGCCAGCTGCAGCCGTCGGGTAGCGGTTTTGTCACCGTATGTCGCTGACAAGCCGGCGCTTTTCATTTATTTAGCCGACTTATGTGATTGTGATGCTGCCTGGAGCAAAGGCGGTTTTGGCTTTTGCAGCGGTGCCTGATCGCGTTATGGGGCATTGCTTCGACTGGATTCTCACCAATGGCAGCCACCAAGAAGAAAGCGGTCCGCAAGGCAAAGAAAGGCGAACGGATCCGCCAGGTTGCAGCCATTCCCTTTCGGCTGGGCCAAGCTGGCGATATCGAAATCATGCTGGTGACGTCGCGCACGACGAAGCGCTTCATCGTGCCCAAGGGCTGGCCGATGAAGGGTAAGAGCGGGCGCAAGGCGGCGATGATCGAAGCCCAGGAAGAAGCCGGTGTTCTCGGCAAGATCGTGAAGGAGCCGGCCGGCGCGTATTCATACTGGAAACGGTTGTCGAACCGCTTCGTCCACGTCGACGTCATTGTCTATTTGCTTGAGGTAACCGAGGAGCTCGCCGACTGGCAGGAGGCCAAGAGGCGGCAGCGTGCGTGGTTGGCCCCGGCCGACGCGGCGTCGCTCATCGACGAGCCGGATCTTTCAACCCTCGTCAGCGCTTTGAAGGCACCCGAAACCGCAGCGGCCAACCCGGCTTGAATTTCGCGAAGCTCGTAAAGCAATGTGACGCAGCCGGGTCAACTGCTCTATAACCTTGCAGAATCCGGACAATGACTGCACCTTGAAGAAAATCGAATATGATAAAACTTTACCTAAACATCTATTACCTGACGCGACGTAACATGTGAATTGCCAAGACAAGCGATTCTAGAAGCAAAAAACCCGAAGAATTTATTGGCCGTTAAGACCGGCATGCTACTCGGATTGCTGTTGCTGTTTGCAGGCGACATGAGGCAAGGGCATCGCCCTCATCGACATCTGCATCACTCGGCAGGCAAGTTAACGGGGGTCATGGCAATCTCCATGGAAGCTCGATGAAGCTTTCGCAGACAGACACCAGCCCCCGTCTTCTCGGGCTCGTCTGGCCATTCATCATTGTCGTCCTTGTTCAGGCCATGGTCGCCAGCGGCAGCCTCTACACTCTGTCGGCAGTCCGCGCCTATGTCGGCGGTGAAAGCCAGTGGTCGAAGGGCCAGAAACACGCGATCTATTTTCTCAGCCTCTATGCCGGCACCGGCAGGGAAGAATTCTTCGGCGAGTATCGCGCAGCCATCGCAATTCCGCTGGCCGATCATGCGGCGCGGCTTGCTCTCGAGCAATCCGAACCGGACACGAACGCCGCTCGCATCGGATTCCTGCAAGGCGGAAATCACGCGGATGACGTGACGGGGATGATCTGGCTGTTCCAGAATTTTCGCGGCTTCAGCTATCTCGACACGGCCATCCGGCACTGGACGGCTGCCGACAGCATGATCCTTGACCTCGACCGACTGGGCGACTCGATACATCGCACTTTCAGGCAGGAACCGGTCACCGCGGCGCAAATCCGTGCCTGGAAGACAGAAATTCATCAGCTCGACCACCAGATCGGCCCGCTCTCCAAGGCTTTTTCCGACAGTCTCGGCGAGGGATCCCGCTTCATCATGATGGCGCTCATGATGGCCAATCTCGCCACCGCCGCATTGCTTATCGTGCTTGCGGTTTGGCGCACCCGCAAACTCCTGGCGCAGCGCCGGGCTTTCCAGAACGCCCTCAACACCGAACGTGAGCGTGCCCAGATCACGCTGGCTTCCATCGGACAGGCCGTCATCAGCACCGGAGCAGACGGCTGCCTGGATTATATGAACTCCGTGGCGGAATGTCTGCTGGCATGCCCGCTTAGTGAGGCCAAGGGCAAGCCAGTCGCGTCGCTGTTTCGGCTGGTGGACAAGGACACTGGCGTCGAAGAGCCTCAGTTGATGGAGCGCCTGCTGGCCGGTGAGCCGCACGGCGCCAACGTCCGCCCGCAACTGCTGCAGCGCGCTGACGGCTCACTTGTTCCCGTTGCGTTGACCGGTGCGCCACTCCTCGTTTCCGGGCGCGTCGTCGGCGCGGTCCTCGCCTTCCACGACATGAGGCGTGAACAGGAGTACATCGAGCGGCTTTCATGGCAGGCGTCGCACGACGCGCTGACCGGGCTTGTCAACCGCCGCGACTTCGAGGCCCGCCTGGAAAGGGCAATCGCGGAACTGCGGTCCCGCGAGCACGCGCTGATGTATCTCGATCTCGACCAGTTCAAGCTTGTCAACGATACCTGTGGTCATGCCGCCGGTGATCAGTTGCTGCGGCAGATTTCCGTGCTGCTCGGCAATGAACTGCGGCCAGGCGACGTCCTGGCCCGGTTGGGTGGTGATGAGTTCGGCGTGCTGCTGCTCGATTGCCAACCGGATCTCGCTGCCAGCATCGCCGAACGGCTGCGCGCGACCGTGCAGGATCTGCATTTCGCCTGGGGCGCCAGGCAGTTCAACATCAGCGTCAGCATTGGCATGGTTCAGATCACCAATCGCGAGATCACGCTCGAGGAGGCCCTGCAAGCCGCCGATGTCGCCTGCTACATGGCCAAGGAAAAGGGCCGCAACCGGGTTCAGTTGCATAGCGACAGCGACATGGCCTTGCGGGAGCGCTTCAGCGAGATGGCCTGGGTTCAGCGCCTGCACGCAGCGCTGGAGGAGAACCGGTTCAAGCTTCATGCCCAGGAAATCTGGCCGCTCAACGGGGCAGCGGCGGAAGCCGGCGCTCATATCGAGATCCTGTTGCGGCTGACGGACGAGGACGGCCTCATCGTTTCGCCAGCCAGCTTCATTCCGGCGGCCGAGCGCTACGGCCTGATGCCGTCGATCGACCGTTGGGTGGTGCGCAACACCTTGAGCATTCTGGCCGCCCGCCTTGCCGATCTGCAAGCCGCCCCCATCGCCACCTGCGCCATCAATCTTTCCGGAGCGAGTTTCGGCGACGAGACGTTCCTCGGCTTCCTGCGCGAACAGTTTCTCGTCCACGGCATTCCCCCGAAAATGATCTGCCTTGAGATCACCGAGACCAGTGCCATCGCCGACCTCGCCAACGCCATCCGCTTCATTGCAGACTTGCGCCAATTGGGGTGCCGCTTCGCCCTCGACGACTTCGGCTCCGGCATGTCTTCCTTCGCCTATCTGAAGCACCTGCCTGTCGACTACCTCAAGATCGACGGCAGCTTCGTCAAGGACATGCTGGAGGATCGGATCGACCGTGCCATGGTCGAGATGATCCATCATATCGGCAAGGTGATGGGCAAGCGCACCATCGCCGAATTCGTCGAAAGCGAAGGCATTGTCGCGGCATTGAAGGAAATCGGCGTCGACTACGCCCAGGGCTTCGCCATCGCCCGGCCGCAACCTTTCGATGCCTCGACGCGGTTGCTGAGCCCGGGAGCAGCACCGCCCGCTCTTGACGACGATCTGTGGAGCGCCCTTGCGCGCAAGCTGCGCAAGGCCGGATGACCACAGAAGCAGCCGGCTTCCTCAGTTCAGCTTGACCAGCACCACCCGGCGGTTCTTGGCACGGCCCGCCTCATCGTCATTGCTGGCGACAGGCGCCATCATGCCGGCGCCGGCGGCCGTCAACCGCGCAGCGTCGATGCCGTATTTCGACACAAGCGCCGCCTTGACCGCTTGCGCCCGCCGCGACGACAGGTCGAGATTGTAGTCGAAGGCGCCCTGATTGTCGGTGTGGCCGACAACGATCACCGCCATCTTGGGCTCATTGGCGAGAAGCGTCGAAATCTCCTTCAGCGTCGGCTCCGATTCCGGCTTGATGTCCGCCTTGTCGGTGTCGAAGAAGATGCCATAGAGCGAGATGCTGCCGGTCGTGGTCAGCGAATCCGCCATCTTGGCCGCTTCGACCACCACCATCTTCTTGTCGCGCGCCTTGGGCTCCAGCACATGGACGACGGCGACGGTGCGGCCGTTGAGTTCCTTGCAGTAGAGATCGTCGGTCAGCGAATAGGTCTGCACGGTGACATAGGCGTCGCCGCCATCCTGCGGCACCTTGGCCGCGAAAAAGCGCTGATCGTTGATGCCCGAGGCCAACGCACAAGCGCCGTTGGAAAAAGCCGCATCCTTGAGATCGCTCTCATGGAAGAAATACATCGTCAGGCTCATGTCGCCGCCGCCGCCGCTCGACGAACGGTCGGCGGCACCACCGCATTCCTCCTTCTTGCATTCGAACAGCACTTCGCCGCCGGCCGCCTCGACCACATCCTGATAGTTGCGCAGCACTTCGAGTGGCGAGCGCTCGGCCGGCAGCACATAGGCGATGCGGGTCAAGGCGCCTTCGACCTCGGCCTTCTTGTCCGGCGCAAAAACGCGGTTGTTCATCGCATCACGCGCGTCCGCATCGGCGCTCGGCTTCAGCGCTGACAGCGGCACGTTGAAGTCGGTGAAGGCTGACTTCTGATACGAGACGATGAACGAACCTTCGTAGCGCTTGGCCAGATGATTGTCGGCAGCGCCTTCAATATCGGCGGTTGGCACTGTCGCGTCGGCTGCCGCCAGCCGCACCGTCACCAGGAGCACAAGTCCCGCCCAGAAAAACTTTACAATTGTCGCCCTCATTGCACCCATCGGTCGCCCCTCTTCGGATGAAAATTGACGCCTAGCAGAGCATACATGTCCGGTCGATGACGCGCTTCACACTCACCGTTCGAGCAGGATCGTCGCCGCATCGTGATAGGTGGTCCGCAGCAATTCCTTGTAACCGCACTTTGCCGCGACATTCAGCGAGCCGGTGTTTTCCGGATCTATGATGCAGACGGTTCTTGCGAATGTCTCGTCGCCCCAGGCGAGAGTCCGCCCGACGACTTCGCTGGCAAGCCCCTGCCCGTGTGCGTGCGAAGCCAGCGCCCAGCCGGCTTCTGGAATGCCTTCGATCGACGGCTCCATATCACGCTTCAAATCGTGAAAGCCGGCCTCCCCAATGAAATGGCCGGTCGCCTTGTCCTCGATTGCCCAGAAGCCGTAGCCCAGCAGTGACCACAGGCCGGCATGCCGCAGGAAGCGCATCCAGCTTTCTTCTCGCGTGCGCGGCTTGCCGCCGATGAAACGGGTGACGACAGGATCAGCCCACATCGTCACATAGGCGTCGAAATCGCCCAACCGGTGCGCCCGCAGGATGGTTCGTTGCGTCTCGATGACCGGAGCCGATCGTGTTTGAAGAGCGCTCATGACATGCCTCGCTTGGGATAGCTGGCGACTAGCAAACAGCCTGACGGATACCAAGGGCCAGCAACTGGCCCGGCCCTATGTCAGCCGCGAACATAGGCTGCGGGTATGGGAATCTTGCCGAACGATGCTACCTTTCGCCAACAGTCGATTTGAGAATGGCCGACGTGCCGGTTCGGCGCCGGCCGTCCAAAGTGAGGGAACACATGGATACCACCGATCTTGTGCTTGCCATCGTCCATCATTTGCTGGTGTTCTCGCTGGCGGGCATCATCGGCGCCGAGTTTGTCCTGATCCGCGGCGACCTGCCTGCCGCGACACTGAAGCGCCTTGCCGGCATCGATCGCCACTATGGCATCATCGCCACGCTGATCGTCATCGTCGGCATCGGCCGCGTCCTTTACGGCCTGAAGGGCTGGGAGTTCTATGTCTACAACTGGGTGTTCTGGGCAAAAATGGCGGCCTTCGCCATTGTCGGCCTGTTGTCGATCATCCCGACCATCCGCTTCATTTCCTGGAACCGGCAGGCCAGCGCCAATCCCGCTTTCCTGGTGCCGGCAGCTGAGCTCGCTTCCGTGAAAACCTATATCCGCGCCGAAGCCTTCATCTTCCTGCTGATCCCGGTCTTCGCGGCGGCGATGGCGCGCGGCTACGGCTACTGAATTTCATCCGGCGGGCCGAGCGGCGCGAGTTCGACCAGCGGCGCCGGCACATCGGTCGTCTTCTCCTGCGCCTTGCAGATATCGGCGATGACGCAGGCCGGGCAGTCCGGTTTGCGCGCCTTGCAGACATAGCGGCCATGCAGGATCAGCCAGTGATGCGCATGGCGCATAAATTCGTCCGGGATGATCCGCAGCAGCCCTTGCTCGACCTGTTCAGGCGTTTTGCCGGGGGCCAGACCGAGCCGGTTGCCGATGCGCAAAATATGCGTGTCGACGGCCATCGTGTGCTGGCCGAAGGCCATGTTGAGCACGACATTGGCGGTCTTGCGCCCGACACCTGGAAGTTCGACCAGCTGTTCGCGGTTGTCAGGTACTTCGCCGCCATGATCGCGGATCAGCGCTTGCGACAGCGCAATGACGTTCTTGGCCTTGTTGCGCCACAGCCCGATGGTGCGGATGTGGTCGCCAACCCTGGCTTCGCCCAGCGCCAGCATCTTTTGCGGCGTATCGGCAACCTTGAACAGCGCCCGCGTCGCCTTGTTGACGCCGGCATCGGTGGCTTGCGCCGACAGCACCACCGCAACCAGCAGCGTGAAGGCGTTGACATGTTCGAGTTCGCCCTTCGGCTCGGGTCGCTGGACGGAGAAGCGCCTAAAAATCTCGTGCACTTCGGCCGCGCTGTAAAGCGAACCGGGTCGCGCCGGCCTCGCCCGCGGCTTGGCCTTCGAGCCGTCACGGCGGCCAGGCGGCAATTCATTTTTGGGTGCGGACAATTTTTTCGACTTGGGGCTCGCCATTCCCTTCCTATAGTATTCCCGCATGAGCGACACAAACGCCTCATTCCAGGCTGACGAACCCTTCTTCCGGGCGCTACTGACACCGCACCGCTCGCTGGGCAAAACCGGCTTTGCCGTGCTGATGGGGGCGCTGCTGTTCGGCTGGCTGGTGATGGGCGCGTTTTTCCTGTCGCGCGGCGCCTGGCCGGTGTTCGGTTTCTTCGGCCTCGACGTGATCGCCGTCTACATCGCCTTTCGCGCCAACTATCGTGCCGCCCGTGCCCGCGAGGAAGTCTCGGTTTCACGCACCGCGCTCGACATCCGCAAGACGGCGCCGTCGGGCAAATCCGAAGCGCATCGCTTCAATCCGTTCTGGGCGCGCTTTTCGATCGCCCGCCACGCCGAGATCGGCATCACCAGAATGGCGGTGGTGGCGCAAGGACAGAATGTGCCGATCGGGTCTTTCCTGGACCCCGATTCCCGCGAAAGTTTTGCCACCGCCTTTTCGCGAGCGCTGGCGACCGCGAAGACCCGCTGAACCGGTGTTTCAGAATCGGAAGCGCAAGATTCTGCCGACCTTGCGCAATGCGGGGATATGTCTCCAAAGCTGGATAAACAGTTTCGCGGACCAGCCCAAGCCGGCAGTGCGTTCAGGGCTGTAGGCTGAGATATCATCGACAAAGCGCAGCTTCGGAACGGCTCGCTCCAGCTCGTGCGGATCGTCGATGGCCCAGTGGACCTCGGCGCCCGTTGCCCTGATGGTTGGATTGAGCCGAAGCAGCTTCAGGCCGAAGCGGCTGTAGGCGTCAAACATCAGCTCGCCGCTGGCAAGATGCGAGACGAGGCGCGAAATCAGGCGCGGTCCCTCTTCGGCGGGAAGATAGGGCGTCAGCCCCTCCATCACTACGACGGCCGGGCGATTACGGGGCACTTTGGTCAGCCAATCCGGCTCGGTCACCGACGAGGCGACGAGATGGTAGTGACCTCGGGACGGGTAGAGCCTGCGCCTGAGTTCGATCACTTCCGGGTAGTCGACATCGAACCACTCCACGCCTTCCGGCGGATCGACACGGAAGATGCGCGTATCGAGCCCGCACCCCAGATGCAGCACGATGGCGTCGGGATTTCTGGCGAGAAAGTCCTGAACGCGGACGTCCAGTGTCTTCGCCCTGGTCGCCAGGCCAACGCCGAGATTGTCGTCGACCTTGAGCCTGGAGAAATCATAGTCGATCTTGCGCACCGCCTCGTCGGCGAAATGATCCCTGAGCAGCGAACTCGGCAACCTGCTTTCCCTCGCCTTGCCGTAGAGCGTCATCAGCAAAGTCTCCTTTGCCCCGGT
This sequence comes from Mesorhizobium sp. P2_E10, assembly GCF_056404235.1. Lineage (NCBI taxonomy): Bacteria > Pseudomonadati > Pseudomonadota > Alphaproteobacteria > Hyphomicrobiales > Phyllobacteriaceae > Mesorhizobium > Mesorhizobium sp. P2_E10. The sequence continues at coordinate 44,195 of NZ_JBFUEK010000016.1, forward strand.
CAGATTTACTTTCTCGCCGGCCATGATCGCCTCCTCAACTCAAAGCCAGCTCTATCTGGGTATGCGCGCCAGGAAGGCAAGTTTCGGGTGGTGGCAAAGGCCGGGAAGACCGATATTCGCGGTCAAGGAGATATTGCCATGAACGCCCAGATGACCATGAATGCGCAGATGAAACCGACAGCCATCCTGCAAAACGACATCACGCCCGAAGGCAGCGACTACGAAGTCGTGCGCCGCGCCATCGAGAAGATCAGCCTCGATTACCGTGACCAGCCCTCGCTCGAGACATTGGCCGAGGAAGTCGGCGAGACGCCGACCGGCCTGCAGAAACTGTTCACCCGTTGGGCCGGCCTGTCGCCGAAGGCCTTTTTGCAGGCCGTTACGCTGGACCATGCGCGCAAGCTGCTCGATTCCGGCATGCCGCTGCTCGAAGCTTCGTTCGAGGTTGGCATGTCCGGCCCCGGTCGGTTGCACGATCTCTTCGTCACCCACGAGGCGATGTCGCCGGGCGACTACAAGACGCGCGGCGCCGGGCTGACCATCCGCTACGGCTATCACATCTCGCCTTTTGGCATCGCCCTGATCATGGTCACCGACCGCGGACTGGCCGGCCTTGCCTTCAACGATGCCGGCGGCGAGCGCGCGGCCTTCGCCGATATGTCGGGCCGCTGGCCTAACGCCACCTATGTCGAGGATATGAGCGCCACGGCACCCTATGCCGCCCGTATCTTCGATCCGACGCTGTGGCGCGCCGACCAGCCGCTGCGCGTGGTGATGATCGGCACCGACTTCCAGCTCCGCGTCTGGGAAGCCCTGCTGCGCATCCCGATGGGCAGGGCCTGCACCTATTCCTCCATCGCCGCCCGCATCGGCGCCCCGAGTGCAAGCCGTGCGGTGGGTGCCGCGGTCGGCGCCAACCCGATGTCCTTCGTCGTGCCGTGCCATCGGGCGCTCGGCAAATCCGGCGCGCTCACCGGCTACCACTGGGGCCTGACGCGCAAGCGCGCCATCCTCGGCTGGGAAGCGGGACAGACGGCATCCTGACACGACCCGCAAAAAGCAACACCGGCGAAGACTTTTCGCCGGTGTTTTCGTTTCATGGCAAGAACGACATCGCCTTGCCAGTGAATGGCGCAATGACAGAGCGCTGGCACATCAGCAGGCTCTGGAAAGCAGCGATCTTACAGGATAGCTTCCCGCGCATTCATGAGGAGGCATTCCTTGATCATCGTCATCGGCTCGATCAATCTCGATCTTATCGCCAAGGTCGACCGCTTGCCCGCACCCGGCGAGACGGTTCGCGGCTCCGGTTTCACCACCGCTCCTGGCGGCAAGGGCGCCAACCAGGCGCTGGCCGCCGCGCGAGCCGGCGCCAAGGTGCGCATGGTTGGTGCGGTCGGCAAGGATAATTTCGCCACCGAGGCGCTGGCGCTGCTGCGCATCGGCAAGGTCGATCTGTCCGGCGTCGGTGAAACCTTCGCCTCGACCGGCACGGCGCTGATCATGGTCGGCGACGACGGCGAGAACATCATTGCCGTCGCGCCCGGCGCCAATGATTCGGTTGTGCCTGGCGATCTTGCCAAGGCTTTCCTCGGAAAGGGCGATGTCGCGCTGCTGCAGCACGAAATCCCGCTGCAGACAGTCGATGCAGCACTTGACGCCGCTCGAGCGGCAGGCGCGATCACCGTGCTCAACACAGCCCCCTTCCGCGGCGAGGCGGCCGCTCTCCTCGCAAAGGCCGACTATGTCGTCGCCAATGAAACCGAATTCGACCTCTACGGCGAAGCACTGTCGTTGAAAGGCCGCGACCGCCCGGCGCGGATGCGCGACTTTGCCGGCAAGACCGGCCGCACCATCGTCGTCACGCTCGGCGGCGATGGCGTGCTAGCCGCAACGCCGGATGATTTCCTGACCGTTCCGGCGCTGAAAATCACCCCGGTTGATACGGTCGGCGCCGGCGACACTTTCTGCGGCTATTTCGCCGCCGGCCTGTCATCCGGCCTGGCGCTCGAACAGTCGCTCGCTCGTGCGGCAGCCGCCGGGTCGCTCGCCTGCCTTAAGCCCGGCGCCCAGCCGGCGATCCCGCTGGCGGCGGACGTCGACGCCGCCTTGCAGGCTGCCAAAGCGTGATCGCCATGCGTCCGGCCACCAAACACGCCGTGCCGCCCGCCGGCGATATCTGTCGCCTGTCGGCGGTGGCGCTCGCCGACGCGATCAGCCACCGCCGTCTGTCGGTGCACGAGGTGGTCGCGGCCTTCCTCGACCGCATCGAAGCCGTGAACCCAATGGTCAACGCCATCGTCTCGCTGCGCGACCGCGGCGACATTTTGCGCGAGGCCGACAAGGCCGACGCCCATCTGGCGAATGGAGGGGATGCCGGCCCCCTGTTCGGCCTACCGATCGCTATAAAAGACCTCGCCATGACCAAGGGGCTGAGGACCAGTTTCGGCTCGCCGATCTTCGCCGATTTCGTGCCGCAGGAGGATGATTTCTTCGTCGAGCGCATCCGCAAGGCCGGCGCCATCATCATCGGCAAGACCAACGTTCCCGAATTCGGCCTTGGCTCCAACACCTACAACAACGTGTTCGGCCCGACGCTGAACGCTTTCGATCCGGCCTTGACCGCCGGCGGCTCGAGCGGCGGTGCGGCTGTCGCGCTGGCGCTCGACATGGTTCCCGTCGCCGACGGCAGCGACTTTGGCGGCTCGCTGCGCAATCCGGCTGCCTGGAACAATGTCTACGGTTTTCGCCCCTCGCAGGGACTTGTTCCCGGCGGACCGGATCTTGAGGTCTTTCATGCCCAGATGGGCATCGACGGGCCGATGGGCCGCAACATCGGTGACATGGCGCTGCTGCTCGATGTGCAGGCGGGTTATCATCCGCAAGCGCCCTTGTCCTGGGAAAAGCCGGGCTCCTTCCTCGACGGAGTCGCCACGCCGGCAAGCGGCGGCCGCGTCGCCTGGCTTGGCGACCTCGGCGGTCATCTACCGATCGAGCCTGGCATCCTCGATCTGTGCGAGGCATCACTCGGCCGCTTCGCGGAAGCGTCCTTCCTGACCGAACCGCTGCTTCCGGATTTCGATTTTGAAGCGCTGTGGCAAGCCTTCGTGACGCTACGCCAGGCGACCAGCGGCTCGGCGCTGAAGATCCACTATGACGACCCGCACAAGCGCACCCTGCTCAAGCCGGAAGCCGTCTGGGAGGTCGAGAACGCCATGCGGCTGACAGCGCCGCAGATCCGCGCAGCCTCGGTTGTCCGCACCTCTTGGCATAAGATGCTGCTGTCGCTGTTCGAGCGCTTCGACCTCATCGCGCTGCCGACCGCGCAGGTGTTTCCTTTCGACGTCGCCACGCACTGGCCAAGGGAAGTGGCAGGACGTGCCATGGACAGCTACCACCGCTGGATGCAGGTCTCGGCCTTTGCCACGCTGGGCGGCTGTCCGGCGGTCAACGTGCCGGTCGGTTTCGACGACCAGGGCCGGCCGATGGGCATGCAACTGATCGGGCGGCCGCGTGGCGATCTTGCCGTGCTGAGAGCAGCTGCGGCCTACGAAGCGACGCTGCCATGGCAGGCCGGCGCCTGAACAGGCCAGTATTGTCGGCGACATGTCCCGCCGGCTTGCACCGGCATCGCCGTCATGTTTTGATCGTGGCTCGCCGCATCGAAGAGCGGCACTTTGTCGAGGAATCCCCCATGTCGCTGGAACTCTACGCTGCCTACCTTCTCGCTTGCCTTGTGATCATCCTGGTGCCGGGACCGACGGTCACTTTGATCATCGCCAACAGCATCCGCCATGGCTCGCGCGCCGGCCTCGCCAACGTCGCCGGCACGCAGGCCGGGCTTGCCATAATGATCGCTATTGTCGGCATCGGCCTCAACACGCTGATCACGGGCATGGGCCACTGGTTCGAATGGGTGCGCCTGATCGGCGCCGCCTACCTGATCTGGATGGGCGTGCAGATGTTCCGCTCCAAGGGCACGCTGAATGCCGACGGATCGGCCAGGAAGCCGCGCGGCGGCTTCTTCCTGCAAGGCCTGCTGGTGGCGCTCAGCAACCCCAAGACGCTGGTCTTCTTCGGCGCCTTCTTCCCGCAGTTCATCGCCCCTCAGGGCAATTACACGCTGCAGATCGTGGTCATGGGCCTCACCGCCATGATCTTCGCCGCCGTCTCGGATTCGACCTATGCGCTCGCCTCCGCCCGCGCCGGCCGCCTGCTGTCGGCCAGCCGCATCAAGCTGATGTCCAGGATCAGCGGCAGCTTCCTGGTCGGCGGCGGCCTCTGGCTGGCCTTTTCAAAGGCGAAGTAAGGGCCTCTTCCCTCACCCCGTTTACGGGGAGAGGGTGGTCGCGCAGCGACCGGGTGAGGGGCAGCGCCGGGGTTGGAGGCAAAAATATCAGCGTTTGCGCCGCCCCTCATCCCCCTGCGGGACCTTCTCCCCGTAAACGGGGAGAAGGAAAAGCGGCCCTAAAGCCGCCCCAACCTTTCCACCAGCAAGGCGAAAAAGGCGTCATGGTCGATGTCGCGCATTACCATGGCGTTCTTCGGCCGCTTGGTGACGCCCCACCAGTCGATCACGGTCATGCCCATGGTGAGCTCCGAGGCTGTTTCCACCGTGACGTTGCAGTTGCGGCCCTTGAACAGCTCCGGCTTCAGCAGATAGGCGATGACGCACGGGTCGTGCAGCGGCCCGCCATCGGTGCCGTATTTCTCCTCGTCGAAGCGTTCGAAGAATTCGAGCATGTCGGCGGTGGCATTGCCGACCCTGGTGCCGAGCGTGCGAAAGGCCTGCGTGCGCTTGGCCGTGGTCAGCGCCTTGTGGGTGACGTCGAGCGGCATCATGACGATCGGAATGCCGGATTTGAACACGATATCGGCGGCATGCGGGTCGACATAAATGTTGAATTCGGCGGTCGGGGTGACGTTGCCGCCTTCGAAGAAACCACCGCCCATCAGCACGATTTCCTTGATGCGCGGCGCGATCTTGGGCTCGCGGATCAGCGCCAGCGCAATGTTGGTGAGTGGCCCGAGGGCACATAGTGTGATCGTGCCGCTCGGTTCTTTCATCAGCGTCTCGACGATGAAATCGACCGCGTACTGGTCCTGCAGCGGCATTGTTGGTTCGGCAAGCTGCGGTCCGTTGAGGCCGGTCTTGCCATGCACTTCCTCGGCGGTCACGAGCTGACGTGCCAGCGGCCGGATGGCGCCGGCATAGACCTTGATGTCAGGCCGGCCTGCCAGTTCGCAGATCTTGCGCGCGTTCTTCTCGGTGAGCTTCAGCGGCACGTTGCCGGCAACAGCAGTGATGCCGACGATCTCCAGCTCAGTGCTGCCGAGTGCCAGCAATATGGCGACGGCATCGTCCTGGCCGGGATCCGTGTCGATGATGATCCTGTGGGTATGGGGCATTTCATTTCCTTGTCTGGGGAGTCTTTTTGGGCGGGGTTTTTTGACGGCTTGAACTTGGCCGCGGCGCGGACCATATCAAGACCATCGGGAAAAATGCCATCCGGGTTTTTCCACTTTATGTCGCTCCAAAGAGGACAGTGTAACATGAGCCGAATGACGCCCTTTTCCAGCCCGCTTCTCTTGGGCTTCGACGCCATGGAAAAGACCCTTGAGCGTCTGGCAAAATCGGGTGACAGCTATCCTCCTTACAACATCGAGCGCCTCAGCGGTGCCGACGGCAAGGCCGAAAGGCTGCGTATCACACTCGCTGTCGCCGGTTTCGCGGAAAGCGATCTCGATGTCACCACGGAGGAGAACCAGTTGGTCGTGCGCGGCCGTCAGAACGACGACACCGAGCGCGAATTCCTTCACCGCGGCATCGCCGCGCGCCAGTTCCAGCGCTGTTTCGTGCTGGCCGACGGCATGCGGGTGATCGCGGCGGAGCTGAAGAACGGTCTTTTGTCGATCGACCTCGATCGGCCGGAGTCCGAACGGCTGGTACGGAAAATAAACATATCGGTGAAAGACTGATCTTTACCGATGGCTCTCATGCGGGATGGCCTGTTGCCCCGGAAAAGGGCGGCGTCTCGCGCCAAGGAGGCTTGAAATGCCCAGAACTCACGAAAATATCGCCATGACCAGCGGCGAATTCGCCCATCTCGGCGAAGGCTCGGTCGCCTATCTCCGGAAAGTGTCGAGCGACGATTTGCTCGGTCGCTTCCCTGGCCTTGGTGAAATCGAACCCGGCATGGAGCTGTGGGCGCTGTTTGCCGCCAACGGCCAGCCGATCCTGCTTTCCGACGCGCGCGACCGCGCTTTGGCCGGCGCCATGGAAAACGATCTGACCACCGTCGCCATTCACTAAAGCGACTAGGTTGGCTGAAACGGATAGGGCCGCTCAAGGCGGCCCCCGACAAACTTAGTCCAAAAGCAGACTTAATCCGAAAAAACGTCAGGCTGCGTGCGAGGCCTGTGTGTCCGACAGCAGCGCGTGGATTGCCACGGCGTCGCGCGTGCCCCTGACCTTGGCCACCGTGTCGGCATCGCGCAACACCCGCGCGATGCGTGACAAGGCCTTGAGGTGGTCGGCACCCGCCCCTTCCGGGGCCAGCAGCAGGAACACAAGGTCGACCGGCTGGTCGTCCAGCGCCTCGAAATCGACCGGCGTCTCCAGCCGGGCAAACACCCCGGCAATTCGCTTCACCCCGGCCAGCTTGCCGTGCGGAATTGCGATGCCGTTGCCGACGCCGGTGGAGCCCAGCCGTTCGCGCTGCAGGATCGTGTCGAACACCTCCCGCTCCGGAATACCCGAAATTGCCGCCGCCCTTTCGGAGAGCAATTGCAGCAGCTGCTTCTTCGAGTTCGCCTTCAACGCCGGCATGATCGCCGGAACGTTGATAAGATCGCTCAGATCCATGCTTGAAATTCCCTTGTTCGCCTGCCGTCGCCAGTCCTCGCCCCTCGCGCGGCTGGCTTCTATCTCTGTGCGACTATTGTCGTCACCTGCGCGACCATTGTGGTCACGCCTGCGCGACTTTGGTCGTGGACGGGTCGATCCAGCCGATATTTCCGTCTGGCCGGCGATAGACGATGTTGAGATGATCGTTTCCGGCGTTGCGGAAAACGAAGACCGGGGTGTCCTTGGTGTCGAGCTCGATCACCGCTGACGCCACCGACATGGTCTGCAGCGTCATGGTTGATTCGGCAACGATGGCTGGCGCGAAATTCTCCGGAATGTCCTCGTCGTCATCGGCGAGCGGCGCCATCACCGTGTAGGCGATGTCGGTCGGCTCGCCATTGGAGGCCCCCGAATTGTGCGATTTCAGCCGGCGCTTGTAGCGTCGAAGGCGGGTTTCGAGGCGGTCGGCGGCGGCCTCGAAGGCAAGCGTCGGATCCTGGGCATCGCCGGTTGCCTGCAGCGAAGCACCGGAATCCAGCCTGATCATGCAATCGGCCGAATAGCGCGACCCCGATTTGATGACGGTGACGTGCCCCGAAAAGCCCCGATCGAAATATTTTCCGATCGCCTCGCCGACACGGTCGGTGATGCGCGTACGAAACGCATCGCCGATATCCATATGTTTTCCCGATATGCGCAGCTTCATCTGAAAACTGACCTTCCTTGCTCAGGCTTCAAACTGGCCCGAGTTTATACTCGTGGTCCGTGCGCACAAGCTTTGCGGCGTCACTCGCGCCGATTTTAAATCCGGACTTTCCGATTGATCACAAGCCGCCTCTTGGCCGTCCCGTGGCCTACGTCGTGACGGACCATTTGCATGCGGGCAATCCAGCCCGTCTCATGCGGGCGGGCTTCTAGCCACTTCATTGCAGCTTGTCAATGAAGCGCAAAAACCGTGGAAATTCAGTCGGCATTCAGCGGCCGGCGCTGGCCAGCGCGCGCTTTTCGCGCCGCCGCTGCACCGAGGACGGAATGTTCATGCCTTCCCGGTACTTGGCGACCGTGCGCCGGGCGATATCGACGCCATTTTCGCGCAACATATCCACAATCGCGTCGTCGGAAAGCACGTCGACGGGTTTTTCCTCGTCGATCAGCTGTTTGATGCGATCGCGCACCGCTTCCGACGAATGCGCATCGCCGCCGCCCGACGCTGCGATAGAGGCGGTGAAGAAATAGCGCAGTTCGAACACACCGCGCGGCGTCAGCATGTATTTGTTGGCCGTGACCCGGCTGACCGTCGACTCGTGCATGCCGATGGCGTCGGCCACCGTGCGCAGGTTGAGCGGCCTGAGGTGACGCACGCCATGCATGAGAAACGCATCCTGCTGGCGCACGATTTCCGAGGCGACCTTGAGGATGGTCTTGGCCCGCTGGTCGAGGCTGCGCGTCAGCCAGTTGGCATTTTGCAGGCACTCGGCCAGAAAATCCCGTTCCGTCTGGTTTTTTGCCTGCGGCGAAACCTGGGCGAAATAAATGTGGTCGACCAGCACGCGCGGCAGCGTTTCGGCGTTAAGTTCCACCGTCCAGCTGCCATCGTTTGCCGCCCGCACTTCGACATCGGCGACGATGGCGTCGCTGGTGCCGCCCGAAAACGCAGTGCCGGGTCGCGGATCGAGCGCCCGGATTTCGGCCAGCATGTCGAGGAGATCCTCCTCGTCGACGCCGCAAATCCGTTTCAGCGTCTGGAAATCCCGCCGCGCCAGCAGTTCCAGATTGGCAATCAGCGCCTTCATCGCCGGATCGAACCGGTCGCGCACGACCAGCTGCAGCGACAGGCATTCGGCGAGGTCGCGGGCAAACAGGCCGACAGGCTCGAATGTCTGGCAGACCGCCAGTACCTTGGCCACCGTGGCAGCGTCGGTGCCAAGACGGGCCGCGACCTCCTCCATATCGGCGCGCATGTAGCCGGCCTCGTCGAGGCCATCGGCCAACTCGCCGGCAATCAGCCGCTCCGCCGGATCGGCAAAGGCAAGGGCAATCTGCTCGCCGACATGCTCGCGCATGGTGATGGCGGCGGCAGCCATGTCGCCGACGTCGAAGCCTTCGCCCGAGGACGCGGAACTGTTGCCGGCGGCCGATTTCCATTGCGCCGTCAGGTCAGGCCCAAGCCGCTCGCTCGTGCCAGGATCGTCCTGAAACAGGTTTTCCAGCGAGGTATCGAGCTTGTCCGAGATCGCCTCGGCGCTCCATTGCGTCTCGTTCTCGAACCAGTCGCCCTCGGCCGCGGGTTCGGGCGCGGCGTCGGCCTTCTGCGCCTGGTCGCTGGCGGCGTCGTCCTGGGGTTCGGCGCGCTCCAGAAGCGGATTGCGCTCGATCTCATCGTCGATGAAGTGTTCAAGCTCGATATGGGTGAGCTGCAGCAGCCGAATCGACTGCATCAGCTGCGGCGTCATCACCAGCGACTGGGATTGTCGGAACTGTAGTTTGGCAGCCAGCGCCATGGTTCGGTTTCAAACGCCTCGTTTACGCATCCGGAACTGTCGGGACCAATTTTCCCAGCCGGTCATACAAACTGGCCCGGCTTTTGCTTGTCAAGGCAATTGCTAGCAAAAGCCGGTTACCCCGGCGTTAGCGTCGAGAAAAATCGCGAAAAACGATCGAAATTTTCTTGAAAAATCGAATTGGGCGGGGATTTCACGCTTAGAGCGTAAATCCCTCACCGAGATACAGGCGCCGCACATCCGCATTGGCGACCACTTCATCCGCCCGGCCATGCGTCAGCACCTGGCCGGCATGGATGATGTAGGCGCGGTCGATCAGGCCGAGCGTCTCGCGGACATTGTGATCGGTGATGAGCACGCCGATGCCGCGCGCCGTCAGATGGCGCACGAGCTGCTGGATATCGGCGACGGCGATCGGATCGATGCCGGCGAAAGGCTCGTCGAGCAGCATGTAAGCCGGCCGCGTCGCCAGCGCCCGCGCGATTTCAAGCCGTCGCCGCTCGCCGCCGGAAAGCGACATCGACGGCGCCTTGCGCAAATGGCTGATGTGAAATTCCTCGAGCAGTTCGTCCAGCGCCCGCTCGCGCGCCTTGCGGTCCTTTTCGACCACTTCCAGCACGGCGCGGATGTTCTGCTCGACATTGAGGCCGCGGAAGATCGACGCTTCCTGGGGAAGGTAGCCGATGCCGAGGCGGGCGCGGCGATACATCGGCATCGAGGTGACGTCGAAGCCGTCGATCTCGATCGTGCCTTCGTCGACCGGCACCAGTCCGGTGACCATGTAGAAACAGGTCGTCTTGCCGGCGCCGTTGGGCCCGAGCAGACCGACCGCCTCGCCGGCGCGCACGCCGATGGTCACGCCGCTGACCACCTTGCGGCCCTTGTAGCTCTTGGTCAGGCCTTTCGCGATCAAGGTTCCCTTGAACTTTGCCGGATCGACGGTGACCGTGGCCGGTGCCGCAAGCTTGCTGGCGGCCCGCCCTGGAAGACGCGCCATCAGCGATGATACGTCGACCATTAGGGCTTCGCCGCTCCCGACTTCGGCGGCGGCGTGATCGACATGATGACGCGCCCGCCGCAAGCGTCGACCTGGGCCAGGCCGCTCTTCATCTGCACGGTAAGCTTGCAGCCTTTGAGCACGTTGTCGCCCTGAGACAGAACCACTTCCTTGCCGGACAGGACGAGCACTTCGGTTTTCATGTCGAAGGTGCCGCGGTCGCCGGTGGCGATCTGGTCGTTCGATTTGATATAGACCCGGTTGTCGACGTCCAAATGATCGATGTTGGCCGAGCCGGTCATCGCCGAGGCATTGGCGGCGGCGCCCTTGGCGGCGTTCGGATCCTTGACATAGTAGACCGTCATCTTGCCGGCCTTGAGCATGGTCGGCCCCTGAATGACCGTGACATTGCCCGTGAACACCGCGAGGCTGTCCGCCTGGCGGACCTCCAGCTTGTCGCTTTCGATCTGGATCGGCTTGTCGCCGGACAATTGCAGCCCGGACACCTGGCTGGTGCTGGACTGGGCCAGCGATGGCGTCAGCCCAAGCAGCAGCAGCGCCGAAGTTGCGGCCACAAGCCGTGTCGAACTACTGGGCCGCATTCGATTCTCCGCTCTTTGCCTCTGCCGCCTTCAGACTGGCGGGATCGATGTTGACGCGCACTCTGTTTTCGAAGACCAGGACCTTGCCATTGTCCTGGACCGACATCGAATCCGCCGTGATACGCGACCCGCCACGGCTGACGTCGACGGGATCATTCGTCTTCATAGAGCCTTTGCCCATGTCGAGAAAGACCGATTTGAATTTCGCCTCGACGCCATCGGTCGTAGTCACGGTGACATCGCTGGTCAGGTCCATCGTGTTGCCGGCGCGATTGTAGATGCCGCGTGTCGCATTGACCGTTGCCACATTGTCGGCCGTGAGCGGCACTTTGGCATTGATGCCTTCCAGATCGATGATGTCCTGCTTGCCGACGTCCTGGGTGGCGCGCAAGGCTGTCAGCGAATAGGGCAGCTTCTGCTTGGTGAATCCGTTGAGCTTGGGGTTGGCCATCACCAGCTTGCCGTCGGCATAGGCGGTGCCATCGGCCTGCACCCGAACGGAAATGGGAGCCGCAAGGTAGGAGTACACCGGAAAGGCAATGGCGATCAGGGCAGCAGCCAGCGGCACGAGGAACTTCAACACGCGGACGCGGCGCGAATGGCGCTGCGCAAGGCCAAAGGCGTCGACCCGCGCAGTGCCGGGCACCGCAGGAGCCAATACCGTCTCGGCATTGGTCGGTTCATTCGGTCGCGCTAACATAACTGCTTTCTATAAACCCTTGCCCGCCAGACACCGCACATAGGTGGGATGTCGACCTCCGCAAGCAAGCACAAGCGGAGGAAAATCGCAAAAATGTGACGGCTGCTGTTGTACAAACGAAAATGAAGTCAACACAACTGTCCGCACTTCATACCAGATACGGGCGCGCAGCGTTAATTTTTCATCAAATACCGCTTCGCCGGCGTTGACGATCCCGTGTTGGGCGCGCGCCCATCAGGAAACGGTAGCCGGGCGCGGACGCTTGCTCTAAAAGCATCTCTTCCCACCCACCATGAGGCTGACCATGGCACTGAGAGCCGACGACCTGATCGACCGCCGCCGTTTGCGACGCAAGCTGACGTTCTGGCGTGTTGCGGCGTTTGCCGTGGTAGCGGCCGGGCTGATCGCCCTTTCAGCCTGGGTTTATGATGACGACTTCGCCGGCACAGGCGTTAGCCATATCGCCAAGGTCAGGATCGAAGGCACCATCACCGAGGACGAGGAACTGATCAAACGGCTGGAAACCATCCGCCAGTCCTCGACGGTGAAAGGCGTGATCCTGTCGATCGATTCGCCAGGCGGCACCACGGTCGGTGGCGAATCCATTTACGAGGAAGTGCGCAAGCTCGCCGCCGACAAGCCGGTGGTGGCCGAGGTCGGCACGCTCGCCGCGTCCGCCGGCTACATGATCGCAACCGCCACGGACCATATCGTTGCCCGCAAAACCTCGATCGTCGGCTCGATCGGCGTGCTCATCCAGTATCCCGATGTCAGCGGCCTCATGGACAAGCTCGGCATCAAGCTCGAAGAGGTGAAATCTTCACCGCTGAAAGCCTCGCCCTCACCCTTCAAGCCGACCAATGACGACGAGCGCGCCATGGTCCGCAAACTCATCCTCGACAGCTACGATTGGTTCGTCGGCATCGTCGCCGAACGCCGCAAGATGACCCGCGAGCAAGCGCTGGCGCTTGCCGACGGTTCGATCTTCACTGGCCGGCAGGGCGTCGCCAACCGGCTGATCGACGCCGTCGGCGGTGAACAAGAGGCGATCGACTGGCTGGCGACCAAGGGTGTCGATGCCAAGCTCAAGGTGGTGGAATGGAAGAGCACCGAAAAGAGCGGTGGCTTCCTGTTCTCGAAAGCCGTGGCGCAGAACATCGGCAGCGCGCTCGGCCTGCCGGGCGCCAGCGGCGACGTCATTGAGGAACTTGGCGCCGACCGCTTGTTTCTTGACGGTCTCGTTTCCGTCTGGCACCCTTTGTAAGCCTTCTGGGACGAGTGAAAAAAGCAAATAAAATCATCCTCATAATTTCGACCGCAGTGCTTTCACGGGGACCCCTCTCATGATCAAATCCGAACTTGTGCAAATTATTGCCACGCGCAACCCGCATCTTTTCCTGCGCGACGTTGAAAACATCGTCGGCGCTATTTTCGACGAGATCACCGACGCCCTTGCCGAAGGCAACCGGGTCGAACTGCGCGGCTTCGGCGCTTTTTCGGTGAAAAACCGCCCCGCCCGCACCGGGCGCAACCCACGCACCGGCGAATCCGTCGAGGTCGAGGAGAAATGGGTGCCGTTCTTCAAGACCGGCAAGGAGTTGCGCGAAAGGCTGAACGGCGGCAAATAGGCGCCGCGGGTTCATGGGCCATGCCGGCCGTCGGCACGGCCCACCTTTCGACAGGAAATACTATGTTCAATCGCTTTGTTCTCATCGTGGTCTTCGTGCCGCTGGCAATCATCCTGATCGCGCTTGCCGTGGCCAATCGCGAACTGGTTGCCTTCACGCTCGACCCATTCCATCCTGGCAATCCGGCGCTGACGCTGACCTTGCCGCTCTTCATCTACCTGTTCCTCGCGCTCGCCGTCGGCATGATCGTCGGCAGCCTGGCGACCTGGGTCAGGCAGGGCCGCTATCGCAAGCTGGCGCGCCAGCGCGGCGTCGAGGCCGAGAACCTGCGCCAGGCGGTCAGCCGTGCGCCGGCCGCGCCACAAGGCGCGGCCCAAGGGTCTGCCTTGCCGAAACCGACGAATTGAAGCGCCAGATCGCGCTTTCTCCACGGAGTTATTCATGCTGACCATTTCGGCCGCCGAGGTCGACCATGCGCTGACCTTTCCAGGACTGGTCGAGACATTGCGCGTGGCCTTCCGTGACGGTGCGGTGCAGCCGGTCCGTCATCACCACACGGTCGAACGGCCCGATGGCGCGGCCTCGACACTGCTGCTGATGCCGGCCTGGACCGACTTCAACGCCGCCGGCACCTCTGCCGGCGGCCATATCGGCGTCAAGATCGTCACGGTCTCCCCCGACAACAACTCCATCGGCAAGCCTGCAGTGATGGGGCTTTACCTCTTGCTCGACGGCGCCACCGGCGAGCCTGAAGCCTTGATCGACGGCCAGCGGCTGACGCAGTGGCGCACCGCATGCGCCTCGGCGCTGGCCGCCTCCTATCTCGCCCGCAAGGACGCTTCGCGGCTGCTGGTGGTCGGCGCCGGCGCGCTATCGCCGTTTCTGGCCAAGGCGCATTCGGCGGTGCGGCCGATCAAATCCATCCGCATCTGGAACCGCACGCCAGCCAATGCCGAAAAGGTTGCGGCGGATCTGCGCGCCGAAGGTTTTGCCGCTGAAGCCGCGGGCGATCTCGACGCCGAACTCGGCCAGGCCGATATCATCTCGTCGGCCACTATCACCACGACGCCGCTGATCCGGGGCGCGCTGTTGCGGCCGGGAACCCATGTCGATCTGGTCGGCGGCTTCACGCCAACCATGCGCGAAAGCGACGACGATGCCATCGCGCGGGCCTGCGTCTATCTCGACACCCGCGCCGGCGCCACCAAGGAAGCCGGCGACATCGTCCAGCCGCTGGCCTCCGGCGTGCTGAAAGCGGAAGCCATCGTCGCCGACCTGCATGAATTGGCGCGTGGTGAGAGGAAAGGCCGGCAAAGCCCGGACGAGATCACCCTGTTCAAGTCGGTTGGTGCCGCCCTCGAAGACCTCGCCGCCGGCATTGCCGTCTACAAGGCGCTCAAGCGGTAGCATCCTGCTTGATTTCGACCCCCATCGCCTCGGCGATCAGCGAGAAATCACCCTCGCTGACCGCAAACAGGCCGAAACGCAGCTGATAACCCCAGTTCGACTTGCCGGCGGTGAAGTCGAGCCTATCGAGCAGCGGCTTGATCGGCGCCTCTTGCGACTTTGCCCATTCGACGTCACGGCGGTAGGGCGTGAAGCCGCCGCCCATGTCGCCCTGATAGGGCTCGCCTTCGCGCACCGTGCCGATGGCGGTGAACGACTGTAGGCCGTCCTTCTCGCCCAAAATGGTGGTCGGCGAATAGTAGACAATGCCATCGCCGGGTTTGATGCGGCGAAGCGGCGCTGCCTTGCCGTGGTTGACCTGCATAAAGCCGTCGCGTCGGCCGCGCCGCACATGCTCGGCCGAAGCGACCGCGATCCAATGCCCGCTCATTTCTGTTCCCCATTGGCCTGTTCTCCATCGTTCAGCCAATAGACGCGCAGCCGATGATTGTCAGGATCGAGCGCGACGAAAGTGCGGCCGAAATCCATGTCGGTTGGCATCTGCAGGATGTTCAGCCCACGCCCGACCCAATCGGCATGGGTGGCATCGACGGCATCCGGCGTTTCCAGCGCAAAGACGATCTCCGCACCGCCGCCCGCGGCCTCGGCGGCCGGCTCCACCGTATGGCGCGACCAGAGGCCGAGCTTGAAGCCGTTGTCGAGCACGAACAGCACGAAGGTCGGCGACGTCTCGACCGGCTGGCGGCCGAACAGCGCGCTGTAGAAGACGCCGCTCTGCTCGGGCTTGTCGACATAGAGGATGATGAAATTGGGAGTTGTCATTTTCTGCTCTCCAAGGGTTTCGATACGAAGACCATAGGAGATGCTGCTGTCAGATTCTGGCAGCAGCGATCATGGGCAGCTAGAGCATGATCCCGAAAAGTGGGAACCGGTTTTCGGAAAAGATCATGCTCAAACAAGAAGCTAGCGCCGTGGCGCGTCGAGCGTCGCCCGCCATTCCTTCAACAACATTTGGCGGCGGCGCGGATAGCGCGTCTCAGTGACGTTGAGCCCGGAGATGCGATCGGCGCGAAAATGCCTGAAATCCTGCCGCGTCTCGCACCAGGCCACCACCACCCGCACCTTGTCGAAGAAGCCGAGCGCAAACGGCCAGACCATGCGCTGCGAAGCAGCACCGCCGACATCGCGATAGAGAAAGCCGAGCTTGCGTTCGTTGCGGATGGCTTGCCGCACCAGCCCGAGGTCGATGCCCTCGACGGCCTCGATGCGCGGCCCGACGAGCAGCGTCGTCGCATCCAGATCCTCGCGCAGATCGTCCGGCAGCACCGCGGCGATCTTGGCCAGCGCGTCGGTGGCAGCCGCCGAAAGCCGTGAATCCGGCTGCTTGGCGACCCAGCGCGAACCGAGCACGATGGCCTCGATCTCCTCGTCGGTGAACATCAGCGGCGGCAGCATGAAGCCGGGCTTGAGCACATAACCCAGCCCCGCCTCGCCCTCGATCGGCGCGCCCTGTCCCTGCAGCGTGGCAATGTCGCGATAGAGCGTGCGGATCGAGATCCCCATCTCGCAGGCGAGCGTGCGGCCGCTGACCGGCCGGCGATGCCGGCGCAGGATCTGGATCAGGTCGAGCAGGCGTTCAGAACGGGACATGTTTTTCAGATTTGCCCGTTTCTTTCGGCGAGGTCCATTGCACGACGACAGAAACCGGCGCCGAACGCGTGCAGGACCATTTTGTTGCGAAGCAGGTGCCCCTATGTCAAAAGCGGCCACCCGCTCCGGAGATTTTCTTTCTTGAAATCCTTTCGCGACAGAAACCGCGACAACCGCCCGCGTCAGCCCGCAAAGGCTGAACAGTCGCGTCTACGCGAGACTGGCGCAGCGGCAAGGCCACAGACAAAACCGGACGACCGGTCCGACCCCAAATCCGCGCCGCGCGTCCTGTCGCGCCGCCCGGGCGCCCTGCCCTCCGAGCGGCTGCCGCTGATACTCGAAGTGGCGCCCAATCAGGATTATGCGCTGCTCGACAGTGGCGCCGGCCAAAAGCTCGAGCAATACGGTCCCTATCGCATCGTGCGGCCCGAGGGCCAGGCGATCTGGCAAAAGGCGCTGCCGGCAAGGGACTGGGACCGTGCCGACGCGATTTTCACCGGCGACACCGACGAAGAAGGCATCGGCCGCTGGCGCTTCCCCGGAACGCCGCTCGGCGAGACCTGGCCGATGAAGCATGACGGCATCGGCTATCTCGGCCGCTTCACCTCGTTTCGCCATGTCGGCGTCTTCCCCGAGCAGGCCTCGCATTGGGATCACATGGCCGCATTGATCGCGGCGGCAAAGCGGCCGGTCAAGGTGCTGAACCTGTTCGGCTACACTGGCCTTGCCTCGCTGGTGGCGGCTCGCGCCGGCGCCGAGGTCACCCATGTCGATGCCTCCAAGAAGGCGATCGGCTGGGCCCGCGAGAACCAGGAGATGGCCGGCCTCGGCAGCAAGCCGATCCGCTGGATCGTCGACGACGCCATGAAATTCGTCGAGCGTGAGGAGCGCCGCGGCAGCCGTTACGACATCATCCTGTTCGACCCGCCGGCCTATGGCCGCGGCCCCAAGGGCGAGGTCTGGCAATTGTTCGAGGATCTGCCAGCGCTCACCGACCTCTGCCGCGCGATCCTGACGCCGAAACCGCTGGCTGTGGTGTTGACCGCCTATTCGATCCGCGCCTCCTTCTTCGCCATCCATGCCTTGCTGCGCGACACCTTTGCCGGCATGGGCGGTACGGTCGAATCCGGCGAACTGATCATCCGCGAGAAGTCGGCCGGCCGCGCGCTGTCGACCTCGCTGTTTTCGCGCTGGGTGGCCTGATGAACGAGCGGCACGCAGGCGCACCGGGGCAGGTCAAGGAAGTCACCAGCCTCGCCAACCCGCTGATCAAGGACATCAAGGCGCTGGCGCAGAAGAAATTCCGCGACCAGCAGAACGCCTTCATGGCCGAAGGGCTGAAACTGGTCATCGACGCGCTCGACCTCGGCTGGTCGATCAAGACGCTGGTCTTCGCCAAGGCCGGGCGCGGCAATGCGGCCATCGAAAAAGTGGCGGCGCGCACGGTTGCCGCCGGCGGCACCGTGCTCGAAGTGTCGGAAAAGGTGCTGGTCGCCATCACCCGCCGCGACAATCCGCAAATGGTGGTTGGCGTCTTCTCGCAAAAATTCTTGGCGCTGAGGGACATCCGCGCCCACGACGGCGACGTCTGGGTGGCGCTCGACCGGGTGCGCGACCCCGGCAATCTCGGCACCGTCATCCGCACCGTCGATGCCGTCGGCGCCAAAGGCGTCATCCTGGTCGGTGAAACCACCGATCCTTTTTCCGTCGAAACCGTGCGCGCCACCATGGGTTCGATCTTCGCCGTGCCGGTGACCAAAGCCACGCCGGAAGCCTTTCTCGCCTGGCGCAACAGCTTTTCAGGCCTCGTCGCCGGCACGCATCTAAAAGGGGCGGTCGACTATCGTTCGGTCGATTTCTCCAGGGGCCCGGTGCTCTTGATGATGGGCAACGAGCAGCAGGGCCTGCCCGACAATCTGGCCGAAAGCTGCGACAGGCTGCTGCGCATTCCGCAGGCGGGCCGCGCCGATTCGCTCAACCTTGCGGTCGCCACCGGCATCATGCTGTTCGAGATCCGGCGCGGCGCGCTGAAGCTTGCCCCTGAGGATACCAAACCGTGAAATCATGGTCCCCCTACGTCCTGCTGACTGTGGCGGCAATCGGCCTCGACCAATGGGTGAAACACCTGGTCGAGACCGGTCTCGCCTTCCAGGAAAAAATCGATCTGGTGCCGTTCCTGGCGCTGTACCGTACCTACAATACCGGCATTGCTTTCTCGATGTTCGAGTCCTTCGGCGACACCGGCCTGGTGGTGATTGCGGTTCTCGTCGTCGCTTTCGTGCTCTATCTCGCGACGCGTACGCCGCCCGCCCACGTGCTTGCCCGCATCGGCTTTGCATTGATCGTCGGCGGCGCGCTCGGCAATCTCATCGACCGTGCCGTCTACGGCCACGTCATCGACTACATCCTGTTCCACACGCCTGTCTGGTCCTTCGCCATCTTCAACCTCGCCGACGCCTTCATTTCGGTCGGCGCGGCGCTGGTCGTCTTCGACGAACTCATCGGCTGGCGGCGCGAAGTGAAGCCGCAAGGTCCGGACGCTTGAACGCCCGGCTCTCTTGAAAGATTGACCGCGCCGGGCTGTCGCCGCACAGTCCACGCACCGCCAGACCGAGGAGACAAAAGTGACCGAGACCTTCAAAGCCATCCTCGTTTCACGCGACGCCGAGAAGAAGCAGTCGGTGGCCGTGACCGACCTCACCGAAGCCGATCTGATGGAAGGCGATGTCACCGTCGCGGTAGAAGCGACGACGGTCAACTACAAGGACGGGCTGGCCATCACCGGCAAGGCGCCGGTGATCCGCCGCTGGCCGTTGGTGCCGGGCATCGATTTCGCCGGCACCGTCATCTCGTCTTCCCATGACGACTGGCGCAAGGGCGACAAGGTAATCTTGAACGGCTGGGGCGTCGGCGAGACGCATTTCGGCGCCTATGCCGGACGCGCCCGCGTCAAGGGCGATTGGCTGGTGCCGCTGCCGGACGGCATGAGCGCGCATGACGCCATGGCAGTCGGCACGGCCGGCTACACGGCCATGCTTTGCGTCATCGCACTGGAGCGGCACGGCATCGTGCCTGATCGCGGCCCGGTGGTGGTGACGGGCGCTGCCGGTGGCGTCGGCTCGGTCGCCGTCTCGATCCTGTCCAGCCTCGGCTATCATGTCATCGCCTCGACCGGCCGCAACGCCGAAAGCCCCTATCTGATCGACCTTGGCGCGGCGGAAGTAATCTCGCGCGACGAGCTCGCCCAACCGGCAAAGCCGCTGGCCAAGGAGCGCTGGGCCGGCGGCATCGATGCGGTCGGCAGCCATACGCTGGCCAATGTGCTGTCGATGACCTCCTATGGCGGCGCGGTCGCCGCCTGCGGCCTGGCCGGCGGCATGGATCTGCCGTCGAGCGTCGCCCCGTTCATCCTGCGCGGTGTTTCGCTGCTCGGCATCGATTCGGTGATGGCGCCGAAGGCGGTCCGCATCGAGGCGTGGCGCCGCATCGGCACCGATCTCGACCTTGAGAAACTCGCCAGCCTGTCCACAACCATTGGCTTCGACGGCATCATCGATGCCGCGCATGACATCGTCGACGGCAAGATCCGCGGTCGCGTCGTGGTGGATATGTAAGGCCCTCAGTGGCATTCCAGGAAAAATGTGAAGCGGTTTTCCGTCCTGAATCGCTCGACCGCTAAAATTCGAACGATCCGCCGCAGTCTTCCATAATCTCTGTTTGATAGGGATTTCGCATGATCGCGGAATCCGGCATCAGGGAGGCGGACAGTGCCGAAGGCATCGACGGGCTGAGCCCCGAGCTGCCGAAGCGGCGGATTCTCGTCGCGCCGCCGCTGGCGCCCGAACTGCCGCCCGCCACCCGCGAGGGCCTGCCCTTCCTGACGGTCGTCGCCATCGCCGTTCTGGCGGGACTGTCGCATCTGACCGGAGCGCCGATCTTCATCACCATCGGCTTGCTGGCGACCGGCATGGGCGGCCTCGTCATGCATCTGCGCGCCAGGCGCGCCGAGCGCCGGACAGTGGCCCTGCTCGACGAAGCCACGGCCCGCAGCCGCGCCGAGATCGAGACGCTGGCCGATCGCATGTGGGAGATGCAGGAGAGCGAGGAGCGTTTTCGCGGGCTCATCGATGCGCTGGGCGACCTCGTCGTCCATCGCGACCGCGACGGCCACATCGTCTATGCCAACAAGGTTTTCGCCGGCCTTGTCGAAATCGATCAGCGCGACCTTGCCGGCAAGACCCTGACCGAACTCGGCATCGACGTCGGCATTGTCCCCGATGCCGCCTTTTCGGATCACGAATGTTTGAGCTCCACCGACGTCGCCATCCGCACGCCGGCCGGGCCGCGCTGGTTCTCGTGGATCGAACTGTCGGTGCGCGAGAAGGACTCGGGCGCCGTCTCGCACCGGGCGATCGCCCGCGACATCACCGCCCGCAAGCGCGCGGAATCGTCACTGATCACCGCTCGCGAACGCGCCGAATATGCAAGCCAGGCCAAATCGCGCTTCCTCGCAACCGTCAGCCATGAAATCCGCACGCCGATGAACGGCATCATGGGCATGGCCAAGCTTCTGGCCGACACCCATCTTTCGCCTGAGCAGCGGACCTATGTCAGTGCCGTCTCGACCTCGGCCAGCGCACTGCTCGCCCTGATCGAGGACCTGCTCGACTATTCCAAGATCGAGGCAGGCCGCTTCGACCCGGAACCGCAGCCGACATCGCTGCGCGAAATCGCCGACAACATCATCGAACTGATGGCGGCGAAAGCCTTCGCCAAGAACATCGGCCTCGGCTGTCACGTCGAACCCGACGTGCCGCTGATGATCACAGCCGACCCCGGCAGGGTGAGGCAGGTGCTGCTCAACCTCATCGGCAATGCCGTCAAATTCACCGACAGCGGCGGCGTGCTGGTCAGCGTCGCACGGGCACGCACCGAGACGACCGACCGCATTTGCTTCATCGTTGCCGACACCGGCCCCGGACTGCGCGAGGACGACATGGAGCGCATCTTCGAGGAATTCGAACAATCCGACGGCACCTCGACCCGTGTGCATGGCGGCGCCGGCCTCGGTCTTGCCATCTCCAGGCGCCTGGTGACAGCCATGGGCGGCACCATCTCGGTGTCGAGCCGGCTCGGCGAAGGATCTGAATTCGTCTTCGAAATCCCGGCCATTGCGGCCACCGAGGCACCGCAAAACCGCCAGAGCATTCTATCGGGCCGGCACGCGGTGATCGTCTCGAAGAACGCCATCGAGGCCGATGCCATCGCCCGCACCATCCGTGCCCATGGCGGCGTCGTCAATCTGGCTGCTACCTCGGCCCAGGCGGCGCCTTTTGCCGCGGACTGCGACGTGCTTCTGATCGATGCGGCTATGGAAGACAGCGATGGCAGGCTGCTCAAGCGCCTGCGCCAGAGCGGCTTTGCCGATTGCGAGGCCATCACGCTGATCGCGCCGACCGACCGCGGCATGCTTGGCGAATTCCGCGCCAGTGGCTACGCCACCTTCCTGGCAAGGCCGGTGCGCGGCGAGACGCTGTTGCGCGTACTTTTGACCAGCCATGCCCCGACGCTGCCCAAGCCGCAGCCGGAAAAACGCGGAGCCCCCTCCATTCGTACCCTCGGTGGTCGCCGGCAAGGCCTGTCGGTGCTGATCGCCGAGGACAACGACATCAACGCCATGCTCGCCCGCGCCACGCTTGTGAAGGCCGGGCATCGCGTGAAAGTGGTCGGCAACGGCAAGGCCGCGGTCGAGGCCGTCACCGAGGCCGGGCTCAAACATCGTTTTGACGTGGTGCTGATGGACCTGCACATGCCCGTCATGGACGGGCTTGATGCGATCGCCGCCATCCGCCGCCACGAGGAGGAAATGGCGGTGCCGCCGGTGCCGATCATGGTGCTTTCCGCCGACAGCCAGGAAAAGACCCGCCACGCCGTGCTCGCCCACGGCGCCAGCGGCTTTGTCACCAAGCCGCTCGATCCCGACGCTTTGGTTCATGCCGTCGAAGGCCAGGTGGCCGCCTGAATTGGTATCCGCCCTTTCGCTTCCCAGATAATGTAGCCGGCTGACGGCCTTGGAGCGCCGCGTGTCTTGTGGGACGCGCCCGGACGTTGCAGCGCTTTTCGCTCGGCACATCATCCCTTGCGGAACCGAAGGCGAGTACGGCAAAACTGATTCCGCTTGCCGAAGTCGCGCGCTGGCCAGCCGGCGAAGTATTGCCCAGAACGCCGTATCACGGTACTGTCACAATCCTGTTGCACCTACACCGTATCCCCGTGCCAAGAGGGATGGCTCGAAGGAGAATCACTCGTGCATACAGTTATGCCGGAATGTGACACTCGGCCGAACGCCAGCAGCGCACTGCTCGCCGGGCGTAGCGCCGATTCCGTCATAAAAGGCGCTTCGCTCGGCCGGATCGGCAACCTCGAAGTGCGGCTCGCCCGCAACGAGGCCGAGATCGCCGCTGCCCAGGAAGTGCGCTACCGGGTATTTTATGACGAGCTTGGCGCCAGGAAGGACCTGTTCCAGGACCACCGCGACGCCGATCGGTTCGATCCGCTCTGCGACCATCTGCTCGTCTTCGACACCACGCTCTCCGGCCCCGAGCACCGCCGCATCGTCGGCACCTACCGCCTTCTGCGGCAGGAAATTGCGGCAACGGCAGGCGGGTTCTATTCCGAGGGTGAATTCGAGCTGACCAAGCTCATCGCCCGCCATCCCGGCCAGCGTTTCCTCGAACTCGGCCGCTCCTGCGTTTTGCCGGAATACCGCTCGAAGCGTACCATCGAGGCGCTGTGGCAAGGCATATGGGCCTATATCAAGCACTATGAGATCGGCGTGATGACCGGCTGCGCTTCGTTCCATGGCACAGTGCCGGCGGCGCATGCCGAGGCGCTCACCTATCTTGCCCATCACTGCCGGACCAACTCGGCCTGGGATGTACGCGCGGTCACCGGGCGCTATTGCTCGATGGATTTGATGCCGATCGAGGCGGTCAACACCAAGGCGGCCATTGCGGCCATGCCGCCGCTGGTCAAGGGCTATCTGCGCGTCGGCGCCCGCATCGGTGACGGCTGCGTCATCGACCGCGAATTCTCGACGGTCGACGTGTTCGTCGTGATGCCGGTCAAGGAAATCGGTGCGCGCTACGTCAACTACTATGGTGGGGAAGCCCAGCGCTTCGCCGCCTGACGCCAGCGAATAGCGAATAGCGAATAGCGAATAGCGAATAGCGAATAGCGAGAGCTACGCCGCAATCTTGCGGACTGCTATCCCCTATTCGCTACTCCCTATTCGCTACTCACTCTCAAGGAATGTCTTCCGGCCGCCGTCCCGGCCGGCTCTTGTAGGACGGAAACGACCAGCCGAACTTGAGTGCGCCGCCGCGCACCAGGAAAGCCGCTGCGAAGCCCGCCAGGCCGGCGGCAAACGGCGGCAACCCGGCGAGATCGCCCAGCGTGTAGAGGGCAGCACCGGCAAGGGCGGCGGTGACATAGATTTCGGGTCTCAGCAGCACTGACGGCTCGCCGGCCAGAAGGTCGCGCAGAATGCCGCCAAAGGTGGCGGTGAGCACGCCGGTGATGACTGACACGACCGGAGAGCCGGTGATGGCCAGACCCTTGGCAGCGCCCATCACCGAGAAGGCAGCGAGACCGACGGCGTCGAGCCAGAGCAGCAATTTGTAGCGGGACTCGACACGGTGCGCGCTGAAGAAGACCAGCACCGCAACCACCGCGCAGATCAGCACGTAGTCACGGTTGGCGACCCAGAACACCGGCAAATTGAGGATGACGTCGCGAAACGTGCCGCCGCCGATGCCGGTAACGCTGGCCAGGAACAGGAAACCGATAATGTCGAGCTGCTTGCGCGAGGCGGCAAGCGCACCTGTCGCCGCGAAGACGGCGACACCGGCATAGTCGAGGAGGTCGATGGGGTTCATGGGCGAACAATGAAAGAGTGAATAGCGAATAGGGAAATAGCGAATAGCACAAAGCCACGTGGCGGCTATTGGCTATTTCCCTATTCGCTACTCGCTATTCCCTACTCGCTTATCCGTTCAAGCGTCCCTCTCGGCCTCGTCATTGACCGGCCCAGGTTCGACAGGCGTTTCGCTCGCCACATATTTGGGGCCGCCCTTGGCGACGCCGACCATGGCCGGCCGCAGCACGCGCTCGCCGATCGAATAGCCCGGCTGAACGATCTGGACCACGGTGTTGGCCGGCACGTCCGGATTGGGCACCTCGAACATCGCCTGGTGGAAATTCGGATCGAACTTCTCGCCTTGCGGCTCGAGCTTCTTCACTCCGTGCCGCTCCAGCGCCGACAACATGGCGCGTTCGGTGATCTCGACGCCGTCGATCAGCGCCTTGAACCCGGCATCGCCCGAAGCCTTGGCCTCGGCCGGAATGGCGTCGAGCGCGCGGCGCAGATTGTCCGACACCGACAGCATGTCGCGGGCAAAATTGGCCACCGCATAGGTCCGTGCGTCATGCACGTCGCGCGCGGTGCGGCGGCGCAGGTTTTCCATCTCGGCCGCGACGCGCAGCGCGCGGTCCTTCAGCTCTTCGTTTTCCTTCAGAAGCCGCACCAGCGCTTCATAGTCGCCGTCGATGCTGCCTTCGGCGCGCTCGCCAATGGCCTCGGCCGTTTCGATGTCCTCGGGCGCGCGTTCGTCTTTCGTCTGGTCGCTCATCGCCGTTTCCCGTCATTTCGAATGGTTCGGATTTGTGCCCGATATCGAGGTTTGGCAGCCAAAAATCAAGGGGTAAGCGGTATTGACGGCC
The DNA here is from genome assembly GCF_056404235.1 of Mesorhizobium sp. P2_E10. Lineage (NCBI taxonomy): Bacteria > Pseudomonadati > Pseudomonadota > Alphaproteobacteria > Hyphomicrobiales > Phyllobacteriaceae > Mesorhizobium > Mesorhizobium sp. P2_E10. Next base: position 69,308 of record NZ_JBFUEK010000016.1, read on the forward strand.
ACCTGTCGCGCCTGGCCGGTGCGTTGCGGAGGCGTTCCATTTTAATTCAAATTTTACTGTAATCACCGGCTTTGCTTGCCTGAATGTTGCGATGGGGGAACCATTCCCTTGCTGGAGGAGTTTCGGTCTCGACAAAGGATTTTGAGATGATGACCCGCAACAATGGCGACAGGCGCGAAAGTCTCGCTGCCGATATCAGGCGCCAGTTCACCACCGAGGCAACGACCCGCTTCCTGCGCACACTGCCGGCCTTCCGCACCGAGGCCGACATTCCCGACCATTTCAGGGACCTGCTCGACCGGCTGGACGGTGTGGAAGGCAGCCTGGCCGGCGGTGACCGCCGGCAATAGCGCCACGGACGGCTTGCATCGCGCGACATTTACGCACAGTAATTTGGCGTGATCTGCGCCTTGCGGCAGCGGCGGGCTGCGTCTATGCTTCCTGATGAACATGATTTCCCCCGAGGCTGCTGCCAACAGCAGGCGTGCCTGGTTGAAGATTCTAGCGCGCTACAAGAAGCCTGACAGGCGACGCAGCACCCTCGAACTTGCAATCACCCTCATCCCTTTCGTCACGTTATGGGCGCTGTCTTCGGCCGCCTATTCCTATGGCCATTGGTGGGGTTTGATCCTCATCGTCCCGGCGGCGGCCTTTCTGGTGCGGATTTTCATGATCCAGCACGATTGCGGCCACGGCTCCTTCTTCGCCAATCGCTATGCCGACGACTGGATCGGCCGCAGCCTGGGCGTGCTGACGCTGACGCCCTATGATTGCTGGCGCCGCGCCCACGCCACCCATCACGCCAGCGCCGGCAATCTCGACGAGCGCGGCATGGGCGACATCAGGACGCTGACCGTCGCCGAATACCGGCAGATGTCGTGGCGAGGCCGTCTTGGCTATCGTCTCTATCGCCATCCGCTGGTGATGTTCGGCCTTGGGCCGATATGGCTTTTCATTTTTGAGCAGCGGCTGCCGGTCGGCATGATGCGGGGTGGCCTGACGCCCTGGGTGTCATCGATGGCCACCAACCTCGCCATCGCGCTCGCCGCGGCAATCCTCATCTGGTTTGTCGGTCCCGGCGCGTTCCTGGTCGTCCATCTGCCCATCGTCATCCTCGCCGGTTCGGCCGGCGTCTGGCTGTTCTACGTCCAGCACCAATTCGAGGAGACAGAGTGGGCGAAGGATTCCGAATGGGAATTCCAGCATGCGGCGCTGCATGGATCGTCCTACTATGACCTGCCGCCGGTGCTGAACTGGTTCACCGGCAACATCGGCGTTCACCACGTCCATCACCTCTCCGCCAAGGTGCCGTGCTACCGGCTTCCGGAAGTGCTGCGCGACTATCCGGAACTGCGCAACATCGGCCGCGTCACGCTTCTCGACAGCCTGCGCTGCGTCAAGCTGGCGCTGTGGGACGAGAACCGCCGCAAGCTGGTGTCATTCCGCGAAGCGCGGATGGCGATTTAGCACCAATCGGATCGGGCGCAGCGCGAGCCGGATCTGTAACCCCACCGACAGACGATATCCTTCATGAGCGATCTCCGCGTTCTCACAGATGCCTTCATTCCCGAACTGCCGAACCGCTACAACGGCAAGGTACGGGACAATTACGACCTGCCGGACGGGCGACGCATCATTATCGCCACTGACCGCATCAGTGCCTTCGACACCATCCTGACCTCGATCCCGTTCAAGGGAGAGATCCTGACGCAGATTGCCCGGCACTGGTTCGAAGAGACCGCCGATATCTGCCCGAACCATGTGCTTGAATATCCCGACCCCAACGTTGTCGTTGGCACGCGGCTCGAAATCCTGCCGGTCGAAATTGTCGTGCGTGGCTATCTCGCAGGAACCACCAGCACGTCAATTCTGACCAAATACAAGAACGGCGAGCGGCATATGTATGGCACCGTCCTGCCGGACGGATTGCGCGCCCACGAAAAGCTTCGCCAAGCGATCATCACCCCGACCAGCAAGGCTTTTGACGGCGGTCATGATGAACCCCTGTCCGAAGCCGAAATCATCGAGCAAGGGCTTCTCACACCGGCGCAATGGCAGACCGTTTCAAGCTACGCCTTGCAGCTGTTCGCGCGAGGCCAGAGGCGCGCTACCGAGCGTGGCCTGATCCTCGCCGACACGAAATACGAGTTCGGCGTCGACAAGGACGGGACGATCGTTCTTGCCGATGAAATCCATACGCCCGACAGCAGCCGCTACTGGATCGCGACGACCTACCAACAGGCGCTCCAGAACGGCACGCGGCCGGACAGTTTTGACAAGGATTTCATTCGGTCGTGGGTCTCGGCCCGCTGCGATCCTTACAAGGAACCGATCCCGAGGATTCCCGACGAGATCATCAACCAGACTTCACGGGTTTACGCGCAGGCCTATGAAGCGATCACCGGCAGGGAATTCGTGCCTGATCTCACTGGCGACACCGTGCTGGATCGCATCCGCGGCAATCTCAAGCGTTACTTCTGACGGATTCGATTTCCCGGCCGATGCGATAGAGCCTCGAAAGCAAAGGGCCGCCGCCGCACCCCATGCGGCGCGGCGGCATTGGCAAAAATCCCGGATCAGGCCGCCTTGCGCTCGTCGCGCAGGATCTCGCCATGGCGGATTTCGGTGCCGAGCACTTTCAGGCATTCGCGCATGAAAGCGGCCAGCCCGGGCCAGCCCTTGGCCGACACCAGATTGCCGTCGACATGGGCGCCGGTTGGCGCGACATCGATGTAGATGCCGCCGGCCAGCGTGACCTCCGGCTCGCAATACTGCAGTGCTGCCACTTGGCGGCCGCGCACGACGCCGTCGACCGCAATCAGGATCTGCACGCCGTGGCAGATGGTGAAGATCGGCTTGCCGGTTTCGTGGAAATGCCGCACCAGCGCCTGGACCCGCTTGTCGATGCGAATGTATTCCGGCCCGCGCCCGCCCGCCGCATAGACGGCGTCGTATTCGGCCGGTTTCACCTCGGAAAAGGTCTTGTTGAGGATGTAATCGTGGCCGAGCTTTTCCGTATAGGTCTGGTGACCCTCGAAATCGTGCAGCGACGTCTTGAGGATGTCGCCCGCCTTCTTGTCGGGGCAGACGACATGCACGGTGTGGCCAACCGCATGCATGGCCTGTTCAAAGACGAAAATCTCGTATTCCTCGCTGAACTCACCAACGAGCATCAATATCCTCTTGCCTGCCATTCCGGTTCCTCCCTTGGTGGTCATTTATTTCGGATTACGAAATAATGGACCTATCCTAAGGGCAAGACGGCAAAAGGAAAAGCGTGATTCGCACAATTGGTCTGACCAGATTTTGCGCAATGCAGCCGATGCCGCACCAGAATTCTTCGCGATGGACAAAAGGGGCATGACTGGTTCGACCAGAGACAGGTGACGATCAGGCGGCCTTGATCATGTCGGCCGCCTTTTCGGCAATCATGATCGTCGGCGCATTGGTGTTGCCGCCGATTAAGGTCGGCATCACCGAGGCGTCGACAACACGCAGCCCTTGCAGCCCGCGCACCCTGAGCTGCGGGTCGACCACCGCCATCTCGTCGACGCCCATCTTGCAGGTGCCGACCGGGTGATAGATCGTGTCGGCGCGCGCGCGGATATGCGCCATCAGTTCGGTATCGCTGGCAGCGCCGGCGGTGTAGATTTCCTTGTGGCGATACTTCGCCAGCGCCGGCGCCTCCAGGATGCCGCGCATCATCCTGACCCCCTTGAGCAAAAGGTGGCCATCGCGTTCGTCGGAGAGAAAGCGCGGGTCGAGGCGCGGCGGCGCCAGGGGATCTGGCGTCGACAGCCCGACCGTGCCGCGCGAATGCGGCCTGAGCACGCAGACATGGCAGGAAAAGCCATAGCCCATATGCAGCTTGCGGCCGTGATCGTCGACGATAGCAATGCAGAAATGCAGTTGCAGGTCGGGCCGGTCGATCGCCGGATCGGATTTGAGGAAGGCGCCACCTTCCGCATAGGGCGTGGCGATCATGCCGCTGCCGTCCTTGCGCCAGCGCAGCATGTGCCGCAGCAGGCCAGGTGTGCCGCGCAGGCCGATGCCCATCAGGTCGGTCTCCCTGGACGTCCAGGCCAGGATGAAATCGAGATGGTCCTGCAAGTTCTGTCCGACACCGGGCAGTTCGTGGACGACCGGAACCCCGTGCATGGCAAGTTCGGCCGCCGGGCCGATGCCGGACAGGAGAAGAAGCTGCGGCGATCCGAAAGCGCCGCCGCACAGGATCACCTCGCGCCTGGCTTCCGCCACGGCGTCGCTTTTGCCCGCGCGGTAGCGCACGCCGGTGGCGCGCCTACCGTCAAGGACGACGCCGGTGGCATGCGCGCCGGTGATGACGGTCAGGTTCGGCCGGCTCATCGCCGGATGCAAGTAAGCGGCAGCCGCCGAGCAACGTTCGCCGGCGCGAGCCTCGCCCCAGAACTGCGTCACCTGATAAAGCCCTGCCCCCTCCTGCTCCGGCCCGTTGAAATCATCGTTGCGGCGGATCTGGTTTTCACCGCAGGCCTCGACAAAGGCCTTGGCGATCGGGCGCGGCTCCCGCTGCTCGCCGACCCGCAATGGCCCGTCGCCGCCATGCAACGCGTCGGGGCCGCGCTGATTGCCTTCGGCGCGCCGGAAATAGGGCAGCACCTCGTCCCACGACCAGCCGTCGCAACCGAGATCGGCCCATTCGTCATAGTCGCCGCGATGGCCGCGCGTGTAGAGCATGGCATTGATGGCGCTGGAGCCGCCCAGCGCCTTTCCGCGCGGCTGGTAGCCCTTGCGCCCGCCCAAGCCCTCCTGCGGCACCGTCTGGAAGGCCCAGTTGTTGATCTTCGGCCGGCCCGGCAGCAGCGCGATGATGCCTGCCGGCGCGCGGATGAGCAGATCCTTGCCCTCGCCGCCAGCCTCGATCAGGCAGACCGTTTTCGAGGCATCTTCGGAGAGCCTTGCGGCAAGCGTGCAGCCGGCCGAACCGCCACCGGCGATGACGTAATCGTAGCGCATGGTCTCCTCCCTGGCGCCCGGCGGATGTTTCCGTCCGGACGGTCAGAGAAGGCCTGATCGCAGCCGATGTAAAGTCGTGTGGGATTACCGCAACGTCAGCCGGCGCGTTCGCGCCGCCAGGAGTACTTTGGTCCCTTGGGCTCCGGCTCGGCGGTTGGCTGATAGTACAGCGACAGGCCGCCGGTGCGGCCTTCCTCGAGCCGCTTCAAAAGCACCGGATGCGAGACCTCGAACTCGTCGAAGCCGAGCCGCAGCATGTGCGGCAGCTGATCGACGAGAACCTGGCCGGAGGCGCGCACCGCGCCCTCGAAATGGTAGCGGCTGCGCAGCAACTCGCCCTTGGAGAAGGAGCGGCCGTCGCTGAACGCCGGGAAGGCCAGCGCCACCAGCGACAGCTGGTCAAGCAGGTCGGCAATCTTTTCCAGCGGGTCGCCGGGCTGAAGCAGCACCCCGATGCGCTCCTTCGCCGACCGGCGCACCTCCGGATCAAGGCTGAGAAACGCCTGCAGCGGCAGGATGAAGCGACCGTTGCCGGACAGCGCCTCAGCGCTTTCGGCATGCGCCCACTCGTCCTCGCGAAAACCCGTCGGGGTCCAGAGGCGGGTCTCCGGTGTCGTCTGTTCTGTCATCAAATTCCTAAAGCCCCAAAGAATCGAAAGTTTGCTGAAAGTCAGTCCAGACCAAGCCGGCGGCTTCAGGGTGGGGACCGCCGTTTGCAGGCCGGCTGAATACCAACATACCCTAAAGGGAGGCGTCGGTCAGCGACTTCTCCAGCCCCGACAAATGGATGCCGCACTCGGTCTTGGCATGCCCGGCCCAACGGCCGCTGCGCGCATCATCGCCCGGCTGCACCGGCTGAGTGCATGGGAAGCAACCGATCGACAGATAGCCATAGGCGACCAGCGGATTCTCGCGCAGCGCATGCGCGCGCATGTAGTCGGCCTGGTCGGACGTCGTCCAGCGCGCCAGCGGGTTGATGCGAATGCGCGAACCGACCGCCTCGAAGATGGGAAGCGATGCCCGTGTCGCTGCCTGGAAGCGCTTACGGCCGGTGAACCAGGCGCGGAACGGCTCAACGCCGCGCGCCAGCGGCTCGACCTTGCGCACATCGCAGCAGGCGTCGGTGTCGGTTTGGTTCAGATTGCCGGTCGGATCGATACGCGAAAGCGCCGCCTCGTCGGGGGTGATCACGCGGATGTCGGTCAGGCCGAAATCGGCGACGAGCGCGTCGCGGTAACCGAGCGTCTCCTCGAAATGCTTGCCGGTGTCGAGAAAGATCACCGGCAGCGTGCGGTCGATCTTGGCGATCATGTGCAGCAGCACGGCTGAATCGGCGCCGAACGATGAAACGGCGGCGATCTCGCCATGAAAAAGTTCCCTGGCCGAGCGCTCGATGATCTCGAGCGGGGTCAGATGACCATAGAGCGCGTCGAGCCCGGCTGCCTGCGCAGCGATGCCTTGCTCGACGTCGACGATCCGGTCAAGCGGCCTTGGTTTCGCCAGCATAGAGCGCCTCCTTGAACGGCGCGGGACCGACACGGCGGTAGGCGTCGATGAATTTTTCTGTGCGATCGAGGCGAAGGCCGAGATAGGTTTCGACGATCTGCTCGATGGCGTCGGTGATTTCTTCCGAACTGAAGCCGCGGCCGATGATCTCGCCGACCGAAGTGTTTTCGTCAGCCGAGCCGCCAAGCGTCACCTGATAGAGCTCGGCGCCCTTCTTCTCCACCCCCAGAATGCCGATGTGACCGACATGGTGATGGCCGCAGGCATTGATGCAGCCGGAAATCTTCAGCTTCAGTTCGCCGATGTCGCGCTGCCGCTCCAGCGAGGCGAAGCGCAGCGAGATTTCCTGCGCGATCGGGATCGAGCGCGCCGTCGCCAGCGCGCAATAATCGAGGCCCGGGCACGAGATGATGTCGGTGATCAGGTTGGAATTGGCCGTCGCCAGTCCGATGTCGACCAGCGCGTCGTAGACTGCCTTGAGGTCGGCGCGCGCCACATGCGGCAGGATCAGGTTCTGCTCATGGCTGACGCGCAGCTCGTCGAAGGAATATTTTTCGGCGATGTCGGCCACTGCTTCCATCTGGCTGTCGGAGGCGTCACCCGGCGCTTCGCCGATACCCTTGAGCGAGATCGTCACCGCGGCATAGTCGGGATGGCGGTGCGTCACCACGTTCTGGTCGAGCCATTCCGAAAAGCTTTTGGAGTCGAGGCGAGCCAGCCTGACCGAAGCGTCGCCTTCCGGCCGGTCGCTCAGTCCGGGCGGCGCGAAATAGGCGTCGATGGCGCGGATGTCGGCTTCCGGCAGCTTCAGCTCGGCGTCCTTCAGTTCCAGCCATTCGGCCTCGACCTGGCGGGTGATTTCCTCGACGCCGGTCTCGTGGACGAGGATCTTGATGCGCGCCTTGTACTTGTTGTCGCGGCGGCCATAGAGGTTGTAAACGCGCAGGATCGCCGTGCAGTAGGACAGAAGGTCGGCCTCCGGCAGGAAGTCGCGGATTTTCTTGGCCACCATCGGCGTGCGGCCCTGGCCACCGCCGACATAGACCGCAAAGCCGAGTTCGCCAGCCGCGTTCTTCTTCAGATGCAGGCCGATGTCATGCGTCTGGATGGCGGCACGGTCGCGCTCGGCGCCGGTCACCGCGATCTTGAATTTGCGCGGCAGGAACGAGAATTCCGGATGCACCGACGACCATTGGCGCAGGATTTCCGCATAGGGGCGCGGATCGGCGACCTCGTCGGCGGCAGCGCCGGCGAAATGGTCGGCGGTGACATTGCGGATGCAGTTGCCGCTGGTCTGGATGGCGTGCATCTCGACGCTTGCCAGATCGGCCAGGATCGCCGGAATGTCGGACAGCGCCGGCCAGTTGAACTGGATGTTCTGCCGCGTGGTGAAATGGCCGTAACCCTTGTCGTATTTGCGGGCGATGTGGCCAAGCATGCGCAGCTGCTTGCCGCTCAGCGTGCCGTACGGCACCGCGATGCGCAGCATGTAAGCGTGCAGCTGCAGGTAGACGCCGTTCATCAGCCGCAGCGGCCGGAACTGGTCCTCGGTGATCTCACCGGCAAGCCGGCGCTCGACCTGGTCGCTGAACTCGGCGACGCGGGCCTGGACAAAATCGTGGTCGAACTCATCGTAACGGTACATGCTTCGTCTTTCCGGGCGCGTCCGCCCGCTTAAATCAATGTCGTCGTCTATGCCGCCCGGACGGCTTCCGGACGGGCCTGCTTGCCCAGATCGTTGCGATTGGTCGGGCCGGCGGCACGGATCTTTTCGCGCAGCCGCACCGCCTCGACGATACCGTCCACGACGGTCACGTCGATCAGATTGACGTCGACCACTTCGTTGTTGGCATAGGCCGCAGCACCGATTGCTTCCAGCCGGTCCTCGGCCGCCTTGTCATGGGCGAGATCTGCACTGTCGATCCTCTCCGCCCAGCCGCCATTGGCGTACCAGACGGCAATGCCATCGGTGAGGCGGTTTGCGGTCAGAACCTTCATTGTTCAACTCCTTGGGCGGCAGCAATGCTCGCACCTTCGTGCCTGTGTGTCGCCAGCGGCTCGGAACGTTCAAAATTGGCGCCGGCAACGGCATCGCCGATGATGGTCATCACCGGGCCGGTCAGGTCGACGCGCGCCTCCAGCGACGGCAGGTCGGCAAGCGTGCCGTGGAAGCGGCGGCGATTTTGCAGGCTGGCATTCTCGACCACTGCGACCGCCGTATCCGGAGAGAGACCAGCTTCGATCAGCCGTCCCGCAACCTCGGCCGCGACCGAGCGACCCATATAGACGGCGACCGTGGCGCCGGAAATGGCGAGCTTGGCCCAGTCGGGCAGCGAATTGCCTTTCAAGTCGTGGCCGGTGGTGAACACCATCGACGACGACACGCCGCGCAACGTCAGCGGCAGTTCGAAATCGGCGGCAGCGGCGAAGGCCGCGGTGACGCCCGGAACCACGTCATAGGCGATGCCGGCGTCGCGCAATGCCGCCATTTCCTCGCCGGCGCGGCCAAACACCAGCGGATCGCCCGACTTCAGCCGCACGACGCGCTTGCCGTCGCGGCCGAGTTCGACCAGCAGCGCGTTGATCTCTTCCTGGCTCTTGGAGTGGCAGCCCTTGCGCTTTCCGACAGGCAGGCGCTCGGCGTCGCGGCGACCCATAGCGACGATCGCCTCCGGCACCAGCGCGTCATAGACGATGACGTCGGCTTCCATCAGCAGGCGATGGGCGCGCAGGGTCAGCAGGTCCTCCGCACCGGGACCGGCGCCAACCAGAGCGATATGGCCCGAGGCGGGTGCGTTCGAAAGCAGTAGGCCGACTGCGGCATCATGCGCCTGCGAAAGCTCACCGGCCTCCACAGCACACGCCGGCGCGCCAGCGAAGAAATCGCCCCAGAAGCGGCGGCGGGAATTGCCTCTCGGCAGCAACTTTTCAGCGGCACCGCGGAACGAAGCGGCCAGCGTTGCCAGTGGCCCGAGCGAGGGCGACAGCATCTGGTCGATGCGGCTGCGCAGCATCTGCGCCAGCACCGGACCCGCCCCTTCCGTGCCGATGGCAATGGCAACCGGTGCCCGGTTGACCAGCGCCGGGGTGAAGAAATCGCAGAGCTCCGGCCGGTCGACGGCATTGACCGGAATGCTTAAGCGGCGCGCGTCCTCGGCGACGCGGCGGTCGAGCCCCTCATCGCCGCTGGCGGCAAACACCATGACGGCGCCGTCGAGATGCGCGGCATCGTAGGCGGCGGCAATGTGGATCGCGCCGCTTTGTGCGATGAAGGTCAGAAGCTCCGGTTCGGCGTTTTCCGCGATGATCCGTAGCACCGCGCTCGACTGGCCGAGCAGCCGCGCCTTGGCCAGCGCCTCTTCGCCACCGCCGACGATGGCCACAGCTTCGCCCTCGACCCGCATGAAGACGGGGAATGCATTGAGCTTTGGCGTTGTTGCCTGCGGCATGGCGAGCAGATTCCTGAACAGTTTGGCAGTTTTACGCGCGGGCGTGAAAAACCAGAAGGAACGCACTCCCGCATAGCTTCGCGGGAAGCAATCGCTTTTCTGCAAGGGTAACAGCCAAGAGAAAAATATTCCACATCCGCGCGGGGAGCGGATTCAAGCCGCTGTTGCAGGCCTTGTTCTGCGGCGCTTTTGGCGGCAAACGCGCCGTGTCACAAAACAGATTTTTCTAAATTCTACCAATTTACTAGATTAATGCTGCCCGTTCTTCCGCTGCCGGCGAAAGCAGTCAAGGGGGCCGCTGCCGTTTCAGCCCGGCAGGTGGAACATTCCTGCTTCGCCACGCGTTGGGCCTTACCGCAACAATCAGTCTTCGGCGGGACTTAAACCTTCGACAAGGAGCACGCGATGAGCAAAATCAACCTGAAACCTGGCCTCTGGGTCATGGTGGCCGATGGCGAAAAAGCGCTGTTCCTCAAAAACGAGGGCGATGGCCTCTATCCGAACCTTCGGCTCGTGCAGGAGATGAAGCAAGACAATCCGGCGACACGCGATCGAGGCAGCGACAGCCCCGGTCGCCACAACGATGGCCCATTGGCTCAGCGCAGTGCGGGCGAGGACACAGACTGGCACCGGCTGGGCAAGGAACGTTTCGCCGACGAGATAGCCGACCGGCTCTACAAGCTCGCCCACCACGGCATCTTTGACGAGATCGTATTGATCGCGCCGCCCTTGATGCTGGGCACCATGCGCAAGAAGCTGCACAAGGAAGTCAGCGACAAGGTGCAGGCCGAAATTTCCAAGACATTGACCAACCATGCCGTGATCGACATCGAGACCATGCTGCAGGCAGCCTGAAATCCAGTCTGGCTCCGACATTCACCGTTCGGCGCGTGCAGCGATTGTGCTGCGCGCGCCTTTCGCTTTCAGCGCCACGCGCCACCAATTCCGCCCTGCGGGGTTGGGTCGCCGACACCCTTGTATCTGCACGAGAGAGATTTCGTGGGATTGAAGCGGTTGAGCCAAGGTCCGGGCGGCCGCCCGGACCTTGGCTTGGTGAAGTCGCCCGTACCACCTGAGGTTACAGCCGCGGGAGAGCTTGGGATCTTCGCCTTCGTCACGCACGACCGAACAGTCGCTTGGTTCCAACCGTACGCACAAGGCAGGTTACCGTGAACAAGATCATTTGTGGAGTTGATGTT
>NZ_JBFUEK010000017.1:0-79298 GCF_056404235.1 Mesorhizobium sp. P2_E10
GTTCACCAGTTGCAAGGGCGATGAGATGTGATGGCGAACCGGTCATACCGGGAGCTGGGATAACCCGTGCGAATGTCGTGGGCGTCATTGCCCGCAAAGCAGAGTGGGACCTGACTCGCGGATACCATCAAGGCCAGCGGTCAACATGAACGACTGCATCAACAGGCCGGACAGAAGACTGCACCTGACCCAATCGTCAAAAACGTCAAATCACCCCTTGCAATGCGGGAGCCATCCACAGAAGACATTCTGGTCCAGTTCGAGCCCTCCACGTCTTTGAGCTCTGAGTCTCTTGGTCGGGCGACTTCCCGTATGAATGAGATCATCGGGTCCACGGGCTGATCCAGATGTAGTGGGAGCGGCGGCTAGGAGCAGTATATGGCACCAACATATGATCCAGCATTCTACCTGACCTGTTCGGTGACCTCCGCGAAGCGACTACCCTTGCGCTGCGGGCCGAGCCAAGCCGAGGTCGCTGTATATTGGGGCAAGCTCTTCGTCAGTAAGCGGACCATTCTCGGCCGCGCTGCGAGGTGCAACTTTGATGGCCCAGTATACCATGAGGACGGCGGGCTGACGGAATAGCAGGTCTGCCGGGGCGCGGTCTCTAATGCGGTCCGCGAGAAACGCCTTATCATCAAGGAACTTCTTTAGGTCTACCTCGAACCCCTCCTTTGCCCATTGTCCAAAGTGGTCAATTAGCAATGTATCGAGCGGCGACGGTTCAGGCTTCAACCCGGTAAGGGAACGATACAAGCGGTCGACGGCTGCCGAGACCTCGCGACTTGGAGCAAGTGCCGCGTCCAACCATTCCCTTACCCTCATGAAGTAGTCGTCCGTGGCCTCCATCAAGGCCATGCTCTTAGCAGCTGAGCGCTTCACTTCAGGCGAGGCCTGGACGCTAGGCTTGTATATCGTGTCGTGGGTTAGTTCGCTGTAGGCGTGCTGGAGTATCGTGCGGACCTGAATTTCGCAGGGGGTGCCCGCTTGGATGGTCACGCCGTCAGACGTCAACTGGTCCTTGGACCGAACGATGTAATGAACCGACTGATAGTCGAATTCGTATGGCCGCTGCCTTCTCTCCTCTTCGTAGTCCCTCGCGAGCACCGCCGTCCAGTTCGGGCAGGTAATGATTGCCCGCTCTACAATCTTGATGTCGGCCGAGACCAGGACAACGAAACGCAGACCGACCTTGTCTTCGATATCGTTGTACGGGTCCGTATAGGGCTTTCCTCGCCTGAAAGCCTTCGCCAAGAGCGATGGCTCTTCCTTCGTCCGCGGGCTGATGGGAATACGCAGGAATAGTTCCACAGCAGCTGGGTGGATTTCCTTGGCTACGGCATCAGTCAAGGTCGCTGCGACAAAGTTTCCCCATGCAGCATACATCGGGCGCTCGGCGCGCCACCGTTCGACGAGCCTAGTTTCGCGGTCGGTCATTGCTCGCCTGTTAGCCGCTCGCGGATGATTACGCGCGTCCAGCCATCACTATCGCCGAGGACCCCGTCAGCCGGAATCGCTTCCATATGCACCTTGGTCTTCAGTGCCTCGGGTGAAGCGGACAGCTCAATGTCGCCGCCAAACTTTAGCCGGCGCCTGCGAAGTCGATTGCCCATCTGCGACGTATCTCTCACGACCGCATTCGGAGTGAACCTCTTGGTGGTCATGAAATCAGCATAGGGGTCTTTGAGTTCCACCGGTAGAAATCTACTGCCAAACTGGTCAGCAGTGAACGTCGGGTCTTGCTCGTCCCGAACGAACACATAGAGGCTGTCGACCATATCGCGCTTCTTCTCAGGCTGCATGTCAGAGCCACGAATGAACTCCTTTGTCAGGTCGAAGAACCTCATGGTTTCGTAGGGGCCATCGCTGGGCAACGCGCAGCCAAGAAAGCCATCATAAAAATACGTCGCTGCAGCCTCTCGATTGCTGGCTGAGATGTTGCTGTCGAAGATGAAGGCGCGCCGGCCGTCAGGCTTCGCTTTTGTCGTGTCATCAAATGCCATCACGCCAATCTTGTAGAGACGTGTCGCAGGGGTGAGGAAGATATTATTGAGAAACTCGATGATAGCCTTGGCGCCCGCGATGGAGCGCCGGAAGCCTTGTTGGATTTCAGCCTTAATGACGCCTACAAAGGGAACGGATTCTGCGCCTACCGTCCCATCGAACACAATGACCATGCCGCCCGGTATGCGCCGGGCTAACTGTGACTCAGCAAGTTTGGTGGCGATTTCCTTGGAGCCCGACAGGAACGCTGTGTCGTCGGAACCGACTAGTCCTTCTGCTGTCTCCAAGAAGCTGCCGGCACCAACCTTCACAATTCGCATCTGCAGGCTTTGGGTTTGACCCGATAGTGCATCCGTCATGCGGAGTCTGAAGGCGCCGATCGCCTCAGCGCTCAGGACTTCCAGACTATTAGCATACGCTGGTGGCTGAATAGATTTGTCATCGTTGCGACGAAAAACCTCGTGAACCGCAATGCGATTCACCTTTAGATTCTCAAACAACATCGCTGTCCCCTCCCACCCCAATAGAGTAAGTAGTTGCACGATATCCTGGATGAGGTAAAGATTTCTCTGATTGGCGACAGGCCTTCGCCTTACAGCCCCCTTCCGTAATGGCCCGCAAACTTTTCCCGCGCAGTTCGACGAGCAGAACACCGACCGCCGAACATAGCGGAGCCATTTGGGTTAGCTGCCAAGGGCTGGCGGTAGTTATTGGGCCGGAAGCGGCCTAGCAGCTTTCGGATAGAAAACGCCGAATTCTGCCGTTCTGAGTGGATACGGTGGGGCCAGGGCCAGATGATCGCATTAAGATCAACGTCAGAGAATGCGCAGCACTGCCTGCACTACTCGGGCACCATGAGGACCGGCCATGGTCTAGCGGCTGATATAGGTCGCCATCGGCACCCAAGGAAGATGGTGTTCCGAACTGGACATCAGCAGCAACCTGTTGACCGTATTGTCCTGGAAGCCTTTGACCCGAAATAGACTGGTTACTTTTCCGGTACTGTATTGGATTTCCGCTCTGTCCATAGCGGCATCTGCAGCTCGCTTGCCTCGCAAGAAACGTGCGGCAAGGTGCTTTTCGAAATTGGGTTTTGTTCCTCCCACCTTTCGATCTCTAATGTAGTTGAAGGCCGAGCGAAACACCGACGTGATCTCGGCAGACGCCCCGCTTGCCCCCAGCGCCTCGATCGCTTGGTGGTCAACCGGAAACCGAAAAGGCGCCGCTTGGATGGCAACCTGCAAATTTTGAAGCGCAGGTTCGGTACCGATGTAGCGGCGGTTGAGCGCCGCTTGCAACTCCCGCCACCTGAAAGGGCTATCGGTGAGTATCTGCGCGCCCGTCGCCTGAGCGAGATACATTGCCATCTCGAAGTTCGGCGCCATCTTCATGATTTCCAACTGGCCGCCTGATCCAAGAGAGTTTTCCTGCAGAACGGCCAGAGGATCGTCCAACCTTATCTGTTCAATGAACGGCATCATCTCGTCGACGTCTAAGGTCGTGTCCGGTTGCGGCATCTTTGCCAGCAGTGAGCGCAGTGCCTTTTCAGGTATTCCAAGCATCGTTCGATGCATATCTTCCTGGATGACTTTTTCCATTCTGGGGTCATCTTTGGGATCGAACCTCGGCATTTTTCGGCGCGCGCTCGCCATGTGCATCATCTGGTCGCGCAGGTGCAGGTCGAAATCACAAGGGTCCGGGATAAGGTGAACAAGACCAATTTCGACCAATGGCATAATGTTTAGGAACGTCATCAGCGACTTCAGGATCTCGCCGCGAAAGGCGTGCGGATCCTCGGTTGGACGCATTTTTTTTGCTAGCGAATTGGGGTTGATGAACGGGTGCTGAATTATAATTTCACCGAAATAGAGCGATGACCCCAAAGCGAATTCAGTGATGAGCTTAGGGTGCAGCGACCCGGTGTAAACCGAACGCAGCGTTCCATCGGGCTTGGGCAGCAGGGAGAGCAAATCTGTCTCGCGAGGCCAGAGAGATTCGTACATGCTGTAGACCTTCGATATCCTTTCGTCGGTCATCTCCTTACGAACGGTATTCCAGTCCTTACCTGCCATCTCAAACAGGTTGGCTACGCCGGTCAGCAGCATCAAATTTCGCTCTCTGATGCTCTTCTCCGACCAAATGACTCGTAGGTGCGCTGGCTTAGACTTGCAGCAATCCCCGAAGGAGAAACCGGAGCCGCAGCCGCAAATGTCACGCGGTTTTAGAGGTTGAGCCCGGGCGGGCTTTATCAACCAGGGACGCGGCTTTTCCGACCTTCCAAACTGATCCTGGTAGTCGACCCGACCATCTTCGTAGCCAACGTACATTTCGCCACCGAAGTGGAAGAGCCCATTTTGGGGTGGCAGAAGGGTCGCACGCAGATCACACCATGACTTCGTGACTGTCTTCTCCGGGTAGAGCCATTCTTCGCGACCGGCCGCGATGTGCTTCTCGGCACGGGCCTTCATGATGAAGTTGACTTCAACCACCTGCTGTTGCGTTAGGTGCCGGGTTCGGATGAAATTGATTGTTGACACCATCGCCGGGTGGAAGCGCCGGGCGAACGTCCTCTTAACCAATGGGTCGACGCCCGGCTCTTGCGCGTATTCTAGGTTGGTCAGGATCAGGCAATGGTCGGCGCCGAGCGGGTAGACGGTCTGCGATCCCTTCAATGCGATGGAGGGATCATCAGGATATTGATTTCTGGAATCCGTCGGTGCTACGCCATGGTTGTAGATCGTGACCGGATGATCGGTAACGATGAATTTCGTGGGCGATTTCTCAGCCGATACGATCTCCCGAACCCCCGTCATCCACGTTGTGATGTTCAGCATTTGGATGCTTTGCATCTCCTGCATTAACTCATTCTGCGATAGCTCGGGATATTGCTTGCGTAACCAAGCTAATCCCTTCGGCGTTCGCAGCTTCTGGATATCAAGGTACTCGAAGAAGTTCTCGAAATTAGAATGCCACGCTGCCTGATCGGTGCCAGTGAAAGCTCGAACCGCCTCTGCCCCTCGGCCATCGATATCGCCGAACAGCTTGCGTTCGATCTGATCGTCCACGTCAGTTCCGAAGAAGGTAGAATAGAGATCCTGCTGTACGAATGCGCGTGACGTCGGCGATCTGAACAATGAATTGCCAGGCTTGGGGCTTCCATCCCGCCTGTTGTGCATGGGCGGGGCGAGGTTTAGGTAGAAGAGAGTGTTCTTCCCGTCTGCGAAAAACCGTTCCTGATGCCATTGAGGAACGAAATGGTTCTTTCTCGTTACCGACATGAACCCTCATCGGAACAAAATTCTGGGGTTCCGGGGCAAATTGCCCTGACATTGGTCCAAGATCGTGTCGATAGATGCAAAGGGCAAGGTCCTTTCCCGCACTTGATCAACCTCGTTCGTGCCACCCAATGATGTCGGCTGCCGGAAACGAAGGCGCCATTGCGGACAGCCAGTTTTCGGCCAACAACATGCTCATGCGGACAGCAATCCAAGCCAGGCTCTTTGCTTCTTGAATCTGTAACTTTACCTCAACTCAGCGCCGCCTTGCGAAAGGCCGAAATCGCATCGTAGTCCAAATTCAGCAGAGGCAGTTCAATTGTCTCACCGAATAGCTTGAAGCTCTTGTGGTGCCAGCCCATCAGAGCCCTCGTCCGAAGCTCTTTCAACTCATCTTCGACGACGGCTTCGATCTGAGCAAACGATCCATTCTCACCCGTCATTCTCTTGATCGCTGCCTTGAGCAATACCGGGTTCAACGGCACGTATCCAGCGATTCCCTTCCAGGCTTTTTCGGTCCCAAAACAGGTGCGAACCATTACCCCGCTACTCCAGGTCACTTTCTCTAGTTTTCTCCCAAAGGCCAAAGAACAGATTTTGTCTTTTTCGTCTCCGTTGAGATCGAGAAAGCGCTTGATCTGTTTTGCCGCTTCAAGGGTACGAGACTCTATCTGAGCGACCATTCGCGCGCCTTGCGGAGGCACGGCAGCCTTTGCCTGGATTTGCAGCGCGGTGTTCGTCGGTTCATGAAAGGCGAGGAGATCAATCTCGCCATGTTGCCAGTGGACACCCTGCCGGACCTCAACTCCGTCCATACTAGAAAGGCACTCGATCGCATCTTTCAGGAGAGAGGGTTCGAGATGGTTCGATACGATATTGTCGAAGGTCTTCTGGTCGGTTCGGACCAGCCTGTAGAGCAGATTTCTTTCGGGCATCATGCGTTTGACTGCATGAGGAGAAAACAGCAACGCGTTGTCGATCCTAAGGAAGGGTGGGAAGAAGCCTTCACCGCCGCCGGACTTCTTGATATCGCCCAAAATGATCGTGAAAAGATCGACGATCTTTTCGGCTACTGATGGCTCCACGCCAGCCACCCCGGCGGCAACTCCGATTACATGGTTCCTGTCAAGGAGCGGAGATGCCCATTCTCTCGCCTCTTTCTCGAGAGCTGCACGCCGATAACGTGGAAGTGCGCGCATGGACAACGATTCCGCCGCGTCGGCCATTCCGAGGCAAAAGTCCGCATAACCCATAAGTGCGGCACGCATCCCTAAGAATTCTTGCCGCGCGAACCCGAAGCTCTTAGCGAACGCATCGTCGTCGAGCAGCGGAAGCTCAAAAATGTTTTTGATATAGTGGTTGTAAGCTGGCCTGAGGACCCCGATGAACTCGTCTGCCGGAATTTTTGGCCACGCCTTCACCATCCGCAAACAGTGCTCGATCGGGTAAGGTGGCGGCGCCACATCATGCGGCAAAACCATCTCCGACATCAGGATGTCGGTTTCCTCATGCTCCCTGAATTCCAGACTTGGGTGGTCGAGATGGAACCCGGACGCCCGGCGTTCGACAGAGAAGAATTCCCGGCGCACCAAGGGCATGATCTCACAGAAATGAGCGTAACCGAGCAGTTCCTCCATGTCAGCCAGAAACACCTTGTCGATAACGCTCAGCGCGTCATCTATATCGGCTCCGATCAGTCGCGGGGATTTATCGAAAAAGCCGCTGACATAGGACATGCGGCTGATCATTGCTGTTCCGACTTCGTCGTCGCGCTGCACTTTGCGGTTGAAGCGTCCACCGACGAACTTGGAATCGGCCGACAAGTATAGGGAAGAAAGGATGCTTCGTATCGGTTGTTGCCAAAGTGATAGTTTGGCGACG
The DNA here is from genome assembly GCF_056404235.1 of Mesorhizobium sp. P2_E10. Classification (NCBI taxonomy): domain Bacteria; kingdom Pseudomonadati; phylum Pseudomonadota; class Alphaproteobacteria; order Hyphomicrobiales; family Phyllobacteriaceae; genus Mesorhizobium; species Mesorhizobium sp. P2_E10. Next base: position 7,161 of record NZ_JBFUEK010000017.1, read on the forward strand.
GCGGCGTCCGAATGCACTTCAAACTTTAAGAATTCTTCAGAGGCGTCCGACACTCATGCTCCCCGCAAATCACCGAGCGGACAATGAATTAGATCGGCGTAGAACTCAATGAGATCCATCTCGTTTGGCGGCTATGTAGCGGCGCGCGCTGTTGGAAACGGGCGTCTCAAACGTGACTAGTGCCTAGGTAGACGGAAGAAGCCAATAGGGTCCAGCTTCTCGAAACGATACAATTGGGTGCGCAAGTCGCTCGGTCTCAGAGTTGACGCCCGCCGCCAACGATGTCTGGATTTAGGATGCTGCCCGGTTGGTCACAATGGCTGACATTAGGCGCGAAGCTGACGCCTGGCGGCGAATTTGAACCCCATACCCCGTCATCCCATGTTGATGATTTGTGCTTCGCATGTCGCATAAAAAGGGAGTGTGGAATATGGGTCGTTGCCATTGGGTTCGAACCGATGGGAGCCTCAATGTCTCACCTTGGCGCCGTCGAAATGACGGCGTTGCTCGACCTTGCCTGATAGCCATGATCCCTCGATGGGCACGCTGAAGCAGCTTAACCGATTTAATTGATTCTGACGTGAGTGTCGGCTCGTCAACGTCACGCGCCACCGCCATTATTAGCTCTTCGCACCTGCACAAAAATGTGTCAAACGCAGCCCCTAATGGTTGGTAACGTTGGGGAAGGAGCCCTTGTTGAGCGCGGTTGCTAACATCAAGGCGATCACACCGCCTGATATCCGTTCCCGGAAGGGTGGAACGCCGCTCGTTTGCCTGACGGCCTATACCACGCCGATCGCAAAGCTGGTTGATCGGCATTGTGACATTGTTCTCGTCGGCGACAGCGTCGGCATGGTGCTCCACGGCTTGCCGTCGACGCTGGGCGTGACTCTTGAGATGATGATCATGCACGGCCAGGCCGTGCGACGCGGCCTCGAGCAGGCGCTGATGATCGTCGACATGCCGTTCGGCTCCTACGAGGAAAGCCCCGAGCAGGGCTTTCGCAATGCTGCACGTGTCGTGGCGGAAACCGGCTGCGCGGCGGTCAAGCTCGAAGGTGGCGAGCCAATGGCGGAGACGATCCGCTTCCTGACCTCACGCGGTGTGCCGGTGATGGGCCATGTCGGCTTGATGCCGCAGGCGGTCAATACCTTTGGCGGCTATCGCGTGCAGGGCAGGGGCGAGGACGGCGAGCGCATCCTGTGCGATGCCCGTGCGGTGGCTGAGGCCGGAGCATTCGCGGTGGTGCTGGAGAAGATCCCCGAGGCGCTCGCCGGCCGGATCACCGCAGAGATAGCGATCCCGACGATCGGTATCGGCGCCTCGGCGGCCTGTGACGGGCAGATTCTCGTCGTCGACGACATGTTGGGCATCTTCGGCGACTTCCGGCCGAAATTCGTCAAGCGCTACGCCGAACTTGGTGAGGTCGCCGAGGGGGCGATTGCGGTCTATGCGCAGGAAGTGCGCGACCGCCGCTTTCCAGCGGCCGAGCATCTGTTCGGCGATGCGCCAAGGACGGTCAATGGTGGAGAAGGCGCATGAGCGTTCCGATCGCACGAACCGTCGCCGAGTTGCGCATGGCTGTGGCCGGATGGCGTCAGAATGGCCTGAAGGTCGCTGTCGTGCCGACCATGGGTGCCTTGCATGAAGGCCACCTGAGCCTGGTGCGTGCCGCGCTCGCCAAGGCCGACCGGGTTATCGTGACGCTGTTCGTCAACCCGAAACAGTTTAACAGCGCGGCCGATCTCGCGGCCTACCCGCGCACTGAGCATGACGATGCCGCCAAGCTTGCGCCGCTCGGCGCTCATCTGCTCTACGCGCCAAATGCAGCGGACGTGTATCCGGAAGGTTTCGCCACCACGGTGTCGGTGGGTGGGGTGAGCGATGGCCTGTGCGGCGCATTCCGTCGCGGCCATTTCGACGGCGTGGCAACCGTCGTCGCCAAGCTCTTTCTCCAGACGCGTGCAGATCTCGCCTTCTTCGGCGAGAAGGATTTCCAGCAACTGCACGTCGTTCGCCGGCTCGTGCGCGATCTCGACATTCCGATCGAGATTGTAGCCTGTCCAACGATACGTGAAGCCGACGGCCTGGCGATGTCGTCGCGCAATGTCAGGCTCTCGGCCGCACAGCGTCTGGCAGCGCCAAAGCTCGCCGAAGTCCTATCGGCTTCGGCCGGGCGTTTATCGGCGGGATTGCCAGCCGAGCTTGTGCTCGCCGAGGCCAGGCAAGCGATCCTCGCTGCCGGTTACGACGAAGTCGAGTATCTCGAGCTACGAGCAGACCATGACTTGTCGCCACTATCCGCCGCGGACCGACCGGCCCGCCTGATCGTCGCCGCCTGGCTCGGCGGGACGCGGCTTATCGATAACGTCGGAGTTCTGCCCGGGCGGCGCAAAGGCGAGCTGCTCGCGGCAGCCAATGCCGCATGATTGAGCAGCCGCAAGGCATGGACAAACGTGCGTCGTCACCATGACCCAGACAAATAGCCGTAGCAGGGAGTGGATATGGTCTTTCGATTGAAGGAGCGCCTCGCCAGAAAGTTTGAAGAAGAAGTGCAATTCTTCAAGGGCTGGCAGAAGGACAGGAAACGAGTGGGCGCGCTGATGCCAACGTCCGTTCATGCTGCGCGTCGCATGGCAAGCGTCATTAACCCGGCATCCGGATTGCCGGTTCTTGAACTTGGCGCGGGAACTGGCGTCATCACCAAGGCAATCCTGGAAAGAGGCATCAAGCCGCATCAGCTGGTTTCGGTCGAATATTCCAAGGATTTCTATCAGCGCCTGACGCGAGCCTTTCAGGGCGTGGATTTTCGATTGGGTGATGCGTTCGCGCTGGAGGAAGTGCTTGCCGAGCGCAGCGGGGAGCAATTCGACTGTGTGATAAGTGCGGTGCCGCTGTTGAGCTTTCCAATGGAACAGCGTGTTGCCTTGCTCGAGGATTTGCTGGCCCTTCCTGCTGGGAGACCGGTGATTCAGATCACTTACGGACCTTTGTCGCCGGTGATCAAAATGCCCGACCGCTATGTCGTGTCTCACTATGATTTCGTCGTCCGCAACATCCCGCCCGCACAGCTCTGGACATATCGACGAGCAGTCTGACGGCGTGTGCGCGGAGACGGCGGGCAGTTCGCAAAATCGTGCTGAAGCATAGGACGGTGGCCGTCACGAAATTCGCATCGATTGCGCTTTTGTTGCCGCCACCGCTTTGCGGAGGCGGCTATGCCTTCTAGCGCTCACTCATCTGCTACGCACTTCGCCCTGCGGACAACAGACAAAGAAGCCACCACGGCCGCGAAAATCTCGCGACGGCGTCTCGATACCGGGACCGGCCCGCCATTTTTGGGAGGCGATTCGCGCAGGTGTCTGGCCTGGATCGTGCCATTTATCTTTGGAGCGCATCATTAGCCGTCGTCCATTCACCGGCCGAACCTCCCGATCGCCGGACCCCTGATGAAGATTCCCTCTGGAAAGTGACGTCTTCTTTGGACCGTGACGGTCTGCGCCGTCTTGCCGTACTTGGCATGAATCTGCCATTCCCTGCCGCGAGCGGCGAAGCGTTGTCACTCTACCCTGCGATGGCCTTGGGAAATACGACAGGCGAACCACAATAGTCATTGTGAGGCTCCTTGAACCGCCTTGCTTTGGAGAACGGAGGTCGCTTGTCAGCCGTTCCCGTGTCATCGGCAAACCGCCGTAACGGTCACACGGAAATTATGGAAGTGGCAGAAAATGCAGCCTACAGGCGCATTCCGGTTTGCCTCAGCGAGAGCATTGTCGCGCCGTGTCGTTCAGATCGGGCGGCAATTTACGGCCATGAGATGACGTTCCCAGACAAGAAACGGGGCCTGTCTAACCATAAGCTTGAGCTCGCGCGTGATTGTCGGAAGCCGCCCAAAGCGACGCGAGTAACCATGAAACGTGTGGAAAGAGCACGGCCTTTCGTGCCGACGGAAATCCATGTCGGCACGGTCATGGACGAGAAAGGCACCTTTGGCATTCTCTCGATCCGGACAACTGAAGGCCTGCTAGACATCGCGCTGGACCGGCAAGCCGCCGACACCATCATGAAGGCAATCGGGACAATCCGCTCAAAACTGGACCCCAGGGGGAGCTAGATTCAGTCCGGCCGAGGCGGAGTAGAGACGTCTTGGCAACACCGAACGTCCAGCGGTCGGCGTGCCTAACTTGCGATGCCGTCATGACCGCCGGATGCAGGCCATACTTGTCTGTCGCCAAGCATCAAGCGGTAGCCATCGACCATACAGCCTAAGACGGCTAATGCCTCGGCCGCCGAATAGAAAATCGCAAGAGGTATGGCGCGACCATTGTCCATGCGCTCAAGGCGGTAGGCGTCGCTATGCGCTTGCTGTTCGTCCACCAACGATGAATCGCTCCCCCAAGGAAGAGCACGTTAGCCGTCATTCGTGACACTTCCGTGAGGGAACCGAGCAACGACACCCTGTCTGTCAAACTCGCAAACGCCGAGTTTTCGAAGGATGCGTCTTACTGGACGCAAACCTGGCGCGTCACTTCGCAAGACCGGCGGTTGCGCTGATGGCACTCGGAAAGAGCCATTTCTTCGGCGTCCGGGATCGTCGCTTCCAACTGCAGTTCATAGCGCGAGCGCTTCGTATGTGCGCGATTGGAATGCTTCACGGTCTCATGCTTGTAGGCGTTGGTTTCCAACCGTTCCCGGACCACAAGCCGGTCATGTCGCCTCGCCATTCCAGCCTTGCCAGTGCAACCCTGCGATCACAGCCGGAAGAAAAATCCCGTCGATTGATCCCGCTTGCGGGTTGCCCCGGTCGGTCGCTCAATCGAAAGCTTGGAACGAGGCGGAGTTCCCATGTTCAATTCGAGCAGATATTGATCCAACTCCTTGTCCGCGGTCGTCAGCCGATGATTCAGCCGCAGATAGTCCATCCAAGTCGGCGTGCGAAAGGTCTCTGTCCAAAGCAAAGGATCCTGAAGATCGCGCTGGAGGTTCCAGTGCCGCGCACCGACGCGGCTTTGCACGCGTCGCCGTTCCTGCATCCGGTCCAGGAAAGCTTCGACGTTTGCCTCCGGTATTGCGTACTCGATCTTGACGACGATCGGCCCGCTTCTCGCTTTCAGGTCGAGGGCGAGCTGCGGCGTCTCGAAGCCAAAAGGATCCTGGTCAGACTCTTGCCATTGACGGATAGGCATCAGGAAGCCGGTGGCCGCGACCAGTATTAGCGCGCCAGCGGAAACCTCCAGCGCCAAGGCGAGCGAATAGTTCTCAGCCACCGTGCCCCACAGCCAACTGCCGGCCGCGATGCCGCCAGACGAAAGGGCATAGTGGATCGAGAGCGTGCGGCCGACGACCCACCTTGGGCTTGCCAACTGGACACTCACGTCGAGCCCCGTCCAGGTGACGACCCAGCCCGCGCCGCCGAGCGCCAGCGCAATAGCCGCCACCACCACGGAAGACGTGAGAGCAAGAGACAGGCAACACGCTGCACAGGCGATGCACGCCAGTGTTGTCAGTCGCTCCTGGGACAGCGACCGCCTCAAGACATTGTTGCAAATGCCGACGCACAAGGCGCCCGTCCCGAAGCCAGCCATCAGGACACCATAGACGATTGGTCCTCCCCCCAGCTGATCGCGGGCGACGAGAGGCAGGAGCGCGAGTATGGAGATGCTGGTCAGGCCAAAAAGCGCTCCACGCGCGATTGCCGCCTTGATCTCCGCCGACAGGGCCGTGAAGCGCGCGCCGTCATGAATGGCAGTGGTCAATGGCTCGCGCGGGAGAGGTGAAGCGCGAACATCCCATTTGCGGCGCCCTATGGTCCAGAGCAGGGCCAGATAGGTAAGTGTCGCCACAGCGAAAGCTGTCAGAGGTCCAAAGGAGGCTACGACGATGCCACCGAGCGCCGGGCCGACGCTTCGAATGGCGTTGTATCCAACCGAGATGAGCGTAACTGCGGCCGGGACTTCGCGTTTTCGCAAGATATCGCCCACCGACGCGTGCCAGGCAGGATCGGTGAAAGCGGCGCCCGCTCCGGCCAAACAGCTGAAGGCGAGAACCATCCATGGATTGAAAATCCCCAGCGCCGCAAGAACAGTGAGCATTGCCGAGGACAACGATATCGCGCACCAGCCGGCGAACATGAGATTGCGGCGGCTGTAATTGTCAGCCAGGGCCCCGGCGAAGATCGACAGGACGAAGACGGGCAGTGTGGTCGAAGCCTGCACCAGGGCGACCATCACGTCGGAGGTCGAGATGGTCGCCATCAGCCAGCTGATGGCGACAGTCTGAATTAGCCAGCCAAGGCTGGCGACCTGCGTGGCAAGCCAGATCGAACGAAAGGTCGCATTCTCGAGCGGCGCAAATGTCCCCGACGAAGCCGGACTCGCATCTTCGCGCGCCACCCTGCTCATTGGGTTGAGCCCTCCCTCGGTCTATCGGTCGTGTTAGAGGTGCCCTCCCGGCGCACGTGCCCATGGAGGAATGGCACCATGAGCGCATTTTGTCGGCGCAGCGCAAGATATTTTTTACCGCTGGCGCTCTGGCGCAAGCGATTGCTTCATCTGGAATTGCCACCAACGCGCCTTCGTGATTGCTGGGACAATAGGCTGAGACGACATCGCCGGTGAGCTCGATGAGGACGTCGATGTTGTTGTCGTCGGGAGGCCTTCATCGGCCAGGCGAGACTCCATCTCCTCGGGAAAAGGTCGTCCCCTCCGGCGCTGCGCGCGCTGATGGGCGCCGGCGACAGCCATGTTACCAAGACGTCACGCAAATCGCGCGTGGTGCCGATCGTCGACACCTGGTGGCAGACCGAGACTGGCGGCATCCTGATCACGCCGCTCCCCGGCGCTACCTACCTCAATACGGGATCGGCGACGCGGCCCTGGTCGACGGGGACGCCAAGGTGCTGGAAGGGGCCGCCGACGGCAATCTCTGCATCACCGATTCATGGCCGGGCCAGATGCGCAACGTCTATGGCGATCATGAGCGCTTCATCCAGATCTGCCGCGGGGGGCACTTCTCTACGACCTTCAACGCTCGGCGAGGGCTCGTGCCAAGAGCTCGCCCGCGTGACCGGCGGCTTCAAGCCCGCGGCAGGTGCCGTCCAAATCAGCGGCGTTCTCTTCCTCATTCAGTTTCCATGCTCCCTCGAGGCGCTCGACGCGAAACTCCAGACCGACAATGCCTCGCATCATGCTGTCTATATATTTTTGCGGGGCATCCGACACGCTCCAGGGCGCTGTGCGAGTCGCCTCGTGCCGGTCTGTCAGGTCTCCAATCTGGCGTCGCAGCCAGTCCCTATCCTCAATCGCCGTCAAGCTTCCGTGCGCGTGTATGGCGATATAGAGCCATGTGGGAACGACCTTTCCCGTCTCGCGCTTGGTCGGATACCACTGCGGCGACATGTAGGTGTGAGGGCCCTGAAAAATCGCGAGACTGGCGCTGCCCTTCGGTACCCGCCAATGCGCGTTGGCACGCGCGACGTGGGCCGCCAGGATCAGGCCTCCATCCGGGGCCTGCCGCGCGATGGTCGGCACATGCGTGGCCTCGATGCCTGCAGGCGTCGGCGTCACGATCGTGGCGAAGCCGATCTCGCGGATCGCGGCCAAAAGCACATCGGGGCGGTCTTCAACAGATCGACGGGGCCGGTACATTTAGTTCCTCTCGATTGTGTGGCTCAAGCACCCGGTTGACGTATTCAACCCAGCGATTTCGATCTGGGCATTTGGGCACAGTGCCTCAATCACTTCGGTCAGATGCGCCCCAGCGGCCCTCAGCCGCTCCGAAGGCATGGGCTCGAGCGCCTCGAGTACAAGCCAAAGGGAACGCGATTCGGCCGTCACCATGGTCCGACGCCCCTGGCGCCAGTTCCAGCGGCGGCAGGTGACTCCGGCGTCATCGCACCAGACGACTTCGCCCGGCTCTGGATGCTCGGTGACAGGTTCACCTTGCTGGACGGTGTCGAACGGCTCGGCCCCCGTAGCGATCAGAAGTCTTGGAAGACCCTGATAGTGATCGAGATCTTCACCCCCAACCGGAACGCCATAGAGCACGCTGACGGCGTTGTAGGCATCCACCAGCGGGGAAATCCGTGGCAATGAGCCATCCTTGCGTATCCGCTTGAGAAGTGCGGCAGCCGAGCAGGGTGTTCGATTAGCGTTGGCACCGAAGGCTCTGTAGACTTCGGCCCAAGCCGCAAGATGCGCATCCCGTTGGGCATCGCCGCCTAGCGCGGCCCGCTCCGCGGCCGCGATCACGTCAGCGAGCGCCGGGGCCTGAGGCGCGCCGACTTCCGCGTTTCGCACGACGATGCTCAGCAAGTGAAAGCTCGGGTGCCGGGCGTAAATCTCGGGGGCGATCATGGGCGTGAAAGACATGGGCTGCTCCGTCCTGCGGGAAGGCTCTGCGTTACGGTTCATTCAGGGCAATATCGAACATCGCGGGCAAGGCGAACTCCTCGGACTTGTGGGAATCCGGTCGCGCATGTCGCACAAGGCCGCCTGGTCATCCGGCCACCGACAAAGCCTGCTCGAGATCGTCAATGATGTCCTGTGGGTGCTCAAGCCCGACGGAGAGTCGCAAGAGCCCCGACGGAGCCATCGACTTCGGCCCTTCGACGGAGGCCCGGTGTTCTATCAGCGAGTGCGTGCCGCCGAGGCTCGTGGCCCGCACCACGAGCTTGAGCCGGCCAGCAACCGCCGTAGCGGCCTCGGCACCACCGCCGACGATGAAGGAAAGCATGGCACCATAGCCCGACATCTGCCGCGCGGCCAACGCATGCCCCGGGTCGCCCGGTAGGCCAGGAAAGAGGACGGCTTCAACAGCGGAGTGCTTTCGCAAGGCTTCGGCGACCTTTTGAGCGCCCTCGCAATGGGCTCGCATACGAACCGGCAAGGTCTGCAGCCCGCGCAGCGCCAGCCAGCAGTCGAAGGGGGCCGCAACGCTTCCCTTGTGACGTTGAATCATGCGCAAGGGGCGTTCGAGCGGCGAGGCCTCCGGCAGGACGACGATCCCTGCCATCAGGTCGGAATGGCCGCCGATGTATTTCGTTGCCGAATGCATGACGGCATCAGCCCCAAGTTCGAACGGGCGCTGCAGGATCGGTGTCGCCCAGGTATTGTCCACCACCGCGAGCGCACCAGCCTCGTGCGCGAGGTCACAAGTCGCCCGGATGTCCACGACACGGATAAGCGGGTTGGAGGGGGTCTCAATCCAGACGAGGCCGGTGGGCGCGGCACCGACGGCCGCCCGCAAGGCGTCCATGTCGCGCATGTCAACGGCGACGAAGTCGAACCTGTGCCCGATGTCGGTTTCATCAATCAGCGACCGGATGCCGAAATACATGTCGTCCGGTACGACGATGCGATTGCCCTTGCTAGCATGCCCCTCGAACACCGCGGTGATCGCGGCCATGCCGGACGAAAAGGCAACAGCGGCCTGGCCGCCTTCGAGCGCAGCCATCGCCGTCTCGAACGCGTGCCGCGTCGGGTTGTCATCCCGGATATATTCGTAGCCCGACGGGAAGGAGCCGTCCGCGCTTCGCTCGAAGGTCGTGCTGGGATGGAACGGAAGGGTGATGGCCCCGGTGGACGGATCGACCTTCCGGCCCGCGTGAATCGCCTTGGTCTCGAGGTACATGGTGCGCTTCCTCAGCTTGATTTCAGACAGAATAGGGCTGGAAGGACCAGGAACATCGATCCTGGCGTTTCGAGACAGCGCGGTTGAACTGTCCGCGCCGGTCATTATAGTGACCGTATGGGATCCGTCAGTGGAAGTCAATATAATGACCGATGATGAAACAGCAGCGGCAACGGAGAAGCAACTTGGGACGGCACTATCGTTGAGGGTGCAACATCTGCGCCGGGCCCAGAATTTGAGCCTGGATGGACTTGCTGCGCTCTCCGGCCTGTCGAAAGGCACAGTCGTCGCCATCGAACAGGGAAAGGCCAATCCGAGCATCGGCGTGTTGTGCCGCCTGGCTGTCGCCTTCTCTCTGTCAGTTACCGATCTGTTGAGCGCGTCATCAGAGGAGGTCTCGGGTGGTCCGATTGAGCGCACCAACCCCGCAACACTTTGGAAAACACTGCAAGGAAGCGAGGCGAAATTGGAGGCCTCGACCTCAGGCCGGACGATGTTCGAAATCTGGTCCTGGACGATTGTACCCGGCGACGTTCATCGCTCAGACGCTCACAGCCGGGGCACTCGTGAGCTTCTTTCGGTCGTGCGAGGAAGTCTCAACATCACCGTCGGGTCAGAGACGATGACATTGCAGGCCGGTGAAGCCGCGCGGCTGGTGACCGATCAGCCGCACTCCTATGCTGCCGCGGACGATCAGCCTGTTTCGTTTTCAATGGCTGTGCTCGAACGCGGGGAGGAGGCATGACCCATCCGTCGTGATCAGCTTCGGATGGATCTGGCTCTTGCGCAACCGACATCGTGGGAACCGCGCAAGACATCCGGCGGCGGCTCAAGGGAGCGACTTCAAATAGCGAATGCTGCGTCCGGCACTCACCGCCTGCGCTGCATGCGCGATGGCATTCGCATCGAGCCCGTGGTGACGATAGAGGTCTGAAATCGTGCCGGTCTGGCCAAAATGCTCGACTCCCAGAGCCTTGACGCGATGTCCATAGACGCCACCGATCCAGGCGAGCGTCGCGGGGTGACCATCGATCACGGTGACGATCCCGCAATCGCGCGACAGCGGCGCCAGCAGACGCTCGATGTGGCTCGTCGCGTCGACCGTTCCGCGCTGCCGGGCACGTTCCGCGGCCTGCCAGCCCGCATTGAGACGGTCCGCGGATGTAATCGCCAACAGCCCGACATCGCGCCGGTCTTCCGCGAGAAGACCCGTCGCGGCAATCGCTTCCGGCGCGACGACGCCCTGGTAGGCGATGATAACGCTGGCGTTCGGTCCAGGCGGGCGCAGCCAGTAGGCGCCATTGACGATGTCGCTGGCCAGATCCGCGTTCATCGCGCGCAAGGGTTGTTCCAAGGGGCGGGAGGACAGGCGAAGATAGACCGATCCTCCGGTCTGATCGCGCAGCCAGCTTGTCTCGTCCGGGTCCCCCTCGCCATCACGCTGCATGTAGTCAAAGGCAAAACGCATGATCGCAGACAACTCGTCGACGAAGGCCGGCTCGAAGGCGCAAAGACCGTCCTGCGCCATGCCGATCAGCGGTGTACCGATCGACTGGTGTGCGCCGCCTTCAGGGGCTAGTGTCACGCCGGAGGGCGTGGCGACCAGCATAAAGCGCGCGTCCTGGTAGCAGGCGTAGTTCAATTGATCGGCCGACCGGTAGATGAAGGGATCATAGACCGTCCCGATCGGCAGCAGCCGAGCGCCATTGATCGAATGCGAGAGGCCGAGCGCCCCGAGCATGGTCATGAGATTGGCCTCGGCGATACCGAGTTCCAGATGCTGCCCCTTCGGCCCGAACTCCCAGGCAAAGGTCGAAGGGATACGTTCGGCCTTGAACGTGTCCGCCATCGTCTCCCGGGCGAACAGGCCCCGCCGGTTGACCCAGCCGCCGAGGTTGGTCGAAACCGTCACATCGGGCGAGGTGGTGACGATCCGTTCGGCCAGCGGCGTCTGCTCGCGGGCGATGTCATTCAGGATCTGGCCAAAGCCCATCTGGGTCGAAAGTGGCTTGCCCGGCTGGCCCGGTGACGGAAGAGTGTCGGGAACGGGCACAGTGGGCGCCGAAAGCCGCCTGCGCCCCTCGCTGAAGAACGGCACCTTCGCGAAAAAGGCGTCAAGTTCGGCTTCCGGCAGGGTTGCGGCCGCCCATTTGTCCCACTCGTGGCCAGGCTGGACGCCCATCTGTTGGCGGAAGCCCTGCAGTTGGGCCGTTGTCATCTGGCCCGCATGATTGTCCTTGTGCCCCGCAAGCGGCAAGCCGTAGCCCTTGATCGTGTAGCAGATGAAGCAGACCGGGCGATCATGCTGTGACGCGGCCTCGAATGCATCCAGCAGGCTCGGTATGTCATGGCCGCCAAGATTGGTCATCAACGCGTGCAAAGCGTCGTCGGAGCGGCGTTCGATCAGGGCCGTGACGGCCCCCTGATCGCCGACCTCGTCGAGCAGCCGCTTGCGCCAGGCAGCGCCGCCCTGAAAGGTCAGTGCCGAGTAGAGCTGGTTCGGACAGCGTTCGATCCAGTCTCGCAGTGTCGCGCCGCCCGGCTCTGAGAAGGCGGCCTCCTGCAAAGCGCCGTGGCGCAGGATCACCACATCCCATCCAAAGCTGTGGAATATCTGCTCGAGCCGCTGCCAAAGGCCCTCGCGGATCACGGCATCAAGCGACTGGCGGTTATAATCCACGATCCACCAGCAGTTCCGGAGCCCGTGCTTCCAACCTTCGATCAGCGCCTCATAGATATTGCCCTCATCCATCTCGGCATCGCCGATCAGACTCACCATACGGCCCTCGGGACGGTCCTTCATCCAGCCATGTGCCGAGACATAGTCCTGCACCAGCGAGGAAAACAGCGTCTGCGCGACGCCAAGCCCTACAGAGCCGGTCGAAAAATCGACATCGTCCACGTCCTTGCTCCGCGAGGGGTAACTCTGCGCGCCCTTGTAGCCGCGAAAATTCATCAGCTTCTCGCGGGTCTGATTGCCGGCGAGGTACTGGAGCGCATGGAAGATCGGTGCGGCATGGGGCTTGACCGCTACACGGTCCTGCGGGCGCAGAGCCGCACCGTAAAGCGCGGTCATGATCGTGCTCAGCGAGGCGGAGGAGGCCTGATGACCGCCGACCTTGATCTCATCGCCCTCGCGGACATGGTTGGCGTGATGGATCGTCCAGGCCGCAAGCCAGGAGACACACCGTTCGATTTGGTTCAAATAGACAATTTTCGATGCCATCCAATTCCCCCGCAATTGATGCGTCGTATCGGTGCTTTCTGTTAGGGCTGTCGTCACAGATCTAACCTCAGCACGCCGGTTGCGCGCGATATGCACGGAATGAACCGATGTGTCCGAGCGTCCTTGGACAGGACAGCATCCCGATGGATCGGCTGCCCTTCCAGAATTCCGCATTCGCAGGTCCCGCAAACCCCGTTCTCGCACGACGCCATGAGCAGTACGCCAGCGGCGCGCAACGCTGCCAATGCCGAGGTATCGGCCGCGACAGAAACCGCTGTCCCGTCGCGAAGGGTGATCGTGAAAGGTTCGGGTGGCCCATCGTCGTGTTCCGGCGGCTGAAAAGCCTCGAAATGCACGGTCCCCTCCGGCCAGTGGGGGCTCGCCCGGTCCACGGCCGCCATGAAACCAGGCGGACCGCAATAATAGAGCTGTGCGTCGGAGGAACGCGTCGACAGCAGGGATTCAAGATCCTGCCTGGTCTCCGGCTCGTCGTCGACATGCAGCCACACGGTGCTGGGGTCGAGCTCCCGCTCGATGACCGACAACAGAGGCGCGAGTGCTCGGCTGCGGGTGAAGTAGTGCAGCTCGTACGGCTTGCCCTGCCGCTCCAGGGCGCGCGCCATTGCCAGGATCGGGGTGATCCCGATGCCTCCCGCCAGCAGCATGGTTGGCCCTTCGCGATGGGCAAGCGGAAAATGATTGCGAGGAGCAGAAACCGGGAGTGTGCATCCGGCGGCCACTGCCTCATGGATCCAGGCCGAGCCGCCGCGACCAACGTCTTCGCGCTTCACCGCGATTGTGTAGCGGCTCAGATCTGTCGGATCGCCGCAGAGCGAATACTGGCGCACTTTCCCATCAGGCAGATGAACATCGACGTGAGAGCCCGGTTCGAAGGGCGGCAGCAGAGGTTTGCGCGCATGCTTCAGGTCGATGACCAGGACCTCGCCTGGCTCTTTGCGGGCGGCGGTCACGGTCAGTTTCATGATGATGCGGGGCGAGGCCATATCGATTTACCCCTCAATTGGAAGAATCGGATCACCGGGGCGGATCACGCCGCCAACCTCGATCGCGCAGTTCAGGCCAGAGCGGTTCAGAAGCCCCTCGTAGAGACCGGGAATGCCGAGCAGTTGCTCGATATACTTGCAGGGAAAATTCATCCGCGCCGCCCGCAGGACGGTTTCCCCGATGCGAAAGCGCGTGCCGACCAGGTGCCCCAAGGGTACGCCGCGCGTGGTCAGGTTCCGCCGATGATCTTCGGGCGCGAGCTTGGCCTTGAAACCCGGAATCCTGGGCTCGCCCTGTGCCATGGCTTCAAGGACTTCGACCTCGATCAGCGTCACTTCGCGAACGTCGGGTTTCGGAGAGTAGGTCCCCGTTCCCAGATAGTACCGATCTCCGACAATGCCGCGCCCGGCAACGAGTTGTGCCTCCGTCAACTCTTCCATCTCGTAGGACGCCGCAGGTGCAACGTGGATGTGAAGCAGCGTGCCCTGCCAAGTCATGCATTGTCCTCCGAAACCATGGCCGCAGCCTGGTGAGAGCCTGGATTTAGGATCTCCACGGGCTCTCTGTTGCATCTCTGCCTCCGGCCCTTCGGCGAGGGAGTCACGCTGGATTGGGGCTGTTGCCCGAAAGCTTTGCCGGGGAACTGGTCTGATCAACAGTGCCAGTTTCTTGGTATTTTCCCAGTCCAGTACGGCTGAACATGGCTGGATGCTCATGGTCACAAGACCGGCTTGGTCATCGCCTGGCGCCAAAGCCACTGTCGCGGCCATCGGTCTCGGAGAATTATGCTTTCACCTGTTCGACAGCCTCCAGCAGAATTCGAACACCCTTCTCGATCTGCTGTATGCTCAAGGCGGAATAGCCCATGACCAGCCCGACCTGGTCAGCACGGCCTTCGCCCGTTTCGCAATCGTATAGGGGGGAAATGGAGTGTATGCCCACACCTGAGCGTCGCGCCTTTTCAATCAGCGGTGCTTCCAGGGCCCGTGACAGCTCCTTGAACCAGACGACAACGTGCAGCCCGGCATCGGCGCCCTCGATGGCGATCCGATCTCCGAATCGGTGTCGCAGGGCATTCAACAGGGTCCCCCGGCGCTCACCGTTCAGCCGGCGCACGCGGCGCACATGGCTTTCATAGGCGCCGCTCTCGATGAGCATGGCTAAAGCCTCCTGCTCGGCCACCGGAGAGTGCCTGTCCAGAAGTTGTTTGGCCCTCGCGAAGACGTCCTGTAATTCCGGGGGGACCACGAGATAGCCAATGCGCAGCATCGGCGAGAGCGTCTTGGAAATTGTGCCGAGATAAATTACAGAACCGCGGTCTTCCAGCTTGTGCAGCGGAGGCACCGGATTGATGTCGTAACGGTACTCGCTGTCGTAGTCATCTTCGATCACATAGGCGTCGTTGCGCCGCGCCCATTCCAGGAGCTGATGCCGGCGCGAGATCGGCATGACGCCGCCCAGCGGGAACTGGTGCGAGGGCGTGACATAGGCCAGCCGCGCCTCGACTCCTTTAAGTAACTCCGTCTTCATCCCATCCTCGTCGACAGCGACCGAGACAGGCGAGGCACCTGTGCTGGCAAAGACCTGGCGAGCCATCCTGTAGCATGGGTCTTCGATTACGAAGCGGTCGACGGGATCCAGCATCAGGCGCGCGCACAGATCGAGACCCTGCTGCGAGCCGCTGACGATGATGATCTGCTCGACGTCGCAGTTCAACGTTCTGGCGCGCCAGAGATAGCTCTGCAGCGCCTGGCGCAGGCGACGCGATCCGCGAGGATCATCATAGGCCAGCCGCACGGGACGTTGCGCCATCGCCACGTTCATGGCGCGCTTCCAGATCAGCGCCGGGAAATCGGACGGCGCCAGATCACCATAGCGGAAATCAATCTTCAGCGCGTTCGGCAAGTAATCCGGCCAGGGCGGACTGGCGCGCAGGCGCCCGCCGTATGCGGACAGTCTAACCGGGCCGGCTCGTTTCAAGCGCGCGCTGCTCGGGCTGTGTTCGAGCAGCGATGATGCAACGCGGGGTCGTGCGCCTTGTCGAACTTCGATGAAGCCTTCCACAGCCAGCTGCTCGTAAGCGACAGTGACCGTGGTTCGCGAAACGCCGAGCTCATTCGCCAAACTCCGGGAGGACGGCAAGTGACTGCCGGCTTCATAAACACCGCCAAGAATCTGGCCTCGAAGCGCCCTGTAAATCTGGCGCGCACCCATCGCGTGCTCACGGCCCGCAGAGCCGGGATCTTGAGACTGGACCATTTCAATCATCGCCAACTGGACATTTCATATAAACCAGTTTGAGCGCATTCTGCCGAAAATCCAAGAGGACACCAGAGACTGATGACCCGCACGACCTATCAAACTAAAATGCATGCTCCGGAGCAGTCGCAGAGCGACGCAGATCTCGGCTTCGCCACCCGCGCAATCCATTTTGGCTACGATCCGGTCGGATTTTCGAACGCAGTCCAGCCTCCGGTCTTCCTGACCTCCACATACGGCTTCGAGAGCGTGGCGGCCAATGAGGCTGCAGCCGCGCTCGGCGGCAGGCTTTATGCACGCGAATACAATCCAACGACGGAAATCCTCGAGAAACGGCTCGCCAATCTCGAAGGAGCCGAAGCAGGGCTGGTCGTCGCCTCGGGGATGGCGGCTTTCGGCACGCTGATCCTGTCGCTGCTGTCCCAGGGCGACGAACTCATCGTCCACAAGACGCTTTACGCGAACACGCTCGCCATGGTCGAACAGGCGGTCCCGCGTTTTGGCATCAAGGTCGTCGCGGTCGATCTGTCCGAGCCAAACAATCTCGATGGCGCGATCACTGACCGGACCCGGCTTGTGTTCTTCGAGACCCCGGTCAACCCGCTGAGCCGCATCCTCGACATCGCGGAAATCGCCGAACGCGCACACGCGCGCGGAGTAAAGGTGGCCGTGGACAGCACCTTCGCCTCGCCCGCGCTCCAGCGGCCGCTGGAACACGGTGCTGACATCGTGCTGCACTCGCTGACCAAATACATCAATGGCCATGGCGATGCCCTCGGCGGGGCAATCCTTGGTGACGCACAGACACTCAATACGCTGCACGAAACCGGCCTGCGCTACATCACCGGGGCGGCGCTGTCACCGCTCTCGGCGTTCCTGATCCTGCGCGGGCTGAAGACGCTCGCGCTCCGCATGGAGCGACACAGCGCGACGGCTCTTTCGACCGCGCAAGCGCTCGAGGCGCATCCTGCGGTGGCATGGGTAAGCTACCCGTTCCTCGGTACGCATCCCGATCAGGCGATTGCCCGAAAGCAGATGTGCCAGGGATCAGGCATGTTGGCTTTCGGCCTCCACGCCGGGTTCGAGGGCGCGCGCCGCATGATGGACCGGCTCAACCTGATAACTCGAGCGGTCAGCCTCGGTGACGCTGACAGCCTCATCTACCATCCGGCCAGTTTGACACGTGCCCGTAAAAGCATCCGCAAGGATGCTCATCTTGCCGATGGCGTCGGCGAGGACCTCATGCGTCTTTCTGTCGGTCTGGAAGACGCCGGCGACTTGATCGCCGATCTGAGGCAGGCGCTAGACCTGCTCTGATAAGCCGGTTCCCATCTCGCTTCCAACACTGGCGCTCAAGCAGAAACCTGGAGCAACGCAATGACATTCCTGAGCGGTCTTTCCGCATTCCCCATCACGCCGAGTGACCGTGACGGCCGCGTCGATACCAAGGCCCTGCGCAAGCTGATTACACGGCTTTGCACTGCCAAGGTCGATTCCATCGGCCTGCTCGGCAGCACCGGCACCTACATTTACCTCACGCGCGAGGAGCGGCGAGCTGCCCTGGCCGACGCTTTGGACGAAGCCGGTGGGCAGACGCCGGTCGTGGTAGGCGTGGGCGCGCTGCGCACCGACGAGGCGGTAAGGCTTGCGCAGGACGCCAAGGCCCTCGGCGCTGCCGCGGGGTTGCTCGCGGCTGTCTCATACACCCCGCTCACCGAGGACGAGGTGTTCGAACATTTCTCGACCGTGGCGCGCGAAGGTGGCCTTCCGATTGTCATCTACGACAATCCCGGAACGACGCATTTCCAATTCACTCCGACGCTTGTCGGCCGCTTGGCCAAGGTGCCGGGGATCGTCGGCATTAAGAATCCAACCGACAGAAGCAATGCGATCGAGAGCCATCTGGCTGGACAGAGGAGCATCGCGCCGGAAGGTTTTTCGATCGGCTACAGCGGCGACTGGAACGCCACCGAAGCCATGATCGCCGGAGCTGACACCTGGTACAGCGTGCTGGCCGGCATCCTGCCCGAGGTCTGCATGAAGATTGTCAAGGCGTCGCAGGCGGGCGATGCGGCTGGAGCACGCCGCCTCGACGCCGCATTGACGCCAATCTGGGATCTCTTCAAACAGTTCTCCAGCCTTCGCGTTGTCTATGTGCTCGCCGAATTGCTCGACATTTGCCGCACTGAGCCTCCGCGCCCGATCCTGCCGCTCTCTGCTGTAGCAAAGCGTCAGATCGTCGAGGCGCTGGAACGCCTGCCGGCGGGCACTTTCGATAAACCGTGAAACCGACCGACAGTGAAGGAACCTTCATGTATGTACCTCCACATTTCGACGAACCCAGCCAAGAGGCTCTCCACGATCTGATCGAGACGAGCGCGCTGGGCGTATTGATCACCCATGGCAGGAGCGGCCTCGATGCCAATCACATTCCCTTTGACCTCAATAGGTCGCAGGGTAAAAACGGCACCCTTCACTGCCACGTCGCACGTAACAACCCGGTCTGGCAGGACGTGTCGACCGGCGATGAGGTACTCGTCGTGTTCCGAGCGGCGGACGCCTATATCTCGCCGCAATGGTATCCGAGCAAGCAGGAGTTCCACCGACAGGTGCCGACCTGGAACTACCTCGTTGCACATGCATACGGACGGATCACGGTCCGCGACGACGAAAGCTATGTCCGTCACAATGTCTCCAGACTGACTCGCAGGCACGAGGCGACCCACCCCGTCCCATGGAAGATGGGTGACGCGCCCAAGGACTTTATCGACACAATGGTCAAGGCGATCGTCGGGCTGGAGATCGAAATCACCCGCCTTGTCGGCAAAACCAAGCTCAGCCAGAACAAGGAGGCCCGCGACATTCGCAATGCCGGCGAAATGCTGAACGCCCAAGGCGACCGGCGCCTAGGCGAAGCGATGCTTGCGGCCGCTGCCTGGAAGTCCGAACAGGGCTGAGGACGGGTAAGGGAAGCTTCCCCTCCTGGACGCGCAGACCCAATGATGCAAGCCGGCCAGCGCGCTGACCGAGCGCCGGTACGAGAGCAGGAACATCGGTACGGAGAGCAGAACGGCCTACCTGCGAGTTCTGTCAGCATCAATACCCGGCGGCCATGTCCACGAGGGAATGGAGCCCCCTGCAAACATCAGATGCCGCCCATGCAGAGGTATTTCATTTCGAGGTAGTCCTCGAGCCCGTGGCGGGAACCCTCCCGCCCGATGCCGGATTGCTTCACCCCGCCGAAGGGTGCCGCTTCCGATGACATGCGTCCCGTGTTGATGCCCACCATGCCATATTCCAGGGCTTCGGCCACACGCCAGACGCGCTGCAGGTTCGAGGCATAGAAGTAGGCGGCCAGGCCGTAGATCGTGTCATTTGCCTCGTGCACGACCTGATCCGCATCGTCGAAGCGAATGGTCGGGGCCAGCGGCCCGAATGTCTCTTCTTGCGCAATCGTCATCTCGCTGGAGATTTCGGTGAGGACTGTTGGTTGGAAGAATGTGCCGTCCTTGCCAACGCGTTTGCCCCCGCAGCGAATTGTGCCGCCTTTAGCGACGGCATCGGCGATATGCGATTCGATCTTGGTGAGCGCCTGCCTGTCGATCAGCGGGCCGACGGCGACACCAGAATCGAAACCGTCACCAACCTGGAGCTGGCGAACCCGTTCCACGAATTTGTCGACAAATTCATCGTGAACGCCCGACTGGACGTAAAGGCGATTTGCGGAAACGCAGGTCTGGCCGGCGTTGCGGAATTTCGCCTGGATCGCACCGTCGACAGCCGCATCGACGTCAGCATCGTCGAAGACGATGAAAGGCGCATTGCCGCCGAGCTCGAGACTGACCTTCTTGATCTGGCCCGAGCACTGGCGCATGAGCAGCCGGCCAACTTCGGTCGAGCCGGTGAAGCTGATCTTGCGGACCTTGGGGTTTGTACAGAGTTCGCGGCCGACGGCATCGCCTTCGGAAGCGTAGATGAGGTTGACCACGCCTTCGGGAAAGCCTGCCCGATGCGCAAGGGCGAACATTGCACCGGCAACGAGCGGTGTCTGTTCAGCGGGTTTCAACACGATCGTGCAGCCTGCCGCCAAGGCCGGCGAGATCTTGCGCGCCACCATGGAGGCCGGGAAATTCCAAGGCGTGATCGTGCCGACGACGCCGATCGGCTGCTTGATCACCAGCAAGCGACGGTCGGTCGACGGCGCTGAGATGGTCTCGCCATAGATGCGGTTGGCCTCTTCGGCGTACCATTGCAGATACGCCGCCGCATGCGACACTTCCGATTTGGCCTCGATAAGGGGCTTGCCCATTTCAGCGGTCAATATCGCGGCAAGGTCATCGGCGTGGTCGATGATGAGCTGATGCCAGCGCCACAGAACGTCGCTGCGCTCACGGGCCGTCAATGCCGCCCATCCAGGCTGCGCTTTATAGGCTTTGTCGATCGCGGCGCGCGTCTCCTCGACACCCATGTCGGGAAGCTCCGCCAGCACTTCGCCCGTCGATGGGTTGAGGACCTCAAATGTCCGCTCACTGACTGGTTTGCCAAGCGCCGGCAGGCGGTCAAGGCTGCCAAACAGGTCAGGAGATTTGAGGTGGCGGATCAAAGGCGGGAGCAGCGGCAATGTCGATTCCCCAAAAGGCTCTTGGCCTGTCCGGCCGGGTGGACATCTACTGCGCACGTGTGGCTTTTGCATAGGACCACCGCTCACGAAAAGTCGTGCGTCCCTTGCGCCGGGTGAACCAGTTGCGGGGAAGGGTTACGGCCAGCGTCCGACGATGCCGGCGAGGCCCAAACCGTCCGCCCGCGGCGGCGGCGGCCGCAGCCCCCACTTGCTCCAAACGATCGACTTCTCGTCGCCTTGGCTCGTAGCGCTTGCCTTATAGCCCCGTCCGTCTCGGGTATCGCATCGGGGCCGTAAGGCGTGTCGTAACGTGAAGCCCCAACGGGGTTCTGGACGATACATGAGGGGTTGCAGCCGCCGGTCAAACCGAGGCATGCAAATTTCTCGTTTTTGCTGGGCCGAACGCAGAAGTTTCGGTTATGAATCGGAACTGGCCTGAGGGCCTGCCCACATTGCAATTGTTACAAAGGAAAACGCATATGGCGACTGGAACGGTAAAATGGTTCAACAGCACCAAGGGATTTGGATTTATCCAGCCCGACAATGGCGGTCAGGATGTTTTTGTCCACATTTCCGCCGTTGAACGGGCGGGACTTTCGACCCTCGCTGATGGCCAGAAGATCAACTATGAAATCGAACAGGACCGCCGCACCGGCAAGTCCTCGGCTGGCAGCCTCAGCAAAGCTGGCTGAATTTTTTCCCCTGGCTCCTGTCAACAGCGGACAGACGCGGTCCGCTCGGATATACTGACGGTCGGCGATATAAGGGGAGAACAGGGCTCGACCGGTCGGCTTGAGCGGCAGGCTGCACCGGTCGAATTCCTGGGGAAGCCAAGCGGCCTGAAAGGGAGGGCGGGATAGACCCCGCCTTTTCATATTCCGGACATACGCAGATTATGCCAAAGGCAGCTGCGCGGCTCGGAACAAAGCTCGATTGCTGAAATCAAGCTGCGACGTTCTTGCGGGTCCGCTTTGCCGGCGCGGGCGTTTCCGGCTCTTTCGGTTTGCGGCCGAGCCCCATCGTCTTGGCCAATGCCGAGCGCGTAGCGGCGTAATTCGGCGCGACCATGGGATAATCCGCCGGCAGACCCCATTTGGCGCGATATTCGTCCGGCGTCAGCCCATAGTGGGTCGACAGATGGCGCTTTAGCGATTTGAATTTCTTCCCGTCCTCAAGGCAGATGATGTAGTCCGGTGTTAGCGACTTCTTGATAGGGACTGCAGGCTTGAACGCTTCCGGCTCTGCCGGGGAAACGCTGCCAGCCGTACCTTTCAGTGCCGCGTGAACCTGGCCAATCAGGGCAGGGAGATCACCTACCGGGACCGGATTATTCGAGACATAGGCTGAGACGACATCGGCGGTGAGCTCGATGAGGACGTTGATGTTGTTGTCGGCTTCTTCTGTCACGAAAAACTCCGGGTGGCTTGAAAGACAGTCGGCGAAGTGTTCGCTACATAATGGCGGTTGCCGCTGAAAGCAATAAAGCCCCTGGCAAGACTGTTGCGATGGTCGTCCTACACCGCGGTCAATAGCGACGTATCCGGACCGTCTTGCGTCGTATTGATCCGACCGCGGTTGGCGCATCCATGCTGGATGTGGCATGAGGAAGCGATCCTGACCTGAAACGCTGCCAAGCCTGTTCTCGATCTCTCTATTCTGAAGATCGGAATCGATCATTCGGAGAATTCCGGTCCGGCACGCTCGACGATAGCTCCCCCTGCCAGCAGAGCTGGCCGCATGTAATCCAGTAGAATCGGACTTGCCTGTGGGGCGGGTGTACTCCTATTCCTCTGCGACGATCTGGTCGAGACCAGGAACGATTGCACCGGGCACCCGGGGGCGCCAAAGCGCGGGCTCACGGGGAGAGGCTCCTGGTACTCAGTCGGATCGGGAAAAGCCGGGGGACTTCAGCTGCGCGTTCAGCTTCATCGTCGACCAGCGTTTCGCCCCGACGAGCTGCACCGCGACATTGCCGGAATGGGAGGGGAAGACGCCTCTGGCCAATCCTCGCCAAAAAAAGCCCGCCGGAACGAACCGGCGGGCGAGACGGGAGGAAACTCTTTTTGGTGAAATCAGGCCGCGAGAACGGCTTTCGGCTCGACCAGTTCGTAGCCGAGTGCTTCGGCCACAGCGCGGTTGGTGATTTTGCCCCTGTGGACATTGAGGCCGTTGCGCAGATGATGATCGTCGATTATCGCCTTCAGGCCCTTGTCGGCGAGCTGTAGCCCATAATGAAGCGTCGCGTTGTTGAGCGCATGCGCCGAGGTGACCGGCACGGCGCCCGGCATGTTGGCGACGCAGTAGTGGATGACACCGTCGACTTCGTAAGTCGGATCGGCATGGGTGGTGGCATGCGAGGTCTCAAAACAGCCACCCTGGTCGATGGCGACGTCGACCAGCACGGCGCCCTTCTTCATACCGGACAGCATTTCGCGCGAAACGAGCTTGGGTGCAGCGGCACCCGGGATGAGCACGGCGCCGACCACGATATCGGCCGAAAAACATTCTTCTTCCAGCGCTTCGACGGTTGAGTAGCGGGTGTGGACGCGGCCGGCAAAAATGTCGTCGAGCTGGCGCAGGCGCGGGATCGAACGGTCGATGATGGTGACGTCGGCGCCAAGGCCTGCCGCCATCCTGGCTGCATGCAGGCCAACGACGCCGCCACCGAGCACAGTGACCTTGCCGGGCAGCACGCCGGGCACGCCGCCGAGCAACACGCCGCGGCCGCCATTGGCTTTCTGCAACGCGGTGGCGCCGGCCTGGATCGACAGGCGGCCGGCGACTTCCGACATCGGCGCCAGCAGCGGCAGGCCGCCACGGTCGTCGGTCACGGTCTCGTAGGCAATCGCCGTGACGCCGGAGGCCAGCAGGCCCTTGGTCTGTTCCGGATCCGGAGCGAGATGCAGATAGGTGTAGAGGATTTGACCATCACGCAGCTGCACCCATTCGTTGGGCTGCGGCTCCTTGACCTTGACGATCATGTCGGACTTGGCAAACACGTCGGCGGCCGTCTTGGCAATGGTGGCGCCGGCGGCGCGGTAGGCGTTGTCGTCGGCGCCAATGCCAACGCCCGCTCCGGTCTCGACCAGCACTTCATGGCCATGGGCGACATATTCGCGAACCGAGCCTGGCGTGAGGCCAACACGGTATTCGTGATTCTTGATTTCTCGGGGGCAGCCGACGCGCATCTTTTTATCTCCTGATCCGGCCCTTTTGGGCTCGTTCCCTGTCTAAACCCAGTGAACCATGAATCGGCGCGCAGGTGTTTGCGAATACGCTTGCGCGAGAGGGTGCGCTTCGATAATCGTTGCGCAAAATGGCCAATTAGTCGCAGGAATCACGAAAAATGCCACTCGACAGGATTGATATCGCCATTCTCGGCTTTACAGACGATGGGGGAAAGAACCATGCTCGCCGGATTCAGTCCGGCTTGAACCAGTGCTCTGCATGACGGCTTGACAAAACGAGTGGGGCGATCGTGACGCGCTGCTGCAAAAACCACGGCTTGCCGACGATGTCCTGCTGTCCACCGGTCGCGACCTGTTTGCAGCGCAGCCATTAGATTGACTGAAGCACCGCCACTGTTGGCCGGCTGCATCCATCTGCAGCTTCTCCGCGCCAGCGTTTCACAACCGAAAAACCCGCCACTCCTAGGGGCAAGAGCGGCGGGCTTTTTGCAGAGCTACTCGAACTGAATACGCGTTCCCACTGACATTAGCTGTGGATAATTAAGGCAGCATTAACGTGCAAAATCGGGCCATCTAAATCGATCCGAATGCAACATATGGCGGGCTCGGAGGGTCCGGGCCCAAATCGCTGTCGCCGTCAAATCCGTAAGGCGCCAGCTATCAGAAAATCCGCGCTTGACGTTACGTAAGGTCCCGTGTTTTTCGCTGTGCGGGGAACGACTTAAAGTCTCGGTCCAGGGCGACGAAATGAGGGGCAGCAATGGTGGCTGGCGAACCAAACGACGTGCGCGTCAAACGCGCCGGTGGGGGATGGGTCGTTCATATTGTTGAGGACGGCAAACTGACAGTTCTTCGGTTCAAGACACAGTCTCCCGCCGAAAATTCCGCCGATGACCAACGAGCCAGGCTCGGCCTTGCTGGCAAGCCGCCGATTGACGAACGCTGATATCTACACCGGATTGAGGGAGACGTTGGATGGCTGGTGAGCCTTTGGCGCCGGCGGGAGAAACACATCGCCGAAGGGCCATTTCAATGCTGCTTGCGGCCGTTCGGCTGGCCATATTGGCGATGATGGTCGGCACCGCTGCCGACGCGGAAGACGACTATGTGGCCTGCTTGATCGACACGGCCGCAAAGATCATGAAAAGCCAGGTCGTCAAGGATCCGGCCGCGGCGCTGGAAAAAGCAGCAAGAATTTGCAAGCCGCCACCGCAAGTAACCTGAGACGGGGTCAAACACGCAAAATCACATTAGAGTCACCCAGCTATTCGCGCAC
The DNA here is from genome assembly GCF_056404235.1 of Mesorhizobium sp. P2_E10. Lineage (NCBI taxonomy): Bacteria > Pseudomonadati > Pseudomonadota > Alphaproteobacteria > Hyphomicrobiales > Phyllobacteriaceae > Mesorhizobium > Mesorhizobium sp. P2_E10. The sequence continues at coordinate 32,366 of NZ_JBFUEK010000017.1, forward strand.
CATGGAGACGCGGGACATTGCGCCATCTCACGAAAACCCGCTGTGGCGAAAGGCGAGCGGGCCTCCTCCTTTCGAAGCTGGAATGTCACAGCACCGCGAGGCTTAGGACCTCTCTTCAGTGCTGGGCGAGTTGCAACGGGGCAGAGAGGCTCGCACATCTGGAGTTGAAGTCACGCTCCGGAGACAAGGGCAGGAATGGCCAAAGCCTCATTCGCCTCGTCAAGGATCGAGAAGCTGTAGCGGCCATCCGCGTCAAGATCGACGGAGTAGCTCAGGCGGTCGAGTATGTTGTTATCCTGGTCGAACGTAACGATCCGCGGTTTCAGCGAGGTTATGTGCGCTTCGTCCAGATAGATCGAGTTGCAGACAATAATCTGGTCGTCGGGCTGGCAGGTGCGGGCGGCAGCACCATTGAGGATACAGCATCGTGAGCCGCGTTCGCCGAGAATGACATAGGTCGAAATCCGCGCACCGGAATTCTTGTTCCATATCTCCACGAATTCCATGGGCAGGATCCCCGCTGCTTCGCAGTGGTCGGGGTCGAGCGTTATCGAACCATGGTAGTTGAGGTTTGCTTCGGTGACGTAAATGCCGTGCAGTTTGCCGGCGATTATTTTTCGCATTTCTGCTGTCCCTATTCATCATACAAGGTCGACCTTGGCAGCCGGGTTTCCCGCTAAATTCCGACGACGAGTGCGCCGCCGCTGAGACCTGCACCTGCTGCGGCGAGCAGGATTTTCTCGCCCGGTCGAAACGGCTCTGTTTGATTGGCAAGCGAGAGCGACAGCGGGATCGTCGCGGCGGAAGAGTTGCCGTATTCGGCGATCGTCTTGACGATTGCTTGATCCGCTATGCCGAGGTTTCGCCCGACCGCATCAAAAATGCGGGCATTCGCCTGATGAGGCACGAACCGACCGACATCCTGTGGCCGCACTCCGGCCGCGGCGAGCGCGCTTATCGAGGAAGCAGTCATCATCTCGACTGCCTTGGCGAACACTTCACGGCCGTCCGTCATCGTCATCCGGGTTTGCCCGAGGTCGAGGCCGCCATGGAACGGCATGTTGCTACCGCCCGCCGGAATCTGGATCAGCCCGTAGCGCGAGCCGTCCGAATCCACCGAGGCACCGAGAATGCCGCGATGCGGGTCCTCGCACGGACCGATCACCACGGCGCCGGCGGCGTCGGCAAACAGCACGGCGCTGGCGCGCTCGGCCGGGTTGATACGGCGGCTGAGGATGTTGGCGGCAATGACTAGGCTCGCTTTGCCATGCAGGCGGGTGAATCCGTCCGCGAACATCAGCGCATAGATGAAGCCGGCGCAGGCGCCGGTCAGGTCGATCGCGCCGGCGCGGCTGAGCCCGAGCCGATGTGCGACTAGGGGTGCGCTCGGCGGCAGGAGGTGATCAGGCGTCGAGGTGGCGAGCAACAACAGGCCGATGTCGCTGCGGTCGATGCCGGCATTCGCCAGCGCCATGTCGCCGGCAGAGGCGGCAAGGCCAGACAGCGTGTCTTCGTCGGTTGCCCAGAAGCGTGACCGTATCCCGGTGCGCCGCTCGATCCAGCCGGGTTCAAGCCCGAGACGGTCTTCGATTTCCGGGTTCTCGATCTTGCGCGACGGCGCGTGATGGCCAAACCCGAGAAGGCGCGACGATCGGCTCATGGCCGCGAGCCGAAGCGTTCGCCGGCCTCCTCGATGGCGTCATAGAGCCCGTCAATTTCGCCGCCGGTGATGCAATAGGGCGGCAGAAGATAAAGGACGTTGCCGAGCGGACGCACGAGCAGGCCGAGCTCGAGGAAGAACGCACGCAGCTTCGGCCCGATCTCGGCCAGGTAGCCGGCAGATCCGGTGCGCAGGTCGAGGGCCGCGATCGTGCCGGTCGCCCGGCTGTCCGCGAAATATGGATTGTCCCGGAGGCGCCGAAGCCCGGCGGCCTGCATCGCGCTCAAGGCCGCCACCCGCTCGGCCACCGGCTCGTCGCGCCAGATCTCGACATTGGCAAGTGCCGCCGCGCAGGCAATCGGATTGGCGGTGTAGGAACTCGAATGGAAAAACGTCTTCTGCCGGTCTGTCGAATAGTGAGCCTGGAAGATGGCATCTGTGGCGAGCGTGGCCGCCAGCGGGATGGTGCCACCGGTCAGCCCTTTCGAGGTGCACAGGATATCGGGAGAGATGGACGCCTGCTCGCAGGCGAACATGGTCCCGGTGCGGCCCCAGCCGGTCATCACCTCGTCGGCGATCAGCAGCGTGGCGGAGGCCTCGGCGATCTTCTTCAACTCGGTCAGAACCCAGGCCGGATACATCAGCATGCCGCCGGCGCCAAGCACCAGCGGCTCGACGATCAGCGCGGCGGCGTGCCTGTCGCGGGAGACTGCCTCAAACCGGTCCAGCGTCTCCTGCTCTCGCCCGGCGGCTGGGAAGGGGATGGTGTCGACCTCGAACAGCAAGGGCTCGTAGGCGGCGTTGAACACGCCGCGGGCGCCGACGCTCATCGTGCCAATGGTGTCGCCATGATAGCTGTGCTCCATGACGACAATGCGCGAGCGCGGCGCGGCGATGTTGCGGAAATACCCGAGCGCCATCTTCAGCGCGACTTCGACGGAGGTCGAGCCGCTATCGGAATAGAATACCCGGTCGAGTCCGGACGGAGCGAGGCCGACAAGCGCCTTGGCCAGGCGCTCCGCTGGCTCGTGCGTGAAGCCTGCGAAGATGATCTGGTCGAGGCTCGCCGCGGTCGTCTCGATGGCCTTCATGATGCGGGGATGGCGGTGACCGTGGGTAACGACCCACCAGGAGGAAATCGCATCCAGGATGCGCGTGCCGTCGGCCTTTTGGAGATAGGCGCCCTCGGTCAGGACGATTTCAGGGATCGTCGGCTCGAGGGCGTGCTGGGTAAAGGGATGCCACACACGGGACATCATTCGCCTCCCGCAATCGAGGCGAAGGCGAAGCCGGCAATCATTGCATCCCTCAGCGTTTTGCCCGTTAGCGGATCGAGGTGCGGTAGCCTGCCGAGCTGCGGCGCACCGCTGAATTCCACGATGGTCCGTTGCGTATCGGCCATTTCATCGCCGATGAAGGCAATGCCAGCCAGCGGGATGGAGCGGGCGCGCAGCGCCTCGATCGACAGCAGCGTGTGGTTGATGGTGCCGAGCGTGGTGCGGGCGCACAGAATGACCGGCAGCCGCCATTCAGCGAATATGTCGATGAACCTTGTCTTCCGGTTGAGCGGCACCATCAGGCCGCCCGCGCCCTCGATCACCAGCGGCGCCGGCAGGACCGGAAATGAAAGATCGGCAGCCTCGATCGATATGCCATCGATCTCGGCCGAACGGTGCGGCGAAAGTGGGCTGTTCAAGCGGTAGGCTTCCGGCAGCACGCGCCCCGACGGCAGGCCGGCAAGCCGCGCAACCACCTCGCTGTCGGTCTCGCCGTCGAGACCCGATTGAACCGGCTTCCAATAGAAGCCGTCGAGCAGCCCGGCTAACCCGGCCGAGAATACGGTCTTGCCAATTCCGGTGTCTGTGCCGGTGATGACGATGCGTTGGGTCATGGCGCCTCCGGTCATGCCTTTGCCAACACCTCGACGAGCGTCTCGACCATGGCCGAAATCTCGGCCTCGTTGACGTTGAGCGTCAGCGAAATGCGCAGGCGTGATGTGCCCTCTGGCACGGTCGGCGGACGAATGCCGCGGATGTCGAAGCCGCGCGCCTGCAATGCCGCCGCCACCGCCATGGTGCGCCCGACATCGCCGATGACGAAGGGCTGGATCTGCGAGCCGCTGGGCGTCACGCCGCACCGCTCAGCCAATTGACGGCCGGCGAAGGCAACACGTTCATGCAGCTGAACGCGGCGCAGGGGCTCGTCGGACAGCATGGCGAGCGCTTCGCCCACTGCCACCGCCATCAGCGGCGATGGCGCGGTGGCGTAGATGAATGGCCGGCAACGGTTGACGAGATAGTCGCACAGCAGTCCCGGCCCGGTGACCAGTGCGCCGGACGCGCCGAGCGCCTTGCCGCAAGTATGGAGCGCAATGATGTTGTCGCGACCCTCGAATACGGCGGCCAGCCCCCGGCCGTCCGGTCCCCAGACGCCTGTGGCATGCGCTTCGTCGACGACGAGGAATGCCTCGTGCCGATCGGCAAGCGCGACGAGGCTCTCCATCGGCGCGCGGTCACCATCCATGCTGTAAAGGCTTTCGACCGCGATCCAGACGCGCCCCGTGCCGCCTTCGGCGCGCCAGCGCGTGATAGCATCCTCGAAAGCATCGACGTCGTTATGCGCGGCGAGCTTGAACTCAGCACGTCCTGCCCGCGCGCCCTCATGCATGCTGGCGTGGGCGAGCTCGTCCAGGATCAAAAGGTCGCCCCTCTGCGGCAGAGCGGTCAGCAGAGCGAAGTTGGCGATGTAACCGCTGCCGAAGAACAGTGCGCGGTCGGCCCCGAAGAACGCCGCCGCGTCTGCCTCCAGTTGCTCATGCTCCGGTGCATTGCCGCGCAACAGCCGCGATCCGGTGGCGCCGACCGGAGTGCCCCGCGCAATCGCTGCCGCAACCGCGTCGCCAAGTCTCCTGGAGGCGGCAAGTCCGAGATAGTCGTTCGACGAGAAGTCGAGACCGGCGCGCGGCGAAAGCGTGCGCAGCCGGTCCTTGCGCGCCAGCCCCTGCAAGGTCGCGTCATAGCGGGCAAGCGGTGCCCTGTTCATTGCGCCTCGAGTTCCATAGGCTCGATACCGAGGCGCCGGAACAGCAGAATATCCTTGTCTTCGCCGGGATTGTCCGCCGTCAGCAGCGTGTCGCCGACGAAGATCGAATTGGCGCCGGCAAAGAAGCACAGCGCCTGCATCTCGTCGGTCATGGCGGTGCGGCCGGCGGAAAGACGCACATGCGATTTCGGCATCATGATGCGCGCCAGCGCGATCACACGCACGAATTCGATCGGCTCGATGGGCCTGGCTTCCGCAAGCGGGGTGCCGGCGACCGGGATAAGCATGTTGATCGGAACGCTTTGCGGATGTTCCGGCAGATTGGCCAGCGTAACCAGCATGTCGATCCGGTCCATCGGCTCTTCGCCCATGCCGACAATACCGCCGCAGCAGACCTTGATGCCGGATTGGCGGACAATCTCGAGCGTTTCGAGCCGGTCAGCAAAGCTGCGCGTGCTGATGATCTCGCTGTAGTAGCGTTCCGACGTATCGATGTTGTGGTTGTAATAGTCGAGACCCGCCTGTTTCAGACGAGCGGTCTGCTCAAGATCGAGCATGCCGAGCGTCATGCAGGTTTCCATGCCGAGCGCCTTCACGCCTTCGACCACCGCCACGACCGCATCCATGTCGCGCGCCTTGGGATTTCGCCAGGCCGCGCCCATGCAATAGCGGGTCGCGCCAGCATCACGCGCCTTGGTGGCCTCGGCGATGACGCGCCTGACCTCCATCAGCTTGGACGCCTTCAGACCGGTTTCGTGATGCGCAGACTGGCTGCAATAGCCGCAATCTTCAGGGCAGCCACCCGTCTTGATGCTGAGGAGCCGGCTGAGCTGGACCTTGTTGGGATCGAAATTCTCGCGGTGAACGGTTTGCGCCAGGAACAGGAGATTGTTGAAGGGTGCATCGTGAAGTGCCCGAGCCTCTTCCCGGGTCCACATCCCGTCGTCAACGGATTGAGCCGGTGGCATTGTCTTCGTCGAGTTCGATGCGTGCATCTCTATCCTATTCCCTGGGGTTCCGGCCTTTGCGGCTTCTTAGCTGGCCGATTGACGGCGACCGGAAGTTGATCCGCCGGCTGCCGTCCATTCATCAGTCGATCATGAGTCCCGATAATCAAGTCCGATATCCAAGATCGGCGCGCTGTGGGTCAGCCAGCCGATGGAGATCAGATCGACGCCGGTGGCGGCGATGGCTGGCGCGGTTGCGGCGGTGATCTTGCCCGATGCTTCGGTGATCGCCCGACCGGCGACCATCGCCACTGCTTGCCGCAATTCGTCGACCGACATGTTGTCGAGCAGGATGGCGTCAGGGGTAAGCGCCAGGGCCTCTTCCAGCTGGGCCAGCGTATCGACCTCGACTTCAATCTTGACGAGGTGGCCGACGCTCATGCGCGCCCGCTCGATGGCCGGTCGAATTCCGCCGGCGATGGCGATGTGGTTGTCCTTGATCAGGATGGCGTCGTCGAGGCCGAAGCGGTGATTGGATCCGCCACCAGCCCGCACTGCGTATTTCTCCAGCGCTCGCAATCCAGGCGTCGTCTTGCGGGTGCAGACGATTCTTGCGCGATGTCCGCGAACCGCGGCGACGATCGATGCCGTTGCCGTGGCGATACCGCTCAGATGGCAGAGAAAATTGAGCGCCGTCCGTTCGGCGGTGAGAATAGCCCGGGCGGGACCGCTCACCGTTGCAATGACCTCTCCTGGCACGACTTCGCTGCCGTCCGTCCGCTCCACGGCCACCACGACATTCGGATCAATCAGCCGGAAGGTGAGCATCGCCAGATCGAGCCCGGCGACAATTCCCTTCTGGCGAGCCGACAGCACGGTCGTCGCGTGATGGTTCTTTGGCACGATGGCATCGGTCGTCAAATCACCGGCCCGGCCGAGATCTTCCAGAAGTGCTGCCCGTGCCAGAGGCTCGAGCATGATTGCGGGAGGCGGCGAGACGTTCATTGCTCGACCTCTTCGAGCGTTCCCGAACATGCGAATTCCCGGGCTGTTGCTAAGGCTTTATCGAGCGTGAGCTTGGACCGTTGGACGATGGCAGCACGATCGGGAAAGTCTGTCCGGTAGTGAGCGCCACGGCTTTCTTCGCGCAGCAAGGCGGCAATCGCGATCATCAGTCCCACTGTCGCGGGATCGGACGCCGCATCCTGGCGCTTGGCCAGCGGAAGCAATGTGCTTATGGTCTCGCGCAAGCTCTCACCATCCCGCTTCACGCCAAGGGCGCGTGACAGGAGAGGGCGCAAGGAGAGTGGATTTGGCGCCGGAATTTCCCGTGCCGTCGATCGTGTTCTGACGCCGATCGCAGATCCCGCCAGGCTTTCGGCGACCCAGCGCGCGCACACCACAGCTTCGGTCAGCGAGTTACTGGCAAGCCTGTTGGCGCCGTGCAGTCCAGTCGCGGCGACTTCGCCGCAAGCCCACAGTCCGGCAACGGAGGAGCGTCCCTCCCGATCCACCGCTATGCCGCCCATGTGATAGTGCTGGGCCGGCCGTATAGGGATGAGATCGCGCGCGGGGTCGATGCCTGAGCCCCGGCAGGCTGATGCGATCGTCGGAAACTGCCGCGCGAATGTCGGGCCAGGCTTTTCGCGTCCATCGAGAAAGACGCGGTGGCCCCTCGAAAGATGCGTCCAGATGGCGCGCGCCACGACGTCGCGCGATGCAAGTTCCGCGTCATGCACGTCTTCGAGGAAGCGCCTGCCTGTTTCGTCGACAATCGTCGCGCCTTCGCCGCGAACCGCTTCGCTGATCAGCGGCATCGGGCGAGCCGGCCCGTCGAGAGCGGTCGGGTGGAACTGGATGAACTCGATATCGGCAAGGACAGCACCGGCACGCGCCGCAAGTGCCAGGCCCTGTCCGCAACTGCCCAAAGGATTGGTGGTATCGAAAAACAGGCCGCCGATCCCACCGGTCGCGAGGACGACCCGTCCGGTACCCAGGAACACAGGGCTCATCGAACAGCTTGCCCAAACGCCCCGGATCGTATTGTCCTCTACCGCCAGCCGCCGCGCCTCAACGCCCTCGACGACCACAATCGACGCAGTGGAACGCACGGCTTCGACCAGCGCGCGCATGATTTCCTGTCCGCTGCCGTCGCCGCCGGCATGAACGATCCGCCGGCGGCCGTGCGCGGCCTCCAATCCCAGGCGCAGTGTTCCTTCTGGCCTCCGATCGAAGCGGACCCCAAAGGTCGCCAGGGTCTCAATCGCGCCAGGAGCCGCATGGAGGATGCGGCTGGCGATTTCCGCGTCGCACAGCCCGTCGCCGGCGGCGAGCGTGTCGGCGAGATGCAGTGCCGGATCATCGTCGACGCCAAGGCTGGCAGCCAGGCCGCCCTGTGCCCAGGTGCTCGATGCGTCGGTTCCAAGCGGTGTCCTGGACAGAAGTAGCACCGGTTCTGGCGCCAGATGCAGCGCGGTCAATAATCCGGCAATGCCGCCGCCAATTATGATGGGCCGGCCAAAGAAGCTGCGGACATCCGCGCTCATACGGCGAGCATCCGCTCGACGGCCAGCCGCGCCCGGCCGGCGATCTCGGGATCGATGCTCACGACATGCCGGTTTTGCTCGAGGGCCTCGCGGATGTTGGCGAGTGTGATGCGCTTCATATGTGGGCACAAATTGCAGGGCCGGATGAACTCGAGCTCGGGATGCTGGAGCGCGACATTGTCGCTCATCGAACATTCCGTCATCAGCACGACGCGTGGCGGCTTTTGCCTTTCGACATACTCAGACATGGCAGCGGTCGAACCGGAAAAATCGGCTTCAGACACCACGTCTGGCGGGCATTCGGGATGCGCCAGCACGATCACACCGGGATGGCTTTCGCGCAACTCGCGGATGTCGGCCGGCGTGAAACGTTCATGGACTTCGCAGTGGCCTTTCCAGGCGATGATCTTCACGTCGGTCTGGGCGGCGATATTCTGAGCCAGATACTCGTCCGGCAGCATGATCACCCGAGGAACACCCAGGGATTCCACGACGGCTTTCGCATTGCCCGAGGTACAGCAGATGTCGGACTCGGCTTTCACTTCGGACGACGTGTTGACGTAGGTCACGACTGGCACGCCGGGATAGCGTTGCCGCAGCAGGCGAACGTCCTCGGCAGTAATCGAATCCGCCAGCGAACAGCCGGCGCGCAGATCGGGAATGAGCACCGTCTTTTGCGGATTGAGCAGCTTTGCCGTCTCGGCCATGAAATGTACACCGGCGAGAACGATGACGTCGGCTTCGACCGTCATCGCCTTGCGGGCCAGCGCCAGGCTGTCGCCAACGATGTCGGCGACGCAGTGGAAGATCTCGGGCGTTTGATAGTTGTGCGCCAGGATGACGGCGTTGCGCTGCTTCTTGAGGTCGAGAATGGCCTCGATGTCCTCAGCAAAGACCGGCCATTCGATCGAGGGGATAAAGCGGCGAACGCGCTCGTACAGCGACGCGCCTGAAGGCAGGATGGCGCTCATCGAGCCTCCAGTTATAGTCTACAAGAATATAAGACCTATATATCCGTTGTGACTATAAGGGATGTCAAGCCCTCGTAAGCGGCAATTTTGTCCCGGCCACCGGCCTCTCATCGAGAATGTCGTGGCGGAAGCGGTAGAGTTGCGCCGGTCGGCCGCCGGTTTCGGTGGTCGTCTCCCCGGTTTTCTCCACCAGCTCTTGCTGCTCTATGAGCCGGCGAAAGTTCGGCTTGTTGATGAGCCTCCCGGAGAGCGCTTCCACGGTTCGCTGCAACTGCAAAAGCGTAAAGAGCGGCGGCATAAGCTCGAACACGACGGGCCGATATTTGATCTTGGAGCGCAGCCGCGCAATAGCCGTTGCCAGGATGCGGCGGTGATCGGCGATCATCGATTTGCCCACTACCGGAGTAGGTGCGGCTGAAGGTCTACCGCGCATCGCTTCCTCCACAAGCGCCGCCTCATAGAGTAGTTCATAACGCTGCAGCGCGAACTCTTCGTTCCATGACCGGTCGTCGAAGCCGAAGGCAACAGCCGCGCGCCGCCGGCGATCAAGCCGTACGGCTGTGTCGCCAGCGCTATCCGCCCATTCCCTCAGGCGCGGTCGCAAATCTTCCAGCACTGCCGCCGGCGCGCCAGAGCGGTGATCCTCCCATGGAAAATAGTCGTACCAGCTTGCCCAGGATCGCCTGGCTGCGGCGCCCGCATCTTCGATCTGCGTAAGTGCGAGATAGCTGATCGAGATTACGCGCTCTTCGGCGCCGATCCGGTCGCGATCGGCGAAGGTGTAGAGCTGTTCGATATAGCCGAGCGGCTGGCCTGTCTGTTGTTCCACCCATCCCCTGAGGCCCGACTGCAGCGAACGATGTGCAAGCTCGAATGGCCCCGAGGGCAGCGCGGCTTCCTGTCCAACGGTGAGAACGCAAGGTCCACCACCGTTCATTGCCACAACGACGGCGATCAGGTCGGCTTTGACGTCGTTGGCCTTAACCGCGGCCTTGCCTTTCCTGATGCCTTTTGCGCGATCGTCCATGGTCCCCGAAGTGGTTGGGCAGAGCTTTGCCGCGTAGGCGGCTGAATCGATTTAATTTGGTTTTGTCTGATAATTGTCGGCGCGTCAACACCACGCGTCGTCGCGATTTTAGCTGGTCGCAGCTGCACGAAAATATGCCAAACGCGACACCCGTGGGTGGTAACGGTGGGGAACGAGGCGTCCATTGAGCGCGGTTGCCAACTCCAAGGCGATCACACCGCCGGATGTACACGCCGATTGCAAAGCTCGTCGATCGACATTGCGACATTCTTCTCCAGTTCGCCCGCGTCGCCATCATCGCACTCGAACTCCAGCACAGCCTAATGCGAGTCAATAAATCGACGCGCCGGCACTATTGTTTCAGGTGAAATGAATCTAGTTTCAAAGGGTTCGACCGATAGGCCGGGCACAGCTGCGGCCATCACGGCCATTTGACATAAACGCGTCGCCCGATTGAGATTATCTTGACGGTAGCGTAGTTCGCCATCCAAGCCAGTCGAGATGACCATGGGCAAATATCGAGACCATCGCGAGCCACGCGGGCATCGCCATGTCGACGACCCCGTTTCCGTTTCGGAACGGACCTCCGAGCCAAGCTATTTTCAGCGGCCGGCGACCGTTACCGCGCACCCCGTCGACGCCGAGGTGTTGTGGTTCACAGTCAGCAAGGGTTTTGGCTTCGTCAAACTGTCGGACGGCAGGGAGGCCTATCTGCACGTCCGAGTGTTAGAGGCGGCCGGAAGCCGAGATGTTGCCGAGGGGACGCTTCTGAGGGTCACGGTCGAAAAAAGCCCAAAAGGTCATCAAGTCGCGCAGGTGCTGGAGATCGGCGATCAGATCGCGAAAACTCCGTCACATAAGCTCGCCGCTGGAGGGACCATCGCCGAGACGGGTGCGGAGCTGGAGAGCGCGGGCACGGTCAAGTGGTACAAACCCGAAAAGGGTTTTGGCTTCATTGCTCCTGACAACGGTGAGAAGGACGTCTTCGTTCATGCCAGCACCCTGGCCCGCTCAGGGCTCAGCGTGCTGGTGGAGGGACAGAAGGTGTTTGTCGAATGCGGGCAAGGCAAGAAAGGCTTGGAAGTCCGGAGCATTCGCCTCGCCTAGACGGCGCATCGCCCACGGCCCGTACGAAGATATTGCAGTGGTACAATTTACGGGCCGGTCGCAATATAAGTACAGGATTTGACCGATATGCCCGAGATCAGTCGGACGGGTTGGCCCTCAACTTCTGTCTCAGAAAAATCCGACACTTGTCGAGCATGTTCGACGAAGTTGCAGGGGTGCACGGGCTCGGCCATCGCGCCGGCTAGCATTCAGTGCGGGTCCATGAGGGAACGGTTAGCCTGCCCGCCTCAAATCCCGCTGTCGCGCCCTAGCTGCTATGAGCAGGCAAGTCTGGTCGCTTAGTCCGGTCTGGAAAAGGCGCACGAGGTCAGAGGCAACATTTTCGGCTTCTGGTGAACCCGGCTGGATATGGCTCTCTTGGCAAAGCTGGTCGAAAACCGACTTCAGGCTTTCCAAATCACTTGGATAGAGGGCTGGGTCAAGGTTGAGACGATCAATCATCCGGGCCTCCTGCGAGCTGAGATCTTGAACGACACAAAGGCGGCGGCGCAGAGACCCGCCGACAGGCGAAGATGACTCCGCCGAAAGTGCTTGTCATCAAAAAAGTTACTGACGGCTCGGCACATTCTTGACAACGAGGCAGGACCATATTCCTATCATGTTTTGGGCCGGAGACAGCAATGCCTGCCAGCCGCAAACGCATCCAAACCGATGCCTATCTGGACCGCTTTTGGCCCTATTACGCCGCTGTTGCGAGACGGCCTACAAACCCGCCCACAGCCGGGCTGCGTCAATGGCAACCGGGCGACCGCAGAGTGCAGAGTGCAGAGGCAGAGGGCATATCTGCCGCGACACCCAGCCGCGCTCAAGGTTTGCTTCTGGCCCAGGCCAACGAAATCGGACCTTCTGGCTGAGTCGGTGCGCGGGGCTGGAGCGCCCTTTGATCAGGCCGCGTCGGCACCTTCCGATGCGAGGAGCAGTGCAACTTCGACGCGGTTCCGGCCTTTGTGCTTGGCCTTGTAAAGTGCGGTGTCGGCGGCGAGAAGCAGGCCTTCCGGCATCCTGATCGTCCCGCCCGATCGTGACAGTGCGGTCGCAGAACCAATGCTGACGGTGACGCGTCCGCCGCCTTCCGGATTGTCGCCATGAGGCAGGCCGAGGTTTTCGATTGCGAGCCTCAGCCGTTCTGCTATTTCGAGCGCTCCTTCGCCATCGGTATCAGGCAAGATGACGGCGAGTTCTTCCCCGCCATATCGGGACGCCAGATCCCCAGGACGATTAAGCACGTCTCTTATTGCGGCAGCGACGGCACGAAGACAATCATCGCCTACCTGATGACCATATTTGTCGTTAAAGCCTTTGAACCGATCGATGTCGAGCAACAGTAAGGACATCTGTCCAGCGCTACCAACGGTGCGCCGCCATTCCCTCTCCAAGGTCTCGTCGAAGGCGCGGCGGTTGCCCAGGCCGGTCAGCCCGTCCGTCATCGCAAGTAAGCGGAGTTGCTCTTCGAGCCGTTTGCGTTCTGTTATATCTCTCATGATCAGCACGAAGTCGCCTGGAACGCCGGTTAGGGGATCACGGACGATGCGCGCCTTGCTCTCCACCCAGACGGTTTTCCCATCTTTGCGCCGGATCTCGATCGCAAGCGGCTCGCCTTCATCTGCTCCGGCAAGCAAGAGCGCGGCTGCCGCAGCGATGTTTTGAAGATGCTCGGGCGGGACGAACTCCTCCGGACCATGCCCCACCATTTCCTCCGGCAGCCATCCCAGAAGTCGGGTGCATGACGGTGAAACGTAGCGTGCCTTCGTGTCCGGCCCGAGTTGCATGATGACGTCACCGCTGTTCTCAGTGAGCATCCGGAAATTCGTTTCCTCCGGAAGAATGTCCGAACGGATAGCCTGGCCTGCCGATGACTGCCCCGACCCGGTGCGACCAAAAGCCTTGCGAATAAGCTGTGACGCGGATGGCAGGCGCATATTTGTCTCCTCTTCGGACACTTTTCTGCGGGGCGCGCCGCAGCATTCTTTATCGGTTGTTCAAGCCACCCCCAGGGAGGGTTTCTGTCAGGCGATCCGATCGATTGGGTTCGCTATCGCGCCCGCCATCCAAGTTTCCTCAGCAGGCGGTCGTCCGAACCGCTTCAAAAGGCCTTTCGCGATCTGACGTGGTACCGCTTGCGAAAACAGATATCCCTGACCGAGCTGACACCCGATCTCTGCAAGTAAAACGGCCTGGGCTTCGTTCTCGATGCCTTCGGCGATTGGATGTCGAGCTTGCGAGCGATGCCAACCAAGCCCTCGACGATGGCCAGGCTCGGATCTCCCTGGACAAGGCGATCAATGAAGGATTTGTCGATCTTGACGATATCGACCGGCACCGTCAGCAAATGCGTGAGCGAAGCGAAGCCGGTTCCGAAATCATCGAGCGCGACGCGCAGGCCATGGGCCCGCAACGCCTTGATCTCCCGAGCGACGACCGGATCGCGCTGGCCGAGATAGACCGACTCCGTGACCTCCAAAATGATGTGCTTCAACGGAACGTTCTCGCGGCCGAAGGCGGCTTCGAGACGCGCGTAAAGCGTGCCGCTATGAAAATCGGCTGAGGTAATGTTGATGCCGACATGCTGCAACGGAATACCTTGATCCAGCCACGAGCGCGCGTCGGCTGCGACGATCGCTATCATGCGTTCCGTCAGATTCGAAGCGACGCTGACATCGGACGTCGCCTGGTGAAACGCAGCGGCGGAAACGACCTCGCCATCCGGCTTGCGAAGGCGGCAGAGGGCCTCCATGCCGACGATCGCGCGGGTGTCGAGCCGCAGGATCGGCTGGTAGAACGCGTCGATCCGGCCTTCGCGCAAAGCCACGTCAACATCGCGGATCACCTCGATCCGGGTCTTGATTGCGCTGCCGATTCCCGGCGAGTACAGCACGAAGCCACCTCGCGAAGTTTCCTTGGCGTGGTAGAGCGCGAAATCGGCGTTTTGGCGCACGCTTTTCGCATCGATGTCCCCCGCCGACAGCACTGCGCCGCCGATGGTAGCCTGTGCCAGGATCATGTGCCCGTCGCAATCGGCGGGCACAGCCAGAGTGTCGAGAATATGACGCGCCGTGCTCTCGATGCCGGAGCGCGCGCCAGCTCGCTGAAGGATTACGACGAACTCGTCGCCGCCCATGCGAAACACACGGTCAGGCGCTACGCTTTCGGCGAGACGTGACCCCACCGCCTGTAGCAAAGCATCGCCGGCGGCATGGCCGAAGGTGTCGTTGATGGTCTTCAGGTTGTCGAGGTCGATGATCAGGACCGCCCAGGCGCTCGGTTGGCCAAAGGACAGCCGCTCCAGGGCGACGTCCAAACTCGCCCGGTTCGGCAGGTTGGTGAGGGCATCGATATAGGCGCCGTGCTCTCGCTCGACGACCCGCCGGTGACGCTCAAGCGCGATGGCGCACAGAGAGGTACAAGAGGCGACAACCTTCTCCTCGCGAGGGGTGGGGCCGCGTTTCTCCGGAAAGTACAGGGCAAAGGTGCCGAGCACAGCGCCCTCTGCATCGCAGATCGGGCTCGACCAGCAGGCCTTCAGGCCCAGCGCCAGGACCGGCTCCTTGAAGCCGATCCAGCGCGGGTCGGTCGCGATGTCCTTCACAGCCACGGCTTTTCCGAGATAGGCCGCACTGCCGCAGGAGCCCACCAGCGGGCCGATCATCAGGCCTTCGAGAAGAGCCATATATTCATTCGGCAAGCTGGAACCTGGGAGGGGATGCAACAACCCGTTACCGTCAACGCGCAGAACGGAACATCTGACGCCCGGCAACAGTTTCTCGATCCGGTGGCAAAGACGGTCCGTCGTCGCTTCGAGCGTCTCGCCCCTGGCGATCATTTCGAGAATAGTGTTCTGGAGATGCAGCATGTTAACCCGCCAATCCGCGTTCCTAAATACCCTGCTGGCATTCCTGGTGAAATCCCTTTGAGCAGATGCAGTGTACGAGATGATAATGTCGGGTAATTCTTTATAAGTTGGACGAACCCGTTTCGGTGAGGATCCGCGTTGAGCGGGGGGTGATTTCCTTGAGGCCAGCCCGGGCCTCTAGTTCCGGGACCACCGGCACGGCGATGTGATCCAGCCCATTTCGGTTGAGCGCCATACGTTAGCGATCACGGGTGATTTGGGCCGGTCGGGCTTCAATGACGGGGAAGGTGAAGGATTGACTGATAGGGTTTGCGGGCCGAGCTTGTCGGACGCTCAATCGCAAGCGTCATTTGAGGCACTTCCTCTCCCCCATGCAACTGGAAGACACGCTCGTCCAGGTCGGCGTGCGGAACGTTTCTGTCCATTGCATAGGCTTCTGAAGGTTACGCTGGAGCGTCCAGTTCCGAGCGCCGACGCGGCTGTGGACATGCCTGCGCTGCCGCATGAGGTCGAGGAAGGCCTCGACATTTCTTTCGGCTATCAGATATTCGACCTTGACCACGATCGGGCCGCTTCTTGGCTTCAGATTGAGAGTGACAGCTGGGGCGTCGAATTCCTCCAAAGAATCGGGCTCGGACTCGTGGCTCTCGCGAAGAGGAAACAGCACGCCGGCTGCGGCGACCAGCAACAGGGCTCCAGCGGAACCCTCCAGCGCCAAGGTCAGGGAATAGTTCTGGGAAGCCGTGCCCCATACCCAGCTGCCGGCAGCGATGCCGCCGTCTATCAATGCATAATAGATCGAGATGGTCCGCCCCACGACCCAGCGCGGGCTCGCCAGCTGTACGCTCACGCCAACCCCCGACCAGGCGGTGACCCAGCCCGCGCCGCCTAAGGCGAGCGCAATTTGAGCGGCATTTATATATCCTTTGGAAAATCCGTAATCTGCCGTCTCGGCAGGCACGAGGAATGCGGCTCGTGAAAATCACCGGGGAATTCATCCGAGGCTCGCTCCTCATTCAGCCTCGCCTCGACCATACAATTCGAAGGCCAGGTTGGCTTGACCGCCGGAGCAGGCGGAGCCTTGGGTCCCCGATGGCGCGCGGACGGGCCGGTGCGAAAGGTTCGGCGGGCGTTCGGGGCTTTCGAACTGGGTTGTCAAAATTTGCGGTTGAAATTTACTTTTACCGAATTGTTCGGTAGGGGATCAACACGCAGCGACTACTCTAGCGCGGGGGGTGAAAGAGTGATGCAGCGTCTGTCTGCCGCAAGGCTCGGTGACCTTCTGGCGGGCGACCTGCGGGCTTTTGGCGGGCCCTCGACGATCGAACCACTTGCCGGCCGCATTAGAGCGGAGCAGGTCAGTATCGTGCTTCGCAATACCCTTCTTGGCATGGTTGCGAATATACTCAATGCAGCCACTCTTGTTATGGCGGTTTGGGGCTCGCCCGACCAGACGAAAGCCATCGTCTGGGCGAGTGGGATCATCGTCGGCGCTGGTTTCGTGGGCTTGAGAGCGAGATCATCGTTTCGGTCAGTCAAACCAAGGTCGGTGTCTCGCCGGACTACGCAAAACCTGGTGCGGAACGCCTTCCTGTTCGGTACTTGGTGGGGCGCACTTCCCATTCTGTTCTTCAGTGGGGCAACAAGTGCCGCCCAGGTCGTCATCACCTGCCTGAGCGCAGGGATGATCGCAGGCGGTGCCGCTTCCTTTTACACGATTCCTATTGCGGCCATCGCGTATACGCTACCGATCTTCGTCGGTTCGGCGGTTGCCATTGTGCGGGTGGGAGACGCCGTCAATCTGCCCGTCGCAATCCTGATAGTGAGCTACGCCATCACGCTGTTTCGTGCAGTGCTTGCTCACGCGTCCGAATTTACCCAACGCTTCATTCTACAAGCGGAAAGTGAAAATGCCATTCGCAGGGATGTTCTAACGAGTCTGCCAAACCGGTTCAGCTTCAATGAGCGGCTCGAGAGCGCGTTGCTGGACGCAAAGCAGTTTGACCGACACTTTGCGTTACTGTTGTTCGATCTGAATAATTTCGACGAGGTGAATGATCACTTTGGTCGAGCAATGGCGGATGCCCTTTTGGTCGAAGTGGCTGCGAGACTTCGCAAATCAACGCGGGAGAGCGACGACATTGCTAGGTTGGAGGGCGGCGAATTTGCAATAATCGCTCCACGCGATATCAGGCCAGATCAAATCAGGTCCCTGGCTAAACAGATCATAGATGTCATGCGCGCGCCGTTATTGATCGAAGGCCGCGAAATATATTGTAAGGCCTCTATCGGCATCGCTTTGGCGCCCACTGACGGTTTGGATGCCAACCAGCTCCTGCGGTGCGTCGATACCGCGCTATACAGGGCCAAGACGCGGGGGGCGGGCTCCATCCAGTTTTTCAGCGCAAATGACGATGAAGCTGCTGCAAGGCGCCATGCCCTTGAGCGCGATCTGGCATCTGCGCTCGCCAATGACCAGCTCTGGCTTGCATTTCAACCCTTTCTCGACCTCGGGAGCGATCGCATCCGCGGTTTTGAAGCGCTTCTGCGCTGGCAGCATCCGACCCTCGGCGCGATTCCTCCATCGGAGTTCATTCCTATCGCAGAAGAAACCGGATTGATTCACGGCATCGGACATTGGGCCGCCAAGACGGCTTGCTTGGCCGCGGCACAATGGCCGCGCGACTTGCGGGTTTCCGTCAATTTGTCGGCAGTGYAGCTTAAGGACAAGGCCTTGCTGGATGGAATTGTAATGGCCTTGGCTGAAGCCGGTTTGGAGCCCCAAAGACTGGAGGTCGAGATCACGGAATCGGTGCTGATTTCCGATTTTGAAGACGCTATTTCATTATTAAAATCGTTGAGTTTTCTATCCATCACAGTTGCGCTTGACGATTTTGGCACTGGCTTTTCATCACTCACGTATCTTCGTAAATTGCCTCTTTCGCGGCTCAAGATCGACCGATCTTTTGTCCAGGATATGCTCACCGATGTGGACTGCGCCGCGATTGTGAGATCACTGATTGAACTGGCGCACGAGCTTCGAATCGAGGTAACGGCCGAAGGCGTCGAAACTCCCGAACAGCTCGACTATCTTCGCCGCGTCAGATGTGACGAAGCTCAAGGCTATTTAATCGGGAAACCTGTCCGGATAGACGACATTCTTTGCATTGCTGCGAAGCCGTTTGGTCAGTAGCTAAATACAAGAATGGCACGACCCGCACTTTGCCGGCGATGGTCTGGTTTTTTCTCGTATGCCAACGGTGACGAGGTGAGGCAACGGACGCCACCCGGCAACATTTTTCGTGAGGCAATGCGGTCTGCTTTCATCTTGATAGCAGACGATGCCACTCCGCGAACTCATCGGAATTTCCGACAGTTTTCTTGGCCATGGCAGGCGTCGGTTCCGGGGCAGCATCGTGGGATCTGTCCTTCAGGCAGTCCCAAGGCAAAGAACTGTTTTCGATCTGCTCGATTACAGATCCAGTGGCGAATGATGCAGCAAGATCGACAGCTTTGCGGCGGCGTGTGATCCGGATTGCCGACGAAAGAGCTTGGGCGGTTGTCCTGTAGCGGACCGGGCTCTTGCCGGAAATTCGGCGGATGGGGAGCAGGACGTTGAGAACCTGTCTGATCGGATTCATGGAAGCTCCCTTTTGACTATCGGCGGCAACCATATAACCAGCCGCGGCAACGAATGACAATTGCACGACGTGATTCCATCCTTCGTGCGCGACCACAGCAGCGGCCACGTGACGGAACTGACAAAACATCTCGGCACCGTGATCGTGAGGTCGGACGGCACCGGCCTGTCGGCTCCCACGGGCTGGGCAGCATCACGCCGCGTCATTTCTTTAAGGAGTTGGAACGCGCGGGATCGCTGGAGGAGCTGGTCGACAAGATGAGGCGGTTGCCGAGCCGCGCACGAAGAACGCGTGAGCTGGCGCGCCTGGTTTGGCTAGAGGAGAGGAGCGAGAGCCCATGGCCTGCAATGAAGCGATCAAACATTGCTATCGTGCAACCAAGCTGCCCGGTCGACTATCCGGACCGCGGCCTTCAATGCCAGTTCGCCTTGGAGCCGGCCCTTCCGCAATTGGTTCAGCACGCGGCGGAATCCGGCTGGACTAAGGACGAGATAGCCTCCGCGCTCCTCGAGGGGCAGCTACCGAGCGAAGCGTGATTTGATCGGGATACAGCGACCTGGATACGCAGCATCTGAAGTTCCTTCACTGCCAATCCCAGGCGACAACTTATCGGCGGTCAGCCCGATCAGGCTGATGTGCCTCTCGTATTCTCGTCGGCCATGGTGTGCCCGGATGGAGTTCTTTGTGCGGACGCCACTATCGTGGCGGCATCGTCGGAACAGGAAGAACGGTTTTTTCGCCTAAACCTTGATGAAGCCGGCATGAGTCAGCCGCAAGTGCTGCAGGCATGAATCCGCGAGGTTTCGCGGCGAGTGACTTGGTTCCTGTGCAGAGCCCATTTCCCGCTCTTTCGGCTTAATTCCCTTGTTCCAGCCCGGACCTTGCCGATCAACCCGCTTCGGGGTCGGACTACGCAAGCGTGCCGTCGCTCAAGGCTTCGCCATCGCGATGATCGCGGTCCCGGCTGGACCCGACGGGCGCCTGTCGAGCGGGGAATGGTCCCCGCGAACACGGGAGCCAAACAAATGTCGCACGAACTCAGCCTCGCTCAGAGCCACGCCTGGAACCTCGCTCGCACCCTGATGACGCCGGTCATCCTCTTCAAGGTCAATGACAACGAGTACGGCGTTCTCCCTGCCGAAGACCTCGACGGCGACGAGGTCGAGGCGATCGCCGAATACTGTCCATACACAGGAGGCCGGCCGGTTCATTGAACCGGCATCTATGCCACGGCGTGCCGCTTGCGAGCGGCAGGCCGCAAGGGAGGCTGCGCCGCGGCGGAAGCCGCGCCCTTGCGCCCTTTGCTCTTCGCGGCGGTCGCGGAGTGTTCCGCGAATTGTGTGGAAGAAATAGACTTGGAGAAAGGCGGACCGGAAGGCTGCCGGGAGAGAAAAAATGGAAAAGACGGATATAGAAGCGCTGCGCGGCCGGGTCGGCTGTGCGGCGGTGCTGGAGACGAGCGGCTTCACGGTCGACCTCAAGGAAAGCTCGCGCAAAGCGGTCAAATACCGTCGTGGCGACGATATCATCATTGTCATCCACGACGGC
This sequence comes from Mesorhizobium sp. P2_E10, assembly GCF_056404235.1. NCBI lineage: Bacteria > Pseudomonadati > Pseudomonadota > Alphaproteobacteria > Hyphomicrobiales > Phyllobacteriaceae > Mesorhizobium > Mesorhizobium sp. P2_E10. The sequence goes on from NZ_JBFUEK010000017.1 coordinate 52,726, forward strand.
AAGGGATGGTTCGACCCGTTGTCGGATTCAAAGGGCGATGTCTATTTGCTGGTGCAGCATCTGGATGGCGGCGATTTCCTGGATGCCTTGGTGCAGGTAGCGTCGCTTGTGGGATTCGTGCCAAGCGAGCCCGAATGGAAACGGCAGTCCCGGGAGACCGAACCCGACTATTCCGTCACGGAACGATGGGCGGCGCGACGCAAGCCGTGGCGCGGGTCGGCGACCTGGCGCTATCTGCGCGATGAGCGGCACATTCCCGAACAGGTCATCGCGACAGCGATCGCTCAGGACGTTCTGAGGGAAGGCCCGCGCGGCAGCATGTGGGCTGCCCACAGCGACGCGGCTGGTATCGTCACTGGCTGGGAGGAGCGCGGCCCGCAATGGCGTGGTTTTGCGGCCGGAGGCGGCAAGGTGTTGTTCCGGTTGGGGACGGTGACAGCCGCTCGCATCTGCGTCACTGAAGCGGCGATCGACGCCATGAGCCTGGCCGCGATCGAACGGAACCAGCGCGACACGCTGTATGCCAGCACCGGCGGCGGTTGGTCGCCGGCGACGGACACGGCTCTTCGCCTGTTGGCAGGAAGGCCGAACACGCGGCTTGTAGCGGCCACCGACGCCAACCCGCAGGGTGAGACATTCGTATCGAGGCTGCGTGAGCTTGCCGGCGAGCTCGCCTGCGACTTTGAGCGGTTAAAGCCGCTCGCCGAAGACTGGAACGCGATGCTGCAGGACGCGGCATCCCCCTGACGGTGCCGATCACTCAACTGCCGCTGCAGAATTGAAGATCGCCGCCCCGCGCTTTGCCATGGTCATGTCAACTTGAAAGGGTGCGTCACGCGGCCATGACAGCCGGTTCGCACCGTCAAATTGGGGAGGGCAAGAAGGGAGAAAAGAAAAGGAAACCCGGCTGCCGCATGCCCGCCGGTCGCGTGCAAGGGTGAAGCTTCGCCCGGCTGCGCCGGCCCTTGACCCGCCCGGACGGAGAGGCGGCCGCGGGGAAGGGGTCATGAAGGGCTGAAGATGATGGGCATCCACGAGGATGCTGCGCGCTCAGCCCGACGAGGCCGAAGGAGCCCGCCGATGAACCCTTTTTCTCCCATCCGTAAAGTCTACCAGGGCATTGCCGACCGCCGGCAGATGTTCCGTTTGTTCGACCGCCATGCGCAGCGCCCGAACCGGGATCACGTCGATGCCGGATCTCTTTATAGCGGCGAGTGGTTTGGAGTCGGCCGCGTCGAGCACGACTACATGCTGGAGATCCTGCCACCGCTCTGGATGCGGGGCGAGATGTTCGCGTTGCGCGAGTTGCTTACCGACAGCATCACCAGCGTCTTCTACACGCTGCGCATCGACGGCAAAACGCGCTACTTCCATGCCTATTGCGATCTGAATGTGGCGCGATCGCCTGCCGAAATGCGCGATGCCATCGTCGAGCGCGAGTCCTGGCCGGTGAAGGCGATGACGCGCGAAGAGCGGCTGGAGCATATCTGGAGCGCCACCCACGACGAGTACCGTGGCTATGCCGGGGACCGCTGGCTGCCGGAGCATCACGGCAAGCGCACGGTGCTCTGTTATGGCGGTCGGCAGGGCGCCATGCTGAAGCTGCTCGACGAGCTCACCGATGATGAAATCGCGGCGAAGCTGCCGGTGCATCTGCGCCACCTTCCCCTGGCCGTTGCCGCGTGAGGGGGATGCGATGTTCACTTTTCCCATTCTTGCAGTTCGCAAGGTCATCGAGCGCGGAAAAACCGATGCCGCCAACAACGGCGGTTTTCGCAATCCCTACTATGGCCTCAAGCCCGGCCAGGGCGAGATCCCCGGCCTGTGGTTGGTCGGAGACGAGGGCGTGTATGTGCTTTCGAATGGCAAGCTCGCCGAGGGCCAGAAGGCGCTCCTTTGCTATTCCGAAGAATGCCACCCGATCGGCAACCCCGACTGGTTTCACTACAAGCAGCGCCATTTCGGTGGTGACGACGGCATCGAATTAATCGACGCCGAGCAACTGATCCCGCTGTTCGATCGCAACCTGCGCTGCACGCATCTGCGCGTGCAACTCACCGAGACCGAAGTCTCGCTCTCGCTGATCGCCCGCTAACCCCAGCAAACCTGCCAGCCCTTTCACGCGGACGCCAACGCCGTCCGCGCCATCGTGCTCGCCCTCAAATCCAAGGAGATTTTCCATGGCTGATGACGACCCCTTTACCATCGATCTGTTCGGCAGCACGGCCATTTCGTCCGGACTTGGCCTTGGCGTCACGGCCTTCGCGGCTGACTTCGGGCCGGGCGATGACGATGATCCCGATTCTTCGGCGCCTTCGCCGGTCACAGCGGCGGTTGCAGCCATGCAACCGACGCCGAAGCCTCGTCGGGTTAATGGACTGAACTTTCATCTTGCCGGCGATCGTGGGCTGGCCCGTGGCTGGAAGGATCGGGCCCGCGACAACATCGCTTCGATCCGGCTCGCCGCCGAGATCGAGGCCGATGAGCGCCCTGCCACGCGCGAGGAGCAGGAGTGGCTGATCCGGTTCACCGGCTTCGGCGCGTCCGACCTTGCCAAGGGTGTCTTCCGCCGCCCCGGCGAGATCGATTTTCGCAAAGGCTGGGCCGAGATCGGCTCGGACCTGGAAGATGCCGTCGGCGAGATCGACTATGCCTCGCTCGCACGCTGCACCCAATATGCCCATTTCACCCCGGAGTTCATCGTCCGGGCAATCTGGGCGGGCCTCCAGCGTCTCGGATGGCGCGGCGGTCGGGTTCTTGAACCAGGCGTCGGTACCGGCCTGTTTCCGGCACTGATGCCCCAGTCCCTGCGCGATGTTTCCCATGTCACCGGGATCGAACTCGATCCCGTCACCGCGCGCATCGCGCGGCTGTTGCAGCCGCAAGCGCGGATCATAGCCGGCGATTTCGCCCGCACCGACCTGCCGGCGAGCTTCGACCTCGCCATCGGCAATCCGCCGTTTTCCGATCGAACCGTGCGCTCTGATCGGGCGTATCGGTCGATGGCATTGCGGCTGCATGACTATTTTATCGCGCGCTCCGTCGACCTGCTGAAGCCGGGGGCTCTTGCCGCCTTCGTCACCAGCTGCGGCACTTTTGATAAGGCAGACAGCACCGCGCGCAAGCACATTGCGAAGTCGGCCGACCTGATTGCCGCGATGCGCTTGCCCGAGGGCAGTTTCCGAACTGACGCCGGCACGGACGTCGTGGTCGACATCCTCTTTTTCCGCAAGCGCAAGGTCGCCGAGCCCGAAGGTGATCTGTCCTGGCTCGACATCGAGGAAGTCCGCCAGGCGACGCAGGATGAAGGCGCGATCCGCGTGAACCGCTGGTTCGCGCGCCACCCGGATTTCGTGCTCGGCACGCATGCCACTATTTCGGGGCCTTACGGCGAGGCCTATTCCTGCCTGCCCCATCCCGGTGTCGATCTGGAGCGGGCGCTCACCGCAGCGATCTCCCTGCTTCCGGAAGCCATTTATGACGGCGAGCCGGACGAGATCGATCATGACGCCGAGGACAGTGCCGATGTCGTCGACGCCCTGCCGGAAGGCACCGGCGTGCGCGAGGGCAGTTTCTTCGTCGCGAAAAATACCGCCCTCGTCCAGATGATCGATGGCGCTGCTGTGACCATCACCGTGCGCAAGGGCGGCGCGAGCGAAGGCGTGCCGGAAAAGCACGCGCGGATAATCCGCAAATTGATCCCGATCCGTGATGCCGTGCGTGAAGTCCTGAAGGCCCAGGAGTTCGACCGGCCCTGGAAGCCGGCCCAGGTCAGGCTGCGCATCGCCTGGTCGAATTTTGTGCGCGCCTTCGGCCCCATCAACACGACCGTCGTTTCCACCAGCGAGGACGCCGAGACGGGCGAGGTCCGCGAAGTGCATCGCCGGCCGAACCTGCAGCCCTTCCTCGACGATCCCGATTGCTGGCTGGTCGCCTCCATCGAGGACTACGATCTCGAAACCAACACCGCCCGGCCGGGTCCGATTTTCACCGAGCGCGTCGTCGCGCCGCCCGCGGCACCCATCATCACAAGTGCTGCCGATGCGCTTGCCGTCGTGCTCAACGAACGCGGCCATGTCGACGTCGATCACATCGCTGAGCTGCTGCACGCCGATGCCGAAGCAGTCATCACCGAACTCGGCGACGCCATTTACCGGGATCCCGAGACCGGTTCCTGGCAAACGGCCGACGCCTATCTCTCCGGTCAGGTCCGCGACAAGCTCAAAGCCGCAAAAGCCGCTGCCGCACTCGACCCCGTCTTCGAGCGCAATGTGCGTGCCCTGGTCGTGGTTCAGCCGGCCGATCTTCGGCCTTCCGATATTACCGCGCGTCTTGGGAGCCCATGGATTCCCGCTGCCGATGTTGCCGCCTTCGTCAAGGAGACGATGGGTGCCGAGATCACGATCCATCATATGCCGGAGCTGGCATCGTGGACCGTCGAGGCGCGGCAATTGGGATGGATGGCGGCCGGCACGTCCGAATGGGGCACCGATCGCCGTCATGCCGGCGAGCTCATAGCCGACGCGCTGAACAGCCGGGTGCCGCAGATCTTCGATACGGTGAAGGACGGCCCTGCTGAAAAGCGCGTGCTCAATGTTGTGGATACGGAAGCCGCCAAGGAAAAGCTGCAGAAGATCAAGACCGCTTTCCAGAGGTGGATCTGGTCCGATCCCGACCGCACCGACCGGCTGGCGCGGGTCTATAATGACCGCTTCAACAACATCGCCCCCCGAAGATTCAACGGGGATCACCTGGAACTTCCAGGCGCCACCGGCGCCTTTTCTCTTTATGGGCACCAGAAGCGCGGCATCTGGCGCATTGTCTCGGCAGGGTCGACATATCTCGCCCATGCCGTCGGCGCTGGCAAGACCATGACGATTGCCGCGGCCGTCATGGAGCAGCGCCGGCTTGGCCTGATCGCCAAGGCCATGTTGGTCGTTCCCGGCCATTGCCTTGCACAGATGGCCCGCGAATTTCTGGCGCTCTATCCGACCGCGCGAATCCTGGTGGCCGATGAGACGAATTTTTCCAGGGACAAGCGACATCGCTTCCTGGCACGGGCGGCCACCGCCGGTTGGGATGCGATCATCATCACGCACAGCGCCTTCCGCTTCATCGGCGTGCCGTCGGCATTCGAGCAACAGATGATCCACGACGAACTGGAACTCTACGAGACGCTGCTGACAAAGGTCGAGAGCGACGACCGCGTCTCGCGCAAGCGCCTTGAGCGGTTGAAGGAGGGGCTCAAGGATCGGCTGGAGGCGCTGGCGACCCGTAAGGACGACCTGCTCACCATTTCCGAGATCGGTGTCGACCAGATCATCGTCGATGAAGCCCAGGAGTTCAGGAAGCTCAGCTTCGCCACCAACATGTCGACGCTCAAGGGCGTCGATCCAAACGGCTCGCAGCGGGCCTGGGATCTCTATGTGAAGTCCCGCTTCATCGAGACCAAGAACCCGGGCCGGGCGCTCGTGCTGGCCTCCGGCACGCCGATCACCAATACGCTTGGCGAGATGTTCTCGGTGCAGCGCTATCTCGGTTACGAGGCGCTGCTTCAGCGCGGCCTGCACGAGTTCGACGCCTGGGCTTCGACCTTCGGCGACGTCACGACTGAACTCGAATTGCAGCCATCCGGCAAATACAAGCCGGTGACGCGCTTCGCCACCTTCGTCAACGTGCCGGAGCTGATCGCCATGTTCCGCTCCTTCGCGGATGTGGTGATGCCGCAAGACCTTCGGGACTATGTGAAGGTGCCGGCGCTTTCGACCGGCGCACGTCAGATTATCACCGCCAAGCCGTCCGCGGCCTTCAAGCGTTACCAGATGGTGCTCGACGCCCGCATCAAGGCTATCGAGGAACGCGACCGTCCGGCAGAGCCTGGTGACGACATCCTGCTCTCGGTTATCACCGATGGCCGGCACGCTGCTATCGACCTGCGCCTGGTCGATCCGGACAATGACAATGAGACGGACAACAAGCTCAACGGCCTGATCGGTAATGCCTTCCGTATCTGGCAAGAAACAGCGGAAAGCAGCTATGTCCGCGCCGACGGCAAGCCGTTCGAGCTTCCGGGCGCAGCGCAGATGATTTTTTCCGACCTCGGCACGATCAGCGTCGAGAAAACCAGAGGCTTCTCGGCCTATCGCTGGATTCGCGACGAGCTGATCCGCAGGGGCGTTCCGGCATCGCAAATTGCCTTCATGCAGGACTTCAGGAAGTCGGAAGCCAAGCAGCGCCTGTTCGGTGATGTGCGCGCTGGAAAAATCCGGTTCCTGATCGGCTCCTCCGACACGATGGGCACCGGCGTCAACGCGCAACTCCGCCTCAAGGCGCTGCATCATCTCGACGTGCCGTGGCTTCCCTCCCAGATCGAGCAGCGCGAAGGCCGTATCCTGCGGCAGGGCAACCAGCACGAAGTCATCGATATCTTCGCCTACGCCACGGAAGGATCGATGGATGCCCAGATGTGGCAGAACAATGAGCGCAAGGCCCGGTTCATCGCGGCAGCCCTCTCCGGAGACACGTCCATTCGGCGGCTGGAGGATATGGGTGAGGGGCAGGCCAACCAGTTCGCTTTTGCCAAAGCGATCGCCTCGGGCGATCGGCGTCTGATGCAGAAGGCAGGTCTGGAGGCAGACATTGCCCGTCTGGAGCGCCTTCGCGCGGCCCACATTGATGACGAGCACGCCGTTCGGCGGCAAATCCGCGATGCCGAGCGCGATATCGAATGCTCGACCCGGCGCATCGGCGAGGTCGGGAAGGATATCGAGCGGCTCGTGCCGACGACCGGCGATGGGTTCAGCATGGTGGTCGGGGGCGAGGCGTTCACGCAGCGCAAACTCGCCGGTCGTGCGCTGATGAAGGAAATCCTCACTCTCGTGCAGCTTCAGAAGGAAGGAAAAACCACTATCGCCTCCATCGGCGGGTTCGACTTCGAATATTCCGGCGAGCGTTTCGGCAAGGACGGCTACCGCTACGCCACCATGCTGATGCGCACCGGCGCCGATGATGAGATCGAGCTGCCGGTGACCACCACGCCGCTTGGTGCGATTTCTCGCCTCGAGCACGCCTTGGCCGGCTTTGAGGGCGAGCAGGAACGATACCGCCAGCGTCTTGAGGATGCCGAGCGCCGGCTCACCTCCTATCGCTCGCGTGAGGGCGGCGAGTTTGGGTTCTCTGGTGAACTGGCTGAGAAGCGCGGGCAGCTTGCTGAAATCGAAACCGATCTTGCGTCTTCGATTGATGGCCAGGATCCACGTGCAGCCGCATAGCAGGCTCGATACAGGCTGCCGATCATTGTCAGCCATTGACCGGCGGCAAAGGTTCAAGGCCGCTCGGGTGCAGGCGATGCAGGAGGCGCGCCGAACTGCTTACCCATGTTGATACCACGTTTCGGTCATGCTCGGCTCCGGCCAGCCAGACCACATGACGTAGCGTCAAGAATCAGCTAACTGGATCATCGCGGCGGACCTGATTGGACCGTCCGGCCGGCGCCTGCCAGAGCCCCCCGCAAAAGCAGGCGCCGGCCTTTTAGCGCTTGAAAGGCGAGCAGTCCTATTGTTTCGTCTTGTCCCCATCCAGACACGAGGCAGTTGCGATGGACGACACCAAAGGCGGCGCAAACCACACGTCCGTTGAGATAGTCGAGGCCATGGGCGAGTGGTTCGTTCGTGTTGTTGGGAACGGCGAAGAACTTACCCGATCATTCGACCTAGAATCGGTCGCCCTTGCCTTCGCGGAAGGCCAGCGGATACGCCTAGGGCTTAAGGACTTCAAGCGGATCTGACCCGACTTCCGCGTTCACACCATAGCCGCCTAAATTCAGTTTGCTATCGATCCGTTGCGGATGGCCCTATGTGCCGATCAACTTCCGTTCTTCACCATAAGACGGCAGGACCAAAGTCTTGCCCCATGCGAGCAAAGGTCTGACCTAACCGCTTTGGTTCCGTACTTGTCCGTGGACGTTCCGTTATTTTAGCTAATCCGCATGTAATCGGCCCGTCACTTAGATGGATGACGGCCGCCTGTTTTATTGGTTTACAGCTTAGTCACGGCCAAAAAGAACGCGTCAATTTCGGCGTCGCTCTTGCCCAACGCCGCAAAGCCGGCCGCCATCATTGGCTCAGAATAGATCAGGCCCGGTTGCGTACTGGACATAGCTCAAATAGAGATGGGACAAATCCCACAAAAGGACCGACACATTGACAGAAGAATCCGACCACAGCACCGCCGAACTAGCCGAGCTTACTGCGGAGATTGTGTCCGCCTACGTAAGTAAGAACCCTGTACCGGCTACCGGCCTGCCTGAACTAATCGCATCCGTGCACATGTCTCTGTCCGGGCTTGGTACGCCGATCGCGCCTGTCGTTGAGCCGCAAACTCCTGCGGTCAACCCGAAGAAGTCGGTGACGCCAGACTTCATTATCTGCCTCGAAGACGGCAAGAAGTTCAAATCCCTGAAGCGGCACCTTAGCACGGACTTCGGTTTGACGCCGGACGCCTATCGCGAGAAGTGGGGCTTGCCGCGCGACTATCCGATGACGGCTCCGAATTACGCCGCTCAGCGCTCGCAATTGGCGAAGTCCATCGGGCTTGGCCGCAAGGCTGAACCCGTCGCACCAGCCAAGAAGGCACCTTCGAAACGGATAGCCAAAGTGTCCGCCACCACCTGACGCTACGTAACGACTCAGCTATGTCAAGGCGCGGCGGATCCCAATCCCGCCCGTGGCCGGCGCCATTCGGATAAGCTTCAGCGAGGGCGCCGGCCTTTGTTCTTAGCGTGGCGGAACTCGCCGGGCGAAGAAACCCCAACCACCTCAAGCCCGGCGAGCCTACACCTGATCAAAGTACGATCAGGACCGGGATCAACCGGCACCACGTCCGAAGCAAGAGCAATGCCAGCACTTTGGTTCCGAAATGGGACAATACCGGGGTCTCCCGCTAGCAGCCGGGTTTCTCTTCGGAAAGGACAAACATAGAACAAAAACCTTGTGGGCTCTCGCCACGGAGTCGCCGCGCCGAGACAAAGAACCATCCAACGACCTGCGAGCGCTGATTGAAGACAGCATACGCGGCGTTCGGCAAGGTCCTCTACGAAGTGGCCGAAAACAGCCGTGACCATGATAGAGCGAGCCGAGTTGAGAAAATGGCGCGGCTGGCCATCTGCGCCTATCCTGCGATCAGGGAAGGCAATGCTTGGCTAAGGCCCGATATCTTTTAGAGTTCGAGGTGCGGGGCTTCGCTCAACGATGTGGAAGGGTTGAGATAGACTGCCTGGTAGCCTCCATCAGATGGTTCGGAGTTCGCCGGTCGACGTCTTTCCGGAACGTTTGTCTTGCACGAGTTCGTAGCTGACCTTCTGACCATGAATGGGTGACCTCATGATCACAGCGCGACAGCTTCGAGCCGCTAGAGGGCTCCTTGCGGCGTCCGTAGGTTCAAAGACGTTAACCTCCAGTTTGCCGTGCTAAATTTTCCGCTTATCTCCATACCCCGGTCTACGTCGCAAGGATGAGGGAAGGAAAACGGAGGAGGAATAAAACCCGCTCGCAGATCGGGCGGGCCGCTGACGCTGGCGCTCAACCGCGCCGCTCGCGATCCCGGCCGCGTCGTCCTGCGCAGGGCCCAAGAGCCCCGCTCGGCCAGCCGGGCAGGGATGCTCGGCCGCAATTGCACCGGCCCGCCCGCTCCGCGGTCCGGGGGATGTCTTCGGCAAGAAGACGAGGAAGGACGCAGCGATCAGCGGTGTCCGCAACCCTTGAAGGAGCATCTCCATGGAACTGAAGTTTGTCGATCCGCGTGCGCTGAAGGACAACCCCGACAAGGCGCGACGCTCGAAGTCCAGTCCGCAGGCCGACGCGCTGCTGCTGGCCACCATCCGCGCCGTCGGCATCGTGCAGCCGCCTGTCGTCGCGCTGGAGACGGAAGGCGGCAATGGCTACGTCATCGATGCCGGCCATCGCCGGGTGAAGCAGGCGATCGCGGCCGGTCTGGAAGAGATCGCCGTCTTGGTGATCGAGAGGGCCGAGGATGGTGGCGCAATGCGGTCGCTGGCCGAGACGCTGGCCCACGAACAGCTCAATCCCGTCGACCAATGGCGAGCGATCGAACGTTTGGTTGCACTGGGCTGGACCGAGGAAGCGATCGCCGTCGCTTTGGCGCTTCCCGTCCGCCAGATCAGGAAGCTGCGCCTGCTCGCCAACGTTCTGCCGGCTATGCTCGACCAGATGGCCAAGGGCGACATGCCCAACGAGAAGGAGTTGCGCACCATTGCGTCAGCTTCGCTTGATGAGCAGAAGGAGGTCTGGAAGAAGCACAAGCCGTCCAAGACCGATCCGCAGGTGTCGTGGTGGAGCGTGGCGCAGGGCCTGACGAAGCGCCGCATGTACGCGCGCGACGCCAGCTTCGGTGACGATCTCGCCCAGGCCTACGGCATTGCCTGGGTCGAGGACCTGTTTGCTCCGGCCGACCAGGACAGCCGCTATACGACGGATGTCGAGGCATTCCTTGGCGCGCAGCAGGAGTGGATGGCAAACACTGTGCCCAAGCGTGGCGTGATCGTGGAAGCCGGTCAGTGGGGCGAGCCGAAGCTGCCGCCCAAGGCCGAGCGTGTGTACGGCAAGCCGTCGAAGTCCGATCACACTGCCATGTATCTCGACCGCGACGGCAAGGTGCAGTCGGTCGCGTACCGCATGCCGGCGGCTAAAAAGCCCAGGGGCGAGAATGGCGCCGATGTCGTGACCGACGGCGATGATATCGTCGTTGCGGCAAAGCCCCGTCCGGACGTGACGCGCAAAGGCATGGAGATGATCGGCGACCTGCGTACCGACGCGCTGCACGAGGCACTATCGCGCGCACCGATCGGGGACGACACGCTGATGGCGCTGCTCGTTCTCGCTTTCGCTGGCCAGAATGTGTCGGTGGCATCTGGCGCCCGCGACATCTCCTATTATGGGGCCGCAGGCCTCGGCGAACATGCCGCGCGCCTGTTCGACCAGGAGGGCAAGGTTGATTTCGACATGGACACGCTGCGCATTGCCRTGCGGTCCTTGCTGACAGACGTTTTGTCCTGCAGGGAGAATCGCTCGGACAGCGGCGTTGTCGCCCGTGTCGCTGGCGACGTCATCGCCGCCGACAACTTCCTGGCCAACATGGGGACGGAGGATTTCCTGTCATGCCTGTCGCGGCAGGCATTGGAAGTCGCCTGCGCGGATACATCCGTCCTGCCTCGTCAGAAGGTCAAGGACACCCGTGCGGCCCTGGTCGAGCACTTCAAGGAAGGCCGCTTCGTCCATCCGTCGGCGCTGTTTGCGCCCACTCCGGAAAAACTGACCTCTTGGCTGAAGAAGAACGAGGCCAGGGAACAGCCCGAGGATGACGGCACGCCGGAGGACCTCGATGAGCTCGACGGCGATGATGCGATCGTCGATCCTACGCATGACGACGTCGGCGAGGAACCCGCTACGCAGGACGAGGACCTCACTGACGAAGAGATCGAGCCTTACAAGGTGGCCGCCGAGTAGGCGGCTCCGCCTACCTTTCCCTCCGAACGATCATTCCGCCGCCGGCACATCACCGGCGGCGGTTCTGTTTCCACCATGAGCAACACGGAGACCATCATGTCGGCTCAGTTGATCTATGACCTCGTTCCACTCGGTTCGATCGTGACTTATTCCGACGGAACACCACGCCCGCCAGAGCGGCATCGCAAGAAGCTCGCAGCTTGGGAAAATCGCAACGGCGGCGGTCGCCTGATCCGCAAACAGGCCGAGGCCCGCGTCGGCAGTACGACGCTGCCCGCCTCGATCACCCTGCACAAGGGTGACTATGGCAGTCAGGGGACCATTGTGCTGCGCGTCTACAACACGTTTTCGGTGAACAGCGACCTGAAGTTTTCGGTCAAGGAGCGGCCCGCCATTGGCTCGGTTCTCGTTCTCGACCGCGCCGGCGACGATGCGGAGCTTGTCCATCTTGCCGCCAATCGCACGGCCGCCCAGGAATGGCTTACCCGCCACGGCTATCCGAACGCCGAGTTGCGGCAAGTGACGGCCGACACCGAAGCGGCGGATACCGTAGAGGGGAGGACGGCAGCATGACTGCGCGAACTTCTGAAACCCATGACGTCGAAACCCCCGGGTTTCCGGGAGTTTCTTTTGGCCGCAGCGCCGACGGGCTTTGTGTTGCCCTTGTCGGTGAGCACGCCTTCGCCTTGGCTCCAGCCCGCGACGGCCGACACTATCTTGTCACGGGCTGGCGTATCCGCAGGCCCATGGCCGAATGGATGCGCGGCGATTTCTACGGCCATGCCGGTGAGCTTGCCGACGAGGCGGCGTTTCGCGCGCATGTCGAGGAGAACGCCCTCCACCAGCAGCAGCGCGCTGCTCTCGGACGTCGCGAGATCCACTCCCGTGCCCACACGCCATGGGGAATGTCGCAGGGAGCGACCGTCTATGCCGAGGGCGTCGTGGCTCACTCAACTGCGGGCCATGGCGGGTTCCATCTGTCGGCGGAGCGAAATCGCAAAGTCCATGACATGCTCCGCGCCAATGGCGGCTGGTATGAAGAAGACTGCCGTTGGGCGGCCGTCGCCCAGGCTTTCCCCGAGTTCTTCACGGACTTCGAGAAGGCTTGTGCGGAAACGACGATCCGCGACTGGTACCCGGATGCCTGGGAGGCGATCCACGGGAGGGTGCTCGAACCCGGCCAATCCGCGAAAAAGGACGAGCGGGCATTTTTCGAGAAGCATACCGATGACTGGGTCGTGGTGTCGGCGATCCGTTCCAGGCACCAGGCCGGGTTCACCGAGGTTATCGCGACCCCTGGCGGCAAGCGCGGACCGGGGACGGAGGAACGTCGCTTTCTCGTTCCGACCGACGAATACCATGTCGGCCGCTTTGGATTCGTCATCGATGTTGCGCGCCACCGTGTCTATGGCGGGCCCTCGAGCTTCACGGATTGGCAGGGGAGGGACGCATAATGTCTGTCTCCGATCGCCGCGCACATCTCTTTCGCATGGAGCAGCCTCGGCGCCAGACACAGCGCCAGCTCGCTATGATCGACCGGTGGATCATAAGGCGGATGACGGCGATCAATCCGCAGCCCAGAACCCAATGTGCGCGCTATCGACGCAGCAGGGGCCCGGAGCCGGCAATGTTTCTCGAACAATATCGGGCCAACCTTGCAGCGATCACACTGGAGAGGCAGCACGAGATCGATGCTCTCTCCCGCAAGCTCGCAAGGCAGGACGCTGCAATCGAGAGGCGGCGTGCCAGACTGCCTGCGGACCTGGTGCGCGCCTGATACCGTGGCCTGATCAGCGCTTGCGGACGAACTCCGTTCGCAACACCAGCCCCTTGATCGCATCATGCCGACAATCGATTTCTTCGGGATTTTCGGTGAGCCGGATCGACTTGATCACCGTGCCCTGCTTCAAGGTCTGGCCGGCACCCTTGACCTTGAGGTCCTTGACGAGGACGACGGAGTCGCCATTGGCGAGCACGTTGCCGGCGGCATCGCGCACTTCGATGCTGCCTGCGGAAGCTGCAATGGCAGCCATCTCCGACGCTGGTCGCCATTCCCCTGTTGCGTCGTCATAGACATAGTCGTCTTTGTGATCGGTCATTGCTGCCCTCGTTTCGGAGTTGAACACGCTACGCTGTCAGTCCGACATGGGAGCAGGCCAAAGAGTTGATCCGCAGCGGCGGACCGGCGCAGCTGACCTATACCAGCAGGAGCCGGCGTTCAAACCACTGTCGTCCCTCACGCAGCCTGGCGGGCAGGCGGATCGTGTGGACGCGGGAATTGAACACTGCATTTCCTCCCGCATGCCGATGTCAGAATCCATCCCTTGCCGGTCTTCCCGGCGGGTTTGCTGCGGTCTGAACCGGCGGCTGTCCGCTTCAAGGCCGCTATCGCGCCGCGGAGCGGCCGGAACCCGCCGATCTCGGCAAGGCTGGCCCGCGTCCCGCGCAGGGCCAGTGAAGAACTGACCCCGCTTGTCCGCAAGCCAACCTCGCTCGCCTGGCAGGTCCCGGACCCTGAAGCGTCCAGCTTCCGCCGGTTCCTTTTGACCGCACCCGCAGGGAAGACCGGCAAGGGCCGGAACACCTGAAGGGCATCGCTAGAAAGGAAAGCTCAATGTCCAGTTCAACCCGCTCCACCAAGACCAAGGCCCGCGTCGTCCAGCTCCGCAAGGGCACCACCCTCGAAATGGTCCGGCTCTGCTGCCCGGATGGCAACCAGGCCGCCCTCATCTCGGAAAGTTTTGGCCTCCCCGTCCTCGACAGTGACGGCATCCGTGAATTCCACGAGCGCAGTCTGATCGAAAGCGCCGATACGCTCTCCGAGGGCCTTTCCGAAAAGGCCATGCAGATCCACCTGCAAAGAATTGTCGGGTCCCATGTCGGCTCCGCCTTTGGAGCAGGCCAGTTCTACTCGAAGGCCGTCACCGAGGCGAAGGATGCCACGGCCAGGCTCGCCAATGACACCCGCGACGAGGACATTGACGGTCCGGTCGGCTTCGACAGCAAGGCCCAGCGCAAGCGCGAATTCGCCGCCGAAATGGGCCTGCAGGCACATGCCCTGCGCATGGCCGCCGAGGGCGCCGTCGCCGCCTACGAGCACGTCGTTGGTGAAAGCTGGAAGCCTTACGAGCGCCAATCCGAAAACCCCGGCCAGGGCGTCAGCCGGCAGGCGGCCGATCTCCAGATGGCGGCCCTTGGCTAATGCCATTGGGCGGAGCTTCGGCTTCGCCCGATCTTCTCATACTGAGGCTGGTGTCCGTTCGGGAGTCGGGCTCTTTGCGTGTGCCAAAGGCACCCGACTCAAAGATCGACACGGCAAGTCATTAAGACCGCGCCAATCGCGGCCGTCACGAATGATGGTCCTGCTCCGGTCCTCGTCCCGCGAAACGGCTGCGCCGTCCTCCACTGACGTTGCGGCCCGCAAGCGATGGTTCTCAGCTTCCCCATCGATCCTCCGCGGGYTCGCGGACCTGCGGTCCTGCGCGTGCGGACCTCGTGACGGCCGCGATTGGCGCGGCCTCGAATGGAGGTTTGAAATGGACAGGAACAACAACAAGCCCCGCGTCGACATCTACGCGAAAATCACCGATCGCATCGTTGCGGATCTGGAAAAGGGAGTGCGCCCCTGGGTCAAGCCCTGGAGCGGGGCGAACACCAAGGGGCGTATAACGCGCCCGCTCCGCCACAATGGTCTGCCGTATCAAGGGATCAATACGCTGCTTCTCTGGTCAGAAGCGGTTGCAAAGGGCTTTGTTTCCCCAACCTGGATGACATTCAAGCAGAGCGTCGAGCTTGGCGGCCATGTGCGCAAGGGCGAAACCGGTTCCATGGTTGTCTATGCCAGCCGCTTCACCCGGACCGAAACCGATGCCCAAGGCGAGGAGGTCGAGCGCGGCATTCCCTTCCTCAAGGCCTATACGGTGTTCTGCGCCGACCAGATTGACGGTCTCCCAGCACAGTTTTACGACAACCCCGCGCCGGTAGCCGATCCTGCGGAGCGGATCGAAAATGCGGATGCCTTCTTCGCCAATACCGGGGCTGTCATCCGCCACGGCGGCGACAAGGCATATTTCAATCCAGCTCTCGATATTGTGCAAATGCCTGCGTTCGAAAGTTTCCGCGACGCGCCCAGCTACTATGCGACCCTCGGACACGAGCTGACACATTGGGTCGGCTCGGAAAAGCGGCTCGATCGCAACCTCTCACGTTATCACAAGGATCGCTCGTTCAGGGCGCACGAGGAGCTTGTCGCAGATCTAGGGGGTTGTTTTTTAGCGGCCGATCTCGGCATCGTCCCGGAATTGGAGCCCCGGCCCGATCACGCAAGTTACCTCGCGAGCTGGCTTGAAATCCTCCGCGACGAGAAGCGATTCATCTTCGCCGCCGCGGCCCATGCCCAGCGGGCTGTCAACTATCTGCATGATCTCCAGCCAGAGCCGGCACAGATCGCGGATGCTGCATGATGCTGCGCCATGTGGCGATCGATGCGGAATAACGACCGGGCGGCGTAGCACGATGCCGTGGAGGTGGATCGGGCGATCCACACCCGCCTGCGTGGCATACGGGGCGAGGTCTTCCTGCATCGCTCCGGCGTTCCCCTCAATGAACCCGATTCGTCTACAGCGGTCGACCGCGGCCAGCTACCTCTGACCGAATGCGGTCGTAATCGTCCCGCCTGGCACACATCGGTGGCTTTAGCACACCGGCGCACTGCAGCCGGCTGAAGACCCCGTGGCACCGRCCAGTTCGGGTAGTAGCCCAGCGGGCCGAGTCTGATCAGCCGGACCGTGCGACATCCAGCCCGAGATGGGTATTTCCATGACCGTGTAGCGGCTATCCATCTTGAAGGGGCAGACGCCGGACCGTCAAAGTTTCGCCAGTCGGCCGGTCGTCAACCGACCGAAGTGAGGAGCCGTCGCGCCCCTTTTCCGGTTGGACGGTCTTCCGTTGTGCGATGGCGCCTGACGGGGAGAGACGGGTTTGATGGCACCTCACCGTGGCTGCGGTTGCAGTGATCATGCCGATAGGGTTCGCCTGTCGTCTGGCCGGCGGTTTCATGGAAGGGCGCACCACCTGCGTCCTCGATGTAGCTGGTCTGACCGAAGACCGTCTTCGCTTCGCTCCGCCTCGTTCTCAAACCCGCAACAGCCGGTCGCGACTTTCTTCCCCTGCTGGCTTCGCCATCATTCCTCGCGGAACAAGAAAGCCTCGCCCTGGCTGCCCTTCACTGTCGTTCCGGCCCTTCGGGTGCGGGCCGATCGCCTCCGGTCTGTCGACCGCCATCGAGGTCGCGGTGGTCGCGGCCCGAGAAACTCAAGGAGACGACAAATGGCTACCATCGGCACTTTCACCTCAAACGGCAACTCCGGCTTAGGTCATGTGCTGAGAAGTGTCCTTTAGCGCAGTCGTTCGAGGACTTGGCACATAGACGTCCGGGTCAAGCGTTCCCGCAGCGCAGCGAGGACAACGCTTGATGCGGCGGCGGCACGACAAGCTATTTCATGGGGTGCAGGACTAGTCCTGCACCCCTGCCACGTGGCGAACGGGAGAGCGCGAGGGGAACCCCTCGCATTCAAGGAGAAGAGTGCGCCGAAGGCGCGCCGCGTATTCTTTCTTCAGGTGCTGTCATCTGTCGG
The DNA here is from genome assembly GCF_056404235.1 of Mesorhizobium sp. P2_E10. Taxonomy (NCBI): domain Bacteria; kingdom Pseudomonadati; phylum Pseudomonadota; class Alphaproteobacteria; order Hyphomicrobiales; family Phyllobacteriaceae; genus Mesorhizobium; species Mesorhizobium sp. P2_E10. Next base: position 69,884 of record NZ_JBFUEK010000017.1, read on the forward strand.
TTTCATCGACAGTATATGCACTTAAGTGGTTTTGTTGTCTTTTTGCGCCTCCGGGTGCCTTGCTCCCKGAGAGCGCGATGGTTTCGATTATACGGGCAGTGTCCGGTGTTGATGGGATTCCGGCAGGCTTTCCAATCCTGCTCGACACGCAGATGTCGATTATCGTGCCTGCCTTCAGCTATCTGCTCGAACTCRCCACCATTCCCGGCCGCTCGCACGCGATGGAGACGCTGAGGACGTATTGCGAGCATCTGCATGATTGGTTCGACAGCCTGGAACAGAGCGGGCTGGACTGGCGCCTTGCAGATGAGGGAACGATCGCTGCCTACCGGAACCGGATGCTGGCAGCGCCAAGCCCTCATACAGGTCGGCCTTATGCACGTTCCACCGTGAACGATCGTGTCCGGACGATCTGCCGCTTTTATTCATGGGCGCATCGGCGCGCCTTGATCGAGGCATTGCCCTTCGACTATGTCGCGGTGTCGCTGCGCTCAGTGCGCCGGCAGGGCATGCTGGCGCATCTGGATCACCGGCCTTCGACCTTGCTGGCGAACATTCTGACTGTCTCGGAGGCTGAACGGCTTCCGCGACCGCTTCGCGTCGATCAGCTCCAATCCCTGTTTCGGCATCTTTCGTCGCCCTATGACCTGATCGCCGAGTGGGCTTTGGGCACCGGCATGCGCCGCAAGGAACTGTGCGGCTTTCAGCTTGATCAGGTGCCGACCGTCGCTCACCTGGATATCGACGAGCACCCACTCGTCGGGGTGCCGCTGAGCGTCACCAAGGGCGATAGGCCGCGCACCGTCTATCCGCCGTTGCGGCTGATCGACCGGACCGACTGGTATGTGGGAGAGCAGCGTGCGGCGCTGGTGAAGCGCCGACGCAGAACCCACCCCGGCTACCGGCCGCCATCGGCGCTTTTCCTCAACAGCAACGGCGATCCCGTTTCGAGAGCGAGGTTTTCCGCCGCTTTCGGCGCGGCGTTTCAAGCGGCGGGGCTTACAGGATCTGGCCATTGGTTGAGGCACACATTCGCGATGTCGATGCTGGTGCGCCTGCAAAAGCAGGCAGCGACGACGCCCGACCTCAATCCGCTGAAGATCGTGCAGGTCCTGCTCGGCCATGCGTCGATCCAGACGACAGCCATCTACCTGCGCTGCGTTGAACTCCACGCCGATACGCTTGCCGAGAGCCTCGCCTATCTGTACGGCGAGCTGGTGCCGCATGGCCGTGCGTAACAGAAGCCCGATAGATCGCCGGTTCACGGTTCCCGCCGTGCTGCCGGAGGCCTCCATTTCCCGTCTGGCGACGAACGCGATCATGTTCGTCGATGCGTGGGGCAAACCCGAGCAACGCTTCGACTTCGACCAGCTCGCGGGCCTGCCTGTCGATCTGCGCGAGCTTCTGGCCGATGCCTTTCGCGGACACTGTGCCGCTCAGACGCCGGCAACGCGACGCACGACCTGGGTAGCCGTCCGCCGTTTCGCCCGCTTCGTCGCCGACGACGGCATGATCAGCGAAGCCGGTGACGTCGATACCGCGGCGATCGGCCGGTATGTGCTCTGGCTCAAGAAGGAAGGCGCATCACGTGCACCACGTGGTGCACATGCGGTTGCTTTCGATGTTCTTCGGCCCTTGCTCATATGGTGCCAGCGTAATCGCCCGGACACGCTCGCGCCCGATCTCGATATTCCCTGGAACGCATTTCCCGGCCGCAGGACCAATCAACAGCCGCGGCGTAGGCTCCCCGCCGAGCAGATCAAGGCGATCCTGCGCGCCTGCTACGAGGAGGTCGATGAAGCGTGGGCACGATTCCAGCACGGTCAGGAGGTCATCCGCCGCCCCGACCTGCCGCCGAAGACGCTGCGCGGTCAGGGCCTCGACCGATGGATATGGCGCATTTCGAAGATCGAAGGCGGCATGATGCCGGACAATGCCGCGCTCGATGAACACGGCATCAGGCCCAGCACACTGGTCAAGTTCTGGGGCGGTACCCGCACCATGGCCCAGTATTTTCACATCACCACCGACACGCTGGTTCCGTTCTTTCTGGCCATCGCCATCCAGACCGCCGCCAATCCGGAGGCTCTGCGCCACATTCACCGTGATTGCCTCGTCGCGCATCCGCTCGACGAGCATCGTGTCATCATCGACTGGACCAAGGCCCGGACCGGCGGCCGTCTCCAGAAGGCGCAGCGCCGTTCCTTCGACCGGCGCCGGCGCTATGCCGCGCCCAACCTTATCGAGAGGATGCTGGCCCTGACCGCGCCGATCGTTGCCACGGCGCCGCCCAGTGAACAGGATCGGCTGTTCCTGACGCGCAGCATCTACAAGGAGCACGTTCGCCGCTCTCTTGGCAGCCGCACCGGCGTCGTCGAACATTCCCTCCTCCGACGGGCGATCCGCAGATTCATCGAGCGCGCCAACCGCCGCATCGAAGAGTGGAATGCTGCCTATCCTGACAAGCCACGCGACGTGATCGCCAACTTTGCCCCGGCCCTGTTTCGGGGAACTGTCGCCACGGAACATTATCGTGCCTCCGGCGGCGACGTTCTCGTTGCGCAATCGCTTCTGACCCACGCCAGCGTCGCAACGACCGAGACCTATCTCAAGAGTGAGGAGACGACGCGGTTCCAGCGCCAGACGATCGCCCGCCTGCAAGAGATGATGATCGCGTGGGTTCGCGGCTCCGAACGGATCGAACCCGCGCCAACCGTGGCAACGATTAGCGGGACCGCTCCGTTCGGCCATGATTGCCTTGCCCCGATCGTGTCGGGCGACAACGGCAACACCCGCCTGTGCCCGCGTTTCGGAGGCTGTCTGTCCTGTCCCGGCCTCGTTATCCCGATCGATGCGGAACACTTGGCGCGTGTCCTTGCGTCCATCGAACGCTTCGAGCAGGCTCGTGACCGGCTCGATCCCCGCCGCTGGAACCTTCTCTATGCTCCATCGTGGCGGATTCTCACCCAGGATATCCTGCCGGATTTCCCGCTGGAGCTGCATGAGGCCGCGCACCGGATCGTCACCAGCATGCCGCCCCTGCCGGAGCTGGAGTGATGTCAGGCACGCTAGCTACCCGCCGGACGTTCGATCGTCCGCAAAGGGTTTCGGCGCACTCGCTATGGTCCGATCCACAATGGCAGTTCGATGGTCTGCGGCCTGGACTGCGCCTATATCATTTGCGCTTCGATTGGGTTTTCCAGTTGCCTGACGGCAGCCTATTCACCGCGCCGTGCTGGTCCCAATGGCTGGAAGACGCGCGAACCTTCCTGTGGTCACTTCAGGCAGATCCGCCGCGCGGCCGACGCCGGCTTCGCGCCCAAAGCCTTGTAGCGGTAGGCCGCAAGCTGCGCTTCCTGATCTGCTGGATGGCCGGCGAAGGAATGCGCGGTTTCGGCGGCCTTGATCAGGAAGCCTCCGAACGGTTTCTGAGTGTGGTCGCAGAACGTGTCGCGCCCAAAGGCAACGCCATCACAGCAAATACACGCCATGCCTACGCGAACGTCGTCGCTGCGCTTTGGCTACAACGTCACAAGCTCGGCGATCCGCCGCCGGACCACCCGTTCGACGGCGAGCGCGCCAGCGCCTTTTCCGGGTTCAACGGGCGCTCGGCCAAACGATGGCCCTTTACCCCCGATGCGGTTGCCGTCCCCCTCATTTCGAGCGCAATTCGCCTTATCGCTCAACCGGCCGACGACCTGATCGCGCTTCGCGACCAGGCGGCGAGCCTCTATGAAGAACGACGTGCCCGAGGCCTTACGAGGCCATCGGTGCGGCAACCCGTATTGAAGCTGATCGCCGCTTTCGAGTTCACCTGTCTCGATGGTGAAGATGCCCCCTGGCATCCGCCGATCGTCGGCACCAAGCAGGTGCGTTTCCTCGTCGACAGGATCTACGAAGCCTGCTTTGTCGTCATTTCCTACCTCGTCGGCGCGAGAGTCTCCGAGATCCTCGTCCTTGGAAGCCGATTGCATCGAGCAGCGCTGCTCTGCCGATGGAACCGAGGTATTCTCCTATCTGCGCGGCCGCGTCTTCAAGACCGCCGTCGATGACGCGGGCCAGCCGCATCTATGGGCCGCCCCTCAAGCCGTCGCGCGGGCCATCGATGTGCTGGAGCGCCTTTCAGCTCCCTTGCGCGAGCAGGCGGGCCGCCGGGAACTTTGGCTCGCCATGCAGGGACATGGGATCATCGACACGCGCCCCGTTGATGTCGTGACCAGCAGCACATTGGTGTCGCGCCTCAACCGACATTTCGCGCCATTCATCGCGCTTCCCGACAATGCCGATGGCCGCGCCTGCCATCTGACAACCCATCAGGGCCGCAAAACCTTCGCCCGCTTCGTCGGCAAACGCGACCGCACCGGCCTTCATGCCCTGCAACACCATTTCGGGCATCTGACACGCATCATGACTGACAGCGCCTACGTCGGGACGGACTTCGATCTCGGCGAACTCGTCGACGACCAGACGCTTGAAGAGAGCCGGGCCGCCCTCGAGGAACTGCTGACCACATCGCATCTCGGCGGCAAGGCTGGCCGCATGCTGTCGGCGCGATCACGCTTCCGCGGTCGGACTCGCGACGGCGAACTTGCCGGTTATGTCGATTTCCTGATCGAGGAAAGCGGCATGCGGCTCGGCGTCTGCGATTGGGGATACTGCGTCTACCGTGCCGAGTCCGCCGCCTGCATGGGCAACGAGCGAGGCCCCAACCCGGTCTGGCGAACCGAGAGCGTCTGCATGAACTGCACCAACTTCGCCGTCACCGAGCGTCATCGGCCGGTCTGGCAGGCGCGCCTCGACCGCAATCTTGCGCTCATCACCGACCGGCGTCTCGATGACGCGAGCCGCACTCTCGCCAGTACGCGCATCGCCGAATGCGAGCGCATCCTCTCCGATCTTTCCGCAACAGGGGCATCCCATGGCCAAGCCACCGACTGCAAACCCGGCTGATACGCGCATGCGGGCCACAGCGGAAAGGCTGCGGGAAGCGCTCGACCGCCTGATCAGGGACAGCGGATCACGCTCCGCCTCTGCGACCGCGCGCCTTACAGTCGCCGCCCTGGCGCGAGAAGCCGGCGTCGGCCGCAACGCCATCTACACCAACCATCGCGATATTCTCGATGATCTCACGGGGGCCCGCCAGCGCCAGCGTGCCCCCACCCGCGGCCCCACCGCCGAAGACAAGATCACCGAGCAGCGTTGTCTGATTGACGGCATGCAGCAGCAGGTCCGACAACTGGCGACCGAGAATGCCGGGCTTCTGCGGCGCGCGATCGAAGCGGAACAGCGCGCCGACAGGGCGGAACGCCGCAGCGCACAGTTGACGAAGGAGATCGGCAGCCTGCAACGCCCAACGATACTGCAATCGACGAAGGAGGGTTCGGTACAAAGCTGACCTATGATGCTCCCGGTCATTCCATGCGCTTTCCGCCATGCGCCGACAGGCTGGTGTCGTGGGACATGGCGGCGGGGACTGTCTTCCTCTCGTTGCAGAGCACGGCCCCGGAATGAGGCTGGTTTTGACCGACCCCGTCATGCCGTCATCTCCCCGGTTTCGGCGTCATGAGCCCCAGGCTTCTCCTTCGACCGCTGACTGAGGTGCGGCCACTGCGGCCTTTCTTTCTGGCGTATCTCACACCGGGTTCGCCTGCTGCGCAGCCCGACCTCGATCCCGCAACAGCGCGTTTCCGACCTTCTTCCCCGCCGTGCTCGGCTGACGCCTGCGCGCGGCTTCCTCGCGAGGCAAGAAGCTCGGCCCCGCGCCGCCCTCCATTGCATTGCGGCCCTTCGGGTGCGGGCCGGTCGCCCGATGTTTTCCGATCGCCATCAAGGCCGCGATGGTCGCGACCTGATACAGCAGATGGAGAAGACAAAATGGCTCAGATCGGCACTTTCAACCGCAACGAAGACGGCTCTTTCACCGGAATTATCAAGACACTCAACCTCAATATCAAGGCTCGCCTGGTCGTGTCCGAGAAGGAAAGCGACAAGTCGCCCGACCTTCGCGCCCTCGCGGGCACCATCGAGATCGGCGCCGGCTGGAAGAAGACCGCCAAGGAGACCGGCCGGGAGTACCACTCGGTCAAGCTCGATGATCCGAGCTTCCCCGGTCCGATCTACGCCAGCCTCGTCGAGAACGAGGACGCCTACGCCCTCATCTGGTCGCGCTGAGGCAACCACTCACCGGACGCGGTGCTCCATCCCGGAGCGCCGCGATCCGGCAAAAGGACACTGGAAAGTGTCATTCAGAGAATCCAGCAACCAGATCAACGGCTTCGACGCAAAAAGACAGTTGACAGCTGACCTAAAACGGCTTTACGGGCACGATCAAGACGCTCAACCTCAACGTCAAGGCCAAGCTGGTCCGCGTCGACAACCCCTCCGACAAGGGTCCCCACTTCCGCATCCTCTCGGGTGCAGTCGAGCTAGGTGCAGCCTGGCAGAAGGTTTCCAAGGAAACCGAGCGCGACTACCTCTCGGTCAAGCTGGACGACCCGAGCTTCCCCGCTCCGATCTACGCCACCCTGATCGAGGTGGAAGGCGAGGAAGGCCTGCAGCTGATCTGGTCTCGCCCCAACCGGGACTGATCGCCTCGACGAGGGCTCCGCCGCAAGGCGGAGCCTTCCGCCTTCCCCAAGCGAACGCCGGCAGGCGGAGGAGGGCTTAAGCCCCCTCTTTCAGTCGCGTCCTCTGGTTGCGGCTCAGTCGTTGTGAAGGCGTCCTTGATCGCCTTGGCCGGCGTGAAGGTCACCTATTCGGTTTCGGGAGAAGAGGCTACAATCGCCAGCACCTCCAGCCCCTCAATCTCCTGCATCACTTTTCCGGCGATACCCTGCAAGTCACCATACATGCCGACGGTCGACTCGATCACCCCTTGGATCTGCGCCTCGCGCTTGGCCCACAGGCGTGTTGTGGCCTTGCGTTCTTTGGCGAGGTCGTCCTGCATATCGGAGAATTTCTCCACGATCGCCTCGACGCGGTGGCGGAACCGCGGACCGGTCAGGTAGCCGTAGACCTGCTCCATTTTGGTGGCCTGGCCATCCCGGGCGAGGCGGGAGTTGGCCAGCTCGATCAGGGATTGTCGAAGCATGATGGCGATCGGGATCGCACATTTGGGATGGGCGATATAGATTCCGTCCACAAGATCGAAGGTATCCACGCCGGGAGGCAACGCTTCCGAGACCATCAGCGCGATATCCGCTTTCGCGGCTCGTTGATCTCCTCTGAGCTTGCCTAGCCAGCCCTGGCTCCAGTTCTTGGTGCGTTTCGATTCCCACAAAATGGCTCCGCATGGCTGGCCGGCCGGTCCGACCACGCGGTGCAGGACATCTCCGCCGAACTCACCCTTGGCAACCGGTTCGAGGATGTCCATCGGGAATCGGCTGGCAATGAGGGACTCCAGCTCCAGCTCGAGTACCTCGCCCTGCAGCTGCTGAGAGCCCTGTTCCGCACGGCGCTTCAGCTCCTCGATCTGGCGCTGCATGCCGGCGATCTGTTCCTCTTTCTCCGCAACCTTCATTTTGAGGCCGTCTTCGGCTTCCGTTCTCGCCTTGATGCGAACGGCACCCAGCCCCTCCTGTATCTTCCTTTCGATGGTCAGCGCCATCTCGCGCTTCTCATCGTCAAGCGCACGCTGCTGTTTCAGGAATTCCGCCTGTTGCTGCTGGGCCTCGGCGAGCTTTTCGTCGCGCGCCTTCAACGTCGCCTCCAGCTCGGCAAGCTTGTTATCCCTGTCCTCCAGGTCCACCGAAAGAAGCAATTTTGCCTTGCGGGCTTCCTCGGCCGCGATTGCGGCTCGCTCAAGCTTGATTTGCTCAGCCACCTGGTTGCCGATGTCCTCTTTGGCGGCGTCGATCGCGGCCTGCTCGCGTTTAAGCTCTTCCTCCCGGGCCGCCATTGACGCGTTGCTCTGCGCCAGGCGCCGTTCATAGTCCTCGCGGGTGGCGGCAATCAGCGGCGCCGCAAGCGACTCATTGAGCTTGATGTCCGTTTTGCAGCTCGGGCAGCTGATCGTTGGTTCATTGAGAATCCTGGGCTGTACGGTCATTGGCGCGCTGACTCGGCTGGGGGCTGATGTAGTCTCAGACTATATATTATCGGCCGCTTTTCGAAAAGAACGAAGAGTGAACATCAGTGTTATCCCCAGCGTAAGGACGGGAGGGCGATTTCGTCGTCGACCTCGCTCAAGCAGTCCGCATCGACTCGAGACAAACATCCTAAGATCGAGACAAGTCCGATCGCCATGAAGCTAAGGACGACCTCAGCAAAGGTTCAAATCAGATTCCCTCTGATCGCCGAGCCGCGTTTCGACACGACAGGCCCGACGGTGCAGTGCGCCCGCAAAACGGCACGGTGAAGCCGCCGTCTTCTGCCCATGACTAGTTCCTCTTTTGTGATCGGATCGGCATTCCGCAGGCCCGAGCCAGCTCACCTCGCCTTCGAAGACATCACCTGGGTGGAGCCCGGATTCTTGCTTGTCGTTTGACACAGCATGCTTCATCAACGGGCACTTTGCCGACCGATGCCTTTTCGCGAGACGCGACGATGTTCTTTCGTTGAAAACTCACTCATCAATGGCGTTCGATGCGCTGAGTGTAGTTTGGGGAGAGTGAGGGCGCTTGCAGATCTTTGACAGGATTGATTCACTAACAGACGCAGGCGATTGCCGGGCCGCGATCGAAGAGGCGCGTCTGCTTCAATTCGAACAGAGGTCAGATGCGCTCACACATGCGATCGACGACTTTCTGCTCGATCTGATGACGCTGTCTTTCATTGTTGAATGTTACGGACGAGGCTTTGAACCTTTGGCGCGAACGCTTGCCCGCAGAAGACTGGCAAAGGTCAGGCTTTTGTCGGAAGGGGTCGATTCCGCCAGGGAGAAATGACACCCAAAACCTGATGGTTGAAATGGCGATCGCGCGGCGTTCCAATCAACGACGTTCCGACCGCCAAAAAAATAGGGCCATCGGAAAACCGAGGCCCTTTAGGTGTGAAGGTCAAAACCTTCAGAGGGGAACAGCTGATACGATGGAATGGGAGGAAACCATCGCGTGCATCAGCTGCAGGCTTATTGGCTAAAAGTTGTGCAATGCGCAAACACATTTTGTGCAATGCAGCTATGCAAGAACGGAGAGGGTCCCTCTCCACCCCCAAAATTTGCGCTTGGAATGTTTGTGCTGCTCGCATGGTGCTGATGAAGGAGGGCCGGCAGACGGATCTGGAGACCGTTACCTGACTGGCTGGTCGACGACTGATCCATCGAAGTCCGTGCTCAACTGAGGTTTCCTCCCGAAGAGGCGGTGGCCGCCGGTTGGCGCAAAGCAAAGCGTTAAGCCACAAGGGCAGGTGTTGCCCTGCTTTTATACTGCGCTGGCGCGGGCCGTGGGAACGGTGAGTGCTTCGGCAGGGCCCCGAA
>NZ_JBFUEK010000018.1:0-71401 GCF_056404235.1 Mesorhizobium sp. P2_E10
GAACTTTCCGGCGAAAGCATGCGCAAACACAAGGTCCTGCCAGTCCCAGACGCAACTCCCGCTTGACCGAAAACGAGTTCGTCGACAAATATCGAAAAGACCCAGAGGCGCTCTAAGCTGTCCGGCTTCGCCTCGGAATCGTGTCCGGTATTCTATCGGAATAGGTGTCCGGTTTCGTCACGGAATCACTGTCCGGAATCATTGGAATACGCAGGTGAGCGAGCCGGAGCAACGCCTATTGTTGAGCGGGTCCTGCAGTTCGCTTCGTTCCTGACGGATGAGGTCGATGTGGCAGCGCTTGAGTATGGGAGCCGCCTCCTCTATCGAACCCGACCACTATATCGGAAGAACGAGCCGCAACGGCTTTTCACTTTGCCCATCGCCTTTGTAGGGTGACGGACGCAACGTACCACCTGGGAGTGCGGGCTCAGCCCCATGCCGGTAAAAACGGCCCTCTTCGCTGAGCAGGAGCTGGATGTCCTTCCTTTGGGAACGGCAGTCATCCCGCGGCTAACGCGCAAATGCTTTTGAGCAGTTTGGGCATGGTGCGCACCGCCCTCGAGCCCCCTTGCCGTGAGGATGGCCGGGGCCCAATCCTCGATACATCGACGCGAAAGCCTGGGGGGAACTCTGAAGCTTTGACGTATGACCCGGGGGGCTGACGATCCCGAGCGGACCGCCAATTCCTGTTTACGCTGCATGAGCCGCGCCAAGCTCCCATGCTGATGGCCGCGTGACTCATATGTGGGACGGCCCTTCAGGCAAGTGCTTTCTTCAGACGGCTCATCACACGGGAACGGTGCGGTCATATGTCGGCCTTTCAGCGCGGTTCAGAACCGCTGGCCTCGATGAAGTTCGCGATGTGAGGGGCTGATCAAACGAACGCGCTATGAGCGCATTGAGTCACGCGGCCTCTCTCGCCTCGGGATTTCGTCCATGGAATCATCGTCTGCTTTGTGCACCTCGCCTCTTCCGGCTACCGCGCCGGTATCGTTCGGGTCGTCTTTCGGCTCAAGAGCCCGCTCCCGCCTTTGGTCAGAAGCGCCCAGATGATCCGCGCCATCTTGTTGGCCAACGCGACGGCCATGACCTTGAAAGGCCGGCGTGCCAGAAGCGCACTTAGCCCCTTCGGCGCTTTGGCGTTGCTCCGCGCGTGCCGCAAAACAGAAGTCGCACCGAGCACCAGCAGGGAGCGAAGCTCCGGATTGCCCATCTTCGATATTCCTCCTAGCCGCTCTTTGCCTCCGCTCGAATGGGACTTCGGCGTCAACCTCAGCCAAGCGGCGAAGTCGCGGCCGGATTTGAACCCGCCGGGATCTGGAAGAAGCGCCTTGATCGAGGGCGCGGTGATCGCTCCGACGCCTGGTATCGCAGCCATCCGCGTCATATCCTCGTCACGTTTTGCCTCGCGAACAATCTCCCTTTCGAGATCATCGATCTGTCGCATCAACGCTTCGATCTGATCGGCGATGGCCGCCAGAGCGAAGCGCGCAGCATTCGGCAAGCGAGCATCGGTCTCATCCCGTACGATCTCGATCAGCCCCGCAACTTTCGCTGAGCTGACGCCAGCGATGATGCCCATTTTTGATAAATGAGCACGCAGTGCATTGATCACCTGAGTCCGCCGACGAACCAGAAGCCCGCGCGTCTTGAGCATCATCGCCGCCGCCTGCTGCTCGGCCGWYTTKACCGGMACAAASCGCATCGTCTTGCGGATGACGGCATCGCTGATCGCCTCGGCGGCGTCCGTCTTGCCCCGCTTGACGAATGGCTTGACATAGGCCGGCGGGATCAATCGCACCTCGTGACCGAGTGCGGCGATCTCGCGCGCACAGTAATGCGAACCGCCGCAAGCCTCAAGCCCGACAACCGCTCTCCACAACCAGCATCTGACTTCATGCAGGTGCAGAGATCGTCTTTCGATGATGTCTTGCGGCGTATGCCGAGCGCATAGTCAGGGMTATGCCTTCGGCACCATCGGCGGATGGTCTCATAGGACACGACGTCCCCCAATCGAACAGCATTTCTTCGCCATGGCACAAGCTCAGACTGAAGCGGAAGTTGAGCCAGACAGCACGGGCCACGACTTCGATCGAATAGGGTGGCTTTTGTAGGTCGGTGCACTCATGGTAGTGGGACGCGCTTATACCTCAATTTCCCTACCGCTCAATCAATGTGACAGCACCTCTGGACTCATTTTTCCCCACCAACCTCGGAAGCACGCCCCTAGAACCCCCACTCTCCGCCGAACGGGACAACAGTCAGTGCGACAGTATTTGGCTGAGGAATAGCTTTGTTCTTTCGTGTTGTGGCTTGGTGAAGAAGTCGTTCGGCTTGCCCTCTTCGACGATCTGGCCTGCATCCATGAAGATCACTCGGTCCGCGACGGCACGCGCGAAGCCCATCTCGTGCGTAACGCAAGCCATGGTCATGCCGTCGCGCGCGAGACTGGTCATCGTCTCGAGCACTTCAGCGACCATTTCTGGATCGAGCGACGAGGTCGGCTCGTCGAACAGCATGACCGTGGGTTCCATACAGAGCGAACGGGCAATGGCAACACGTTGCTGCTGTCCGCCGGAGAGCTGGGCAGGATATTTGTTGGCCTGCTCCGGAATACGCACGCGCTCGAGGAATTTCAGCGCGAGCTTCCTTGCCTCGGGCTCTGGCACGCCCTTGATCCACATCGGGGCGGCCATGCAGTTCATCAGCACCGTCATGTGCGGGAACAGATTGAAGTGCTGGAACACCATGCCGACGTTCTTGCGAACTTCAGCCACGTCGCGCATTTTGCTGTGCAACCTGATCCCGTTGACGGTAATCTCGCCCTCCTGATGCGCCTCGAGCCGATTGAAACAACGGATCAGCGTCGACTTTCCCGATCCGGAGGGGCCGCAGATAACAATGCGTTCGCCTTTGCGGACGGTGAGGCTGACGCTAGTCAATGCTCTGAAGGCGCCGTACCACTTCGAAACGTTCTTCGCTTCGATAATCTTTTCCCCACTCATTGTCGCCTGCTCATGTCCTGGTGACTCTCGATACGACGCTGGTTGTATGCGCGACATCTTGGCAGAAGCCTCCGAAGCCTTGCCCCTATTGGGGACGTTTTTCAGTTGATGTATCCTCCTAGTCGTCATCGCAGGTTGCTCCCGTCGCTTACGTTGATGACGCTCATCTTACCTTGCTCCGCGCGAAATAGCGCTCGATCCTGGATTGAATCACCTCGAGGCAAATGGACATAATCCAATAGATTACCGCCGCGGTGATCAGCATCTCCAAGTAATGAAAGGTCGGCTGGCCAAGCGTGCGAGCAAGGAATGTCAGTTCCCACACGCCGAGGACCGAGACGAGCGAGCTGTCCTTCAGCATCCCGATGAACATGTTTCCCATTGGCGGAATGATTACGGGAAGCGCCTGCGGCAAAATGATCTTGCGCATCGTGAGGCCAAAGCCGAAACTCATGGATCGGGATGCCTCCCACTGACCGCGGTCGATGCTCGCAATACCGGACCGGAAGATTTCCGTCATATACGCACCGATGCATAGTGAAAGCGCCAATATGCCTGATGGCACGGCATCAAGCACAATGCCCAGTTGGGGCAGGCCGAGATAGATCAGGTAAATCTGCATCAGAAGCGGCAATCCGCGGAAGAAGGACGTATAGAAGCTGGCAACCCCGTAAGCGAAGCCATTGCTTGACAGTTTCGCTATGGCGGCAACTATTCCGATAGTCGATGCGCAAACCAGTGAGATCACCGAAACATATAGTGTCGTCACCACTCCCTGCGTGATTAGGAAGGGTATCTTATCCCAAATAAAAGGCAGATTTAGATCGAATACTTTAACGAAAGCGATAAACAGAACGAGCAGTTCGAGCCACACAATGCCGATTTGCACTTTCAGCGATGCAAAACCGATCAGTACCAGGTTAAAGCAGAACACGACCGCAATCACAAAGGCAATCGCGAAGCGCCCGTAAAAGCCGCTCTCCAACGGCTCGCCGATGACAGGGCGCATGATTTCGCCCATAATGGTGCCCCTGAGGTCAACCATAAGAAAAACTGTGAGCACAACGGCAAAGACCGAGGCTATAAACAACGGCTTGTGGACGAGTACTTCGGATTCAACGGTATCCTGATAGAGCATGTGCAGCCTCCCAAAACAGCGGCCCCGGCCCGGCCGGGGCCGCTAAAGTTTCGCGAACCTTATTTTTCGACGGAGCGATCCAGTCCATCGTACCACTTCATCGACAGCTTGGAGAGAGTACCATTATCCCTCATGCTCTGGATGGCGGCCGCAATCTTGTCGTTAAATTCCTTGTCGCCGCGCATAATCGCCACAGCCCCCGGAGAGGAGTACAGCGGCTCGCCAAGCACCTTGAATGGATAGCCGGCCTTGATCGCGTTGCGCGCAAGGATTTCCTCATAAAGGACCGCATCGAGGCGAACGCCATCGCCCATGCGAAGGTCCTCAAACGCAACGCCTGAGTATTCCTTTATCTTGCCTGCCTTGAATTTGAAATCCATAGGTTTAGCGCCGGGCCAGTCGGCTACCAAGGTGTTATCGGCATATTGCGCGGAGTTGTCGCCTGCGCCGACGCCCACTACTTTGCCGTTGAGGTCCGACAGCTTGGTAGCCTTGCTATCCTTGTGGACGACCGCGATCACCGCCGAGTAAACATACATAGCCGGGAAGGCAAATTTTTCGGTGCGCGACTTCATGGGGCTCATTTGACCCATGGCCATATCCCAACGTTCGTTCCAACCGCCTGCAGCGATAAGGTCCCAACCCGGCGTTATGAACTTGACCTGCACCCCCAGGTATTCCGCGATTCCCTTCGCGACGTCGATGTCGTATCCAACGAGTTGTTTGTTGTCGTCCAGGGCCGACATCACCCCCCAGTCCGTCCCGACCGCCACTGTCAGCGTCTTTGTCTTGAGCACTTTATCGAGTACGGCGCCGGCATTGGCCGTAGCCGAGCAAGCCACGGAGGCAATTGCGAGCGAGGCTGTAGCGGCTATCATTGTCATAAGCTTGTTCATGCGAATGTTCCCTTCATTTTTTGCAAAATCGACCCGACCGGTTCTCCATGCCTGAGCAACAGGCGCGCCGATCGATCCATTCCAACCTAATTTCACCGGCCAGTAGGTGACAGAACATTATCGATATGATGCCCATCTTGACCTTAGATGGCTATCGGCGTAGCGCCTCAACGCGGCATTGCTCAGCCGGCGCAAGTGGGGTTGTCCGCTGTGCGTCGCCGCCTTTTCCCAGATCCGGCGAACATTTTATTATCGAGTACTCGTTAGTACGACTGTGTCAAAACAATTGTTCTGGAAGCATGGACATCGTGGCAGCGCGGGCGCCGCCAGGCGGCTGCTGAAGAAGCAGGGTCTGCCGCCAAAGCGTATGATCACCGAGAAATTGCGCTCCTACGGTGTGGCCAAACGCCAGATCACCGGAACGTGGAACACCGCTCGCATAAATGCTTGAACAACCCGAGGCGGAGAATTCTCACCGCCGTTCCGAAAACGGGAACGTACGCGACAGGGTCTCCGGTCGGTCGACGATCTTCTCCGCCGTCCGAAATTTCTTCGTCCCATCCCAGACCAACCGCTCCGCAGCACAAGTTCGAATCCATCGACGCCACTTCATGGCCGCGCGGAAGCAGTAAGTGCACGGCCTGCCTGAAAAGCGCGGTGTCGGCCTCACGCGACCACGTTTCAAACAAGGCGACAACGTCGTCGGCCTGCCCCCGATAGGACCTGAGTTAAACTAGCCGGTCCGCGCGGCCCTGATAAGTCGCGAAACCAGCGACTGTCGGCAATAAACGCGCGCCCGATAAGAGTTGTTGAACTCCGCATGCACCGTGTGACGTCGGCGCCGTAGAGTATCTGAATTCGCGATGGCTTGAATCTATAAACAACATTTGACTCTAGCGACGCTCGCAGAGACCGTGTCTCGGACCTCAAGAAATTTAAGAGCAACACCATGACCCCATGCCTCTCCATCTCTGGTCGCCGAGCTATCGTCTCCGCCGCGGCCTCCGGTATTGGTCGTATATCCCCGAGGCTTGCGGAAACTGGGCTAGGTGGGATGCGCGATGTTGATCGAAAGAAAGTTGCCGAGATGAAACAGCGTCATCCCGCCATTCGCGCGACAGCCACATAATCCGGAAACCGAGAGGAACTGCCGATGTCCAATGGAATTCTTCCGCCGGCCGGAACCCCGGCCGGCGTTGGGGGGGAGGAACCTAGCGAATTTCTTGACCGCGTTGAATTGTGGATCGCCACATGGCACGCCATTTCGGCGCCTAACGAGAATGCAAGGCGTGCCGCCGCCCGGCTTGAGAAAATGATCCACGAGATCGAAAGCATGCGCGGCACCTTGCGCTTCGAGGACGAGCCGGCGAGCTTCAACGCAGCGCTTATAGAGGCGAAGGAACAGGCGCGATGAGCGATCTGGCTGATTTCAGTTTAACCGAGGCTGTCGACGCTATTCGTGACCGAAAGGTTTCTTCACTTGAGCTCCTTGATGCGTGCTTCGCTCAAATCCAGCTTGGGGAAGAACTTAACGCTTTCATCTGGCTTGACTATGAGGGCGCTCGAWAATGCGCGCGCAAGGCAGACGAAGCACTCGCGAAGGGTAACTGGCTAGGTCCCTTGCATGGAATCCCTTTGGCTCATAAGGACATGTTCTACCGCGAAGGAAAGCCTTGCACTTGCGGCTCGAGAATCCGTAAGGATTTTGTGCCCGCCGTCACAGCTACTGTGCTTGCCCGCATGGACGCGGCGGGTGCCTATAGCTTCGGCGGTCTCAACATGGCCGAGTTTGCAGGGGGCGGAACTGGTCACAACAGGGAATTCGGCGACTGTCACAATCCTTGGAATCCGGCCTATCTCCCTGGCGGCTCTTCCTCGGGATCAGGTGCCGCCGTAGCCGCGCGTATGACCTATGCGGCACTTGGATCCGACACGGGCGGCTCGATTCGGCTACCGGCGGCAGCCTGTGGCGTCACGGGCATCAAGCCGACACAAACACGCGTTAGCCGCTATGGCGTGATGCCGTTATCCTTCTCTCTTGACAATGTCGGTCCTCTTGCCCGCACCGCGCGGGATTGTGCCCGCATTCTTTCTGTCATCGCAGGACATGATCCCTTAGATCCAACCAGTTCCACTGAGGGTGTGCCGATTTATGAGGAGGCACTGAAAGGCAAGGCCGACGGCATTAAGATCGGCGTGCCTGAGACATATTTCTTGGACAACGTGGATCATCCGGTTGGCATCGCGTTTGACAACGCCGTCGGGTTGCTAGCCAGAGGTGGCGTCAAAGTGGAGTGCGTTCCCGTGCCCTTCATTGATGCGATCTTGGCATACGGTGGGGTCGTTGATCTTGTTGAAGCGGCCTCCATTCATGCCGAATGGATGCGCGGGCGTCCGCAGGATTTGCCCGCGGATATTTCGTGGCTCTACGCGGGCTATGCTATTCCTGCAACTTACTATTTGGAGGCCCTGTCTCGGCGCGGACCTATTCTGAGGGAGTTTTCAAAAGCAGTTTTCAGCAGAGTTGACGTGCTTGCGACGCCGACCATCCCTACCTGCATTCCGACATTGGCGGAAACCAATATAGAGCATGGGTCAGTCGTCGGTGAAGGTAAGGCGGCTAAGCTTTGGGCCAATACCGGGATTTTCAACTACCTCGGCCTTCCAACCGTAAGCGTGAGTTGCGGTTTCGATCCAAACGGTCTGCCGATTGGTATCTCCTTTACAGGGCGCCCATTCGGTGAGGCAGATATTCTCAAATTGGCGGACGCTTATCAACAGGAGACCGATTGGCATAAGCGTCGTCCAATGTTGCCGGCTCAAGATATGATATCGAGTAAGGGTGGTGCCACATTGATTGAGCGGTAAAGAAATCGATCGAAATTGTGGCCCGTGCTGTCTTGCTCTACTTGCGATGATCTGAGGTGAGCAGTGACGGCGCTTGTAGCTGACTGGCGCGGGTTTATGCAAGTGCGGGTAGTGTGCTGAGAGTTCTGCAAATTCGCTGAGAGAGGGGTGGTCATGGCAGGCTGGTGATGTTCAACGTCACCTGATTCCCGCGAAGAGAGGTGGCTCGGGGAATCTGCACAGCCGGGACAAGTGGAATTTCTGCCTGAACTCGGCTTGATGCCGTGAAAAGGAGAGACCATGACAAGACGACCGCGCCGGAACCACAGTCCGGCCTTCAAAGCGAAAGTGGCGCTTGCCGCTATCAAGGGCGAGAAGACGCTGGCCGAATTGGCTGAGCAGTATGACGTCCACGCCAATCAGATTACGTCGTGGCGCACGCAGCTTCTGGAAGGGGCTGCCGGGGTCTTCGGCGGCGACAGCAAAGCTGAAGCTCCGCCACCGATCGATGTGAAGGAACTCCACGCGAAGATCGGTGAGTTGACGCTCACGAACGATTTTTAGCCGGCGCGCTCACCAAGGCGGGATTGCTGAGCGCAAAACGATGATTGACCGTCAGCACCCTTTACCCCTCAGGAAGCAGGCGGCAGCCCTCGGCATCAGCCGGGGGAGCGTCTATTATCTGCCGCGTCCGGTTCCAACTGCCGATCTGGCGTTGATGCTTCGGATCGACAAGTTGCATCTGGACTATCCCTTCGCGGGCAGTCGAATGATGCGCGACTTCCTCGTTCGCGAGGGCTTCGATGTCGGCCGGCTGCATATTGCGACGCTGATGAAGCGGATGGGCATCACGGCGATCTATCGGCGGCCGAACACATCGAAACCGGCTCCGGGCCACAAAATCTACCCGTATCTGCTGCGCAAGCTGCCGATCACGTGGTCCAACCAGGTCTGGGCGATCGACATCACCTATGTCCCGATGACGCGCGGCTTCGTCTATCTCGCGGCCGTGGTCGACTGGTTCAGCCGCAAGGTGCTGGCTTGGCGGCTCTCCATCACCATGGACGCAGCGTTCTGTATCGAAGCTGTCGAGGAGGCGCTGGCAAGATACGGCATGCCCGAGATCTTCAACTCGGATCAAGGGAGCCAATTTACCAGCGTGGCCTTCACTGACGTGCTGAAGAAGCACGAAATCGCCATCAGCATGGACGGCAAGGGCGCCTGGCGGGATAATGTCTTCGTTGAACGGCTTTGGCGGACGATCAAATACGAGGAGGTCTACCTGCGGGCCTATGCCAGCGTCTCGGAAGCGCGGGCATCGATCGGCCGATATATCGACGGCTTCTACAATACTCGCCGACCTCATTCGAGCCTTGACCGGCAGACGCCGGATGAGGCCTACTTCAAAGGGCTGCCATCAATCCCGATGGCGGCTTAACCGAGGCAGGAATCCACTTAGAGATAGTCCCGAAACTGTTCAAACAAACCGAACCAGCTCTGAACCCTGGGTCGTTGTGGATGCTTGGATTTTGTTCAGGCGAAGTCAAGCGTGCGATGAATCCGGGGATTTGGCGGCGGCCATGACGAGCTTGAAGACCATCAGCCTGGCGGTTTTCGACGACAGGGAGCCCTTCGTGCGCACCGTTCGGTGGCGAACGGTGGCCAAGGCGCTCTCGATCGGATTCGACGTTCGCAGATGATCCCAGTGTTCGGCGGGAAAGTCGTAGAACGCGTTTCGCGATCCTTAGTCAAGCAGTCGACCGCCTTGTCGTACTTCACGCCGTATTTCTCGGTGAACACATCGATCGCCATTTCGGCGGCTGACCGTGTCGGCGCGCCGTAAATCTCGCGCAAATCCGTCTTCATGTTGGCCTGCACCGAGAGCGGCACCTTGTTCAGGACATTGGCCGTCTTGTGCACGTTATGCCGACATCGGCATAAGGCGCATTATGCCGACTTGGGGTTGGAATTCGGTCTTGGGGACGGCGACCGCTGCGATGGGGTCGGCATAATCACGGCGGCCTGAGGATCGTGCAAACTCCTCTTCTTTCAAAGGAAGGGGATGTTTCATGTCGATCGATCCGTTTCGTGTTCGCGTCCAGGGCCCACTTGCCCCATTTGCGGCTGGGTTTGCCCGCGAACTCACCCGACAGGGCTATACGCAAATCTCCGCTCTCGGCCAGATGCGGCAGCTGGCGCGATTGAGCCGCTGGCTTGCATTGGAGGGGATAGACCTGAAGGACCTGGGTGCGAGCGATCTCGATCGATTTGTTCGCACTCGTCGTGCCGCTTGCCGGCAGCTCCGCTCGATCAAAGCATTGCAGCCCATACTAAGCCATTTGCGCGCGCTCGGCGTGGTGCAGCAGCCATCGCGCCGCGCGCCGGACAATCCGGTAGATGACCTGCTGCAACGATACCGACGCTATCTGACGGTTGAGCGCGGTTTGGGGAAAGCGACCGCGATCGGCTATGCCGACTGCGTGCGCCCCTTTCTGCGCCAACGGCTGTCGCCCGATGGGCTTGCCCTGGAGCTTGCGGGCTTGGCCACCACCGACATCGTCGCCTTTGTCGTGGCGCATTGCCCTCGGCTGGGCCGCGGCACGGCAAGCCTGACCGTGACGGCACTGCGTTCGCTGCTCGGATCCCTTCATGTCGAGGGCCTCATCGGGCATTCTCTTGCCGCTTGTGTGCCCTCGGTCGCCGGCCGCCGATTGTCCGGGCTGCCAAGGGGGCTGGATTCCGATCAGGTTGAGCGCCTCCTGGCATCCTGCGACTGCGGCACATCGCTCGGTTGCCGCGACTTCGCGGTGCTGACCGTGCTGGTGCGTCTCGGCTTGCGGGCGGGGGAAGTCGCCAGGCTCAAGCTCGATGACGTGGACTGGCGGGCCGGCGAGATCCTCGTGCAAGGCAAAGGAAGCTGCATCGAACACCTTCCCTTGCCGGCCGACGTCGGCGAAGCGGTGGCGGCTTATCTGCGCCACGGCCGTCCCCGGACTGCTCAGGGCCGTACGATATTTGTGCGCGTCAAGGCGCCCCATGGTGCCCTCTCCAGCAGTGGCGTGTCGCAAATCGTGGCTGCCGCCGGTCGCCGCGCCGGCCTCGGCCAGATATGCGCCCATCGCCTGCGCCATACGGCTGCATCGGCGATGCTGCGCGCCGGTGCGTCGCTGCCGGAAGTTGGGCAGGTCCTGCGCCATCGCCGCGCCCTGACAACGGCGATCTATGCCAAGGTTGACCGCGGAGCACTGCGAACGATCGCCCGCCCCTGGCCAGGAGAGGCGGCATGAGCGCGCTTCGTCAAGCCCTGGCCGACTACCTGGCCATGCGTCGCGCCCTCGGATACACGCTTGCTCGGTCTGAGAAGCTCCTTGACCAGTTCCTCACCTATCTCGAGGCACAGGGCGAAGAGCACCTGACCACAAAGACGGCCCTCGCCTGGGCGACGCTGCCGGCAGGCGCCGATCGAGACTGGATGTCCTCCCGGCTTTCCGTGGTTCGCGCCTTTGCGACCCACTTGCGCGGGCTCGACCCGGCAACCGAGGTGCCGCCCCGTGACCTGCTGCCAGGGCGGTCTCACCGAGCGACGCCTTATCTCTATTCCGAGGAGGACGTCATCGCGTTGATGACCGCGACCGCAGCATTGCGCACGCCACATCGGGAAGCGACCTACCGGACACTGATCGGCTTGCTGGCAGTGACCGGGATGCGGATTGGAGAAGCGATCAGCCTTGACCGCGGCGACTTCGATGCGGGCGGTGATGTTCTGACCATCCGGCTCGGAAAGTCCGGAAAATCCCGCGAGTTGCCGTTGCATCCCAGCACTGTTGCAGCCCTCGGCAATTATCTGCGCCGGCGCGATCGGCCCCGCCAGCGGCCTGACATGCCCGCCTTGTTCGTCTCACCGACTGGCACCAGGCTGCTCTATACCAACGTGCAAAACACGTTCCAGAAGCTTGTCCGTCGCGTCGGCATCACGCCGCGCTCGGCGGCTTGCCGACCGCGGCTCCACGACCTTCGCCACGCATTCGCTGTCCGCACTCTTCTTCATGCCTATCGCGACGGCAGCGACCCGGGACGGCAGCTCGCCCTGTTGTCGACCTATCTCGGACACGTCGATCCAGCCAAGACATACTGGTATCTCTCGGCGGCGCCGGAATTGCTGCAACTGGCCGGTGATCGTCTCGAGCGACAGATTGGAGGCGGCGCATGACCGCCCTCAGGGCCACCTTGCAGGCGTTCTTCACCGATCGCCTGATCCGGCAGCGGCAAGCCAGTCCGCATACGCTCGCGGCCTATCGGGATACCCTGCGGCTGATGTTGATCTTCGCCGCCACGCGATATGGCACAGAGCCTTCCAGGCTGGAGTTCAACGATCTCGACGCTGCGTGTGTCGGCGATTTCCTCGATCACCTCGAGCGTCATCGGGGCAACAGCGCGCGGACGCGGAATGCGCGGCTTGCCGCAATCCGGTCGTTGTTCCGATTCGCCGCGCTTCGTCACCCCGAGTTTGCCGCGACGATCGAACGGGTGCTTGCGATTCCGCCGAAGCGCTTTGAACGAAGGCTTGTGACGTTCCTGACGGAGGAGGAGCTCGACGCATTGCTGTCTGCCCCCACGCGGTCGACCTGGACCGGGCGGCGCGACCATGCCTTGCTGCGGCTCGCCGCGCAAACCGGCCTGCGGGCATCCGAACTGATCGGCCTTCACTGCGCCGATATCCATCTCGGTTCCGGCGCTCACGTTAGCTGTATGGGAAAGGGACGAAAGCTGCGGATCACACCCATCACCTCCAACATGGCCGCCGTGCTGCGCGTCTGGCTGGCCGAACGTGCCGGGCAGCCGACGGAGCCTCTCTTCCCCACACAGACCGGCAAGATGCTCAGCCGCGACGCTCTCGAGCGCCAGCTCGCGAAATATCTCGACATCGCTGCCAAAGGCTGTCCGTCGCTGAAGCGGAAAAAGGTCACACTGCACATCTTGCGTCACTATCTACCCCGCCCGACTATGTCGAGTAGCCCTGACTGTGATGGTAAATCTCTGAGGAATAAGGAAATTTCCCGCAGAAACACCCGGGCCACCCGACATAGTCAGCGCGATCTACAGGCTGTTCAAGAACTCCAGCAGATTGTCGTCGGGCCGGAAGCGGGATGACTTACCGGAATAAGGGGGCGTCTTTGCCAACGCCGCCTCCTTCATCGCCAAAGTCGCTTCGAGATAGATCTGTGTGGTCTCGACCGATTCATGGCCGAGCCACAGAGCGATGACGGCACGGTCGACGCCCGCCTGCAGGAGGTCCATGGCCATCGTGTGTCTCAGACGATGAACAGTGACGCGCTTTCCATTCAGCGACGGGCAAATGGCAGAAGCGCTCTGGCGGTGTTTGTTCAGCATATACTGAACGCCATGAACGCTCAGCCGCTCACCTCTGGCGCTGGGAAACAGGATACCTTGGCCTCCGCGCTGAGGCTCTTTCAGCCAGTTTCTCAAGACTGCGGTCGTAGACTTGGCGAACGGGGTGCAGCGTTCCTTGCGCCCTTTACCAATGACGCGCAGATGGGCCCCCGTGCCGAAGAACAGATCATCCCGCTTGAGACCGGTGATCTCCGATAGCCGCAATCCGGTCTGCACGGCGACCAGCAGGAACGCGTGATCGCGTCGGCCGGACCAGGTCGATTGATCCGGTGCGGCCAGCAAGGCATCGACCTCTGGGCGGGTTAGGAAATTGACCAGGGTTCGAGTGAAGCGCTTGCTGGGGATCGCGAGCACGCGTTGAATTTGGGCGGAATGCTCGGGTGCTTCGAAAGCCGCATAGCGAAAGAAGGAATGAATCGCCGTGAGGCGCAAGTTGCGGCTGCGGACGCTGATACCCTGCTGGTTCTCCAGGTCATCAAGGAAGGCAACGATCAACGGCGCGTCGACCTCCTCGAAGTTCAAGCGAGACGGCGGCTTATGCAGTGTTCGTGCAGCGAACTTCAGCAACTGCCGAAATGTGTCGCGATAGGAACTGATTGTGTGGGGGCTTGCCTGGCGCTGTTGCATCAGGCGTTGGATGAAAAAGCGCTCCAAAAGTGGCGCCAGGCTGGCATGCTTGGTCATGTCCGATCCTCCCAGCGGCGCTCAAGGCGGCGCATTGCTTCTTGCATCAGCTCGGGTGAACCGGTGAGGTACCATTGGGTATCGGCCACGTGGACATGACCGAGATAGGTGGACAAAATGGGCAGGAGCCGCTCGGGTTCTTGCTCGGCTTCGTACCAACGCACCAGTGTGTTTGTCGCGAACACATGTCTCATGTCATGCAGGCGCGGGCCGTGGCTGTCAGTTGCGCCTCGCAGGCCAATCTGGCGAGACAGAGCATAGAACGTTCGATGAATGTCTCCCACATCAAGGCGGTTGCCCGACTGGGAAGTGAACAAATAAGGAGACGCCGCCTGGGCCGCGCAATGCTGTCGGCGGCGTTTGAGATAATCCTGGAGCACTGCGCACGTTGATGCGTGCATCGGCACGAGACGGGACTTTCCGAACTTCGTGCCGCGGATCGTCAGCACGGCGGTATCGAAATCGATGTCCGAAAGTTTGAGGTTACGGGCTTCGCCGAGGCGCAGGCCGGAAACGCTCAGCAATCCGAACAGGCAATAATATGTCCATGGCCTGAGCTTGCAGCGAGTATATCGGCACGGCATCTCAAGCGCTGCGGACAAGAGGCGCTGGATGTCTTCCGTTGAATAGAGATAAGGCCGAGCTCGCTTCGGGCGAAAGGGTAGCAAACCGTCTGGGGGAATCTGGGTTCGCGGATCAGCGGCAGCTCGATGACGGGCGAATACGCGGACATACCCCAGCCGTCTCGCCCAATGCGAAGGCTGCGCGCGCGACGGTCGCTGAGCCCAGGCAAGGGCCAGTTCCGTCGTGATGTGTGGCGTATCGTTGGCCTCCAGGAAGGCGACGAAATCGATCAATCCCCGTTCTGTCTCTCGCAGCTTGAACCCCAGCCCTCGCCGCATCTCGATGTACTCCTGAACAGCCTGTCGGAGCATGCTCATTGGGCTTCTCCCGGCCATGGCAAAGCCAGTGTTCGCAAAGCGTCGAGATCGACCTTGGCGTAGATCGCCGTTGTCTGCACATGACGGTGTCCCAGAACTTCACCGATCTCACCCAGCGAGGCACCGCCACGCAGCATCTCTGAGGCAAGGCCGTGTCGGAACTGGTGCGTTCCCTTTGTGGGAGATTCGATGCCAGCCCTCCTGAGTGAGCGTCGGATGACCGACCCGAACCCACTCGGCCCCTTGAAACCGCGGATCGGGGCCTTGTCGCGCAAGAAGACGCGACGGTCGGCATTGCGTGGGCGCGCCTTCCGCAGGTAGTCGGCAATCGCCTCGCCAACATCCGCTGGCAACGGAAGGTCGTTGCGTTGACCGTTCTTGCCACGCACACGGATCTGCCCGGCGACCCAATCGATATCGTCGAGTTCGAGCGACGACCTCACTCGATCGCAATCCCAATCGCGCCAATGCGAGGATCATCGCGTAGTCGCGGCACCCGACGGGCGTATCGCGGTTAATGCTGGCGAGCAAACGAGTGACCTCGTCGCGGCCGATCGCACGAGGAATAGACGAGAGCGACCAGTTGGCTACGATCGGGACCGCTGCCGCCAGGTCTGACGTGACATCTCCACGATAGCGCACATAGGAGAGAAACGACCGCAGTGCGGTGGTAATGATCTTCGCGCGTCGCATGTTGAGACGCGAAACCTTCCGTTGCACGAAATCGGTCACGTCGACGGCACGCAACTGTGCGAGCGAGACCTCACCCCCGCCGAAGCGGAAGTTGAGAAAATCCCGGACAACTGGCCGGTAATTTATGATTGTTTGACCAGACAGCGCCCGCGCGTGATGCAAATACCGCTCATATGCCTGCACATGTTGTTCTACCGGTGATGGGTTGTACTCGGCCTCAATCTCTTCGGCGATTGCGTTCTGGCTTCGCAGAAAAGCCAGTAGATGTCGAAGAGCGGCGGTATCTCCAAGCTTTGGCCGCTGCGCTCGGTCCAGCAAATAACGCCCAGGATGGTCTCCACTTATGTCGCTGAGCTCAATCCCCTTTTGCCCGAGCCACTTGCTGAAGCCTGCGGCCAGCAGCACCTGGTTCCTCATGGAAAGACCGTAGCCTCGATCACCGAGCCATTCGGCAAACGGAACGATATAACTCGCCACCGGGCCCTCTGGTGGCCGCGACAACGCCAAATCATCATTGATGAAACACTTCATTGTTTGCTCCCTTTCCAAGCTGGATTGCCGGAAGGGCTACAAACTATCTCTACATGTTATCGCATAAACCCTTGGAATCGTGGGCAGAACTCTAGCTACTCGACATAGTCGGGCGGGGTAGATAGTGCCGGC
Source organism: Mesorhizobium sp. P2_E10 (assembly GCF_056404235.1). Classification (NCBI taxonomy): domain Bacteria; kingdom Pseudomonadati; phylum Pseudomonadota; class Alphaproteobacteria; order Hyphomicrobiales; family Phyllobacteriaceae; genus Mesorhizobium; species Mesorhizobium sp. P2_E10. Next base: position 16,280 of record NZ_JBFUEK010000018.1, read on the forward strand.
TATGTCGACCAAGACATAGCCGGCATACCGCGGCAATGCGGTTGCTGCGTGCCGGTGTCGACACATCGGTGATCGCGCTGTGGCTTGGCCACGAACAGATCGAGACCACCCACGTCTATTTGCACGCCGATCTAGAGCTTAAAGAGCGCACCCTGGCGAAAACCACGCCGGCCAACACGGCGCCAGGACGCTACCGGCCGCCCGACAAGCTTCTCGCTTTCCTCGAGGCGCTCTGATTATGCCGACCCCGTCGCAGCGGTCGCCGCCCCCAAGACCGAATTCCAACTCCAAGTCGGCATAATCCGGAAGTCGGCATAATGCGCCCAGCAGCGTTGGTGCCTGGTGCCGGGAAAGACCTCGTCGAGCGCCCTCCAGAAGCCGAGCGCGCCATCGCCGACGGCAATATCGGGCGCGATCTTCAGGCCACGCCGCTTCACGTCGACCAGCAACTCGCGCCAGCTCTGCGCGCTCTCGCGAACGCCGGTCTGGAAACCGACGAGTTCTTTCCTGCCCTCGGGCGTGGCGCCGATCAGGACCAGCATGCATTCGGCTTGGTCTTCCATCCGCGCCTGCAGGTAGACCCCGTCCGCCCACACATAGACATAGCGCCGCGCCGAAAGATCGCGCTTTTGCCAACGCTCGTAATCGGCGTTCCACTCCGCCGTCAGCCGCGTGACTCACCGAGGGTGAAAGGTTCGGCGCGTCCTTGCCCACAAGCGCTCAGCGCTTCCTGGAAATCCCCTGTCGAAACGCCGCGCAGGTAGAGAACGGGAAGCAGCCCATCCAGACTTCGCGTCCGACGCGCCCATTTCGGCAGGCTCGATGAGGAGAACCGGACCTGATCAACCTCGCCATTCGCGCCGCGATCCCGGATCTTCACCCGGCTGACTGGCACCGGCCCGATCCCCGTCTGGATGCTCCGCTCCGGGCCGTGGCCATGCCGGACAATCCGGTCACGGCCATCGGCAAGCTTGAGATCCCGCATCTCGGCAAGAAACGTCCCGGACAGTTCCGACATGATGAATCACTGATGGGCAATGCCAAACCAATGCATGGGGTTTCTCGATCTTACGAACGCACCGGTCGCCAACAGAATTACCACCCATGAAGTCGGACCTCTGCCGGCCAACGCTATCGTCTGTGTTTGGCCCGTGTTTGTCGGTAACGTTCCCAGCCGGGCGAGGGGTGAGGCTTGCCAGCATGTATCCTGAACATCCATCGCGTAGCTAGATGACCACAATATGGAAACAGCATTTGACGCAAGCCGCTGTTGCGAGTGAACGTCCGGTAAGACGAAAATTCGAAGCAGCCGTGCATTCCGATTGCCGCCGAACCTACGTTAAACTGATGGCGCCCCGTCCAAACAGCAAGTTAGCAATTGAGGTAATCTGTGACCACTACATCATCAGCAGTTCCACTGACGGACCTTCCATTCCCTAATGACGAGTATGAACGGCGTCAGCAGGAAGTCTTCGAGGCTATGGAACGAGCCAACCTCGACGCCCTCTTGGTAACCGCTCATGGCCACCTTCAGTATCTTAGCGGATATGACGGGCGCGGCGCATACTTTATGCCGTTCCCATTGATCCTCGTACCGGGGAAAAAGCCGACCTTCGTCGTCCGGGAGTATGAATTAGGCGGCGTTCGTCCAAGCAGCTGCGTCCAGGAAATACTCACCTACAGGGACCAGGATGGGTTTGCCCCGGTATGCGCCGATGTTATTCGCCGGTTCGGTTTGAACGGGCGCAGAATTGGGCTTGAGCTTGGCTGCTGGAATCTTGCGCCAGCAGACGTTAGTGCGCTTCAGGCGCAACTTCCCGATACGAAATTCGCTGACGCAACCTCTCTGGTGGCGACGGTGGCAGCCGTAAAGACGGAGTTGGAACTCAAAGCCATGCGCTTTGCAATCGAACTGACGGATGTGGCCGTCAGTACATTCCAGCAATCATTGCGGGAGGGCATTACGGAATCGGAAGTGGCCGAGAACATTGAGCGGGAGGTTGAGAAGGCAGGGGGTGTATTGCGGTCGAGTTCCATGACCCTGCTGTTTGGGGAGCGGACGAAACTTTCGCACGGCGGTCCGAAGCCGCATCCGATTGGTAACAATGAGCCAGCTTTCATGGAACTTGGTGGTGTGAAGGACGGATACCCCTGTGGCCTGGTCCGGAGCGCTGTCCTTGGCCGACATGCCGAAACTGAAAATCTGCACGACCTCTCAATTGAAGTTCTGGAGGCGGTTATTTCTGCGATCAAGCCTGGCGCGATCGCCGGCGAAGTTGATGCCGCCGGGCGAGAGGTGCTCAAGCGCCATGGACGTCCTGAGTTGCTTAATCACCGGGTCGGCTACCAAACCGGCATCAACTGGTTGGAGCGCGGCAACATCAGCCTTCAGCCTGGCGCTACGGATATACTTAAACCAAACATGACATTGCATATGCCAATCATCCTGTGCGGAGAAAGTGGTTACCTGGTTGGAACCAGCGAGCACGTCGTGGTGACAGAGCAGGGCGCGGAAATCCTCAGCCGCACACCTCACACGCTGTATCGTGCGTAGTTGGAGGACGGAGCTTTACTGAATAGTTCCTGGGATTTTGCAGAGTGCGGCATCAAATGGCGCCGCCAATTCCGCAAGATCGTGCGATTTGCGACCGAAGGCTGGCTTCGTTCGGCATCGATCATCCTTATGCCGCCAGGTCAGATCTGTGACAGAACGCGTAGATGAATCGCTGTCGTGATGAGATTGGGGTGTCCGAGGATCGCCTGAAGAGTGAGAGGTGGATTGAAGTCGGTTTATCTAGTCTAGCGCTGCCGTTGCAGGAACCGGAGCTCGATCCCGTCCTGGAACTTGGCACCTGCGAGCAGTTTCGGCAACTGATTTTGTCCCTTCAATCGACGCCAGGATTTGGCGGCGGCCATGACGGGCTTGAAGACCATCAGCCTGGCGCTTTTCGACGACAGGGAGCCCTTCGTGCACACCGTTCGGTGGCGAACGGTGGCAAAGACGCTCTCGATCGGGTTCGCAGATGATCCCAGTGTTCGGCGGGGAAGTCGTAGAACGCCAGCAACGTCTCGCGATCCTTTGTCAGGCAGTCGACCGCCTTGTCGTACTTCGCGCTGTATTTCTCGGTGAACACATCGATCGCCGTTTCGCCTGCTGAGCATGTCGGCGCGCCATAAATCTCGCGCAAATCCGTCTTCATGTTGGCCTGCACCGAGAGCGGCACCTTGTTCAGGACATTGGCTGTCTTGGCCGATCAGATCCACACCACGTAATGTCTGCAGCGCCCGCACGATCGGCGCCAGCGACCAGACTGGAACGGACTCCTCGATCACACGCTCAAGCCGCTCGACCCGCTCTTTCGAGATACGAACCGCTTCGACCATCTCCTGGAGCGCGATCTGATGCGTGGGATGATCGAACTGCTGCGCCTGCAGCCAGCAGAGACGGCGCATCGTCCAACCCTTCTTGCGAGGATAGATACGTCCATGCTTGAGCATGAAGGCGCTAACATGCTGCCGGTGAACCCGAAGTGTCTCAACTGCGGCCGCCCTGGCCATCTACGCGCTCGGCCTCCTTTGCCCCACGGGAGCAAAATGGATGAGGCAACGCTCCTCGGGAGCATCGTTGCGTAAGGCAATACGGCTTCTCTCCCAGATCGATGTCGCGCTACAGTTGTGAGGAGGCCGGCCTCGCCACGGTTCCAGTTCTTCCTAGGGAAAATCGAGTAGCGGTAGTTCGACCAAGCCGGGCGGCGGCCATCTAAGAACGCGATGGTACCGTCCGGGACATTATATTGGCGAATTGACGATAGCTTGGCGCATACTTGCAGAGCGGAGAAACGCAATCCCGGCGCCAAGGTCGCCCGATACTCACAAATAGGTTGAACCATGAGCAAAGCACCACATCTTACGTTCGATCTTGATACGCCCGGCGTGAGCTGGGGTCATCTTGTTGTCCCGGGAGGTGCCGACCATGGGGAGCTTTCGCTCCCGGTCTTCAGTCTCAATAAAGGAGAGGGACCGCGTCTTCTTATCACCGGTGGAAATCATGGCAACGAATTGGAGGGGCCAATTGTCGCGCGACGGCTTATTAAGTGGCTGCCAGACGCGCAAACCTGTGGAAGGGTCATCGTCCTACCGGTGCTCAATCCATTGGCCGTGCAAGCCTGGAGCCGCAATACTCCGCTCGACGGGTTGAATCTCAATCGCGTCTTTCCGGGCCGCGCCGACGGGTCAGTGACCGAACGAATCGCGGATGCGGTTTCGCGCGTATTGTTGCCAATGGCCGACACCGTATTTGATCTGCACAGCTTCRGACCAACGTGGGAGTTTCCACCAGCGGCCACGACGCACCCCATTGCCGATCCCGATCTCATGGCCAGGACGGTGAGAATGGCGGAAGCGTTCAAATTGCCCTTGACGTTGGTCTGGCAACACAACGACACGGCTGGAATGTTTGATATCACGGCCCAAAACCAGGGTAAGGTATTTGTTTGCACTGAATTCGGTGGGGGCACGGTCGGCGCGGACAATCTCGCGATCTACGAGACTGGAGTGCGCAACGCGCTCATCGCGCTCGGGCTGGTCGAGGGAAAAGCCGAGTATCCAACTTTCCGTCAACAGAAGTTCGGCCAAACGCTCGAAACGCGTCCATCCGATGAGCTGAAATCGCCTGCGCCGGGCATCTTCGAACCTCGCTGCTCGGTGCTGGATGAAGTGAAGCAGGGAGATCTCATAGGTATCCTGCATTCGATAGCTTCGCTGTCCGCTGAGTCCATTGATATCCGCGCGCCTGAAACGTCCATCGTCTTGGCCGTGGCATCGGGGGCGCATGTCGACGCCAACAAAGTGGTAGCGTTCCTTGCGCGGCCGCTAAAGATTTAAGTATCAGGTGCAGCTAGCGCCTCGCGTGCCAGTAGCGGAACGAATTTAATCCCGTCAGGATGAATCGAGTGACCGAATTGCAGATCAAAGACGTCCTCCTTGCGCCCGGCAACGGCGCATTCTTCTATGACGATCAGGCTGCCATTAGGTCGGGCGCGACCCAGGACGGCTTCATCTATGTCGGTGAACCGAAAACGCCTGGGTTCAATTCGATTCGCATTCCAGCATCTTCGCTCAGCGTTGGGCTGGTCCTTGCCGACGAAACCGTAGTTTGGGGCGACATGATGAACGTCCAGTACTCTGGTGCCGGGGGACGCGATCCTGTGTTTGAAACTGCTCAAATCTCGGATTTGACGTCGCGCGTTGTGACGCCACGGCTCCTTGACGCCAATGCTTCTCTTTACCTGGATTCCTGCGCGACGGTTCTCGAGCCTTTCGAACACAAGCGGTTACCTCTCGCGATTGAGTATGGCGTCAGTCAGGCGCTGCTTCGCGCAGCAGCTCATCTTCAACGTACGACGATGGCGGAGATCTTATGCAGTGAATTTAACCTACCGCTGCCAATACGTAAGGTCCCGATTTACTGCCAAAGCGGTGACGCTCGCGAAATCAATGTCGACAAAATGATCCTGAAGGCGGTGGATGTGCTTCCCCACGGCCTAATCAACTCACGGCAGAAATTCGGCCAAGGCGGCCAGACCTTCATGGAGTTCGTGAAGCGGGTTGCGGCACGAACGCGCGAAATCGGCCGCCCGGGGTATCATCCGGTGCTACATTTCGACTTGTATGGCTGGATCGGCCAGGAAATTGGAATGGAGCCACAACGGATTGCCGACTTTATCTGCAAGGTCGCAGAAACCGTTCCGGATTTCACACTCAATATCGAATCCCCAGCGGATTTTGGCTCGACGCAAGCTCAAATTGAGAACTACGCCCAAATTGTCTCGATGTTGGATGATCGGAGTTCCAGCGCTCGCATTGTCGTGGATGAGAGATGCAATACGCTCGAGGATATCCGGCTCTTTGCCGAAGCGAAGGCCGCGCATCTCGTCCAAATCAAAACCCCCGATGTTGGCTCAATTGCCGACACAGCGCGGGCCGTTCTTCTCTGCAAAGCGAACAAGGTCGGCGCGTATGTCGGAGGGAGCTGTACTGAGACGGATCTCTCCGCCCAAGCTTCTGTCCACGTATCGGTTGCAACCCAGGCCGACATGATGCTTGCAAAGCCCGGAATGGGTGTCGACGAGGCATTCTCAATTGTGGGGAATGAACAAAACCGGTTGCTGGCGATGCTGAACCGTCGTCGGGCACAAGACGAAAAAATTGGATGAAAAGCACGGTGTCGCATGCAGAACTCTCTTGAGGGGATCACTGTCGTAGCCGTGGAGCAGGCTGTGGCCGCGCCTTACGCATCGTCTCGTCTTGCTGACGCCGGCGCACGTGTTATCAAGGTCGAAAGGCCCGAAGGAGACTTTGCCCGCAACTACGACAAGTTGGTGCGGGGACAGAGCGCTTACTTCGTCTGGCTCAACCGGGGTAAGGAGTCGGTCTGTCTGGACCTGAGGTTGGAGGCGGATCGCGCCGTCCTGGACACGCTCATCGCCGGTGCTGACGTCTTCATCCAAAACCTAAAGCCGGGCAGTATAGAAAAACTGGGTTTCGGGTCTGCGGATCTCCGCCGACGTACTCCACGGCTGATCACCTGCGACATCTCTGGTTTCGGGGAGACAGGGCCGTATTCCCATTTGAAGGCTTATGATCTCATCGTGCAGGCGGAAACAGGTCTATGCGCGATCACCGGCAACCAACAAGGGCCCGCGCGTGTTGGGGTCTCGGTGTGCGATATCTCAGCGGGCATGACAGCGCATAGCGCCATTCTTCAGGCACTGTATCACCGCGAGGTCACCGGCGAAGGGACAGGCATTCAGGTATCACTATTCGATGCCGTCGCCGACTGGATGAATGTTCCGGTTCTACAACATGACTACAGCGGCTATCACACTGTACGCGCGGGCGTGAAACACCCGTCGCTGGCGCCGTATGGCGCCTATCGTTGTGCCGATGGCAAAGAGGTCATCTTTTCGGTTCAGAATGACCGCGAATGGGTAAACTTCTGCGGAAGTTTCTTGAAGCAGCCGGAGCTCACACGCGCACCTGGTTTTGCCGACAACATGGAGCGTCTAAGTCATCGCGCGCAACTCGATGAGATCGTTGAACGACGGTTTTCTGAACTCTCCTGCCATGAAGCAATGCACGAGCTCGAGGCGGCGGGCTTAGCATATGGGCGACTGAACGAGGTGGTGGATGTTTCAAGGCATCCACACGTTCGCAGGGTTGAGGTTGGCACACCTGAAGGAACGGTCGAGACGATAGCGCCGGCGGCAATTTTCAACTCGGAGCGCCCCTCGCTGCGCCCAGTGCCAGCTCTTGGCGCTCATACCGAGGCTATCCGCGATGAGGTTCGGGGACTTTTGCGTGAAAGAGCCGCGTCAGCGTGAGTGCGCGTCTCGGTAAGGTGAGTGCGCTTGCGATTTACACGGAGCCTTCGTCTTCGGCTCATCTAAGCGCACCGGCGGCCCAGCAAGCTCAGAGTAGGCTCGATGATCAAGGATAACGTTTCGAACGTTGAAAGCGCGATGTCTGTACCCCGCTGGAGATCCCTGCTCTTCGTTCCCGCTCACGTTCCGCGCTTTGTAGAGGCTGCCCACGAGCGCGGGGCAGATGGCATCATACTCGACCTCGAGGACTCCGTTCCCCAGGATCAGAAGGGCGAGGCACGCAAGCAGCTTCCTGAATGCGTGGCAAAGGTGGGTCGGAAAGGCGCATCTGTTTTGGTACGCGTAAATCGTGGTTTGCGCGCCCTGGCGGGCGATCTCGATGCAGCTGTGATGGCGGGTGTTGACGCACTGGTTCTTCCAAAGACGGATTCGGCAGAGTGGGTATTAGAGATCGCGAATACGGTTTCGGAACTTGAACGTGAAAGAAATCTTCCGCTGGGACGCATCCGGTTTCTTGCCCAGATCGAGACCCCGGGCGCCTTGCAAAGGCTTGCCGCCATTGCGTCGGCCCATCCCAGGATGATTGCAATGGCGCTTGGTCCTGAAGACTTCAGTGCCTCTGTTGGCGGCGCCCCGGAATTCGACCTTCTCTTGACGCCGAACCTTTCTGTGCTTTTTGCCGCCCGTGCGGCCGGGTTGATCCCGCTAGGCTTCATCGGAAGCATCGGCGAGTTCTCCGACAATCATAAACTTCGTGAAGCCGCGGTGCATGCCCGGCGGCTTGGCTTTGCCGGAGCATTGGCGATCCATCCGACACAGGTGGCCATATTCAACGAGGCTTTCTCGCCAAGCGCACAGGAACTCGACTGGGCCCGTTGTGTCGTCGCGGCGGAAAACGATGCCACCACGCGTGGACTGTCCGCATTCTCGTTGAATGGTAAGATGATTGATCCGCCAGTGGTGCGCCGCGCCCACGAGATCCTGGCTCTGGCTGGGAACTGACTCGTTGTAATAGGCGAAAAGGCGCCGGTTCGAGCCATTGTCCGGCGGTTTGTTACTTGCCTGCCATCTCGTTTCGAGATAGATATGAAAGCACTGGGGATCATGCCTCGGTTGGATTTGTTCATCGTGGACATCAGGCAGTTAAGATACTTCGTCGGCGTCGTCGAAGCCGGCAGCTTCACGAAGGCAGCAGCGACCCTCAACGTTGCTCAAAGCGCTCTAAGCCTGCATGTACGTCAGCTGGAGGAAGGATTCGGCACCCAACTGCTGGTTCGCGACAGGACCGGCGTCAGCCTCACGGCGTCGGGAGACAAGCTGCTTGAGCGAGCCCGGATCATCCTGAAGGAAATTCAGCTTACTGAGGCCGAACTGACCAACTCGGTGGCTGCTCCTTCCGGAGAGGTGACCATTGGCATTCCGTCCGGAGCTGCTCGCGTCCTTAGCGGTCCCCTGCTTGAAACGGTACGAAGCGAATTGCCGAGGATCTCACTTAAGATGATCGAGGGCATGACCGGACCGCTGGAGGAGTGGATGGCTGCTGGCCGTTTCAATCTGGCTGTCCTCTACCGCACGGCCGAGAGCGTTGGGCAAATGGCGGTGCTGGCCCGCGAAGAATTTTGCCTTGTGGTGCCGCCGGGTCAACCGCCCTTCGAAGATTCAATAGCGCTCGCCGACCTGCACGCATTTCCACTGGCGGTTCCCATGCGCAACAACAATGTCAGGCGTTCGGTGGCGGATGTCGTTGCCCAGCACGGTTGTGTTCTGGACGTCAGGTTCGAAGTCGACTCCCTTTCCACGATCATCAATATGGTCATGGAAGGAAAGGCGTATTCCATCCTTACCCCGTCGGCCATTCAAAAAGAGGCGTTTCAAGGCCTGGTCCGGACGGTCAAAATTATCGATCCGGTGATCACCCGTTCCGTTGTGCTTGCCGTGAACCCGAAAGATGAGCGCTCTCCAGCCGTATCCGCGGTCCGCAAGCTGATCCCCAAGGTCGTAAAGACTTTGATCGAGGGCAAGCACTGGTCAGCCACGGTTCCGGACCGGGTTTAGCAAGTCCTCAAGCGAGTTTTCTTCCAGTACTATCGCTCTTCGCGGCTGCGTCAGCGGTATCGATCTGGATTTGAGATGGTTTTGGGCGACATTCGATATTTGACCGCATGCAACTATCGCGGTGAAATCGCAGAGCAGCGAGACACGGTTCGGATGTCGGCCGTTCGCTTACCTGGCAAATTCACTAAAGCGGAGCATGCGATGTCCAACGCCACCACCTATCAGCTTTTCATAAACGGCACTTGGCGAGACGGTAGTGGAACCCTGACGGTGACCAACCCGGCGACAGGGACGGTATTTGGCTCGGTCGCCGCGGCGTCGGCTTCGGATCTGGACGAGGCCCTTGCTTGCGCAGAGGCAAGCCGCCGGGGCTGGTCCTCGCGACCGCCGAAGGATCGCGGCGACATCCTTGTTACAGCCGCCAGGATCCTGGCCACGAAGGTGGGAGATGCAGCGAAGGATTTGTCGAGGGAACAGGGCAAGACGATCGCCGAAGCAACGGGCGAATACGCGCGCGCCGTCGAAACGCTGGAGTGGTACGGCACACACGCCGAAGAATTGTCGGCCCCAATTCCACATGGCCCGAACCGCATGATCGTCCCCGAGCCGCTCGGTGTCGTCGCTGCCTTCACGCCGTGGAACTATCCTGCAGTGCTTATCGCCCGCAAGCTTGCCCCCGCGTTGGCGGCAGGCTGTCCGGTGATCCTCAAAGGGGCTGAAGAGACACCGAGTGCGGCCATCCACATGGTCGAAGCCCTGCGCCAGGCGGGTATCCCTGACGGCGTGGTCAATCTTGTCTTTGGCGTGCCGGCGCAAATTTCTGAGCACTTGCTCAATTCGCGGATCGTGAAAGTATTGACCTTTACGGGCTCCACCGCTGTTGGAAAACACCTGGCCAAGCTCGCCGCGAATAACTTACAACGGTGTGTCCTTGAACTCGGTGGACACTCCCCGGTCGTTGTCTGCGCGGATGCGGATCTTGCAACGGCCGTTCCGGCAATTTCAGAATACAAGTTCGAGTGCGCGGGCCAGAGTTGTAATGCGCCCAGCAGAATCCTCGTCGCGCGGCCACTCTATGAGGAGTTTCTATCGCGGATGACCGACGTCGCCCGCAAAATCAAGATCGGCCCGCCCGACGACCCTTCGACCGAGATGGGACCGATGGCAAACGCGCGGCGAATCGAGGCCATGCAGCTTCTGGTAAAGGACGCGGTCGATCGTGGCGCCCGCGTCGAGACCGGTGGCGCCCGCCTGGATCAGCCGGGCTTTTACTGGCCGCCAACCATCCTGACAGGGGTCCCCAAGGATGCGAAAGTGCTTCATGACGAGCCGTTCGGGCCGATCCTGACCGTGGCACCGTTCGACACGATCGAGGGGGCTATCGAAGACGCCAATGCCACCGAATATGGTCTGGCCGCCTATTTCTTCACTGGCGCCACCGATGCGAAACGGGCGCTGATTGGCGGTGTTTCGGCAGGCGCTGTCAGCGTAAACTATCTGAAAGGGGTGTCCGCGGATGCACCCTATGGAGGCGTCAAACAGAGCGGCTATGGGTATGAAGGTGGCGAGCAGGGCCTGCGGAGCTTTCAAAGCCTGAAACTGGTCAACGGCCTCGGGTCATTCGGATAAGAGCTGGTGAGTAAAAGGACACGCATCATTGCCGGTGAAGACATCGCGACGAGCGTCGCGGATGCGCTTCAGTACATCTCGTATTACCATCCTCCAGACTATATCCAGTACCTCTCGCAGGCATACGAGCGCGAGCAGAGCCCGTCGGCAAAAAACGCCATAGGGCAGATCCTGCTGAATTCGCGCATGGCCGCCTTTGGGCGTCGACCGATCTGCCAGGACACCGGTCTCGTGGTGGTTTTCGCCAAGGTCGGGATGGGCGTTCGTATCAAGTCCGCGGCCAGTTTCGCAGACCTCGTGAATGAAGGCGTCCGTCGGGCATACCTCGACTCCGACAATCCTCTTCGGCCATCGATCGTCTCGGATCCGCTTGGCCGACGATTGAACACCCGCGACAACACACCGGCAGTCGTCCACGTCGACCTTGTGCAAGGCAACCAGATTGAGATCACCATCGCCGCAAAGGGCGGCGGGTCGGAAAACAAGGCCCGTTTCACCACTCTTAACCCCAGCACGTCTGTTGCCGACTGGGTGGTCGACACCGTTTCGACCCTTGGCAGTGGGTGGTGCCCGCCCGGACTGATCTCGGTCGGCATCGGTGGGAGTGCCGAAAAGGCGATGCTGCTCGCCAAGGAGGCCATGAACGAGCCTATCGACATGACCGATCTCATCGCCAAGGGGCCATCAAACGTTGAGGAGGCGCTCCGCATCGAGCTTTATGAACGCATTAACGCTCTCGGGATCGGAGCCCAAGGCCTCGGGGGCCTGACGACTGTCGTTGATGTCAAGGTCGCGACCTATCCGACCCATGCTGCGTCCAAGCCCGTGGCACTGATCCCCCAATGCGCCGCCAACCGCCACCTGACGTTCACATTGGACGGCAAAGGACCAGCGCAACTCCAACCGCCCGACCTTTCCCAATGGCCCCAGATCGGTCCCGAGGACTTGCAGACCACCGGGATCCGCCGGGTCAACTTGGATCTGCTGACGAGGGAAGAAACAGCGTCGTGGCGCTGCGGGGAAACTCTACTCCTATCCGGAAAGATGCTCACGGGTCGTGACGCCGCCCACAAGAGAATGGTCGACCTGATCGATGCCGGTGAGCCGCTCCCGGTCGATCTCCGGGGACGTGTGATCTACTATGTCGGTCCTGTCCGCGCGGTAAGGAATGAAGTCGTGGGGCCGGCTGGCCCAACAACCTCCAACCGCATGGACGATTTTACGGAAAAATTGCTCGCGCAGACCGGGCTTTTTGCGATGGTCGGCAAGGCGGAGAGGGGGCCCACGGCTATTGCATCGATTGCCAGACACAAGACGCCCTATCTGGTCGCAGTGGGTGGCGCTGCCTACCTGATATCAAAATCGATCAAGGCGGCACGGCTCATTGCCTTTGAAGACCTGGGAATGGAAGCGATGTATGAATTCGAGGTCCAAGACATGCCGGTGATCATGGCTGTCGATGTCGAGGGAAACTCGATTCATAATTCCGGGCCGATTGAATGGCGCAAGCGCATGGCTGCCGACAGCATCGCGCGCAATATCGGCGTTTGATGTTCCCGTCAAACAATTACCCTGCCTCGCCTGTCATAGGTTCCAGCAACGGGAAGCCAGGCGCTTGGTTTGGGCAAGCTGCGAATGAGCCCACGCCCCCAGCCACCGGCAACGAACGCAACGTTTAGTTGGCGCTCGGCACCGTAGATGCAATTGGCGCGGACCCAAAAGCGGCCTAAACGTAAGGCCGTGATTCAGCTCCGGCAGGCCATGAAGTCGAAACTCAACACCGTACGCCTGGACGCTTGGGACCTTCGGATTCTGTCCGAGCTGCAAGCAGACGGTCGGATATCGAAAAGCGAGCTTGCCAAGCGCGTTCATCTCTCGGCGTCTGCTTGCTCGGAGCGGCTTCGTATACTCGAAGCAGCAGGAGCTATTGAAGGCTATTACGCGCGGCTCAGTCCGTCCCTGACTGGGGGCGTGATTTTCGTGATGGTGGAGGTGGTGCTCGATCGGCACCGCCTCGAAGATCAACGACACTTTGAGACCGCGATTCAGGGCATCCCCGAAATTATGGACTGCTGGGCTATCGGGGGCCGCGTCGATTACCTGATGCGCATTGCAGTTCCCTCTATGGCTGCCTATCAGGAATTCATGGAGGGGTTGCTGCAGCTGGGTCTCGGGATCGACCAATATTATAGCCTGGTCGTGACGAAATCCGTCAAATCCAATTCGCCGATACCGTTATCTGCACTAAGAGAGCGGTGAGTTTCCGCAGCCCGTGCTTTCCACGGAGATTGGCGCAAGTTCCGTGGATTCGTCGGTCGCGGCCGCGCATTGCCGTGGAACGCGAGGCGCGTCCGGCGGTATGATCACTCCTTGACGAGCGGCTGACTAAGTGTTCTCCGCCGGGCGATCAAAGGGAGAGCGGCAATGAGCCTGACCAATCTGGGAACCAAGCAAATTCAGGAAAAGGATCGGAGCTTCGTCTTTCATCCGTCCACGCACTTGGCAAAACACAGCCGCGGCGAGACGCCAAACCGGATTATGGCCGGCGCTGAAGGCGTCTACATCTGGGATACTGAAGGCCGAAAGAGCCTCGACGGTTTCGGCGGGCTCTACTGCGTCAATATGGGATATGGCTGCACGGAGATCGCCGACGCCATTGCCAAGCAAGCGCACGATCTGCCGTTCGCGCATGTCTATGCCAGCCAGGGCACGGAACCCGTCGCCCGTTTGGCGGAGGAAATCGTGGAATATTTCGGACAGAACATGCGAAGGGTCTATTTTGGCCTGTCCGGTTCGGATGCCAACGAAACCAACATCAAGCTCGTCTGGTACTACAACAACATCCTTGGGCGTCCTGAAAAGAAGAAGATCATCTCGCGACAGCGCGGTTATCACGGTTCCGGGCTGGTCACTGGTAGCCTGACTGGCCTTCCTTTCTTCCACAAGTTTTTCGACCTGCCTTTGAACCTGGTGCGCCATACAACGACGCCACATTACTATCGCCAGGCGCTTGAGGGCGAAACCGAGGAAGCCTTCTCCAAACGCTGCGCCGACGATCTTGAAGCCCTTATTCTTGCCGAAGGCCCAGATACGGTTGCAGCCTTTATCGGAGAACCGGCACTTGGGACCGGCGGCATCGTTCCGCCCCCAAAAGGATACTGGACGGCCATTCAAGAGGTGCTGGACAAGTACGATATTTTGCTGATCGCCGATGAAGTGGTTTGCGGCTTCGCGCGAACCGGTGAGAAATTCGGTTCTCACCTTTATGGCATGCGCCCGGATTTCGTCACCATCGCCAAGGGCGTCAGTTCCGCTTACCTCCCCATCTCCGGGTCGATTATCGGCGACCGCGTCTGGAAAGTCCTGGAAGAAGGAACGGAGAAGCACGGAGCTCTGGGCCATGGCTGGACATATTCCGGTCATACGCTTTGCGCGGCGGCCGCACTCGCCAACATCAAAGTCCTTAAAGAAAGAAACATCCTGGAACATGTCCAGGATGTCGGGCCCTATTGGTTGTCGCGCATGAAAGCCGAACTGGAGGGACATCCCATTGTCGGCGAAGTTCGCGGCGTTGGAATCCTGTCTGGCGTAGAGATGATGCGGGACCCCAAAGCGCGCGTACCTTTTGAGCCCGAGCTGCAGGTTGGCGCGCGTGCCGCGGCTGCCTTGCTGGAGAACGGGGTCATTGGCCGGGCCATGCCGCACAGCGATACGCTCGGCTTTGCCCCGCCACTGATCATCACTCGGGACGAAATTGACATCATCGTTGACGCGACCGCGAAATCGGTCGACACGACTTACCGTGCGCTGAAGGCCGAGGGAGCGATATGATCCTGGCCGCGCATTGATGAAGAGGGATAGGAGGCAACTCAAGTGGTTGGCGATGAACCCTTGACTGCCTTGCTCTACCGTTTTTGCCGCTGCGTCCGGTCCTCCCATAGACCAAGCTCCGCGCGGCGCGCCCTGCCGGTTTACTCCCGATCGGCAGGGCATCCTTTTTTGGGATGCTGGACGTGTCACCCCATTTTGCAGGTGCTACGAAAGCATCATGAATTCCCGCTTAGTGCCGCCATTGTTAGAGGTCCGACTGGGTTCGGCGGCGCAACATTATGCTCGGGCTGGGCATTGAGTGGATGACCCCGGATCGCTATCTCGGCATCCATCGTCACGGATCATGCGGCTGGGCACGGGCAGGCTTTCCAGCCACCGAAAGCCCACTTGCGATGAGCTCGCCCGGCACCGTCGCTTCGAAGGCGGCGAACGGGTGCTCCAAGGGTTACAGGTAGCCGGGGCAGGGAAGGGGTCCGATTTCGCCATGAGGAGATCACTCCGCCAGAAGGACAATATGCCCGGCAATTCAGGAAAGTGACGTAAATGACGTACTACGTACTCACCGTTTCATGCAAATCGACTCGCGGTATCGTCGCTGCGATTGCGACTCTCCTGGCCGGCCAGGGCTGCAACATCGTCGATAGTTCGCAGCTCGACGATCTCGACACGGGCAGCTTTTTCATGCGTGTCTCCTTCATCTCCGAGGAAGGTGTCGGCCAGGCCGACTTGGTGGAAGGCCTAAAGCCGATCGCCGAGAAGTTTGCGATGGATGCTGAGATCCACGATGCCACCAAGCGCATGAAGGTGCTGCTGATGGTGTCGCGATTCGGCCATTGTCTGAACGACCTGCTCTACCGCTGGAAGATCGGCGCCCTGCCGATCGACATCGTTGGCGTCATTTCCAACCACTTCGAATACCAGAAGGTTGTGGTCAATCACGACATTCCCTTCCACCACATCAAGGTGACAAAGGAGAACAAGCCGCAGGCCGAAGCCCAGATCCTCGACATCGTCGAGCAGACCGGCAGCGAACTGATCGTGCTTGCCCGGTACATGCAGGTTCTTTCCGATGCCATGTGCAAGAATATGTCGGGCCGCATCATCAACATCCACCACTCGTTCCTGCCCTCGTTCAAGGGCGCCAACCCGTACAAGCAGGCCTACGGGCGAGGCGTCAAGCTGATCGGCGCAACCGCGCAATATGTCACAACCGATTTAGACGAAGGTCCGATTATTGAGCAGGATACCGCTCGCATCACCCATGCACAGTCCGTGGAGGACTACGTCTCGATCGGCCGTGACGTCGAAAGCCAGGTTCTGGCACGCGCCATCCACGCCCATATCCACCACCGCGTCTTCCTGAACGGCCACCGAACTGTGGTCTTCCCGGCAAGCCCGGGAAGCTACGCTTCTGAGCGCATGGGCTGACCGATGGCGCACATCATCGACGGCAAACAGGTGGCAGCAGCCGTTATTGAAGCGGTGAAGCAAGCGGCTTCTGATCCTCGAGCGAACAAACGGTGTGAGAGCTGGGCTTGCGGTGGTGATTGTCGATGACGATCCGGCTAGCCCCAGATTTGTCGGCGCCAAGGGGCGCGTGGCGAAGGGATACGGCAACTCCATTCAGCGCACGTTGCCGACGCCGACCACGCCGGCGAGCGCGGGCGGCAGAGATGGAGAAGCAAGGTTGACAGGCATCTTGTCCGGCTTTTGATAACCGAAGGAAGACTTCCATCTTCCACCCAACAAGCAGCGCGCGCAAAACCGCTTCTTATCGAGGAACTCCACAATTACATGAACGGCGGTTTGAGCAGAAAGAAGCAACAGCTACGAAACCGCTCTGCCACGTCGACGAAGCAGTCTTCCTCCGGAAGAAAGGAAACCGATGCGCAGATACGCTCGCGGGCCTGGGATTGCACTGAAACTGCCGGCAAGTTCCATAAGATAGATTACGCGACTTTCATAAGTAAATGGAAATATTCCTTGTTATTTCGAAGTAGTCATCCCGTTTGCAACAAATCTTAACGACACGATCGAGAGACAACAGCTTAACCGAGATCAGCGTGACCGCATCTGGAACTTCGCGTTTACGCAAGTTATGGCCCACCGACGCGTGCAAGGTAGGATCATTGCAAGCGGCGCCCGCTCCGGTCAAAGAGCTCAAGGCAAAGAACCATCCATGGATTGTGAACCCCCAGCGCCGCAAGAATAGTCAGCATCGCCGAGGACAACGCGATCGTGCAGCGTCCGAGCCAACGCCCGTCTAACAGACGCGAAACTGACCCTGCCGACGCCAGCCAAAGGCGCATCGAATATGACGTAAAGGACAATATGTCATATACGCCGGCGTTCTACACTTCCCGGGTCTGGACCGCAGTCTTTTGTTCGGATCCCACTTTAATTGAGATTGAGCATCCGTGGAGGGACCTAAGTCGAAGGCGCTTTTCGCGCAAGCGTCGGAAATCTCGAATTGGGATGAAGCCGGCCAGCGGTTCGTCCACATAGAAGATGGCCGGCGGTCGCGACGCCTTATCGTCTTGCTGGCAAGGCTCAACGATTTTCTCACCCGATTCCAGTGCGGTTTCGAAAAGTGTCAAGTCCACTACGCGAAATCACATTGCATATGGAATGATGTTCCGTTAAGGATTGCATCTGGGAAAACCTTAGATTCTAGAGCCAATAAACATGCCGAAGCTAACATATCCAAAATACTCGAATCGCAGCGGCTGGAATGCAATGCTGCCGGGTCGCATCCCACGTCCTTCAGTCAATTCGGACCAGCAGGTCGACTATGCGATAGTAGGTGCAGGTTACACCGGTCTCGCAGTCGCCAGACGTTTGCACGAACTCGATCCGCAGGCTCGCATCACAGTGATCGAGGCGACTACGATCGGTGAAGGTTCGTCCGGCCGCAATTCCGGCTTCTTTAGCACTGACGTGCTGACGCGGTACGGCGCCGCTCAGAGCGCCTCGATGGCTGCGGAGACATCCCTCGCCCAGACTAAGTTGATGAAAGAAGCTTTCTCTTGGTTAAGAGCGACAGTTGTGGACAATTCCATAGAATGCGGAATGCAACAGACCGGTGCGATCCGATCCGCCGCGAGTGACGCGGGAGAGGCGTACGTACGGAGAGTAAAGGAAGTCGTGGAGGCCAGGAACTTGCCGCACACTGTCTTGGGGCGGGAGGCTATTCGCGACGGAACCGGTGCCGACTACTACCAATATGGTCTCTTGCTGCATAACGATTGGGTAGTTCAGCCAGCGATGTTAATTCGTGGGCTTGCCGATGCCCTCCCGGATTCAATCGCACTTTATGAGAATACCCCCGTCCGAAAGATTCATCGCGATAGAACCGGTTGGAGTCTCCTCGCTGACGGGGGTTTAGTACGCGCCCGGACCGTCGTCTTGGCCAATAACGGATACAAGCTGGGTTATCTCAAGTCTCGAATGACAACCATCTTTACATATGCAGCTATCACTGAGGCAGTCAGGGACGATGACATTGGATTTCTAGGCCAGTGGCCGACTTGGGGCATGGTGCCTGCGCATCGCGCCGGTACTACTACGCGCCGCATCGCGCGGGACCGACTCATGGTTCGTTCGCTGCACTCGCTCGCAGAGATTCCAAATGCAACGGTCGAGCGTGAGTTGCGCGAGCGCTTCGTGCGGCGGTGGCCCGGCTTGCGACATGTCAGCTTTGAACACGTTTGGGGCGGCGCTATTTCGTTTACAAACAATGCAGCTCCATGGTGGGGCCAAATCGAAGACGGTCTCTATGCCTCGACCGGGTGCAACGGCAGCGGCATCATCAAATGCACAATGCTCGGTCGCCGCTTAGGTGAAATGATCCGCGGCATCGGACATCCAGATGAAGTCACCTCGGCCATGGGCGTTGCCAATTGGGTGGCACCTGATCCATTTCGCACCATCGGTTTTCATATCATTTCGGCGATGGAAAGTCGGAAAGCCGGCCTCGAATCCTAAACCAATCTTCCGGTTCGCTGTCGCGAGCGGCAGGGACCTGCTGCCGGATTAACCGTGGCTTCCTGGCGGATTATGTACCTTCATTCGGTATAAGGTCATCCAGACGAGACGCGGCTGGAACCACCGTGATCACCGCTCTACTCCGTCGCAGCGTCGCAGGAAATGATCGCCTCCTGTTCGGCTTTGCCGATCCGGCTTGCCGCGGCGCTCCGGCCTTCCAGATGAAGCGCTTGGGCCGCGTACCTTATGTAAGTCTCTTCAATGTGCCGCTTGCCGGTGACGGCGCGCTTGCGCCGTTGAGGCGCTCTAAAGCTGAGCGAGAAGTGAACCACCCAGCGTGCGCAGCGGAATTAAGATCGAAAGGCCGAGATTGCAGGCCACGTCCGAAGGTGCAGATTTAATCACCTTCGCGAAAGCAATCGACGGATTTGTCCCACTTACGAATCATGATTGACCACAACGCCAGCATGTGATTAATGGAATGATGTTCTATCTGAGTTAGTGTTCCAGACAGAAGTGAGGCCTCGCATGGACGGATCAGGAAGTGTGAGCGCTACGCATGTCCATGCATTCCAGGTGAGATCGGTGACAGGATGACGAGGCTTTTTCGATTGACCGGCGCGCTGCCAGATTGGGTTGTCACCTTGTTTTGGCTTCTTGTCCTTGCTGTGGCTTGGTCGGTCTCAGTGAGATTGCTTCACGTTCCGGATTACATTCTCCCAAGTCCAGAGCAGGTGCTCGGTCTCGTCGGCTCCAAGTTCGGCTATTTTTTAGCTCAAGCAGCATCAACCTTGACGGTAATAGCCATAGGCTTTGGGTGCGGCGTTGGAGCGGCCGTTCCCACTGGACTGGCGCTAGCAAAAGTTCGCTTGCTGGAAAAAGCGCTATACCCCTTCGTCGTTTTTCTGCAGGCCATGCCGCTGATAACGTTGGTGCCAATTCTGATCATCTGGTTTGGATATGGGGTGGTCGCTCCTTCGATCCTCGTGGGGTTCAGCGTTTTTTTCCCCGTCTTAGTAAATGCTGTGGCAGGCATAAGAAGCACCCCGGATCGTCTGTATTTTGTTACGCGAACGATGGGCGCAAGTACGCTACAGACGTTTCGGTACATCGACTGGCCGGCGATGCTCCCGTATCTCATGAGCGCCTTCCGCATCGCCCTCGCGGTAGCCACCACCACCGCGGTAGTCAGTGAGTTCCTCGCATCAAACAACGGGCTTGGGTTCGCGGCGCTGATCGGCGCTCGAAACAGAGATACTCAACAAATCATCGCGGTCGTGCTCATTACCGCACTCATCGGCGTCGTGCTTAATTCGCTAAGCTTGCTTCTAGAAACAAAGTTTATGCGTAAATACAGAGGCTAGGAGAAACATCTTAGGCTGTATACTATCAAAAAGAGGAGAACGACATGAAAACGTACCTAAAGTATTGCCTACGTTCAGCAGAAGCCGGTTTGGTAGTGGTTGCGCTTGCCATCACGCCAGCCATGGGCGCAGAAAAGCTCAAACTGACTATCAACTGGACGCCAGGTAACTCGGATATCGGTATTCAGTATGCGGAGGCCCTGGGCTTTTATAAAGCGGCAGGGATCGATCTTGAGATCGAGCCTGGCAAAGGCTCTGGAACGACGTCGCAGCTCGTCGCAGCTGGCAGCACTGATGTCGGACTGGCGAGCGGTTCTTCCGCCATCGCGATAGCAGCGAAAGGCGCACCTATCAAAATCATTGCCCCAGTTTACCAGGCGCCGGAGTGGGGGATCATTTCTCTTGAGGAGTCCTCCATCCTAAAACCAAAGGATCTTGAAGGAAAAACTATAGCCATTCCTGCAGGCTCTGCAGATATCGCACTTTTTGAGACGATGTTGCGCGCCAATGGCGTTGACAAGTCAAAGATTAATGTTCTTTCAGCCGACGCTTCTGGTTACCTCGGTTTGCTCGCCGAGAAAAAAGTTGACGGTGTATCAGCTACGCCAGGCGACGTGATGATACCCCTTGGAGAAAAAGGTATTAAAACTAAGATAATGTTCTACAGGGACAACGGCGCCCCGATCGTAGGCCTAAGCATTATTGCTCGCGACGATAAGCTCAAGAAAAATCCTGAGCTCTACAAAAAGTTCGTTGAGGCCACGCTGAAGGGGTACGCTGCAACTATCAAGAACCCCGAGGCTGCCGTCGATGCGCTTCGCGCGAGAAACCCCGACTCAGCAACAAAGGCCGCGCTAATGGAGGACTTGACTAAATACGTCATGAGCGACTTCTGCGTATCTGGCGCTACAGGCCTGGGCAAGCCGCCTGCGGCCTTGTGGAAGGCTACCGGAGAGGTGCTGACAGCGACCTTCGGGTCACTGGGCGATGGAGGTATCGAGGCCATGCACACCGACGACTATCTTCCCGCGCAGACCCCTGCCTGTCCTTAATAATGGTTAGACGGGACGGTGGCGGCGGCTGCGCCGCCACCAACCTTTAGAAAGTAGCTAGCAGCAATGTGCAGGACAATTCATGGCAAACGTTTACGCTGAATCCGCCACCCCCGTTAAAATACGTGTTTTAAATGGGGCCGGTCGGATACTGCCTCCGGCGCTGGTGTTGGTCGCATTTATCGTGACCTGGCAATTCAGCAGTGATTGGTTTGGCATTCCAGTATACCTCCTCCCGGCGCCGGGCGACTTCATGGGAAGGTTTGTCTCAGATCGGGGTGTACTCGCCTACAATTTTGCGGCCACGGGGTATGTCGTAGCCATCGGGTTTGCTTTCGCCACTCTGATTGCTATCCCCTTGGGATTGGCGATTGCTTCGTACCCCGCACTGAAACGTAGTTTGTTTCCCCTGATCGTCTTTTTTGAAATCATACCGAAGACGATCACTGCGCCCCTTCTTATTGTGTGGTTTGGCTTTGGGTTCACCCCGCGCATTGGGTTGACGATCATCATGACCGTCTTTCCAATCCTGGTGAACAGCATCGCCGGCTTTTCGTCGATCAACCCGCGCCTGCATTTCATCACACAATCGATGGGAGCCAGTCCGTGGCAGACGTTTCGATTTATCCGGCTCCCCGCGGCCTTACCGTATATTTTCTCCGGGATGAAAATTGGTATGGTTTATGCGGTGTCGGCATGCATAACGGTCGAGTTCATCGGTGCAAACGAAGGCCTTGAAGTATTAATACTTTCTGCGTCGAGTTACATGGATATGGCGTTAATGTTCGCGGCAGTATTTGCCACTGCGATATTGGCTATGTTGTTAACGGGCATCTTGCTTGGCCTGGAAACTGTGATGATGCCCTGGAGGAGAGGCCTGTGACCAAGATTGCGAGTTTAAAAACGGGTCGGTCCAAGTATGGATCCTCCGATGAATCGAGAGGCGTGCGGGCGTCCGTTACGCCGGGGCCACGCAGGTCTATCGTGGCGTCAGATATTGAGAAACATTATGGGAAAGTTCGTGCACTTGGCCCTGTCCGGATCGAAATAGCTGAGGGTGAGTTCGTCAGTGTTCTTGGTCCATCCGGATGTGGCAAAAGTACGCTTATGCTGATCATGGCGGGCTTGCTTATGCCAACGACAGGCTCAGTCGATGTCAACGGAAAACAGCTTACGAGCCCCATGACTGACGTTGGAATCGTTTTTCAGGATCATTTGCTTCTTGAATTTCGAACAGCCATGGACAACGTGCTCCTCCAACAGGAAATTCGGCGGCTCGATCGAGCTGCAACTCAGCAACGTGCGAATGAGCTTTTCGGAAAGCTGGGACTTTCCGGAGCGCAGTCCCGCTATCCGCGGCAACTATCTGGTGGAATGCAGCAGCGCGTTTCTATAGCACGTGCCTTGGTCCATGATCCGTCAGTCTTGCTGATGGATGAGCCATTCGGTGCCTTGGACGCAATTTCACGCACCCAGATCAGACACGACCTCGAGACGTTGTGGATGGAAACTCGCAAGAGCGTTCTATTCATCACGCATTCGATTGAAGAGGCGATAGGGCTCTCGGATCGCATTCTCGTCATGTCCAATAGTCCTGGGCGAATTGTGAAGGAAATCAAAGTCGATTTGCCGCGTCCTCGACCCGCTTATCTTGGGAGGTATCCAGAGTTCGATAGATACGTTGAGGAGATCCATGAGACCTTCCAGAACCTGGGCATTTACAAGTTCTAGCTGGACTTCGGGTGCATGGGCTGCGCGGCAACTGCCGCACGGCGAGACTTTCTTATCGGCCGTGGCGTGATTGGGGATTGGAATGAATGACTGGGCTTTCGAGACGGATTTCTGCGTTGTCGGCGCGGGGTCGGCAGGCTGCGTTGTGGCTGCTCGGTTGTCAGAGGATAAAGGCACCAAGGTGCTTCTAGTGGAAGCGGGATCACGTGATTGGCATCCTCACATTCACATCCCAGCTGGTTACTTCTACCTTCTGAAAAACCCCACCTTTAACTGGATGTATGAGACGCAGCCTGAGGAATTAACGAAATCTAGGAAAATTGGCCTTTTTGCCGGGCGCGGGCTGGGTGGTAGCAGTTCGATCAATGGGATGCTCTTTGCCAGAGGGCAGGCTGCGGAATATGATAGGTGGTCAAAAGACTTGGGATGCCGGGGCTGGGGGTTTTCCGATCTTTTACCCTATTTTCGACGCGCAGAAACGTTTTCCGGAAGTGAGTCCCAGCATCGAGGTGGGACTGGACCGGTCTCAGTAGAGCCATTTCGCACAGTTCATCCTCTCGCGGGCGATTTCGTAGAGGCCGCCGTCGAGGCTGGTTATGACCGCGTTTCAGATATGAATTCGCCACAGCGTGAAGGCGCAAGCCTCTTCCAACAAAATCGCCGCGGCCGCTTTAGAGACAATACGTCTTCTGCCTATCTCAGACCGGCCATGAGGCGAAACCCTTCCATCCGGGTCGAGACCAACGCCGTCTGCACCCGGATCATTTTCAATGGACGCAAGGTTGAAGGCATCGAGTTTACCCGAGCAGGTCAGCAAACCCGGGTGAAGGTCAACAGGGAAGTCATCATTTCTAGCGGCGCGATCCGCTCCCCCCAGCTGCTGCAAGTAAGCGGCATCGGAGATCCAAATCTGCTCGCAGCGATCGGCGTGCCAGTCGTCCAATCGTCGCCTCAAGTTGGGCGGAACCTCCGAGACCAGTACATTGTGAGAATGTCTCACCGGGTCAAAGGTGTCCAGACTATCAATGAGACCAATACATTCAGCCGCATTGCGGTCGAGACCCTCAAATATGTATTCCGAAATCGTGGGCTACTCACGTTGGGTGCCAGTATGGCGGCGCTTTACTGCCGGAGCTCGCCTGATGCCCGATTCCCGGATTTGCAACTGATGTTTGCCCCCGTAAGTTTTTCTCCTACAGCTCCAGGAAAATTGGAGAAAACGGGGGGTATGACAATCGGGGTCTTCCTCGTTTGCCCTGATAGTCACGGCACGATCTTCGCACAAACCGGTGACATGCATGAGAAGCCTTTGATYCACCCCCGTTACCTGAGCGATCCGAGAGATTGGCCTCGACTTCTCTCAGGTCTGCGCACAGCCCGCGAACTTTATTCGATGGACGCACTACGTCAGTGGAGCGTCGAGGAGACTGTCCCGGGTCGTCAAGTTCAATCCGACGAAGAATTGTTCGATTATGCACGCAGGGTAGGGGCGTCCGCTGCTCATTATGCCGGAACGTGCCAAATGGGCCCTGAGGATAAGTCAGTGACTGATCTGAATCTTCGCGTGCGGGGAGTCTCAGGCCTACGGGTGGTTGACAACTCTGTGATCCCTTCTCCTGTATCGGGAGGCATGAACGCCACCGCAATTGCCATTGGCGAGAAGGCCGCAGATCTCTTAAAAGCTGCCTAGGCTATCGCCTGCCGACCGCTGCACCCGGCGCAAGAAAGGCTCGGGGGAGGTTTCAACGAGGCTAGCCGATGTGCGGCGTTGCGACGGGATCGGGTAGCCTCCTTCTAGCCCCTATCTCCTGGATGTCCTCGCAGGGGCCAGAGCTCGCCCAATTGGCGAGCAGCCGTGGTTACTTGCGCAGCGATACCGGCGTGACGATTTGCGGTAAGGCGAGAACTTGGTCCAGCCACGCTGACGGTGCCAACCACCTGGCCTTCGGCTTCAATCGGAGCGGCGATCGCAACGACACCCGATTCGGCTTCCTCAATGGATATTGCCCAACCACGCTCCCTCGTCGTGCTCAGTTCCTTCATCAACGCTTCAACGCCGCCGGCGTAAGATTTCCCCTCCGGAGTGTTGAGGGCAATGCGGAGGGCTTCCTCGTCGCCGAGCGTGGATAAGTAGGCCTTGCCATTGGCAGTTGCCACCAAACGGACTGTAGCAACCAGTTCCGGTTGATATTTGAGGCCGTGATGCGCGCCCTGTATCTGAGCAATCCAAGTGAGTGTTTCACCCTGAACGACTGCCATGCGCACCAAATCGGAGCTTTTAGCAGCTAGGTCCTCAAGGACCGGCTGACAAACGTCCGTCAACCGCGTCGCACTTAGAAAGCGTTGGCCAAGGATGGCTAACCGTAAAGTTAGCTTGTAGAACCCGGTGGCAGGGTCTTGTTCGACCCATCCGATCTCGCACAACACGGTTAGCATTCGGTGCGCAGCACTTTTCTGGATGTCCAGCCGCTCCGCTACTTCGCCAAGCCGCATGGCGGCCGCGTCCGTCGCAAGTAGTTCGACCACCGCAAAGCAGCGCTCAACAAGTGAATTCACGACGCGCAAAGGAGATCTCCTGTTCCAGTAAGAATGATATTCTGTTGAGAACTCCGGGTCAATTGTTAAGGGATCGTCGCCGCCCCCCGCCCGGCAAGCCGCCCTGAGGTAAATGCCCAGCCCAGGTGATGTCCATGTCCCTCGAGTATGATTCCACCCTGGCCGGTTGCACCGGCAGCAAATAGCCCGGTAATGACCTTGCCTTCGGGGGTTAGGACCTGCATCGATGCGTTGATCCTCAACCCACCCTCTGTAAGCACCCAACTCCGCACTGGACCTAGCGCGATGTAGGGGGCGCGAACAAGCCCCGGAGTGCCTTCTCTTGGGTTTTGATTGTACGCAGCAATGGTCTTTTCAAGGGTGTGGCCTGGAACACCAATCTTCGCTGCCAGCCCTTGGATCGAGCCAGCTTGATAATAAATGTCCTTCCGGTTTCGCCGATAGTCCGGCAAATATGCATACGCCACGCCGGGCGCTGTTGAAATATAGAATGGCCACTTACTGAATGTTTCAGCGAGTCGCCCGTCTAGCACGATAAAGGCCTCACGGCCTTGCTGTAAAGGTACGCTGAACTGAGGTTTATCGCACTCATCTGTAAACCGCTCTCCCGACCGATTCACCAATATCGCTCCGCTCTCGTAGAGTTTCTTCTGCGGTTCCAGAACAGTAGTGAGAAACATCATGATGAACGGGCGGATTAGAGCCTGGGGGAGATATGTCATTGACCACTTCATTACCAGTGCAAGGAACCGGTTCGGCGGCAGTTTTGTCATCAAATTGTTCTGGGGCGGGATAAAGCGAAGCTGCGGACCGCTTACGAGATCCCCGTTTACAACCTCACCTCCAGCGCCTAGTCCCAGACGGATAGCGTCGCCGGTACTTGTCGTCACGAGCGCATCGGCATGGGAAACCGTTTCACCAGCATAAGCTTGCTTCATTTCTCGGTTGGCGCTGAAGTCGCCGCCGGCGAGCACGACTCCCCCACTGGCAAGAAACTGCCAGTCGACGCCGGCGTTTTCCGCGACCACGCCAGTTATTCGCCCTTTCTCTCGGACAAGACTGGTCACCTGATGATTAAGGAGGACCGTCACGCCTAACCGCCTTGCCCTTCGATAAAGGGCATGTCCGTAGGATCGGGAATTGGGCAGAACGTTATGCATCCTGGGTACCCGGTGCGGAGGCTCAGGCATTGGTCCGAAAAATACGACACCCATGTCGAGAAGCTTTTTGAGMGTCTGCGGGACGTTGTCGACAAACGCGCGCCTCAGTTCAGGATTGTCCCGGGATAAAAGCGCGCCATGGAAAAGTGCCATATCAGCGAAGTGGTCGTCGGGAACGTCGTCAATCCCTACCGCCTTTTGCATGGGAGACCCGCTTGAGGAAAGTGAGCCAATAGCCCAATTCGTCATGCCCCCAGGGCGCGGGTTTTTTTCCAACACCAGAACACGACGACCCAATTCGGCCGCTTCCACGGCAGCGAAGAGACCTGATCCTCCGCCGCCTACTACGATCACGTCAAATGTAGCGCCTTTTCGAGCCACGGCTTTCATCTCCATTGAGGCGGGTGAATCGGGGGTTGACACAAAGTGGCCGCTGTCGGTTCCACTTCCCTGTTGACCCCGGTGAAAAGACCGCCTAAGCATTATGTAGAACACCATTCCAATTAGTATATCATGTCACACAGAGCAAGCGATCACATTCATTATCTCGCCGAGGGGCTTCTATCCGCACATGGCGGAGGCTCTCCATTGGTGGTCGACGCAGCGCTCTTGCAAGAGGTGAGCAGGCCCGCAGCACTCGAAATCCAGCAGCGTGTCATAAAGGGGCTGGCGGCTCCAGTTGCGGCTTGGAAAGCTACTGCGCTCCCCGATGGAGACCTGGTTTCAGCTCCCATCGTAGCTAGCCGGTTCTTCTCCAGCCCGTGCATCCTCGGAGCCAATCTCTATGGGACTGGCGGCGTCGAATGCGAGATCGCGTTCCGATTCGCTCGCGCGCCTAGGGAAGGGGTTAGCGTTACGAAAGCCGGCGTGATCGACGCCTTAGATGGGGCTTGCGCAGCGATCGAGGTCGTCACCAGCCGTTGGGGCGGGCCTATTCCTGCTTCACGCAACGCCATGGTTGCAGACCTTTTAGCCAACGGTGCGCTTGTTTGCGGACCGTTTAACGAGAACTGGGCTTCGGCGTGTTTTGCGTCTCTAAATGTAAGTCTGCGACTGAACGGTGTCGTGACCCATCGCACAACTGGCGGCCACCCTGACAGCGATCTGGTCGGGTTACTTGTCAGGTTTGTTCAAGATCTGCGCGATCGCAAGATCGAAATTCAACCTGGTACCGTCGTCACTACCGGGAGTTTCACCGGTCTAGTCACAGCCAGACCTGGTGATGTGGTCTCTGCAGAATTTGAAGGTTTTGAGCCTGTATCCGTAACATTTGGGGACAGGCGCATAGCAGGAGTGAATCATGCTTAGCGGCAACGGCGTTGTGGGTATCTGGAATGGTATCGCCAATGAGGGAAGGCTCGATTTCTATCAATGGCACATCCACGAGCACATGCCCGAACGAACGGACATACCCGGCTTCTTGCGGGGACGCCGATACAGGGCAGCCGACGCATGCACCCATCCGGAATTCTTCACATTATACGAAGTCGATGAATTCGATGTCCTAGTCGGCCCCGAATATGCAAAGCGTCTGAATGCACCGACGGCCTGGACGCGTCGAGCCACGTCCCACTTCCTCAACACGTCGCGCGGTCTAGCCCGAGTGCTGTATTCCGGTGGTGCAGGACCAGGCGGTGCTGTTGCGACGGTGCGATTCGAACTTCCCTCTGAGGCGCCCAAGAATGCGGTTAATGAGCTCACGGACGTTCTGAAAGCTTTGTCGCAAGCCCCACTCCTAACCGGGGCCCATCTGTGTCGATCTGATGATGATGCTACGCAGACTAAGACGGCCGAAACCCGCAAAGAGAGTGACTACGATGCGCCTCCGGCTTGGTTCATTGTCCTCGAGGGGTGCAACATTGAAGCCCTTTGGTCCCCGACACAGTCGATCTTGCAACATCCCTATGTCAGCCGACCGAGAATAGGTCGCTACCAGCTAGAATACACCCGACTGAAGACTGAAACGGCGGCAGGCTGAGAGGTTGTCATGAAACTGTTGCGACACGGTGCTGCCGGCGCCGAAAGGCCAGGAATACTAGACGCGGAAGGTGCTATCCGGGATCTTAGCAGCGTTATCGATGACATCGGCCGTGAGACACTCTCGCGACGGACTATGGATCACCTTCGCTCCCTAGATGTCGCACTGCTGCCTGTAATTCCCGAGGACGTTCGTCTAGGCCCTCCGGTTTCGGACGTTCGTCACTTTATCGCGGTTGGCCTCAACTATGTTGACCACGCGACGGAAACCGGCACGCCTATACCCGAGGAGCCTGTCGTCTTCTCGAAAGCACCGTCCTCAATTTCGGGCCCGATGGACAACATTCCAATGCCAGCGGGTTCAGACATGCTCGACTGGGAAGCTGAAATCGCCGTCGTAATTGGCGAGCATGGCTTTCAAGTCCCCGAATCTGACGCCCTCTCCATCGTCGCCGGTTACCTGCTCTGTCACGATGTTTCTGAGCGGCGCGACCAGATTCACCGAGGTGGACAGTGGATGAAAGGAAAGTCTCGCCCTGGCTTTGGCCCTTTGGGTCCGTGGCTCGTCACCCCTGATGAGGTATCCGATCCTCAAAACCTCGACATTTGGCTAACAGTCAACGGTGTCTCTCGGCAGGCCGGCACGACAGGGAAGATGATATTCTCGTTTGCCTATTTGATATCTTACATCTCCCAATTCATGGCCCTAGAGCCTGGCGACGTCATCACCACCGGCACACCGCACGGTGTTGGGCTCGGTTTAAAACCCCCACAGTTTCTGAACGAAGGTGATGTCGTGGAATTGGGAGCGACGGGCCTTGGTAGCCAGCGTCAAGTTGTCGTCGCCGCTCCAAGGCGGCCTCGCAGCGAGGCGCGCGTTCACGGGACAATAACCGGATCTGCGCCGGACGCTTAGGCCTCAGAATTCGCCGGGACGGCCTTAACGATGACCCTCTATGCCGGTTGGGAGAAGACGATGCAGCTTGAAACCAATTTGCTCGGCGCGGAAGCCACTCTGACCTTGAACTCCGCCGATAACGTATTGATTGCTCGGAGAGCCTTGCTTCACGGTACCGACTTGGGCAGCGGGCTTGTGACCGTGAACGCAGTGCCCGCAGGACACAAGGTTGCGCGACGGCTGATACAGAAAGGTGAGCCTGTCCTGCGCTATGGGCAAGTTATCGGCTTTGCCACAAGTGACATCCAGCCAGGCAGCCACGTTCACCTTCAAAACATGGCTATGGGCGAGTTTGAGAAAGACTATGCCTTCAGCTCAGCTGTCACGCCAACCCAATACGTGGATACGCCCGCCACGTTTATGGGCATTCGACGGCCAGATGGCCGTGCCGCCACTCGTAATTACGTGGGCATATTGAGCACAGTGAACTGCAGCAGCCACGTGGCTGAACTCGTTGCGGACGTCTTTCGCAAGAACCCGTTTAAGGGGGACGATCCCCTATCAGCCTACCCGAACGTCGACGGCGTTGTAGCTCTGACGCACAAGTCCGGCTGCGGGATGACGAGCGGCGAGCCTCTTCGGCTTTTACGTCGGACCATGGGAGGGTACGCCCGTCATGTAAATTTCAGCCATGTTGTGGTCCTTGGCCTAGGATGCGAAGTCAACCAGGTAGGCGGTCTCCTTGAGGAACAGGGGCTGGCCGGTCGCGTCCGCAGCATGGATATTCAGACGATGGGCGGGGCACGCAGGACTGTTGAGGCATCAGTCTCGTTCGTCCGTGAGGTGCTTGAAGAGTCCAATCGCGTCACGCGCGAACCAATTCCAGCGAGTGAACTGGTGGTCGGCCTCCAATGCGGTGGATCTGATGGTCTTTCAGGCGTGACCGCGAACCCGGCGCTCGGGGCGGCAAGCGATATCCTGGTGCGAAATGGCGGCACCGTTATCCTTTCGGAAACGCCTGAGACCTTCGGAGCCGAGCATTTGCTGACACGCCGCGCCGTCTCACGCGAGGTGGGTGAGCGACTCTTGCAGCACATGGCCTGGTGGGAGAGTTATTTCCAACGCGAAGGAGCCGTGATGAACGACAATCGTTCGCCCGGCAACATGGCGGGAGGGATAAGTACCATCGTTGAAAAATCACTAGGGGCGATGGCAAAGGCGGGAACTACCAACCTCGTCGAAGTCGTGGGGTATGCCGAGCCTGTGAGAGGTCCCGGCTTCGTGTTTATGGATACCCCGGGATACGATCCGGTTTCTGCTACCGGCCAAGTCGCTGGAGGTGCAAACCTAATCTGCTTCACAACCGGGAGGGGCAGTGTTTTCGGGTGCAAACCCTCGCCAGCGATCAAGCTCGCTTCCAACACACCTATGTACACACGCATGCAGGACGACATGGACATCAACTGCGGCGAGGTCATCACAGGGGCCGAAAGCGTAGAAGAATGCGGACAGCGCATCTTCGATCTCATTCTCGACGTTGCTTCAGGGACCCGATCAAAGAGCGAAAGCTTCGATTTCGGCGCTAACGAGTTCGCGCCTTGGGTCCTTGGCGCGACTGTGTGACAGAACATGAAAATCGTTCATTCAGATCTTCACCTCGTGCATGACCCGCAGACGTTCATACAGCGTGGTCGGTTGGTGAAAAGTCCAGAACGTCCGGAGCGCGCCCACACCCTGTTATCTGCTGCAATTGATGCTGGGCACATGGGCGTGCAAGCGGTGCCAATGGCATCAGCTGCCATCGAGCTCGTTCATTCTGCAAGATACCTGGACTTCCTCGAGAACGGCATTGCCGAGTGGTCCGTCCTCCCAAACGCTGGACCGGAAATGGTCCCTAATACTCATCCCAACCGCTTTGCTTCTCATTATGCCAGTCACATCGTGGCTCGCGCTGGCTTTCACCAAGGTGATACGTCATGTCCGATCAGTGCTGGGACCTGGCGCGCAGCCCGCGGCAGCGTGGATATCGCGCTGAACGTGGGCGCTCTGATCGAGAGCGGTGCACGAAGCGCCTATGGCCTTTGTCGGCCACCAGGCCATCATGCTTTCACCGATATGGCGTCAGGATTTTGCTATTTGAACAATGTAGCTGTACTCGCCGAGTCGCTTCGGCTGTCTGGCGCCAAACGCGTGGCCGTGCTCGACATCGACATTCACCATGGAAATGGCACACAGCAGATTTTCTACGAGCGGTCTGACGTCCTTACGGTCTCTGTGCACGCCGATCCTGATCGTTTTCCCATGTTCTTCTCCGGTTATAGCGATGAAACCGGTCACGGGGAGGGGGAGGGATTTAATCTCAATCTTCCTTTGCCTCACGGCAGTGACAATCGCGCCTTCGTGGCCGCAATAGGAGAAGGCCTGTCTCGTGTTCAAAATTTCGCCCCCGACGTTCTCATCGTTGCCTTGGGCCTTGATGCCTATCGAGGCGACCCGCTGAGCGTCCTAGACGTTTGTACCGAGGGCTTCGCTCAAGCCGCGGCAGCAATTAACGAGTTCTCGGGACCCGTGGCTCTCATTCAGGAGGGTGGATATCCGAGCGTTGAGCTTGGCCAAAACCTCGTGGCGTTCCTCGGCTGCATCCAGGACTGATCCAAGACCAAAGGCCGCCTCACTCAGGGCTGCTGCCAGCATTTCAGGAGAATTCAATGACCGAAAGCCTTTCACATCTGACGCCAGTAAACACACGCCCGGCGTCGACTCTGATGTCTGACGGAATGATGATTAGGGGAAGTGGCACCTTCGTCTCAGTGCTTATCCCCGTCGATGACGACGGGAATATCGTCACCTCATCATTCGAAGAACAGGTCAACGCTGTTTTTGTAGAAATTCAAAGGACACTTGCCGCGGCAGACTTACGGTTTGAGCACATTGCCCGGCTCACATATTACGTCGTTGGCCTCAATGCGGAGCGGGCATCCACCATCCGGAATGTGCGAAGTGGCTTTCTGTCTACTCGGACACCTCCTGCGTCCGCTTTGATTGGCGTTGCCGGCCTAATGGGCGGGGTTAGCATCGAGGTTGAAATCCTCGCGGTAATCCCGTGATCAACACCGTGCCGCATCGTTTTCGCGGCAAACACGCTCTGGGGCTCCCTTCAAATGACTGATCTTGCAGATTATAGCGCAACCGACTTGCTTCACGGCTATGCGACTCGGGAATTCTCGCCCGTCGACGCTTTTGAAGCCGTATTAACCCGGGTGTCCAGGGTTGACCCTGTTCTAAACGCATTGGTTCTTGTCGATCCCGATAGAGGGCGTGCCGCTGCCCGGGCTTCCGAGACTCGGTGGCTCTCGGGCAATCCTGTCGGATCAATTGATGGGGTGCCTGTAACGGTCAAAGATCAATCGCTTACGCAAGGCTGGCCGACCCGAAGAGGCTCATTAACGGTAAAGGCGCATGGGCCTTGGGATGAAGACGCGCCTGTTGTTGGCCGGCTGAAAGAGAGCGGTGGCGTCCTATTCGGTAAGACCACGACCCCTGAGTTCGGATGGAAATCCGTAACGGACAGCCCATTATCGGGCACCAGTCGAAACCCGTGGGATCCCAATTTAACGTGCGGAGGGTCGAGCGGCGGCGCCGCGATCGCAGCTGCGGCCGGGATGGGAGCCCTCCACCAAGGAAGCGACGCAGGTGGCTCAGTCAGAATCCCCGCCGCGCTCTGCGGGGTGTATGGCCTGAAGCCTACTTTTGGCCGTGTGCCGATGTATCCACAGGGTCTGGGCTCGATGGCGCAGCTTGGCCATTATGGTCCCATTAACCGCACCGTCTCGGATGCAGCGTTGATGCTGGATGTGATTTCTAAGCCTGATGCAAGAGATTGGTTAGCGGTAGAGCACGACCCGCGATCGTTCGTGGACAGACTCGATAAGGGCGTTGATGGTCTTCGCATCGCTTACAGTGAAACGTTAGGGTATGCA
Organism: Mesorhizobium sp. P2_E10; assembly: GCF_056404235.1. Lineage (NCBI taxonomy): Bacteria > Pseudomonadati > Pseudomonadota > Alphaproteobacteria > Hyphomicrobiales > Phyllobacteriaceae > Mesorhizobium > Mesorhizobium sp. P2_E10. The sequence goes on from NZ_JBFUEK010000018.1 coordinate 49,879, forward strand.
CATGTGGACCCCGAGGTTGCTTCGACTGTTGCGCAAGTTGTCAAACGGTTCGAGCAGCTGGGCGCTGTGGTGGAAGAAGTATCCCCACCGATTGATGACCCCTCGGCGTGCTTTCTAACATTCTATGAAGCATCCTTGGCCTGCAGCCTCGTTGGCATCTCAGAAATCGACTTGGAGATGTGCGACCCAGGTCTGCGTGAGATTGCGGAAAAAGGTCGGGGCGTGACGGCAGCCCAATTGCTCACCGGCTTGGCAGACCCGAGAGAGACTGGCCCGCACTATGAGTGAGTTTCATCAGAAGTTTGACCTGTTGATTACTCCCCAGCTCTCGGTCACCGCCTTCGAGGCGGGCGGACCTGTTCACCCTCCCCACCTCAAGTCCATGTGGGACTGGATTGCGTTCTGCTTTCCGTTCAATCTGACACATCAGCCTGCTGCGGCGATGCCTTGCGGTTTTCCGATCAGGGCCTTCCCATAGCTCTCCAGATTGTCGGTCCCAAGTATGCCGATAGCCTTGTCCTTCAGGCCAGCCGGGCCTTCGAAAAACTACAGCCGATTATGATGCCGAATACCAATAATCTGCTCCGACCTGGCCTTATCAAGCGCTAGCCGCCGTAACGCCTATCAGCTAAAGGGTTATTCTATGTGTTTGGAAACGCCGCGGCTTAGTTTCCGCAAGTGGTCATACGACGACGTTGACCTGGCTCGCCAGATGCATGCCGATACGAACGTCATGCAACATCTTACGCGGCTGACTGAGCGAAACCAGTTGGAAGCATGGGTTCATGAGCAGGTTGAACACCACAGAGAGCACGGCTACGGCGTGTGGATACTTGAGGAACGGGGGACTGGCGCCTTTGTAGGTTATTGCGGCCTGTCTACCGTATCCTATCAGGCCCACTTTACACCGGCGGTCGAAATTTCTTGGATTCTGAAACCTGAGTTTTGGGGTAAGGGGTTAGCGACAGAGGCTGCGGAAGCGGTCATCGCCGACGGCTTCGAGCGCCTAGGGCTTGCTCAGATTGTGGCTACTGCTTCGGTAGCCAATGCCAACTCGCTCCAGGTCATGAAACGCCTCGGGATGACCCATGACGCCGCAGATAACTTCGAGCATCCTCTGAAGTCGATCGCCAGCGGCCAGAAGCAGCAAGTCCTTTTTCGGCTAAGCCGCGACGATTGGGCGAAGAGGAATGGTTTGACCGATGACGTGAGGAAATCATTATCAATTTAACATAATGGATATTATGCGCGATAAGCTATTGATTCTGCGACATAATTGTTAGTTCCATAACTAATATTATGCGACTTTCACCGGTAACGGCAAATCCTTTTTCGCRGCTTGAAAGTAATGACTCGTCATTCCGCTAGTATTTACTGGCACTTATCAAGGACTAATCGACCAGCTAATAACAGTAACGCCTACTCTACATTTGTGGGTCAGGCCCCATCCTTTTGATCAAATTTTACCGGAGACTCTGAACTCTTCTGAGCAGCCGGGCACGCGTTCCAGGGCAGACCATACCGTCCTTCGCTCGCCTCCCCTCTCGGCGCACTGGCTTGTGTGGCATACGACAGACGCTCTCGGATTCCATCAGTCCGCGCCACCTTTCAACTCGCTTGCAGTCGCGGTGCGAACCGCTTGCCGATCAGAGCGAATAGCCCAAAGACGTGATCGCTCGCGCCGCCGGTGTGACCGCGCATCAAGCTGGTGACGATCTCTGGCACCGCTTTACGCAGCGCTTGGTGGGGTAGGCCCTCTTGCGGCGGCGAAAGGCCGTCAAAGGGGTGGGCGGGAGCGTGAAGTCCAGCGTCCCTCGCCCGGCCTATCCAGGACGCACGAAGCCAGGGGCATGAAACAGGTCGGCCATTTCTGCCCGGCTCGCTTTGACAGAAGCGTCGGCTAGGCTCGCTCAATCGCCAAAGCGATGCCTTGACCAACTCCCATGCACATGGTGGCCAGCGCATAGCGGCCACCACGCTCGCGCAGCTCCAGTGCTGCCGTTCCCGCAATGCGGGCGCCCGACATGCCTAAGGGGTGGCCGAGCGCGATTGCACCCCCGTTGGGATTAACGTGCTCCGCGTCCTCTTTGACGTTAAGGGCGCGGAGCACGGCGATGCCTTGGGAGGCAAAGGCTTCGTTGAGCTCGATGACATCGAATTGTTTTGGCGTCAGCCCAAGCCGCGCACAGAGTTTGTTCGTCGCCGGCGCCGGACCGATGCCCATAATGCGTGGCGCAACACCGGCGGCTGCCCCGGCGAGAATGCGAGCGATCGGCGTTAGCCCGTATTTCCTCACCGCCGCTTCCGAGGCAACGATCAGCGCCGCTGCGCCATCATTGACGCCGGAGGCATTGCCGGCCGTGACCGTGCCGCCCTGCCGGAATGGCGCCGGCAATTTGGCCAGCGCCTCGACCGTGGTGCCGGCGCGGGGATGTTCATCTTTGCTGACAACAACCGCATCGCCCTTGCGTTGCGGGATTGTCACCGCCGTGATTTCCTTGGCAAGCCGGCCATTGGCCTGCGCCGCGACGGCCTTATTCTGGCTGCGCACGGCAAAAGCGTCCTGGTCGGCGCGCGAGACGGAAAAATCCTCGGCGACGTTTTCGCCGGTTTCCGGCATGGAATCGACGCCATACTGCTTCTTCATCAGCGGGTTGACGAAGCGCCAGCCAATGGTGGTGTCATAAATATCGGCATTGCGCGAGAACGCTGTCTCGGCCTTGGGCATGACGAAGGGCGCCCGGCTCATCGATTCGACGCCGCCTGCGATCATCAGCTCGGCTTCACCAGCCTTGATGGCGCGCGCGGCAATGGTCAGCGCCTCCATGCCCGAGCCGCACAGGCGATTGACGGTCGAGCCGGGGATTTCCTTTGACAGGCCGGCCAGCAGCAGCGCCATGCGCGCCACGTTGCGGTTGTCCTCGCCGGCCTGGTTGGCGCAACCATAGACGACGTCGTCGACCGCCTGCCAATCAACGCCCGGATTGCGCTCGACAAGTGCTCTCAGAGGCACGGCACCCAAGTCGTCCGCGCGCACAGCAGATAACGAGCCGCCATAGCGGCCGATCGGCGTGCGTATGTAATCGCAGATATAGGCCTCGGACATTTCAGGCAGCCCTCTCGGCTTTATCCAGCAGAAGCGCCGTCACCGGTCCAACCTTGAAGTTAGGTGCGTGGCTTTCCGCGAGGGTCGTAAAAGCGACGTCCAACGATTCGCGGTCCTGATTTCGCGCCCAGAAGAGAACTCCCCCTTCATGCTTGGGGAACCCGTAACCATTGGTCAGCACCAGGTCGATATCTGACGGCGAATGAGTTACGCCTTCGGAAATAACCCATGCAGCCTCGCTTGCCATGGCGGCCATTGCGCGGTTGACGATCTCTGAAGCTGGGATCGAGCGACGAACGCGCCCCGCATCGCTAGACGCCTTAATGATGAGCTCGGTGACGATGGGGTCAACTTCGCCGCGCCCTCCTGCCGCCGGGTACAGATAGTAACCGGCTCCTGCCTTGCGGCCGAACCTGCCGGCCTCGCACAAAAGGTCGGGGATTACGACATAGCGATCTGTCTGTTTGCGGAGTGGCGCTGTCGCCTGGCGCATGCGCCAGCTGATGTCGAGGCCCGACAAATCAGCCACGGCGAACGGACCCATGGCAAATCCGAACGCTTCCAGCGCAGAGTCAATCTCGTGCGGTAGAGCACCCTCCTCCAGCATGAATTCGCACTGGCGGCGGTAAGCCCCAAAGATGCGGTTGCCGATAAATCCGAACGAGTCCTTGGAGAGTACAGGCAGCTTTCCCATTGTGAGTGCGAGGTCAAAGGCCGCACCTGTCACATGCGGTGACGTACCCTCATGTCGAACGACCTCAATAAGGCGCATCACATCAGCCGGGCTGAAAAAATGCATTCCCGCCACGTCCTGGGGGCGGCCGGAAAACGCTGCGATCTCGGAGACCGACAGGTACGACGTATTCGTCAGAAGCACCGCGCCTGGTCGCGCTGCGCTCCCAAGGGCCTCAAATACCTGCTGCTTTGCGCGGATATCCTCAAAGACGGCTTCGATGACGGCATCGGCCTCGCCAACACGCCGAGCATCTGTGGTGACTGTAAGGCGGGGTAGAAAAAGGCCCAATTGTGCGGGATCAAGTCGACCGCGCTCGACGCGTCGCTGAAATCCTTTCTGGACGCGGTCAAGTGCGCGGGCCCCGGCATCAGAAGTGGATTCCACGATAATGACGGATTTTCCGGCACCAAGCAGCGCAGCTGCAATCCCCGCCCCCATGGTGCCCCCGCCGATCACAGCAACCACATCGATCGGGTTAGCTCTGGACGCGGCTGCTTCAGCGGCTTTCAAAGCCTTGCGCTCTGCGAAGAACAGATGGCGGAGGGCCGAAGCCTCTCGCCCCATTCTCAGCTTTTGAAACGCCGCCCGTTCGTCCGCTAGGCCTTGCTTGAAAGGCAAGCGTCCGCATTGTTCGATGGCGTTGATCGCCGCCACGATGTGTGGCCGATGGCGGCCGGAACTAAGCGCTCGAACCTTCGTGTCTGCGAATGAGGAAGGTTCGCATTCCGGAACCGGCTTGTCGGATACCTTGCGTTTGGCGGACTGAAGGCCGGCCAGGAAAGCAAGGGCTTCAGATTCCAGATCTCGCTCGGCCACCGCGTCGATCATGCCTAACTTGACGGCTTCGATTGCAGGTACGCGGGTGCCCGCGCAAATGAGCTCCACTGCCTTTTCCCGCCCAACCAGACGCGGAAGGCGCTGTGTACCCCCGGCCCCCGGAATAAGGCCGAGGGTGGTCTCCGGAAGGCCGACCACAGCGTCGGGACTGGCAACGCGGCCATCACAAGCTAGTACAAGCTCATACCCTCCGCCTAAGGCCGCGCCGGCAATTGCAGCCACGAACGGCTTGGTGCTCTCCTCGATGGCAGCGACGACCGATGGAAGTTGCGGGTCCTTCAGCGGCGCTCCAAATTCGCGGATGTCGGAGCCGGCCATGAACATCGTGCCAGCGCCGATCAACAGGCCACCCGTCAATTCCTCATCAGAGTCCACGGAAAGGACTGCTTTCAGGAGCCCGTGACGAACCTCAAGTGAACCGGCATTGATTGGCGGGTTGTCGATAATGATGATGCCGATATCCCCCCGCCRCTCGAGCCTCACCGCTTGCCGTGTTGCTGATCCTGACATCCACTAACCCTTGCTGACGGCCTTTGGCTGGTTGAAACAATGCTCGAGTAAAGCTGCGGCCTGCCCAAGGCGCTTTTGGATCACTAGCGCCGGGAGGATGGGCCAAAACTTTGTGCGTCAAACCACGCTGGCGTTGATGGACGCCAACGCAGCCGAAGCTTCCGCGATGATCCGATCGATGAGTTCGGCGCAGCTGGGTACGTCACTGATCAAGCCGACAGCTTGTCCGCAGGACCATATCGCATCATCGAGTTTGCCCTCAAAGTAGACTGAGGGATTTCGGCTGCCAGTGATCAGGGGCAAGAGCTCCTCTAAGCCGGCGCCCGCGGTTTCCATTTGCACGACTCTGCTTGCGAGTGCGTTCTTGGCTACACGCATCGGCGAGCCGATTGATTTCTGTACGATTAAAGTATCTTCGGCTTTCGCAGCCACCATCCAGTCCTTGACGGCCTGGTGGGCACCCGCCTCCTGCGTCGCCAGGAACCGCGTCCCCATGATGATTCCGTCGGCGCCAAGACTTAAGGCAGCCAGCAACCCTTCGCCGTCGCCGAATCCTCCGCCGGCAATAAGGGGGATGGCGATCCGCGAAGCGGCCTGCCGCACCATGATCAGAGTGCTCACGTCGGTCATTCCAGGATGGCCGCCCGTTTCGTTTCCTACCACGGCGACGGCGTCGCACCCGATGCTTTGAGCCTTGAGGGCGTACTGGGCGGCAGGCACCTTGTGTATGATCTTCAGGCCCGCCTTCTTAATACGTTCAATATAGGCCTCTGGATTTTGGCCGGAAGTCTCAAGAACAGGTACGCCTTCATTGATACAAACCTCCAGGAAATCGGCCGGGGCGTACTGTCGTGCCGTGGGGAAGAGGTTGATGTTCACGCCAAAAGGCTTGTCGGTAAGCTTGCGTAACATCTTGATTTCTGCCGAGAAGGTCTCGAGATCAGAGAAAGTTGCGGATGTAATGATGCCTAGCCCACCTGCATTGGAGACAGCTGCGGCCAGTGGGGCGCGCCCGATCCGGAACATGCCCCCGCAGATGATGGGGTGCTGGATACCAAGAAGTCTGGTCAGTTTGGTCTGGAACATGTCCCTGCCTCTTGGACGTTTCGGGAAGTCGCCAACCGCGCAATTCCGCGCCGCTGATACTAAACTGCCCACTCTTGTTGAGCTGCCTCGTGCCAAACCGTTTCACGGTGGTGCCAGGGCGAACCGAGAAGCAGCTGCCGAGCACGGGCTCGCCGAAAGTAAAGCTGCACATCCGTTTCCAGCGTGTATCCCATACCTGCCCAAATCTGCTGCGCCGTGAAAGTGCATTTGCGGCTGCTCTCCCCGGCTTGGATCGAGGCCATGGCCACATAAACCGGAGTGGGCGAGATCGCTGCGTTTCCGACGAGCAGACGTGCGGCGAAGTTCTCCATATACGCCTCCGCAAGTCGCTGTTGGACGGCTTGGAACGAGCCTATGGCCACTCCGAACGCCTCCCGTTCCTTGGCATAGGCAACGGCTAGGTCCAGTGCCCCTCGGGAAAGACCAACGACCTGCGCTGCCAGGACCGTGCGCAGAACGTTCAGCGCTGCTTCCAAATCTGCCCATCGGCAATCACCATTGCCAATGATGATGGTCTCGCCGTTGGCCACCGACACCCAATCCAGTGTGCGATAGCTATTGTTGGCGATATCCGGATTCGCCGCTCCGCCCCATCCGGCAGTGGGCTTTTGCACCAGCGCCAACGCAACACCCACATCCGCCTGTACGGGGATAAGGACCGCATCGGCACGCTCAAGGTGCTCGGCGACCCATGGCTTACCGCTTTCATTATCTGCCAACGGTGTAATTGCGCAGTCTTCTGCGCTTGCTGGCAGCCCATTCGCCGGCATGGCAATCGCTATAAGCTTCTGGCCGGTGGTGACAGCTTCGATCAATTCGTAGAGGGATCCGTCGTTAAACTTTGCCAGAAGGGGTATGACAAAGGCTGCAGTTTCCGCGAAGGGCATTGGAAACGCCGCAGTTGCCAGCTCCTCTGCAATCATTGCGACAACGGGCAGCCCGTGGGCGCCGAACGCATCGGGAGTCAGCAGGCTAATCCAACCCAAGTCGGCGACCGCCTTCCAGAGCCCGTTTGCGGCATTCCAGTCACCTCGTTCCGCTTGGCGGACGACTCTTGTGGTCAGCTCCTTCGCGACAAAGGCCTGAGCGACCTCCTGGATCATTTCAAAATCAGCCTGGTCGACAACGCTTTCACTGGCTTCGAGTGCACCCACGCCTTGATTCATGTCACCGAACTCCGTTTGCTGATGTCTCTGCGGCCTGGCGGGCGGCGAGTTCATCAAGAATTTCCTTGGTATGCTGCCCCAATGCGGGGGGCGGCCGATGGGATTTGGGGCGACCGTCACTGGTTATGCCCAAGCCCATGGTTCGAACTCGGCCGAACTCAGGCATGACGAAATCGACGAAGTAGCCACCGGCCTCGACCTGCTGGTCAAACATCAAGTCGTCCGACATCTGCACAGGGGCGCAAGGGACGCCACAAGCCTCGAACGCTGTGACCCATTCTGTGGTGCTGCGTTTGGTAAACTCGTGCTCAGCATAGGCGGTAAGAGCCCGCCGACTGGTGTCCTCTTCGTCCGTCTGCGGCAGTGCATCCGGATTTTCGAACCAAGGATCCTCCAAACCGACGATGGACATGAAATGCCGTCGCTGAGGGACATTCAAGCAACCTATCGTGACATATCCGTCACTTGTTTCGTAGGTGCGGTAGTAGAGTTCACGCGCGACAAGATCATGCATATGCTTGGCGGATGCCCGCATACGATCCCTGACCGTCCCTTGCGACTTCTGGGGGTTTTGCCCATCCACGGCTTCAATCGACACCAATTTTTGCCGCTGCAGGCTAAGGGCTGCTTCAATTAGCGTGCTCTCGATCTTCTGTCCGACGCCGGTGCGCTGTCGCTGGATAAGCGCGGACAGCACTCCAATCGCCAGCGTCTGACCCGCGGTGAAGTCAATCAACGCGATACCGGCGTACCGCCGCGGGGCTTTCCCATCGGGATTGGGATTTGACGCGATCAAGCCGGAAACCGCCTGGATTACCAGATCATAGCCAGCATGAAGAGCCCGGGGCCCTTTCTGTCCGTAGGCCGAATTCGAAGCATAGATCAGACGGGGGTTGAGGTCGCGGACCGCCTCGTATCCGATACCCAAGCGTTCAGCGACGCCCGGCCTATAGTTGTGGACCATTACGTCGGCCGATGCGATCAGGGCTTTCGCGGTGGTGAGGGCCTCGTCCGTCTTCAGGTCGAGCACGATGGATCGTTTGTTGCGATTGAGCGCAACAAAGCTTTTGCTGAACCCCGGCGAGAACGGGTCTTGGCCTCTCCATTGCTCGCCGGCCGGTGGCTCAACCTTGATAATGTCGGCGCCCATATCACCCAGCAGTTGGGTGCAGAATGGACCAGCAATATAGCCTGAAAAATCGACGACACGGATGCCGTCCAGAGGACCTGACGAGGTCATTTCGGCAACCCCAAGCCACGAGTGGCAATGACCCCACGCTGGATTTCGCTTGACCCCCCAGCCAAGGTAAGCGCCGGAGAGGCGCGGAAAACGGCTGGGAAGAGGCCGTCAAAAATTGCAAGGTCGGAACCGTATTCGAACTGGGCCAGCGGACCGACAATGTCGACCGTTGCGTCCGCCAAGGCCTGGGTCAACAAGCCAACATAGAGTTTTCCAAAGGAGAACTCGGCGCTGACCCCCTTCCCCGCGTCTAGGTTGCGAGCGATCATATACCCGAAACTGCGGGCAACCTGGAGCTTCGTCCGGAGCTCACCGATTTTGTCTTGGACCATGCCGACGTCGGCGAGACGGCCCTTGTCGCAGTCGCTTCCCTCGCGCTTAACATATTCGACGAGTCGATCGAGGGAGAGCCGGGCCGCCCCGACCCTGTCCATACAGGATCGTTCCAGATCAAGGCTGCGCATCGCCTGATGGAAGCCGCGGTTTTCCTCGCCCAGAAGGTTTTCGGCGGGAACGTGCACATCGCTCAGAAAGACTTCGTTCAGGACACCGCCGCCCAGTGTTGGGAAACTGTTGACGGTGACACCTGGCGTGTTCATGTCGAGGACGAAGAGGCTGATCCCGCGATGCTTGACGGCTTTTGCATCGGTCCGCGCGGCGAGGTACWTGTGGGTCGCGACCTCGGCCGAGGAAGTCCAGATTTTGTGGCCGTTAACGACGTACTTGTCGCCTGTGCGAACGGCCGTGGTCCGCAGCGATCCAAAATCGGACCCGGCCATGGGTTCCGAGAACCCCTGGCAAAACATCGCGTCGCCGGCCGTGATCATAGGAAGGTATTTGCTCTTCTGCTCATCGGTGCCGAACAGCATCAGCGAGTTACCGAAGACCTTCGCGGAAAGGAGGTAGGCGGAAAGGGGAGCGCGCGCATAGCCTAGCGCCTCGTCAATGATGGCAGTCTCCAGGTGGCTCGCGCTGCGCCCGCCGTACTGTTCGGGCCAGTGGCGGCCGATCCAGCCCGCTTGGCCGAGCGCCTTAAAGAAGGCTGCGGAATCGCCGTCACTCATCGTGCCTTGGCGCTCCAGCCCGCTAACGGTTAGCGGAATCGTCTTCTGGCAAAACTCAAGGACGCGACCACGCAACTCGGCAGCTTCATCTTCCGTAGGAATGATACGCATTGGCCGCTCAAGCTCCTCTCTACGCGTCATCGTCTGGTGGGCGATTTAGCCCTCCAGTGATCCCTTACGCGTCGCGCCCGGCTGCCGAAATTGAAAAAAAAACAATAGCTTTGAATGTATCTGAAATGGCGCCGGTGATGTCATGGAGGGCCTTCGCCTTCCGGTGGCCGAGCGATAGCTGCAGCAAAATGAAAGATTTGGCGGTGCCGTGCCTTTTTGGGTGAGCGCAGCCAGATCATCGGCGACTTCGACCGCTGTATCCTTCTCGCAATACTCAGCGCCAAGGCCAAAGCTGGCGTGGTTGATCTGAGCCCATGCTTGGCTTGGAGGTTATGCGAGGCGACAGTTGCCACGAGTTGGGAGACGGCCGACGACGAGTCCCCGACACCTCTGACAGCGACCGACCGGGAAGATTCTTCTGTAGCGACTATGGCCTTGTTGCGAGAGAGGCGCGTGTTAGCGCTGCATATTTCGGCCGGAGATAGCCTTCTACTCCCTCGACGCCATTCTCGCTTCCAAAGCCGCTGTCCTTGACACCACCAAAAGGCGTCTCGGGATAAACGGCTCCAAAGGAGTTGATCAGAACAATGCCGGCTTCCAAGCGATTTATCAGTCGCTCTGCCGTGTCGCTTGAATCGGTAAACGCGTAGGCTGCAAGCCCAAAAGGCAAGCTATTGGCGATTTCGAGTGCCTGGTCGAGATCGCCATAGCCGCAGATTGCCGCTACCGGGCCGAAGGGCTCTTCCTGCATAATGCGAGCTCCGGGAGGAACGTTGGACAGAACCGATGGCGGAAAATAATACCCAGGTGTCGTTCCTTTCTCGGCGCCGGCAACCAAGTTGGCGCCACATCTCACAGCGTCGCGGACAAGCTCTTCAACCGCCGCCACCCTTCTCGCATTTATCAGCGGTCCGATCGCCCGCGCCTTGGTCGCCTCCACAAAAGCCTGCGTGAAGCGAGCGAGGATAGACCGATGCACGATGAAGCGACTAGCCGATACGCAAACCTGTCCTGCATTGCGGAACTTCTGTTCAGCGGAAAGTCGGGCCGTCTGTTCCGGGTCAGCATCTGGGCAAACGATGACCGGCGCATGCCCTCCTAGCTCCAGAGTCGCCTTCTTCAACGCCTGTCCGGCCTTAGTGGCGACTACACGCCCGACTGCAACGGAACCGGTGAAAGAAACCTTGCGGATGATAGGCGAGGAAATCAGGTAACTCGAGATCTCCTCGGGATCTCCAAACACCATGTTTAGCGCGCCAGCGGGCAATCCAGCGTCATGGAGCGCCCTGGTTAACGCTGCAGCGCCTGCCGGTGTTTCTTCCGAGGGCTTCACCACGACCGAACAGCCGGCCGCAAGGGCTGGAGCAATTTTTGCAACAGGTTGATAAATTGGGAAGTTCCATGGTGTGAGGGCGAGAACCGGACCAACAGGCTCCGGGAGGACCATAAGGCGCTCCCCAGGCTGGCGCGAAGGGATTATCCTTCCGTATATACGCTCCGCCTCGCCGGCATTCCAACGAAGCACCTCTGCCGAAAAGCGGACCTCGGCCTCGGCTTCCTCAAGCGGTTTGCCCTGTTCGATTGAGATGTGGCCAGCAACCGACTGAGCACGGGCATCTAGCATGTCAGCGGCGCGCCGTAGCACCACAGCCCGGTCATGCGCAGGTGTCGCGGACCAGATACGAAAACCCGTCAAAGCCGCAGCGACTGCGTTGTCGAGGTCACCTTTGGCTGCAACAGAACAACGTCCGATCACTTCCCCGGTGGCAGGGGCAATAACCTCCATCCGGCCTGCCCCAGATTGCCAAGCGCCCCCAATGTAAAGTTCGGTATCAGCATATTCGGCTGCAATCTTGTCAATTGTCATGATCTGGGTCCCTCTGTCGGTGTCTCTGGCCAAGAGGGTTGATCGGCCATGGCCTGCAAGGGTTCAATTGAATAGAATTTTGGTGCTGTTAAAATATATGCTACGGGCCTTCGATTGGCGAATGAGATCAAGCGTATCCACGAGGGGCCACTTTGCGCGCAACGGTGAGGCGTCTGTGGACTAGCAGGCCATACGTGCAAGTGCTAAAATTAACCGGCTGACTTTTCCCGGAGCGCATTGCAACAACGCACTAGTCGGGCCTCGTTTTGGGCGCGATCGTTTGCATCGCGCTGGATTCAACAAGACAAGCGCCTCGCCGTCTCAGTTTGTCGGCTTGGCTCTAACCACCAAATCTACCACGACTCTTCCAGATGAAACGGGCTGCTAATATGATGACGTCGTCGATGCGCCGAGGACATGCGCAGGGAAAACGGATAAGCTGATGGGACGCAAGATTCCACCCTTTGCCGCGATCCGCGCGTTCGAGGCTCTAGCTCGTCACGGCAACCTGCAGGCGGCGGGCGACGAGCTCGGGATATCTGCCAGTGCGATCAGCCATCAGGTCAAGTCGTTGGAGAGCCACGTCGGAACCAAGCTACTGATTAAGTCGGACAATCGGCTGAAGGTCACGAAAGCTGGATCAAATTTGGCGGCCGAGCTGCGAGATATTCTTGACCGGCTGGAAGCAGCGTTGCTTAAGGTTTCGCTAGCGCGCAAGACAGGCCGAGTTTCAATAAATCTGTTTCCGTCTCTGGCGGATCTCTGGATGGTACCTCTCCTGGCGCGATTTGCTGAGCAGCACCCTGAGATTTCTGTGACTCTGGTAACAAGCCCAGAGAAGGTAGACCTGTCCGGTAGCGACATCGATCTTGCCATTCAGTATGGGATTGAACCCGTCAGTGCCGAGAAATCTTTCCCCCTTATTCAGGAGACGATAAGCCCTGTTTGTTCGAGTGCGTTCCTGACGCGGCGTGGGCCGATTACACAGGCGTCCGATTTGCTGTCCCGACCTCTTATTTATTGCGCTTCCGCGCCGGATGAATGGCGGATCTGGATGGAGAAGAACGACGTTCCACTCGGCGACGTGCAGCACTGGCTCGAGGTTGACACGCGCTCCGCAGCGCTGCGAGCAGCCGAGCAGCACATGGGGATCGCGATCGGGCGACGGCCTTTCGTGGACCTCGCTTTGGCGCGAGGTGCTCTGGTGCAAATTTTTCAGCAACCTATACTGACGGGCATGACGTACTTCTTGGTGACGCCTACCCGCTCTTGGAGCGTGCGCAATGTGCGCACATTCAGCACCTGGTTGGTCGCAGCTTCCAAAGCAGAAAATCCTTTCGTATCAATAGAAGCCGTGGACTAGGCCTCAAGTGCGCATATTGCACCATATCCGGACGGCGATAGTGTTCTTCCAAGAAGTATGGCTTGACTGAAGGGTAGAGCCCAACCTTTTTCAGGCGGCGTACTGAGCACGCAAGGCGGTTCGGCCCAAAAAGTGACCCGCTCGATAGACGTGAACGAAGTTACCTACTTTCGATAGGTCGGTCCCCGCCGTCTCCGATCGGAGGCTCGATTTTCAAAGCGCGGTCTCGCGACGCAGTCCGACAGATTTCGTGTCGCGCCGCTCGTCCCACCCAAGTTGTCGGCAACCTACCCCAATCCTGCGAATGCCTTCGACGATATTTTCGTCAGAAGTTGCCACTGACAGTCGTAGAAAAGGATCCGCGTAGAAAGCGGCTCCAGGCACCGTGACCACGCCTGCTCCTAAGAGGTGGTCTGCGAGGTCAGTCGACGACGCTATAACGCCTCCATTTGGTGCTCTTTTACCGATAAAAGCCCCGCAATCGACATAAAGAAAGAATGCACCTTGCGGCGTCTGTGCCTTAAGTCCAGGCACCTTCGACAACTCCGACAAAGCAAGATCGCGCCGCCGGCGATAGACCTCGCAACGTTCACCTAAAAATTCCTGTGGTCCGTCCAGTGCGGCCACGGCGGCGGCTTGGCTGATCGAACAGGGTCCACCACTTGTCTGTGAAAACAATACACGCAATCCGGAAGTCCACCAGTCCGGTCCGCCGGCATAACCGATACGCCAACCGGTCATGGCATAGGCCTTGGACAGTCCGTTGACGGTCAGTACTCTGTCCGTCAGATCCGGAGCTACCTGTGCTAGAGTTGCGAAGGTCGCGGGTGAGAAAACGATGTGTTCGTAAAGATCGTCGGAGATCACATTGACATGCGGATGACGGCGCAGCACCTCGGCGATCGCGCCCAGCTCCTCGGATGAAGCCACGGCGCCAGTCGGATTTCCGGGCGAGCACAACAACAGCAACTTGGTTTCCGAAGTGATCGCAGCTTCAAGCCGAGCCGCATCGACGCGGTAGGCTTCGTATTCGCTCGTTTCCAAGAAGACCGGCGTTGCTGCGCACACCTGGGCCATGCCCACGTGCGACGTCCATGCTGGAGTCGAAAGGATAACCTCGTCACCGGGATTCAGGAGAACCTGCATGGCGCTGGCGATCAACGGTTTGGCGCCAGCGGCAATCACCACCTGTGACCGCTCAAAGATCAGCTGATTGTCCCGAGCGAATTTGCGCCTCACGGCGTCCTTCAAGGCGGCCGTACCGTCTGCGGCAGTGTACCGCGTCACTCCGGCCTTGATCGCTTCGATCCCGGCCGCCCGTATATGGTCTGGCGTGTCAAAATCGGGCTCCCCTAATGACAAGTCGATTAGATTGTTGCCACGGGAACGCAGTTCGGTCGCGCGCTCGAACATCGCGCCGATGGGTGATGCCGGGACCCGACGCATAGTTTCTGAGAGCATTACTCGCAATCCTCTGAAAGAGTGTGGTTGGGGCCGAGGCTGTTGGGTCCCACCAAGACATGGATTACAGCCGCACGGCCTGCAGAAAGTGCACGGTCCAGTGCCGGCTCGAAATCAGCCGTATCATCCACCCTCTCGCCATGCGCGCCATACCCCTCAGCAACCTTGGCAAAATCGGGATTTCGGAGAGTTGTTCCTGAAACGCGACCCGGGTAGCGCACCTCCTGATTGCCGCGAATTGTGCCGTATTTGCCGTTGTCGATGATAATGAATAGCGGATCCAGCTGGTATTGCACTGCTGTCGCCAACTCTTGCCCGTTCATCAGAAAGTCTCCGTCACCGCCGATGTAGACCGCACGGGAATGTGGACGCACGAACTTAGCGGCAATTGCTGCAGGGACACCCATGCCCATAGCCCCGCTAATCGGTGCGGCGGCTCCTAGAAACTGTCGGTAGCAATAGTGAATGTTGGGCCAATCCGAGGCATTGCCCGCACCCGTGGTCATTGTGGTGTCGCGTGGCAGACGCTCATTTAGCGCGCGCATCACCTCGGCCATGTCAACCGGGCCAGGCTGTGTCGGCAAAGCGAGCCCCCTGGCATAGCCGGCTTTCGCCTGGGCGGTCGCCGTTGTGTGGCGGCGATCGGCGCTCAATTCGGACAGTGCCATCGCCGCAAGGTTTGGATCGGCTAGGATTGGCAGATCCGCTTGATAGAGCCGGCCCAGCTCTTCTGCCCCCGGATGAATGTGGACAAGTCGACAAGCAGGCTTGTGAGCTGCAATAATCGTATGTTTCATTGTGGTCGGATCGTTCAGGCGAGAGCCTAGCGCGATGATCAAATCGGCATCACGAGCATATTGGTTTGGCTCCGGTATGCCTCCGAAGCCGACACTACCTACAAAATTCGGATGATCGTGCGGAAACAAGCCTTGACGACGGAACCCGACAGCGACTGGTAGGTCATGCGTCTCCACAAAGCGAATCACGGCTGCATGCCCCTCGGGCGTCCACATCGCACCGCCTAAGAGCAAAAGCGGACGTTTTGCCTGCTGTAGCATCTGGGCCACTCCGGCGATATCCGTGGATGAAGGGGCCGCTGGCGTTGCACGAACTGCGGCTAGGTCGGGCGTGTCAGTCAGCGAAAACAGCATGTCTTCGGGTAAGGCGAGAGCAACAGGACCGGGTCGACCCGAGACTGCCACCTTGAAAGCCCGGTTGACATATTCGGGCAAACGCGAAGCGTCGTCGACTTCCGCGACCCATTTAACAGTCTGGCTCAGAAACCGGCGATAGTCGATCTCCTGAAAGACTTCACGGTCGCGGTAAGGGCGACTGATCTGGCCAATCAGAMGAATCATCGGCGTGGACCCCTGCATGGCCGTATGCAGTCCGATGGTGGCCGACGTCACGCCGGGCCCACGTGTCACGAAACAGATTCCTGGTCGCCCGGTCAGATCGCCGTATGCGGCGGCCGCGAAACTCGCGCCGCCTTCCTGCCTCATTGTGATATAACGCAGGGCATTGCCATGATCTCGAATGGCATCGAGTGCTGCCAGATAACTCTCGCCCGGTACGCCGAAGATCACTTCGGCGCCATTAATCTTCAAAGCTTCGACAAGTACTTGCCCACCGGTGCGCATAACCACCCCATATTCTACAAAAACAACTCCAGCGGATCATCAACCACAGGAGCCTGTGACAATTTCCATTGATTCCGATGCTGGAAAGAAAACCAGAAATGAGGGGACACACCCAGCGAAAACGATTCATGGGTCGTCAAAATCACTCAATGGGAAGGGGAGCGGCGGTATCCCGTGAAACGGCTGTTTCGCTGCTCACACGTTGCCCTGCCCGACTGGTTCAACTCGTCAGATCCATGCAACTTCCGCAAGGTCCAGATGCTCCCTCGGCGGGCCAACGCACTGGGTACCCTTTGGCTGCAATAAGACCAAACTCCGCAAAATGCGCTCGGATCGCATTCCCTGCGTACGTTGGCGAACCGGAAAATGCAGCGTGCAATGCAAACTAGAACTACTGAGCCGTCTTCACCCTCAATAGGAACAAACTACTCTTGTCAAAGCTTCACAGATGGCGGCGGCGGCAGCCTGCCTGCGCTTAACGCAAGGCTTGACATCGGACAGTGGCATCGCCGCACGTCATGGTCCATCTCCTGAAGTCTAAAGGCAGCGGGAACGTTTCTCGAATAACGTATGCAACTGACCGTGACACAGCACACGGCGCCCATGAACCCGACCGGTCTCATCAACACCGTGAGCCTGAAAACTCAGTCTGGGGATAGCACAACGCCGTGTGCGACATGCACGCATCCCTTGGATGAAGACATCCCAACCAAGATGGCGCAATGCGGCGCCGCGCGCATGAACCATCCCACAAACAATCGAGAAGACGCACTCACAAACTAAAAGCACTGCCGCGCGCCCAGGCACATCGGGCCGCTCCTTGACCAGGTCAGGTCGGACGACGAATGCGCGGACTAGTCCAGCTTGGATCGGACGCGCTCGAAATTCCGGGACGGAGAACCTAACGCTAAGCCGTGCGGAAGGCTTCCATCGCTTCTGTCAATGCGCTCTGGTCGAGCTGCACCTTCGCGTATGCTCTTTCCAGCCAGCCGATTTCCACCCGCGGCACCGAGTTCAGCAAAAGTCGCGTATAGGGGTGCTCGGGGTCGACAAGCAACCGGCCAGCCGGGCCAGTTTCTACGATCAAACCGCGATGCATGACAGCGACAGTATCCGCGATCCGTGACACGGTCGAGACATCATGCGAAATGAAGAGCATCGCCACGCCTAGCTTTTCGCGAAGCTGGGAAATCAGTTCGACGATGGAGTTACGCACAATCGAATCCAGAGCCGAGGTGACCTCGTCGCATAGGATCAACTGCGGTTCCGCCGCCAGCGCCCGCGCTAGGTTGATCCGCTGTTTCTGGCCTCCTGACAACTCGGAAGGGCGTCGATCCATCAAATCGTCCCGCAGCGAAACGAGGTCCAGCAATTCGCGCACCCGGTCACGCCGACCGCGGCCCCTTAACCCCGTGAAATACTCTACGGGCCGTCCTAGAATCTTTTCGATGCTATGGCTCGGGTTCAATGCCGTATCCGCACTTTGCGACACGAGTTGGATGCGGCGGACCATCTCCTTATTACGATCCTCCACCCGAGGGTTGAGTGGTTTGCCATCTATCAGCATGGCGCCCCGCGCTGCAGGCAGCAGTCCCGCAATCACCTTTGCCAGTGTGCTCTTGCCCGAGCCAGATTCTCCAATGATGCCGACGACGGCTCCCTTTTCTATCGACAAATTGACATGGCGAATCACGGGATATGCAGGTTGACCGCTCGGGCCGACCGGCCCATACCCCGCGCTTATATCCTGCAGTTTGAGGAGAGGCACCTCCGCGAAGTCCGCAGTTGGCGCCGGATGGGCACAATCCAAAGACGGCGTCCCTGCTGCCATGAGGATACGCGAATATTCGTGCTTCGGCGCGGCGATCAGGGCTGACATACCGGCTTCTTCCTTGATTTCGCCGTTAAGCAGCACCGTCACTCGATCTGCAATCTGGGCCACGAGGGCCAGATCGTGGCTGACATAGATTGCAGCGGTGTTGTGCTTCTTGATCAGATCCCGGAATGCCATCAGAACCGACAGCTGCGTTGTAACGTCGAGCGCGGTCGTAGGTTCGTCGAAAATGATCAGATCCGGATGCGAAATCATCGCCATGGCGGCCATCAATCGCTGCAACTGCCCTCCAGAAACTTCGTGCGGAAATCGCCTCGCGATCTTGTCAGGTGTGGGGATGCGTAATTCTTGATACAGCACACTCGCTTGCGCCATGGCTTCTGCGGCCGACATCAGTGCGTGTTCGCGCGGGGTCTCCGTCACCTGGTGGCCGATCCTGAGGCTCGGGTTGAATGACGCAGCAGCGCTCTGTGCCACGTACGAAACGCGATTGCCGCGGATATCGCGCAAGGCATGAGCGGGCAATGTGAACAGATCCGTTCCATTTAGAAAGACCTGACCAGAGGCCCGGCGCAGGCCCGGCCTGACATAGCCCATGGCGGAAAGCGCAATAGTTGTCTTGCCGCTGCCGGATTCGCCAATAAGGGCATGCACCTCACCGGGGTGCACCTTTATGTTGATGTCACTTACGATGGGCCTGCTACCCTCAAGAGGTTCTTCCAATTCAAGCCGGAGATTGCGGATTTCAAGGACTGGTTTCGTCATAGTTCTTTCCTGCAATTCTTCGACCAAACGTGGACGACACACCCACAAGTTCGCGCACAAGCTTGTTAGCGAAGTTCGCGAAATCCATGTTCCAGCAGCGTCAGGGTCTCAGGGCCATTCGCATCTATCAGGAACATGTCCTCGACGTTGAACCCTCCTTGGTCGGTCGGATAGAAGGGCAATTCAAGGCACATTACCATGCCTTCCTCCAGAACCTGGTCGGTAGGCCCCAGAAACGGTGGTTCTTCGGTCTGATCGTCCAATCCAATGGAATGGCCTATATGCCCGCGAGAGTAGTTGGGGAGGCCATGGTTCCTGACCGTTTGGATAGCCGCCTCAAAGATATCGCCGATTCGAACGCCGGGACGCAGCATCTCGCGCGCCACCTCAAAACCGGCGGTCAAGGCGTGATGGATTTGGCGCTGTTCAACGGTGCCCTTTCCCATGCAAACATGTCTGCAACCATCGCTCCAATAGCCGTTCACTCGCGCGCCGCAATCCAGCTTTATCACGTCCCCGGTTTGCACGATCTGTCCGTCGCCCGTTCCGACATGGGGGAAGAAAAAGCTCCGCTCAAATCCGTTCAGGGACGGATCGCAGCGCACGGCGTCTCGCAGAGACGCCTCGAATGTGCGTTGAATGTCTGCCAGCCGCTGTCCTTCGTGGAGTGCATCAAATGCCGCGCCGGTGCCGATGTCAAAAAGGCGGGCTGCCTTGCGCAGTTCTAGTATTTCGGCCGGATGCTTGATCTGGCGGGTCCGGTACGCGATATCGCGACAATCCACCAGACGGTTTTGAGGAAAACAGGTCCTGAGCGCCTCGTAGGTCTCATGCTTCATAAGAGAAAGATCCGACCCGACGACGGCACCCGACAGCCCGCGCGACCGCACGACGTCCCGGACCAAACCAAATATTTCCGCGTAGTCATACTGCATCGGGCGAGACAAAATGGCGCCCGATTGCACCCGGATCTCCTCAAAGGTTCTGTTTTCAGTCCACAGGGAGTACGTCCGGATATCCGCGATATCGCTGTGCCTCCGCGCGTCCGGTGCACAGTATTCGCTGACGATCACCGCCGGTTCCAGGTCGCTATCCGCTGGCAAGACGACCATGTCCGTTCCGGTCATCTGCCAAGAAAGGTCGATAAACGCACTATTGTAGCCCGAGAGATAGCGGAAGTTGGCGGGCGTGACGGCTATATAGACATCAACACCCGCGTCGCGGAGATTTCGGCAGAATCGCTGTCGGAGCTCGTTATGCATGATGTATTCCTTAGGTGTCTTTCGTTGAATACCTTGCACGTCCACCCGGATCGGAGTGATAATCATTCGTCAAAAACCGGCCTTCGTTGGCCAATTCGGGAAACCGCCGTGGGATCACAGGTCACTTTTCGGAACCGGCCAGAGAAACGGGTCTATGGTTTTCTACTCTTAGATCAGTATCCTTTGCTCCCCGTGGCGGGAATGATCGACATTCTGCGTGACGCGGACTACGTCACAGATCGGATCAATCATCAGTGGTTCACGATTTCTGCAGGCTCACGCGAAGTTGTTGCCATGAACGGTTTGCGGTCGATATGCGATTACACCGTCGAAACCGCTCCTCAGTGCGACGTGGTTGTGGTTTGCGCTGCTCTGGGGGGGCATCTCTTCGACGATGATCGGTTGTTTCGCTGGCTACGGTCACGATACGCCCAACACACCACGGTCGGCGCCATTGCGACTGGAACCTGGGTGCTAGCGAAAGCCGGGTTGCTATCTAATCATCGCTGCACGCTGCATTGGGAGGACATTCCAGCTTTCGAAGAGCAATACCCACGTCTGACGGTAGAACGATCGCTGTTCGTTCGCGACCGGCAGATTTTTACATGTTCTGGCGGTACAGCAGCAATTGACCTGTTCCTGCAGCTGGTGAGCGAAACTCTTGGGCCCGAAGTCTCGTCCGATGTAGCGCGACAAATTCTATATCAGACAATTCGACAGGGATCCGAGGTCGTCCCTATCAAGGAAAGCCCGTTTCGCCGGATCGGAAATCAAGCCTTGCGTAAAGCCGCTCAGCTTATGCATGACAACGTGGATTTCCCCTTGTCGATCGAGACCATCGCGGCGCGTAGCGGCACTTCTCAGAAACAACTGGAGCGTTTGTTCGATCAGCATTTTCGAACAACACCTCAGTTGCACTATCGAGCAGTACGTCTCGACCAGGCGCGCGCATTGGTGCGACTGACGGAGTTTGCGATATGGGAAATTGCAATCGCAACTGGGTTTTCAACTCCGCAATACCTTTCAAAGTGCTATCGGGCGCGATTTGGCATATCGCCATCTCAAGAACGGCGCAACCTTGCCCGTTATCAGGACCCCCTTCCTTCAGTTGTCCTACACGATGGTTCATCGTGAAATTTAGTGTGTCCAAAGAGGACCAAAAAATGTCGCATGAGTATCCGTAGGGGCCGCGGATCGGTGTACCGTTTATCGATATGCCAGAGCGCCCTCTAATTTAGGAAAAACTGATATGGAGTCGCATTCACCGTTTAGGCCTGCAGGACCAAATCGCCGTGATGTGCTTGCCGGCGCTGCCGCAACGGCTGCCGGGCTCTTTTTGCCCGCCAGATTGGCGCGGGCACAAGAGCCAAAACCCGGTGGGCGACTTCGTCTGGCCGTTTCCGGCGGATCCTCGACCGATTCCCTGGATCCGACTGCGATCACGGGTGCGATGG
>NZ_JBFUEK010000019.1:0-69407 GCF_056404235.1 Mesorhizobium sp. P2_E10
TTGCCTCATCAAAAAAGTCGAGCCGCTGCTTGGAGATGTCGCAGCCGACATAGTTCTGCACTATCATGTCCAGGCCTCTTCCTGTGGTGCGGGGTCTGCTGCTAACAGCCCCGTGCAACTGTTCAGGTTGATGGTTCAGTGGTGGGAAGGGACCGAGCCATGCCGCGGACTATCCCGAAAGGGATGACCAGGATCCTCTCGGCCTCCTTCCCACTTCAACCATACACCCGAACCAACACACAGGATCCTCGGGTCTTCGCGACGTCGCTTCGCTTCCGCTCCGCCCGTGGATGACGACGGCGTGGGTGCTTTTCAGCTAACCACCAACGTGCGCGCCACGTCAGATCACCTCTCATAGTCTCTGCGCCCAGAGCCGGTCGAAGACAATTTCATGGCCCCGGTTAACCGTTTTGCCGCTTTTTGTCCCTAGAACCGGGTCATGAAACGCGTCATCGCCATCGCCGACCGGGCGGCACTTGTGTCGCTGAAGCTGCTTGTCGCGCTCAATTTCCTGTTTTTCCTGTCTTTCCTCATCATCGCCCTCATCGCTGCCGGCAAGGCGCATGCCGAAATCCCGACCTGCAGCGGCGCCGACATGCTGTCCGCCTTGCAGAAAAGCGATCCCGCAGCCTACCAAAAGGTCGAGGCGGAAGCCGCCGCGACGCCGAACGGCAAGGGCCTGTTGTGGAAGCTGGAAAAGCCGGGCGAAAAGCCGTCCTGGCTGTTCGGCACCATGCATATGACCGATCCGCGCGTGACCGTGCTGCCGCCCGCAGCGCAAACGGCTTATGACGCGGCCGGTACCATCATCATCGAAACCACCGACGTGCTCGACAAGCAAAAGATGATGGCGGCGATGCTCGAAGAGCCGGGCCTGATGATGTTCACCGACAACACGACGCTGTCGTCGCTGCTGTCGCCGGACGATGCGGCGGCAATGAACAGCGCGCTCGACGCGCGCGGTATTCCGCCGCTGACGGTGGCCAAGATGAAGCCCTGGCTGCTGTCGGCGATGCTGGCACTGCCGGCCTGCGAACTCGCCCGCCAGTCGGGCGGGGCACCGGTGCTCGACGTCAAGCTGGCGGAAGGTGCCAAGGCCTCAGGCAAGTCGGTCGAAGGGCTGGAGACGGCTGTCAGCCAGCTGCGGGCCATGGCCTCACTGCCGCTCGCCTTTCACATGAAGGGGCTCGTCGACACGCTGAAGCTCGGCGACAAGGTCAATGACGTCAACGAGACCATGATCGTGCTCTACCAGCGCGGCGAGACCGGCATGTTCTGGCCGATGTTTCGCGCCGTGATTCCCGGCGGCGACGATGACCAGGCCGGCTACGCCGCGTTTGAGGAAACCATGATCACCAGCCGCAACAAGGTGATGGTCGATCACGCCGGGCCGATCCTTGCCAAGGGCAACGCCTTCATGGCGGTCGGCGCCCTGCATCTTCCCGGTCCTGAAGGCCTGATCGAGGATTTCCGCAAGGCCGGATACACGGTTACGCCGGCCGGCCTTTAGGTTCCCGTTGTTGGGTCCGACGCTTACTTGGCCAGGACCTGAGCCAGCATCGCCGGCACGATAATCCGGTGAAAGGGTTTGACGATCGCGAGATACACCCGGCCGAACAGATTGTGTGTCTTGACGATCGTCGACGCGGCGACTTCCTGGCGGCCGCCGCCAAGCTCCCTGACCTCGACCAGAACGCGAAAGTCGAGATGCCGGTCGTCGAGACCGAGGACGACCTTGCCTGGGGACCGGCTGATGAGCGGAAATATCCCGACCTTGTCTTCGGGCGCCGACGCGGCATCCGCGCCTGTCTTCAGGCGAAATGGCCGGACGGCGAGATTGCGCAGCGCCAACAGCGTGCCCACCCATCGCGGTGTTCGCCCCATGACGCGTTCGGTTGCGGCAATTGCGCTCAACGACAGGCCGTTTGCGACCAGCACGTAGCGGTCGGCGAATTGCGCGCCGGAAAGAACGTCCTGGGGATTGGGGAAAATCTGTGAAAGCGGCTTCATCGCGGCCATCCTCTAAAAGTAGAATAGCAGCGGCGGTCGCGCCGCGCTGCGTGGCGAAACGTCGCCAGCCATCTCTAGGATCTGAAGGCCTGGAGCCTGATCCCGAACCGAAGGTCCGCGTTAGCAAGAAGTGGGTACCGGTTTTCGGAAAAGATTATGCTCAAAAAAGCCCCATCGCGGTGAATCGGGATGGAATAGGCCCCAGTCGAGGATTTCCACAAAGCCGGCTATACTGTAAGCGTTGTCAACTGAGTCGCATGGCAGAGAGGGGGGCGGATTGCCGTGTTTTTGGCGTTTTCCAACCCTAGCGTGAAACCCATTCAACGATTGCGCGTTGATGGCTATTGATTGATATCTTTCATCCACGGAGGAGGACTTTTTATGGCGAATCCAAACGACGCTCCCAAGTCGGGTGGCGGCAGCGCATGGCTGATTGCCCTGGTTGTCATTATCCTGGCGATTGTCGCTTACTATGTTTTCGGCAGAAGTGGCGAACATCCGGCGCCAGCTGAACCGCCGGCAGCCAGCACACCGGCGCCAGCACCTGCGCCCGCCGAGCCGATGAAGCCCGCCGAACCGGCGCCTGCTCCCGCACCAGCCCCAGCGCCCGCACCGGCTCCTGAGCCAGCGCCGGCTCCTGCGCCCGCACCTGCACCGGCACCTGCGCCCGCACCGGCCAACTGATCAGGCCCCTGATTGCAAACGAGAACGGCCCGCTGCAAAGCGGGCCGTTTTGTTTTAGACTAGCGCCTGAAAGGCCTTTCCAGAAACTCGCTCCGGTGAGTCAGCTGGTGTGGTTTTAGGGGTCGCCGCAGGCGACGAGCGCAGCGGACATTTGGGTCCGTGAGCACCGGAAGCGGAGAAAACCGCGCCAGATGGCCGCCGGGAGTAGAGTTTATGAAAGGCCTTAAATGTGGATCGGCTTGAAGAACGTGGCCAGCGCCGCTTCCTTCACCGCTTCCGACATCGTGGGATGCGCGTGGCAGGTGCGGGCTAGATCTTCCGACGAGCCGCCGAACTCCATCAGCACCGCCGCCTCGTGGATCATCTCGCCGGCGCCGAAGCCGACGATGTGGACACCGAGCACGCGGTCGCTCGCCTTGTCGGCGAGGATCTTGACGAAGCCATCCGTGTGCAGCATGGCGCGCGCCCGGCCATTGGCGGTGAATGGGAATTTGCCGACCTTGAAGTCGACGCCGGCCTTCTTCAATTCCTCCTCGGTCTTACCGACTGAGGCGATCTCCGGGCTGGTGTAGACGACGCTTGGGATCACGTCGTAGTTCACATGGCCGGCCTGGCCGGCAATGGTCTCCGCCACCGCCACGCCCTCATCCTCGGCCTTGTGGGCCAGCATCGGCCCGGCGATGACGTCGCCGATGGCGTAGATGCCCGGCACATTGGTCCTGAGATGGCCGTCGGTCTTGACCCGGCCGCGCTCGTCGACTTCGACGCCGGCCTCCTTCAGCCCAAGGCTGTCAGAAAAGGCGCGGCGTCCCGTAGCGATCAGCACCGCGTCGGCCTCGATCGTCTCCGCCGCTCCGCCTTTGACAGGCTCGAAGGTGACGGTCGCGCCCTTCTTGGCCTTGGCGACGCCGGTGACCTTGGCGCCGAGCTTGAACTCGAAACCTTGCTTGGAGAGCAGGCGCTGGAACTGTTTGGAGACTTCGCCATCCATGCCGCCGAGGATGGTGTCGAGAAACTCGACCACGGTGACCTTGGCGCCAAGCCGCGCCCACACCGAGCCGAGCTCCAGCCCGATGACGCCGCCGCCGACCACCACCAGATGGCCCGGCACTTTGTCCAGCGACAGCGCGCCGGTCGAGGACACGATCACCTTCTCGTCGATATCGACCTTGACACCCGGAATGCCGGCGACGTCGGAGCCGGTGGCGATGACGATGTTTTTGGTCTCGATCTCCTCGACCTTGCCGTCCTCCGAGGTGACCGACACCTTGCCGGCCGCGAGCACCTTGCCGGTGCCGCGAAAACTGTCGATCTTGTTCTTCTTGAACAGGAAGGCGACGCCGTTGACGTTGGACGTTACCGTCGCATCCTTGTGCGCCATCATCTTCTTCAGATTGAGCTTCGGCGTCACCTCGACGCCGAGCGTGTCGAAGGAATGGCTGGCCTCGGCGAACATCTCGGAGGCATGCAGCAGCGCCTTGGACGGGATGCAGCCTATGTTGAGGCATGTGCCGCCGAAGGTCGCATTCTTCTCGACCACTGCCGTCTTCAGCCCGAGCTGTGCCGCCTTGATGGCGCAGACATAGCCGCCCGGCCCCGATCCGATGATAACGACGTCATAAGCCATGATGATGTCCTTCTTGCCTAGAGCATGATGCCGAAAAGTGTGACGCGGTTTTCGGAGAGCATCATGCTCGATCCCTTTGATTTATGGCTCAGCGGCCGCCGCTCACATTCAAAATAGCGCCCGTCGTATAGGACGCCTGGTCGGATAGAAGATAGAGGACCGCATGCGCAACTTCATCCGCCGTGCCGGCCCTTTTCATCGGCAGCACATCCCGCATCCGCGCCACACGGTCCGGCTGGCCGCCTGAAGCATGGATCTCGGTGTCGGTGATACCGGGGCTGACCGCATTGACGCGCACGCCTTCGGTCGCAACCTCGCGCGCCAGCCCGATGGTCATGGTGTCGATCGCGCCCTTGGACGCGGCATAGTCGACATATTCGCCCGCCGCGCCATGAATTGCAGCAACCGAGGAGAGGTTGACGATGGCGCCGCCCTTGCCGCCATGACGGGTCGACATGCGTTTCACCGCCTCGCGCGCGCAGAGAAAGGAGCCGATGACGTTGATGCGCATCATTCGCTCCAGCCTTGCCGCACTCATCTCGTCGATGCGCGCCTTGACGTCGACGATGCCGGCATTGTTGACGAGCGCGTCGACCCGGCCGAAGGCGCGGTCCACCGCTTCGAACATGGCGACGATATCGGCCTCGACGCCGACATCGCCCTTGACGGCAAAAGCCTCGCCGCATGCGGCCTTTATTTCAGCGACCAGCGCGTCGGCGGCGGCCTGGTTCGACGCATAGTTGACCGCGACGCGGTAGCCGGCCGCGGCCCCGAGCCGGCAGATGGCCGCGCCGATGCCGCGGCTGCCGCCGGTGACCAGCAGCACTTTTTTCGCCGCGCTCATTCCTGGCAACCCTTCAGCAGAAAAACATCCCACGGCACTTTCGAAAATCCGTTCTCGCCATAGGCCGCCGACATCTGCAGCGACGCTCCGAGGTCTGGAAAGATCAGGCTCCTCGGCGCATCCACTTTTTCGGCCGGCAGCAAGGCGATGTTGCCCTTGTCATCGGCGCTGTAGACGACGCCCTCCCACACCGTGCAGGCGGCAAGCTCGTCGCCGGTGACGTCGCCGGTCGGGCATTTGTACATCAGCGAGCCATGCGGCCGCGCCACGCCATCCGTCCACATGACGATGCCGTCGAGGACGACATCCTTGTCGAGCATCATCCTGAAGCTGTTGGTGACGGTTGCCGAATCCGTCGTCGGCCGGAAATCAATACCGGCCTCGCTCTCGGCATCGCCATAGACGGCGAGCGCCAGCGGGCAGGCGGCATGGGCATTCGCCGCGACCAGCGCCATGCCGACCGCGACCGATGCGATCGACAAACTTCTGAACAGGCGAAAGGAACGGGTCGTCATGCGGCGGCGCAGTCCTTCTTCGGCTCAGCCCGGGCAGCGCATTACAGATCGAGCACCAGCCGCTCCGGATCCTCCAGGCTTTCCTTGACCCGCACCAAGAAGGTCACCGCTTCCTTGCCGTCGACGATGCGGTGATCGTAGGAGAGCGCCAAGTACATCATCGGCCGGATAACGATCTGGCCGCCGACCACCACCGGCCGGTCCTGGATCTTGTGCATGCCGAGAATGCCCGACTGCGGCGCGTTGAGGATCGGCGTCGACATCAGCGACCCGTAAACGCCACCGTTGGAAATCGTAAACGTGCCGCCTTGCATATCCGCCACCGACAGCTTGCCGTCGCGCGCGGCGATGCCCAGCCGGCCGATATCCTTCTCGATCTCGGCGATCGACATCTGGTCGGCATTGCGCACCACCGGCACGACGAGGCCCTTTTCGGTGCCGACGGCGACGCCGACATGGGCATAGTTCTTGTAGATGATGTCGGTGCCGTCGATCTCGGCATTGACGGCCGGGATTTCCTTCAGCGCGTGCGTCACCGCCTTGGTGAAGAAGCCCATGAAGCCAAGCTTCACGCCGTGCTTTTTCTCGAACACATCCTTGTACTTGGTCCGCAGCGCCATCACCGCTGACATGTCGACCTCGTTGAAGGTGGTCAGCATGGCGGCGGTCGACTGCGCTTCCTTGAGCCGGCGCGCGATGGTCTGGCGCAATTTGGTCATCCGCACGCGCTCTTCGCGCGAGGCATCGTCGGCAGAGGTCGGCGCACGGGCAACGACCGGCGCTGGTGCGGGCGCCGCCTTCGGCGTCTCCGCCGGTTGCGACGGCGCGCCCTTGGAAATCGCGTCCAGCACATCGCCCTTCAGCACCTGGCCGCGCTTGCCGGAGCCGGAGAGCTGGTCGACCGACAGATTGTTCTCGGCGATCAGTTTCGCCGCCGCCGGCGCCGGCGGCATGGAGCGCGCCTCGATGGCGCCGGCATCGCCGGCGATCTTGGCGGTTTCGGCCGCCGCCTGCTTGACCGTGGAGGCGGCGTTCGGTGACGAGGCCTGCGATACGGCTTGCGGCTTGGTCGCCGGGGCAGCGGCGTCGCCGCCGGCCGCGATCATGCCCAACAGCGCGCCCACGCCAACCGTGTCGCCTTCCTTGGCGGCGATCTCGCTCAGCATTCCCGCGGCGGCGGCCGGCACTTCCACCGTCACCTTGTCGGTTTCGAGCTCGACCAGCGGCTCGTCGGCGGCAATGGCGTCACCCACCTTCTTGAACCATTTGCCGATGGTCGCCTCGGTGACGGATTCGCCGAGAGTGGGAACGCGGATTTCGGTAGCCATTGTGCCTGTCCGTTTCTTTCGGTTCTGTTTTATTCGCCCAATTCTGTTCTATTCGCCGAGCGCGTCTTCGAGCAAGGCAGCGAGCTGGGCGAGATGCTTCGACATCAATCCGGTCGCCGGCGACGCCGCCGCCGGCCGGCCGGTGTAGCGCACCCGCTGATGCTTGGCGTCGATATGCGCCAGCACCCATTCGAGATACGGATCGATGAACGACCAGGCGCCCATGTTCTTGGGCTCCTCCTGGCACCACACCATCTCCGCGTTGCGGAAGCGTGACAGTTCGGTGATCAGCGCCTTGGCCGGGAACGGATAGAGCTGTTCGACGCGCAGCAAATAGATGTCGTTGATGCCGCGCTTCTCGCGCTCCTCGTAGAGGTCGTAATAGACCTTGCCCGAACACAGCACGACACGGCGGATCTTCGAATCCTTGACCAGCTTGATCGCCTGGCCGGACAGTAGTTGGGCGTCGTCCCACAGCAGCCGGTGGAAGGCGCTTTCGCCCGAAATTTCCGGCAGCGTCGACACCGCCCGCTTGTGGCGCAGCAGTGATTTTGGCGTCATCAGGATCAGCGGCTTGCGGAAGTCGCGCTTCAACTGCCGGCGCAAGATGTGGAAGTAGTTAGCCGGCGTGGTGACATTGGCCACCTGCATGTTGTCTTCGGCGCAAAGCTGCAGGAAGCGCTCGAGACGGGCCGACGAATGCTCCGGACCCTGGCCTTCATAGCCATGCGGCAACAGGCAGACGAGACCCGACATTCTGAGCCACTTGCGCTCGCCGGACGAGATGAACTGGTCGAACACCACCTGGGCGCCATTGGCGAAGTCGCCGAACTGCGCTTCCCACAACGTCAGCGCCTTCGGCTCGGCCAGGCTGTAGCCATATTCGAAGCCGAGCACCGCCTCTTCCGAAAGCATCGAGTTGATGACTTCGTAGCCGGCCTGCGCCGCCGACAGATTGTTGAGCGGGATATAGCGGGTCTCGTCGCGCTGGTCGTAGAGCACGGAATGGCGCTGCGAAAACGTGCCGCGCTCGGAATCCTGGCCGGACAGCCGGATCGGATTGCCGTCGAGCAGGATGGCGCCGAAGGCCAGCGCCTCGGCCGTCGACCAGTCGATGCCTTCGCCCGAATCGATCGCCTGGCGGCGGTTCTCGAGGAAGCGGATGATCGTCTTGTGCGCCTCGAACTCCTTCGGCACTTCGGTCAGCTTCTTGCCGATTTCCTTCAGCGTCTTGACCGGCACCGCGGTCTTGCCGCGCCTTTGTTCGTCCTGGTTGTCGGCCGTACGCAGGCCCGACCAGGCGCCGTCCAGCCAGTCGGCTTTGTTCGGCTTGTAGTGCTGGCCGACTTCCCATTCCTGCTCGAGATGCAGGCGCCAGTCGGCCTTGAGCTTGTCGAACTCGGCCTGGGTCAGGTGTCCCTCGGCGATCAGCCGTTCGGCATAGATCTGCACCGTCGTCTTGTGGCTGCGGATGTTGCGATACATGATCGGCTGGGTGAAGGCCGGCTCGTCGCCCTCATTGTGACCGAAGCGGCGGTAGCAGAACATGTCGACCACAACAGGCTTGTGGAACTTCATGCGGAATTCGATCGCCACCTTGGTGGCGTGGACCACGGCTTCCGGATCGTCGCCATTGACGTGGAAGATCGGCGCCTCGATCATCTTGGCGACGTCGGACGGATAGGGCGACGAGCGCGAGAAGCGCGGATTGGTGGTGAAGCCGATCTGGTTGTTGATGATGACATGCAGCGTGCCGGCAACGCGATGACCGCGCAGGCCCGACAGGCCGAGGATCTCGGCAATCACGCCCTGGCCGGCAAAGGCGGCGTCGCCATGCAAGAGCAGCGGCAGCACCTTGGCGCGCTCTTCCAGCGGCACGATTTCCTCGCGGCTGCGGCCGAACAGATAGTCCTGTTTGGCGCGCGCCTTGCCCATCACCACCGGATCGACGATTTCCAGATGCGAGGGATTGGCGGTCAGCGACAGGTGCACCTTGTTGCCGTCGAACTCGCGGTCCGACGAGGCGCCTAGATGGTACTTGACGTCGCCCGAACCTTCGACCTCGTCGGGGGCAGCCGAACCGCCCTTGAACTCGTGGAAGATGGCGCGGTGCGGCTTGGCCATCACCTGGGAGAGCACGTTCAGCCGGCCGCGATGCGCCATGCCGAGCACGATCTCCTTCATGCCGAGTTGGCCGCCACGCTTGATGATCTGCTCGAGCGCCGGGATCAGCGCCTCACTGCCATCGAGGCCGAAGCGCTTGGTGCCCTTGTACTTGACGTCGATGAACTGCTCGAACCCTTCGGCCTCGACCAGCTTCTGCAGGATCGCCTTCTTGCCGGTGGCGGTGAAGGAGATCTCCTTGTCGACACCCTCGATGCGGCCCTGGATCCAGGCCTTCTCGACCGGATCGGAAATGTGCATGAACTCGACGCCCAGCGTCGAGCAATAGGTGCGGGTCAGGATGTCGAGCATCTGCCGGATGGTGCCGAATTCGAGCCCGAGCACATTGTCGAGGAAGATCGGCCGGTCGTAGTCGGCTGATGTAAAGCCGTAATTCTCCGGCGACAGCTCGTTGTAGTCCTCGAGCTTGGCGATGCCGAGCGGGTCGAGATTGGCGTGCAAATGGCCGCGCATGCGGTAGGCGCGGATCATCATGATGGCGCGCACCGAATCGCGCGTCGCCTGGTGCACGTCGGCGTCGGAAAGCACGATGCCGTTGGTGACCGCCTTGTCCTTGACCTTCTTTTCCAGGTGCTTCTCGACGACGCCCCAATTGCCGTCGAGCGCCGACACCAGTTCGCCATTGGCCTGCAGCGGCCAGGAGGGCCTGGCCCATGAGGCGCCCTTGGCGTTCTTGCGCACATCGCCGGCGTCGTCCTTCAGCGCCGCGAAGAAGTCCTGCCATTCGGGATTGACCGATTCCGGATCGTCCTCATAGGCCGCGTGCAGCGCCTCGATATAGTCGGCATTGCCGCCATAGAGGAAAGAGGTAAGCGAAAATTGGTCGTTGGCCTGATCTTGTCTTGCCATGTCACTTAGCGGAGCCGCGCTCCGTCTCCTTGTCAGAGCGAATAGTGAGTAGCGAATAGCGAGTAGGGATTTCCCTGGGTCGCGCCGTTACTCTGTTCTTCCCTATTCGCTATTCCCTACTCACTACTCACTTAACCCTTGATCGCCTCGACCAACGTCGTGCCCAACCGCGCTGGCGAGGGCGAAACTTTTATCCCGGCCGATTCCATCGCCGCGATCTTGTCCTCGGCGCCGCCCTTGCCGCCGGAGATGACCGCGCCGGCATGGCCCATCGTGCGTCCCGCCGGCGCCGTGCGTCCGGCGATGAAGCCGGCCATCGGCTTCTTGCGGCCGCGCTTGGCCTCGTCCTTGAGGAACTGCGCCGCGTCTTCCTCGGCCGAGCCGCCGATCTCTCCGATCATGATGATCGACTTGGTCTCGTCATCGGCGAGGAACATCTCAAGCATGTCGATGAACTCCGTGCCCTTGACCGGGTCGCCGCCAATGCCGACGGCGGTGGTCTGGCCGAGGCCGACATTGGTGGTCTGGAAGACTGCCTCATAGGTAAGCGTTCCCGAGCGCGAAACAACGCCGACCGAACCCTTGCGGAAGATGTTGCCGGGCATGATGCCGATCTTGCATTCGTTGGGGGTCAAGACGCCGGGGCAGTTCGGGCCGATCAGCCGCGAGGTCGAGCGATCGAGCCGTGCCTTGACCTTGATCATGTCCATCACCGGAATGCCTTCGGTGATGCAGATGATCAGCGGGATCTCGGCCTCGATGGCTTCCAGGATGGCTTCGGCAGCACCCGCCGGCGGCACATAGACGACCGAGGCATTGGCGCCGGTCTTTTCCTTGCCTTCGGCCACGGTGGCGAAGATCGGCAGGCTTTCGCCCTTCGAGCCGGTCCAGGTCTCGCCGCCCTTTTTGGGATGGATGCCGCCGACCATTTTGGTGCCGTGATATGCCAGCGCCTGCTCGGTGTGAAACGTGCCGGTCTTGCCGGTCAGGCCTTGCACCAGCACCTTGGTGTTCTTGTCGATGAGAATGGACATGATGGCCCTTTTTACAAACCGTTGATCGAGGAAGGCGAAACGCGTCGGTAAACGCCGCTCACCATGTCTTGCCAGGCATTGCTACCGGCCGGCTGGAACTCCAGCCGCATGCGGTAGCTGTCGTCTGTATCGAAAACATAAGTCACCCGGGCCGATCCGCGCGGCGACGAGCGGACCAGCATCAGTTCGCTGCCATTCCATACGCCTGTGGCCGGCGACGCCGGGACAAAGCCCATCGAATCGAACTGATGCATGGTGACGACGCCGTTTTGCTGGTCGAAGCCAAACACATTGTGCGACCCGAACGAGATCGTGCCGTCGCGGCGCTGGCGATAGCGCTGCACCACGAACAGGCCGCCGAACTGTGCCTCTGCCAGCACTTGTGAGGTCGCCGTGCCGGCATCGGTCCATTGTGTGGCCGCCACCTCTTCTTCGCCATGCCACGCGCCGACCAGCGCCTGCAGGCGCTGGTGATCGGCCGAGAGCGAGGAGAAGGAGGCCGCGTTCATAGTCAGAGCCGCTTCAAATCGGCGACGGTAAGGTCGCTCTTGGCATTGCCGGTGTTGAGCGTCGTCGCCGGCTCGAACATCAGCACCAACGGCTCCGCCGTGAGTGAGCGCGGACGATGCTCGACGCCACGCGGCACGACGATGAAGTCGCCCTCGCCGAGTTCGACCGGACCGTCGCGAAAATCGATGGCGATGCGCCCTCGCAGCACGAGGAAGGCTTCATCCTCTTGCTCATGCGCGTGCCAGTCGAAGATCTCGCCGAACTTGGCGACCTTCGCCTGGCTGTCATTCACGTCACCGGCGATATGCGGATCGAAGACCTTCTTGATCTTCGCGTCCGCCGCCTCGACGAGGTTTATCTTGCGCGGAGGCATCCGCTCAGCCCTTCACCGCCGCCACGATCTTCTTGGCTGCGTCGTCGAGATCATCGGCCGAAACCACGTTGAGCCCGCTGTCGTTGATGATCTTCTTGCCGAGCTCGGCATTGGTGCCTTCCAGGCGCACCACCAGCGGCACCTGCAGCCCGACTTCCTTGACCGCGGCAATGACGCCCTCGGCGATGATGTCGCACTTCATGATGCCGCCAAAAATGTTGATCAATATGCCTTTGACCGCCGGGTCCTTAGTGATGATCTTGAACGCCGCCGTGACTTTCTCCTTCGACGCGCCGCCGCCGACATCGAGGAAGTTGGCCGGTTCGGCGCCGTAGAGCTTGATGATGTCCATCGTCGCCATGGCAAGGCCTGCGCCATTGACCATGCAGCCGATATTGCCGTCGAGCGCGACATAGGCGAGGTCGTATTTCGACGCCTCGATCTCCTTCTCGTCCTCTTCG
This sequence comes from Mesorhizobium sp. P2_E10, assembly GCF_056404235.1. Taxonomy (NCBI): domain Bacteria; kingdom Pseudomonadati; phylum Pseudomonadota; class Alphaproteobacteria; order Hyphomicrobiales; family Phyllobacteriaceae; genus Mesorhizobium; species Mesorhizobium sp. P2_E10. Next base: position 12,420 of record NZ_JBFUEK010000019.1, read on the forward strand.
GTGGTGTCGCGCAGTTCGAGCACGTCGGGGTGGCGGAACAGCGCGTTGTTGTCGAACGACACCTTGGCGTCGAGCACGCGCAGCCGCCCGTCCTTCATGACGATTAGCGGGTTGACCTCGAGCAGGCTCATGTCCTTCTCGACGAAGGCCTTGTAGAGGATCGGGAACAGCGTATCGCCGTCCTTGGCAGCATTGCCGTCGAGCTTCAGCGCGCCGTTGAGCGCCTTCAGGTCGGACGCCGTGACGCCCTTTTCCGGGTCGATGGCGACGGTGATGATCTTTTCCGGCGTATCATGGGCGACCGCCTCGATGTCCATGCCGCCTTCGGTCGAGACGACGAAGGCGATGCGGCCGACCGTGCGGTCGACCAGGATCGACAGATAAAGCTCACGCGCAATGTCGGCGCCGTCCTCGATGTAGAGGCGGTTGACCTGCTTGCCGGCCGGGCCGGTCTGCTTGGTGACCAGCGTGTTGCCGAGCATCTCCTTGGCGTTGGCGGCCACTTCGGCCACCGACTTGGCCAGCCGCACGCCACCCTTGGCATCGGGCGAAAGCTCCTTGAACTTGCCCTTGCCGCGGCCGCCGGCATGGATCTGGCTCTTCACCACATAGAGCGGGCCGGGCAGCGCCTTGGCCGCGGCTTCCGCCTCGCTCGCCTTGAACACCGGCACGCCTTCGGCAACCGGTGCGCCAAAGCTCTTCAGCAGCGCCTTGCCCTGATACTCATGGATGTTCATCGAGAATGTCTCCGGATCTTGGCAGCTAGGATGTCACTTGGCGGGATGACGGCGAGACGTCACTTGTTGGCGAGATGCGGAGCGATCTTGACGCAGGCCTCGGTCAGGCCCTGCACCGTCGCCACCGACGCATCGAACATCTTCTGCTCCGCCTTGTTGAGGTCGATCTCGATGATGCGCTCGACGCCGCCGGCGCCGATCACCACGGGCACGCCGACATAGGTGCCTTTGACGCCGTACTGGCCGGAGAGGTGCGCCGCACAGGGCAGCACGCGCTTCTTGTCCTTGAGGTAGGCTTCGGCCATCGAAATCGCCGAGGCGGCCGGCGCATAGAAGGCCGAGCCGGTCTTGAGCAGGCCGACGATCTCGGCGCCGCCGTCGCGGGTGCGCTGCACGATCTGGTCGAGCTTTTCCTTCGAGGTCCAGCCCATCTTGATCAGGTCGGGCAGCGGAATGCCTGATACCGTCGAATAGCGGATCATCGGCACCATGGAATCGCCGTGGCCGCCGAGCACGAAGGCGGTGACGTCCTCGACCGAGACCTTGAACTCCTCGGCCAGGAAATAGCGGAAGCGCGAACTATCGAGCACGCCGGCCATGCCGACGACATGGCTCTTCGGCAGGCCCGAGAACTTCTGCAGCGCCCAGACCATGGCGTCGAGCGGGTTGGTGATGCAGATAACGAAGGCCTTTGGCGCATACTTCTTGAGGCCTGCGCCGACCTGCTCCATGACCTTCAGATTGATGCCGAGCAGATCGTCGCGGCTCATGCCCGGCTTGCGCGGCACGCCGGCGGTGACGATGCAGACATCCGCACCCTCAATGCCGGCATAGTCGTTGACGCCGGTCAGCCGGGAGTCGAAACCATCAACCGGCGACGACTGCGCGATATCGAGACCCTTGCCTTGCGGGACGCCCTCGGCGATATCGAACAGCACCACGTCGCCGAGATCCTTGAGGCCGATCATGTGTGCGAGGGTGCCGCCGATCATGCCAGAGCCGATGAGCGCTATCTTGTTGCGTGCCATGTGAGGATGTTTTCCCTTTGTCGGTGACGGCGCCGAACGGCGTCGAAGAAGAGCCGGAATGCTGCGGGGAACCGCGAATTTTCGCCGCACCCAATAGCCTTGGTGGAGAAAATATTCAAACGATTATTTTCGAGTGAATAATTTCAATCGGTTAGAAACATTGGGATTTACGTAAACGTCAAAGTTTGTAAGCTGACTTGGGGGATTTTGCACATGACTGTGGAAATCAGAAGGCTGTTTCCGGGCGATGACGTCGTTTTGATGCAAGTCGCCGAAGATGTGTTCGACGAACCGGTGCAGGCTGACAGGCTGGCCGCCTATCTCGCCATGCCGGGTCACTTCATGATCGTGGCCATGGCCGAAAGTGTCGTCGTCGGCCAATGCGCCGCCGTCATCCACCGCCACCCGGACAAGGTCAGCGAACTCTACATAGACGAGGTCGGCGTCTCGCCCACCTTGCAGCGCCAGGGCATCGCCCGAAAAATGCTCGACGCCATGTTCGCACTCGGCCGCGAGCATGGCTGTGGGGAAGCATGGGTTGGCACCGAGCCCGATAATGTTGCGGCGCGGGCGCTCTATGATACGCGCAAGGAGCCGCATGGGCCGGCGGAGGAGTTTGTGATGTATGTGTTTGAACTTTAGAGACTGGCCGAAAGCTTCCCCAACTCCGCCCTAGGATGACGAATGCGTGGTGGGCTAGGCCTGCGCCTGCTGCACTTCGGCCGTCGCCTTCGCCTTGTGCCGCTCCGCCCAGTCTTCCAGCCAGTCGCGGCTCTGCATCTCGATCAATCTCGACGCAGTCCGCTCGAATTCGAACACCTCGACGCCGCGCTTGGCGGTGTAGAGCAGCTGTGGCTGTGCCGCGGCACTCACCACCAGCCGCACGTGATGGTCGTAGAGCGTGTCGATTAACAGGATGAAGCGTTTGGCCTCGTTGCGCCGGCCTTCGCCGAGCACCGGCACATGGTCGATGAAGATGGTCGAGAAGCGGTTGGCAATGGCCAGGAAATCGCGGGCGCCGAGCGGCTTTTCGCACAGATCGGCGAAGGAAAACCGCGCCGCCGCGCCGGCCGCGCGTGGCACCACAACGTGCCGGCCCTTCACCGTCAGCGTCGTCTCGACCGTCGGCGCGCCATGCGTCATCGCTTCCCAGGCGTCGTCGAGCGTCCGCTCGGCGGCGGCATCGTCGGGAGTGACATAGACCGGCGTACGCGCCAGTTTTTCCAGGCGGTAATCCTTGTCGGCATCCAGCGACAGCACATGCGTCTGCCGTTCGAGAATGCCGATGAAGGGCAAGAACAGCTGGCGGTTCAGCCCGTCGCGATAGAGATCCTGCGGCGCGACATTGGAGGTGGCGACCAGCACCACGCCATTGGCAAACAACGCCGAGAACAGCCTGGACAGGATCATCGCATCGGCGATGTCGGTGACCGAAAACTCGTCGAAGCACAGCACCCAGGCCTGCTCGGCCAGGGCGCGCGCCACCGGCGGGATCGGATCGTCCTCCTTGACGTCGCCGTTCTTGCGCGCCGCCCGGTGCTTCTGGATGCGGTCCTGCACGTCGGCCATGAAGTCGTTGAAATGCACCCGGCGCTTGCGCCGCACCGGCAGCAGCTCGAAGAACATGCCCATCAACATGGTCTTGCCGCGGCCGACGCCGCCATGGATGTAGAGGCCCTTGACCGGCTCATGCGTTTCGCGCTTGCGGGCGAACAGCCAGCCCAGCGCACTCGATTTGTGCGCCAGCCGCTTGGCCGAAATCTCGTCGGTCAGCCGGTCGAGCGCGGCGGCGATCCGCATCTGCGCCGGGTCGCGTTCGATCGCGCCGGTCTCGACCAGATGGTCGTAGCGCTGCCTGACGGTCGCATGGGTCTGGAGGCCGTCACGCAGATGCATCGGTCACGTCGCTTAGTTTAAGCAGGTTGCTCCAGGAAGATCAGGGTGTGTTGAGATTCAGGTCAGGCCGAGCCGAGAATGGTGGCTCCCGAGAACCGGAGCGAAGCGTACTTAAGTACGTGAGCACCGGAAGCGCAGGAAGCCGCCGTTCGCAGGCCGGCCTCACCTGAATATCAGCATACCCTGCCTATCTTGTAAGCGAAATCGGCAAGCCGTTGGAAGTCTGGCCGTCGAATTTCGAGCCGCCCGAGGAATAGAGCCGCGCCAGCGTGCCGCCATTCTCGTCATAGAGCGTCAGCTGCTTGCCGGCGACGTTCCACGACTTGATGCCGTCGATGGGGGCCGGGCAGTGCAGCGGCCCGGCACGGAAGCCGGCGCCAAATTTGGTCTGCGGCGTCGCCACCTTGCAGCTCTGTCCGGAGACACTGGCGTTCCAGACGCCGGCGACGCTGGCCGCGGTCAGGTCGGTGGCGCCGGCCGGCGCCGATCCATCCGGCGGCAGCGAGGCGACCTGCGTGTTTGCCGGCGCGGTCGGGAATTGCGACGGGTCGGTGGCGCCGGGCGTCGCCGGCGGCGGCAGCTGGTTGCCGGTGACCTGGCCGGCGGGCGCAGGCTGCAGCGGCGCCGGCTGCTGATCGTCCATTGATGAAAAGCGCGAGGTCGAACAGCCGCTCGCAATGAGAGCGGCCAGCGATACGGCCAGCAGGCCGGTCTTCGAAAAATTCATGTCAACCTCCGTCGGATCCGGCTGGGGCTGCCGTCCGCACAATCTCACCCCCACCAAGACGGAGAAGGTGGCGAAATTTCAACCTGATATGGTTAAAATACGGTTTGCGGCAACATTTGTTGCAAATTTAACGCAATCATCCGGCCAAGGCGCGCCCGTCTGTCATCGGAACGTGACCCAAAGGTGCCCTAACGCGGCTCGAACCGGTACAGCGGCAGCGAAACCGGCATTGGCGGCCGCAGCAGGTCGGCGCATCGGCGGTCCAGCCTAAGCGCCAGCTGATGAGAGCGCCGCACTGCCGTCTTCCAATCGCCGGCCGTTTTCAGCAAGGCCAACGCATCCGCGGGACGGTCGGCTGCGATCATGAGATCGGCAGCAACGATGCGATCTTCCGGCGCGATGGCTTCGCCGGTCTTCAGCTTGCCGGCCAATCCAACCCACTGTTCCCAGGGGAAGGTCGCTGCGAGCAGACCCGGGCGAGGTGGCGGTTCGGCCCCATTGTCGAGCATGAAGGAGGCCAACATCACCCGGGCTAACGCCCTGTCTATGAATTCCCCCGCCGTTTCGCCCTGTATTTCGGAGATCAGAGCGTCGCTCAAATTGTGCTCACGGTCGCGGCGGCCAAGAACGTAGTCGATCCCGTCGAGCATGGCTGCCGTGACCGTATCGGGATAGTTGACCGGGTCGAGATGTTTTGCGGCAATCTGCGCGTTGATCGCCCCAGCCACCGCTGTGCCGAGGCTCAAATTGCCGGTCTGGTTCACGAGGGGCAGCAAGATCGCAGTTTGAGGAACATGGGCAATCAGCTGCCCGATCGAGCGGATGGCTGAGCCCAGATCGTTTTGACCGTCGAGCGCCCGCACCTCCGCTGGCTGTTTGGACATATCGAAGGAAGGGCGAAGATTGGCCAGGTTCAGGGCTTTGCGGATAAACCCTGTGCGGCCACTCTTGTCGGGACGTACCGCAGGTGGAAGCCTGTCGAGGTAAGCGACGTAGTCCGAGAGGTCGTCTTTGACTGCCCGCATCTCCAGAGCCATGGGCCAGATGCCCGCATCTTCCGCTCTTTTGGCAAGGCGCGATTTGGCCTCATCGTCAAGGTCCGCCAGCACCTGGGCAAGCCCCACGGAAGTCCTCGATGCGTCGAACTGGTCGGCGTCGGCAGCGCGCCAGCGCGCCAGTTCGCCCAGCAGCCAGTCGCCGCCGTCCTCGGTGACGAGCGCACGCAAGGCGGATTGGCCAAGCTGAGGCACAACCGACTTCGCGTTGCGCAGCGGCTGCAGGCCGGCAATCATCGCCGCCCGCTCAGGCGTTGTTGCATAGGCAAGTCTGAGTTCGCCAATCCGCAGCGGCGGATGGCTGCGTTTTTCCAGACCGGCCAGCAGCGCGGCACCCTCGGCATAGGCGAGGCCGCCATAGCGGATTTTCAGATACGCCGCGTCATCGCCAAAAGGGTCGCGCCAGAAATTCGGAAATACCGCTGGTTCAACAAGCAGGAAATCGCTCGCGTCCAGGATGGTTGGCGCATGGATACAGGCACCGTCGGGCTGCGTCTGCGCAACAGCCATCGACGGCGCGGACGCTATCCCGATGACCGCAAGAAAAGCCAGCCAGCGCATGGTGTGAACCCTCCGCCACGACAACATCGTACAAAATCCCCACAGACACCAGCAAGCTGGGCATTCGGTAGTGGGTCAGTTTGAAATTTCGAGGCTGATTCCGGCTGCGAGCCGTTCTGCGACAAGAGCCTGGAGTCGCCACAGGGATCGGTCGTGAATGCCCAGTTCCTCCAGCCGAAAAACCGTCTCTCTTAGATACTCTGCGCAAGAGCCCCAATGCCCTGCTGCCGTCGCAAGAACATCGGCTGCCGCATCAAGGGACACCTTGCCAGAATAATGTGGACTCTGTCGGTTTACGACGAAACCGAGCGCCCGGATCGGACCGTCGACAGTCTCAGCCGTCATCCAACGGGGCACATTTACCGATGGTTTGATCATCAATTCACGCCGAAACAAGGTGTCCAAGCTTGCCGCGACCTGTTCGGCAGGAAGCCTGAAAATCATACCCTTGCAGCTGCCGCCCCGATCAAGAGCAAGCATCAATCCGGGCTGGTCTCGCGTCCCTCGAAATCGCGCCACCCGAAAGCAGAACGCCCGGTGCCACCCTTGAACGGTGGCTATGCGACTTTCGACGAACTCACAGGCAGGTTTCCAGAGCAGGGAGCCATATCCAAAGAGCCAAATGTCACCCTCTGGCGTGTTCGTCAGGACGTTATGTATTGCGATGACATAATCCTCATCGGTCATGTAGACCGCGCCTGGAGTCGGCCCCGCATCCTCAACCACGCGAGCGGCCCGAGCCACAAGCTCCGCTGTGAGCGCCATCTGCTGAACGACTCTAGGCACAACTGACCGCCCCGAAAGGTTCTCTGAGCGGAGATGCGTTTCTCTTGGCACTCGCGCTTTGCCGGGTTGGATCGCGCCGACGCTTGGGGTGTTTCGTCATGCCGGGAGTATGCCACTCTTGCCGAGCACCTCCAACGCCCCTCAAGAGCGGGAAATTTCAAAACTGACCCACTACCGGGCATACCGGCTTGCTGGTGTCTGGCCGCTGCCCGGTATTGCGCCAAAGGCCCGCGTCCCTATGTTTGCTGAGACTGAAACCTGCCGGAGCCGAAAAATTGGCAGCCAGAAAGAAAGCCGCCAACCGCTATTACAGCGGTCCGCCAAGCGATCATTTCGACGGCACTCTGTTCTTCAACCCCGACGGCAAGCCGCCCGGCCGTTTTTCCGATCTGTTGAAATGGCAATTGAGCGGCGAGCGCTCGAAATGGCCGGCGGCCAACCCGAGCCCGTTTGAACCGGCAAGACCGGCGGAGCGGATCGCCGGTTCCGAGTTGCGGCTCACCATGGTCGGCCATTCCACGCTGCTCATCCAGACCGCCGGGTTGAACATCCTCACCGATCCGGTCTGGTCGCCGCGCGTCTCGCCGCTGTCCTTTGCCGGGCCGAAGCGCGTCAATGCGCCGGGCATCGCCTTTTCCCAGCTGCCGCCGATCGACCTCGTCCTGGTCAGCCACAACCATTATGACCATCTCGACCTCACCACGCTGCAGCGGCTGCAGGCGAAACACGACCCGCTGCTGCTGACGCCGCTCGGCAACGACGCCATCATCGACGATGCCATATCAGGCATGCGGCTGTCGGCGCATGACTGGGGCGACCGCATCGATCTCGGCAACGGCGTCGCCATCCATGTCGAGCCGGTGCATCACTGGTCGGCACGCGGCGCGCGTGACCGGCGCATGGCGCTGTGGGCCGGTTTTGTCATCGAGACGCCTAATGCAAAGGTCTATTTCGCCGGCGACACCGGCTTTCATGGCGGCGCCAACTACCGGCTGATGGCCGAAAAACATGGCGGCTTCCGCCTCGCCATCCTGCCGATCGGCGCCTATGAGCCGCGCTGGTTCATGGCGCCGCAGCACCAGAACCCGGAGGAGGCGGTGCAAGGCATGACATTGTGCAACGCCGCCTACGCCGCCGGCTGCCACTGGGGCACGTTCCATCTGACCGACGAACCGATCGACGAGCCGGTGAGGAAACTGGTCGAGGCGCTCGACGATCAAGGGATTTCTCAAGAGCGCTTTCGCGCCTTGCGCCCGGGCGAGATCTGGGACGTGCCGGAGATCGAGCCCGGCTGAGGTCTGCATTTGGCCGTTTACGGCACTGCCGTTTTCGTTGATGGTCCCCCCTCAACCGGCGTAGGGGAATCATATGAAATCAATCCTGGCAGTTCTGATGGCGCTGGTGATTTCGGCACCGGCTGCTTTCGCAGGCGAAATCAGCGATCGCGCAACAGAGGCCGAAAAGGCGCTGCAGTCGGGTGACGGCGCCGGCGCGCTGGAAAAATTCCGCAGCGCCGAGGACGCTCTGTGGCAAGCGATGCCGCTTGGCGTGCAGAATGTCAGGCAGATCGACACGGCGAGCGGCTTTGGCATCTATAGCGAGCGCGCCAACCACATCTACAAGCCTGGCGAGAAGATCATCCTGTACATGGAGCCTGTTGGCTATGGTTACGGCTCGGACGGCCTCGGCAACAGCTTGATCGCGCTTTCCGTCGACATCACCGTTGTTTCCGAGGCGGGCGAGACTCTCGGCACGATGGAGAAGGTCGGTCGCATTCAGGTCGCTTCGCGCTCGCACAACCGCGAACTGTTCTTCAAACTCGACCTCTCCCTCGATGGCCTGCCGCCCGGCAAATACCGGTGCGATTTCGTCATGCACGATGAGAATTCGAGCAAGACGGCGCCCTTCACCACCGATATCGAGATCGCCGGCTAGACAAGAGCCAAGGGAACCGCCGGCCTCGCAACCGCGTTTATCGACAGTTTCAAACTGGGCTGTGAGGCATTTCCCATGATCAAATGGATCATCATTCTGCTGATTGTCGCGGCTGCGGCGAGCCTGCTCGGCATGCCGGCCCTGGCCGGAGCCGCCGCAACCGGCGCCCGGGTGCTGATCGGCATCGTTCTGATCGTCTTCCTGCTGATCGTGCTCGGGGTCTTTGCGATAACCTAAGAGCAGCGCGGACTGGTAATTTCGGCCGGTATCCGCCATATAGGCGCCAAACCGGCAAGAGACCTTTCGACCCATGGCAAGTGCTGCCCCTTTCGCCAAGATGAACGGCATCGGCAACGAGATCATCGTTGCCGACATGCGCGGCCGTGCCGATCGCGTGACGGCGCCGGCTGCCGTGGCGCTGAATGCCGACGCAGCGACCAAGTTCGATCAGATCATGGCGATCCATGACGCCAGGACGGCGGGCACCGCTTATTACATCGACATATTGAATTCCGACGGCTCCGGGGCGCAGGCCTGCGGCAACGGCATGCGCTGCGTCGTCCAGGCGCTCGCCGCCGAGACCGGCCAGAAGACTTTCACCTTCGAGACCCGTGCCGGCATCCTCAACGCCATAGAGCATACCGATGGTACGATCTCGGTCGACATGGGCATGCCACGCTTCGGCTGGCAGGATATCCCGCTGGCTGAGGAATTCCGCGACACCCGCATGATCGAGCTGCAGATCGGCCCGATCGACGCGCCGGTGCTGCATTCGCCCTCGGTGGTGTCGATGGGCAACCCGCACGCCATCTTCTGGGTCGACCAGGACGTCTGGTCCTATGAGCTCGACCGTTTCGGCCCGCTGCTCGAGAACCACCCGATGTTCCCCGAGCGCGCCAACATTACGCTGGCGCAGGTGACCTCGCCCGACACGATGATCATCCGCACCTGGGAACGCGGCGCCGGCCTGACCAAGGCCTGCGGCTCGGCCGCTTGCGCCTCGGTGGTTGCCGCGGCCCGCACCAGGCGCACCGGCCGCAGCGTCACATTGATGACCCCCGGCGGCGGCTCGCTGCATGTCGAATGGCGCGACGACGATCATGTCATCCTCACCGGTGCCGCCGAATGGGAATTTTCCGGCAGTTTCGACCCGTCGACCGGCCTCTGGGCCCGCGACACCGAAAGCGCCGCCTGATGGCACCCCTCTCCATGGGTCCCAAGGGTATTGATGTCGTTACCTTCGGCTGCCGGCTGAACACCTATGAATCCGAAGTGATGCGGCGCGAAGCGGAAAGCGCCGGCCTCGGCGCGCTCGAAGGCGGCGCCATCATCTTCAACACCTGCGCCGTCACATCAGAAGCCGTGCGCCAGGCCAAGCAGTCGATCCGCAAAGCCCGCCGCGAAAACCCTGGGGCGCGCATCATCGTCACCGGCTGCGCCGCGCAGACCGAGCCTGACAATTTCGTCGCCATGGACGAGGTCGATCTCGTGCTTGGCAATGAGGAGAAGCTGAAGGCGCATTCCTATCGCGCGCTGCCGGATTTCGGCGTCAACGACACCGAAAAGGCCCGCGTCAACGACATCTTTTCCGTGCGTGAGACCGCTGGCCACATGGTTGACGCCATCGAGGGCAGGGCACGCGCCTTCGTCCAGGTGCAGAATGGCTGCGATCACCGCTGCACCTTCTGCATCATTCCCTATGGCCGCGGCAATTCGCGCTCGGTGCCGATGGGCGCCGTTGTCGAGCAGGTCAAGCGTTTGAGCGGCAATGGCTATGCCGAGATCGTGCTGACCGGCGTCGACATGACAAGTTTTGGCGCTGACCTGCCGGGTGCGCCAAAACTCGGCAGGCTGGTGAAAACCATTTTGAAGCAGGTGCCGGACGTGAAGCGCCTGCGGCTCTCCTCCATCGATTCGATCGAGGCCGACGACGATCTGCTCGACGCTATCGCCACCGAGAAGCGGCTGATGCCACATCTGCATCTGTCGCTGCAGTCTGGCGACGACATGATCCTGAAGCGCATGAAGCGCCGGCATCTGCGCGATCAGTCGATCCGCTTCTGCGAGGATGTGCGCAAATTGCGCCCTGCAATCGTCTTTGGCGCCGACATCATCGCCGGCTTCCCGACCGAAACCGACGCCATGTTCGAAAACTCGGAAAAGATCGTCGAGGAATGCGGTCTGACGCATCTCCACGTCTTCCCGTTCAGCCCCCGCGAAGGCACGCCCGCAGCGCGCATGCCGCAGCTGCGGCGCGAGGTGGTCAAGCAGCGCGCCGCTAGGCTGCGCGCCGCCGGAGAGGCCGCCTATCGCCGCCATCTCACTTCGCTTGCCGGGACCCGCCAGTCGATCCTGGTCGAGCGCGACGGCCTCGGCCGCACCGAAGGCTTCACATTGGCCGCTGTCCCCACGGGCTCGCCGGGCGACATCGTCGAGGCCTATATTTCCGGCCATGACGGCGCCCGCCTGATCGCCGCGCCGCTTAGCGCCCGCGCCGCCTGAGAAACGCAAAGCATGGCTGGTTTTTTCAAGAAGATATTTTCGTTCGGCAAGAAGGAAGTGGTCGAGGAGCGGGTCGACGAGACCGCGCCGCAGCCGCCGATCAAATGGGAAGCGCTTGACGCGCTGAAGCCGGCGGCTGAACAGGCGCTGCCGGAATATTTGAAGCGCGACGAGGCTGAGGCGGAGGTCGCGCTGGCGCCCCAGCCGGAGCACGAGGAGCCGAGGCCAGAGCCGACCATCCCGCCTGCGCCGGAGCCGACCGTTCCGTCCGGGCCAGAACCTCTGCCGGAGCCTGAGCCTGTAGAGGAGCCGGCTCCCGAGTCGCCGACACCCGAAATTCCTGCACCGCCTGCCGTTCCGGAGCCCTCGCCCGAACCGACCCCGTCCATTCCATTGGAGCCGGAGATCCAGCCGGAGCCTGCTCCGGCCGAGGAACCGCAGCCGCCGGAAGCACCTGCTGAGGAGCCGGCTCCGGTGGAAATCCCGGTCGCGCCTGTGGTGCCGGAGCCTGAACCCGAACCGCAGGAAATTCCGCAGCCCGAGCCGAAGCAGCCGGAGCCAGCACCTGTCGAAGTGCCAACACCTGCCGAGGTGCCGGCCGAAGCGCCGGCGCCGATCGAGGTGCCACAACCGGCCTCGCCTTCCACGCAGCCAACGGCGGTGGCCGCGCCAGCGCCCCACCCTCCCCTTGATGGGGAGGGTCGACGCGAAGCGGCGGGGTGGGGTGACAGCGCCGGCGCCAGTCACCCCCGAGCTGCGCTCGGGACCTCCCCCATCGAGGGGGAGGTAAAGCCAGCGCCCGCCCCGCTACTGGTGCCGCAACCTGCTCCCGAACCAAAGCCTGCGCCGTCCGTCGGCAAGGTGACCGTCACCAAGAAGGTCGAGCAGAAGGCCGAACCGCAGAAGGCACCGGAACCGGCACCGAGACGCTCATGGTTCCAGCGCATGAAGGACGGGCTTGCCCGTTCTTCCAAGGAGCTGACCGGCAACATTGCCGGCGTCTTCACCAAGCGCAAGCTGGATGAAGAGACGCTGCAGGATCTGGAAGACGTGCTGATCCGCGCCGACCTTGGCATGGAAACCGCCCTGCGCGTCACCGATGCGCTGGCTGCCAGCCGCTACGGCAAGGACGTCTCCGACGCCGAAGTCCGCGCCATCATGGCGACCGAGGTAGAGAAGGTGCTCACCCACGTCGCCATGCCGCTGGAGCTCGACCTCAGCCACAAGCCGCATGTCATTCTGGTTGTCGGCGTCAACGGCACCGGAAAAACCACCACCATCGGCAAGCTGGCAGCCAAGCTAACCGATGGCGGCCTGTCGGTGATGCTTGCCGCCGGCGACACGTTTCGCGCCGCCGCCATCGAACAGCTGAAGATCTGGGGCGAGCGCACGAAATCGCCGGTCATCGCCTCCAAGATCGGCGCCGATGCCGCAGGCCTTGCCTATGACGCCTTCGAGCGGGCCAAGGAGGCCGGCTCCGACGTGCTGATCATCGACACTGCCGGCCGGCTGCAAAACAAGACCGAATTGATGGCGGAACTCGAAAAGATCGTCCGCGTGCTGGGCAAGCTCGATCCGGAAGCGCCGCACACGGTGCTGCAGACGGTCGACGCCACCACCGGCCAGAATGCGCTGAACCAGGTCGAGATCTTCCGCAACATTGCCGGCGTCAACGGCCTGGTGATGACCAAGCTGGACGGCACGGCACGTGGCGGTATTCTGGTGGCGATCGCGGCAAAGCACAAATTGCCGGTCTATTTCATCGGCGTCGGCGAACAGGTCGACGACCTCGAACCCTTTTCAGCCAGCGAATTCGCCAGGGCGATCGCGGGCGTAGCATAGCAGGCACGATCTCCAGGAGCTGCAGGCTTTTTGGACAAGATCATGCGTCAGAAGGAAATCATGAACCCGCCCATCCTCGAACGCGACCCGTCCGACCCGCAGAAGAAGAAGGAGAGCGTCAACCCGCTGCTCAAGCTGGTGCTGGAACTCGGCCCGTTGATGGTGTTCTTCTTCGCCAATGCGCGCGGCGCCTGGCTGGTGCAGAAATTCCCTGTTTTGGCCGAACTCGGCGGACCGATCTTCGTCGCCACCGGCCTGTTCATGGCCGCCACCGCGATCGCCTTGATCGCCTCCTGGCTGCTGTTGCGCACCTTGCCTATCATGCCGATGGTGTCGGGCGTCGTCGTCCTCATCTTCGGTGCGCTGACGCTCTATCTGCAGGACGACATCTTCATCAAGATGAAGCCGACCATCGTCAACACGCTGTTCGGCGGCGCGCTGCTCGGCGGCCTGTTCTTCGGCAAGTCGCTGCTCGGCTACGTCTTCGATTCCGCCTTCAGCCTCGATGCCGAAGGCTGGCGCAAACTCACCTTCCGCTGGGGGCTGTTCTTCCTGTTCCTGGCACTCGTCAACGAAGTGGTCTGGCGGAATTTTTCCACCGACGCCTGGGTTACCTTCAAGGTCTGGGGCATCATGCCGATCACGCTTCTGTTCACCTTCAGCCAGATGCCGCTGATCCTGCGCCATTCGCTGGAGGACAAGACCGGAGAGGCCGGCAAGTAGGGAGATGCGGCTATGGAGTTTGTCACTTCGCGCGACCAGCTGAGGACGATCTACAAGACGCCGCGGCCGACCGACGGCTCCATCCGCAAGGAACTGAAGGCGCTCGACGGCCACTGCCGTTCCTTCATCGGCAAGAGCCCGTTCGTGCTGATCGGCTCGTCCGACGGCGCCGGCAATGCCGACGTGACGCCCAAGGGCGACAGGCCCGGTTTCGCCGCGGTGCTCGACGACAACACCATCGCCATCCCCGACCGCCCAGGAAACAACCGGCTCGACACGCTGGAGAACATCCTTCTCAACCCTTCGGTCGGGCTGCTCTTTCTCATCCCGGGTATGAACGAGACGCTGCGCGTCAACGGCGACGCCCGCATCACCGTCGATGCCGGTTTGCGCGAGCGGCTGGCGGTCGACGGGAAGGAGCCGCAGAGCATCGTCGTGGTGACGGTCAAAGCTGCCTACATGCATTGCGCCAAGGCTTTTATGCGCTCGGATCTGTGGAAGCCGGAGACTTGGCATGACCGCGCGACGCTGCCGACGCTAGGCCAGATCCTGCGCGACCAGCTGGCGGTTGCCGATTCGGCAGAGGCGACCGACCGCCGGCTCGACGAGGAATACAAGCAGACGATGTGGTAGGTTTTCCGGACACGATTCGCTCGCATACGGCTCGCCTCCCTTGATCGAAATCTTCGCCCTTTCTGGCAGCCTGCGCGCCGCCTCCACCAATTCGGCGCTGATCGCGGCGCTGGCGCAAAACGCACCGTCCGGCTGCCGCGTCAGCGTCTATGACGGGCTTGGCCGCTTGCCGATCTTCAACCCCGACGACGAAGGTGAGCGGACGCCGCAGGAGGCTTCCCGGCTGATCGACGCCGTCACCCGCGCCGACGGCGTCATCATCTCCTGCCCGGAATACGCCCATGGCGTGCCAGGTGGCCTGAAGAATGCACTCGACTGGCTGGTGTCGCGCGACGCCGCCGTCGCCAAGCCGGCTATGCTGGCGCACGCCTCGCCACGCTCGCTGTTTGCCCGCACGGCGCTCGCCGAGATCATGCGGACGATGTCGTTTGCGCTCTACGAGGAAGCGGTGTGCGAAATCGCTTTGCTCGGCAAGAAGCCGCCGGAGGTGGAGGCTATCCTAGCGGAGCCGATGAACGTGCAGGCGATGCGCGACGCGCTGTCGGCGTTCGCAGAGTTTATCCGCGCGCGTTGAGGACGACGACCCACCACGCCTTCGTCATCCTTGGGCGAAGCAAGGAGCGAAGCGACGCGGCGCAGACCCTAGGATGACGAAGGAGAGAGGCTTCGGCCAATCTCCAACGTCAGCGATTGGCAGCCTACTTCTTGCTCCGCAGCGTCTCGACATCCGTCTTGCCGACATACCAGTCACGGGCGTTGACCTCCTCGAACACCACCCACACATCGTCATTGCCCAGTCCGGTGGCGTCCATGATGGCCGCCGTTACCTTTTTGGCGATGTCCGCCTTCTTGCCGGTCGGGTCGGCGGCAATCACCTCCTTGACGATACGGATGTTGACGAATGGCATGATGTCCTCCCCTTCGATTTTGTTGACGGCAGCTCAGTAGGTCTTGGCGCCGTTGACCATCAACCGCACCATATAGAGTGAGGTGGTGCCGGCGATGTACAGGCAGTTCAGCTTGTTGCCGCCGAACACGCAGTTGGCGACGACTTCCGGCACCTTGACCTTGCCGATCAGCGTCCCGTCGGGGTCGTAGCAATGGATGCCGTCGGCCGCACTGGTCCAGATGCGCCCGTCCGCATCGAGGCGAAAGCCGTCGAACAGGCCGGCGGTGCAGTCGGCAAAGACCTTGTCGCCCGACACTTTCTTGCCGCCCTTGCCGACATTGAACACCCGCATATGGGCCGGGTTCTTGGCGCCATGCGTGCGGCCTGTGTCGACGACATAGAGCTTGCTCTCGTCGAGCGAGAAGGCGAGCCCGTTGGGCCTGACCATGTCGGTGATGACGGCTTCGACCTCGCCGCTGTCGGGGTCGACGCGGTAGACATGGCAGGCGCCGATCTCGCTCTCGGCCTTGTCGCCCTCGTAGTCGGTGTCGATGCCGTAGCTCGGATCGGTGAACCAGATCGAGCCGTCGGATTTCACCACCGCGTCGTTCGGCGAGTTCAGCCTTTTGCCCTTCCATTTCGTGGCGATTGTGGTGACCGAGCCATCAAACTCGGTGCGGCTGACGCGGCGGCCCGAATGCTCGCAGGAGACCAGCCGGCCCTGCCGGTCGACGGTGTTGCCGTTGGAATTGCCGGACGGCTGACGAAAGACGCTGACATTGCCGTCGGTCTCGTCGTAGCGCAGCATGCGATTGTTGGGGATGTCGGACCAGACGACATAGCGCCCGGCGGCGAACCACGCCGGCCCTTCCGCCCACTGGCATCCCGTGAACAGCTTTTCCACTTGCGCGTTGGAATTGAACAGCCGCGCGAAACGCGGATCGAGAATTTCGTAATAGTCTGCGGCCGCCATGCTTTCCTCCGGGCACTACACAACGCGAGGGATCAAGCCAGCCCGTGAAACAGAAGGCAATGTGCGTCCGCACAGTGTCATGCAAAAAGGGCGGCCAGGACAGATGGCTTGCCGGCCTATTGCCTGCGCTTGGACGTTAGCGCCGCATTAACCGGCTATGCGCCCAGTGCAATGGTGCATTGCAACATCTTCTTTTTGCAACGCAGCGTAACTATGTCATGGTTCGTATCGATCAAGGGAGGAATAACTGCCGCAGCAATGCGGCGCTGAAAAGGAACCTTGCTATGATCATCGACAGCCTTATGACCCGCGCTCGTGCCAGCATTGCCAAGCGCAAGCACTACAACCGTCTCGTTGCGGAAATCGACAGCTTCTCCAGCCGCGACCTCGCCGACATGCGCGCCGACCGCTCGGAAATGCTCTATCAGGTCCACAAGCAGATCTACGGCTGAGTATTCGGCCGACCTATCACGTTCGTCATCCTTGGGCGTAGCGACGCGAAGCGGAGCGAAGACCCAAGGATCCATGCCGTGACTTTCGAGCACCGCAGCGGTGCAGAACACTTGTTCTGCGATGATCCGTGATTTGGCACGTTGAAGGCGCCTATTCTGGACGGTCGCATCCTTCGGCAAAGGTCGCGGCATGGATCCTAGGGTCTGCGCCGCGTCGCTTCGCTCCTTGCTTCGCCCTAGGATGACGAAGGCGAGTGAGCGCCGTCAGTTCGGCACCGCCAGCGCCTTTTCTATCTGTGGCAGCAAGAGATCTCTCGCCGACTCCGGCGTCAACGGGCCGACATGCTTGTAGGCAATCTTGCCGTCCTTGCCGATGACGAAGGTCTCCGGCACGCCGTAAACACCCCAGTCGATCGCGGTGCGGCCCGCCGCGTCGACACCGATCGCCTGGTACGGATTGCCGACTTCACCGAGGAACCGGCGCGCGTTTTCCGGCTGGTCCTTGTAGTTCAGCGCCGCCATGACAAAGCGCTTGTCCTGCGACAGCGCCAGCAGCACCGGATGTTCTTCCCGGCACGGCGCGCACCATGACGCGAAGACGTTGACCAGCGTCACCTTGCCGGCAAACGATTTTGACTCCAGCCCCGGCAGATTGATTCCTTCCAACGCCGGCAGGCTGGTCTGCGGCGCCGGCAGGCCGATCAGCGCCGACGGCACCTCCGAAACATCGCGTCCCGACAAAAGCTGCGCCAGGAACAGCCCGGCCAGCCCGAGGAAAATCAACAGCGGCAACAGCACGATCAGGCGGCGGCCACGTACCGGCGTTTCGTTGTCCATGCTCATGGCTTGGCGGCCTTGTCGGAGCGTCGCCGCACGCCGGCGGCTTCCAGTTCAGCAAGATCGCGCTTGCGCCCGCGCTGGTCGATGAGGATCCAGCCGATCAGCCCGGCCAGAACCACGGCCGTGATGGCATAGGCGGCCGTCACATACAGCGCATGCGCGCTCATGCGGCTCGCTCCGCCAGCGCGCAGCCTTCCAATCCGACCGTTTCGCCTTTTTCGATCATGCTTTTCCTTAGCCTCGCGCCAGCGGCTTCGCAATTGGCCGCCGCGCCGCAGCCTTCAATCCGTTCCATGCCGCAATGCCAGCGCCGCCGCCACCGGCCCCAGCACGGCAAGAAACAAGGTCAGCGCGGCAAGAATGAGGAAGGGCTGCAGGAACGGGTCGGGATCCGCCACCGCCCCATAGCTGGCCGCGACACCAAAGATCAGCACTGGAATGGTCAGCGGCAGCACCAGCACCGAGATCAGCAGCCCACCGCGCGGCAGCGCGACGGCCACCGCCGCACCGGCGGCACCAATGAAAGTGATGGCCGGTGTGCCGACGAGAAGCGTGAGCGCCGTGGCGCCGATGCTGACCGGCTCCATGTTCATGAACAGGCCGAGCAAGGGCGCGGCGATGACCAGCGGCAGCACGCTCCCGGCCCAATGCGCCAGGCATTTCGTCAGCACGGTCAGCGCCAGCATGTGGCGGTCGTTGCCGAGCACCAAGAGATCGAGCGAGCCGTCTTCGCGGTCGGCCTGGAACAAGCGATCGAGGCCGAGCAGGCAAGAGAGCAGCGCGCCGATCCACAGGATCGCCGGGCCGATACGGGCGAGCAGCTTCAGGTCCGGCCCGACGCCGAAAGGGATGGTGGCGATGACTGCGAGGAAGAAGATGACGCCAGTCAGCGCCCCGCCACCGGCGCGGATGTTGAGGCGGATCTCGCGCAGGAAGAGGGCTAGCACTTCACCCTCCCCCTTGTGGGGAGGGTCGGCGCGTAGCGCCGGGGTGGGGGAGCGGCGGTAATCATAAGAGACCCCCACCCCGCTCCGCTTCGCGGATCGACCCTCCCCACAAGGGGGAGGGTAAGCCCATCACCAACTCTTTCGCCCCCTCGATCCCCAGCGGCAGATGCGTTGCCGCGACAATCATCCCGCCCTCTTCACAATGCTTCGTCATCAGCGCGGCAAACCGCGCCTCCGAAGCCTTGTCCAGCCCCGCCGTCGGCTCGTCGAGCAGCCACAGCGGCCGATGACTGACCAGCAATTTCGCGATTGCCGCCCGCCGCCGTTGCCCGGTCGAGAGATAGCCGAACGGCAGATGGCCGATGCCGCCAAGCCCGACGGTTTCCAGCGCCTCTTCGACGCTCGCCACACCCGCACCCGAAAAATCCCGCCAGAAGCGCAGGTTTTCCGTCACGCTCAGCGCCGTCTTCATCGCGTTGAGGTGGCCGAGATAATGGCAGACCGCCGCGACCGTCGGAAAGTCCTCACCACCGCCCTCGATCGACACGCGGCCTTCCGCCACCGGCAGCAGCCCGGCGACGACCCGCAGCAGCGTCGATTTGCCAGAACCGTTCGGCCCGGTGACGATCAGCGCCTGACCTTGAGCAAGTGCGAAGTGGATGCCGGAAAACACCGTCTCGCCGCCGCGTTCACCGCCCAGATTTTCGGCAAGCAGCCGCATTCGTTCCCCTTCGGCTAAAGTCTAGGAGCGGCTTCGGTGCGCCGCAGCAAAAATGGCCAATCCGTGTCTAGAACTATTCCAGAAAATTCTCTATATCCGGGTCATCCGTGCCAGCGGTCGGCACGGGAACAGGAATTTGCGCCGAACCAGCGCACGCGCCGCCTTGAACGGCTCGGGTTGGCTGGGAACGGACAGCGGAAATGGCCGTACCCGCACCTTTGCGCGTGATTGCATGCCATCGGCGTCCGTTCCCTTTCAGGCTGAACAGACAAGGACGGACCGCACGTGTCAAAATCCCTCGATAGTTTCAACTGCCGCCGCACGCTGACCGTGAGCGGTACAGACTATATCTATTACGACCTCATAGAGGCCGAGAAGAACGGCCTCACCGGCATCGCCCAGCTGCCCTATTCGATGAAGGTGCTGCTGGAGAACCTGCTGCGCAACGAGGACGGCCGCTCCGTCACCAAGGAATCGATCCAGGCGGTGGCTGGCTGGCTGACCGACAAGGGCACCGCCGGCGTCGAGATCGCCTATCGTCCGGCGCGCGTGCTGATGCAGGATTTCACCGGCGTTCCCGCCGTGGTCGACCTGGCCGCCATGCGCGATGCCATGGCCTCGCTCGGCGGCGACCCGCAAAAGATCAATCCGCTGGTGCCGGTCGATCTGGTCATCGACCACTCGGTCATCGTCGACGAGTTCGGCACGCCGATGGCCTTCGCCCGCAATGTCGAGCTCGAATATGAGCGCAACGAGGAGCGCTACAAGTTCCTCAAATGGGGCCAGCAGGCGTTCCGCAATTTCCGCGTCGTGCCGCCCGGCACCGGCATCTGCCACCAGGTCAATCTCGAATATTTGGGACAGGTGGTGTGGACCAACACCGAGGACGGCGAAACCACCGCCTATCCCGACACCTGCGTCGGCACCGATTCGCACACCACCATGATCAACGGCCTTGGCGTGCTCGGCTGGGGCGTCGGCGGCATCGAGGCCGAGGCCGCCATGCTAGGCCAGCCGGTTTCCATGCTGTTGCCCGAAGTCATCGGCTTCCGCCTCACCGGCAAGCTCAAGGAAGGCGTCACCGCCACCGACCTGGTGCTCACCGTCACCCAGATGCTGCGCAAGAAGGGCGTCGTCGGCAAGTTCGTCGAGTTCTTCGGCCCTGGCCTCTCCAACATGACGCTGGCCGACCGCGCCACCATCGGCAACATGGCGCCCGAATATGGCGCCACTTGCGGTTTCTTCCCGGTCGACGGCGAAACCATCCGCTACCTCACAATGTCGGGCCGCGAGGAAAGCCGCATCGCTCTGGTCGAGGCCTATGCCAAGGCGCAGGGTCTGTGGCGCGACACCGGCTCGGCCGACCCTGTGTTCACCGACCTGCTCGAGCTCGAACTCGGCAGCGTCGTGCCGTCGATGGCCGGCCCCAAGCGTCCCGAGGGCCGCGTCGCCCTGGAAGGCATTCCGGAAGGCTTCGCCAAGGCGATGGAGACCGAATACAAGAAGGCCGCCGAGATCCACAAGCGCTACGCCGTCGAAGGCACCGACCACGATCTTGGCCATGGCGACGTCGTCATCGCCGCCATCACCTCCTGCACCAACACCTCGAACCCGAGCGTGCTGATCGGCGCCGGCCTTCTGGCCCGCAACGCCAACCGGCTCGGCCTCAAGCAAAAGCCGTGGGTGAAAACCTCGCTGGCCCCGGGCAGCCAGGTGGTCGCCGAATATCTGGAGAAATCCGGCCTGCAGAAGGAACTCGACCAGATCGGCTTCAACCTGGTCGGCTTCGGCTGCACCACCTGCATCGGCAATTCCGGCCCGTTGCCGGCGCCGATCTCAAAGACCATCAACGATAAAGGCTTGATTGCTGCCGCGGTCTTGTCGGGAAATCGCAATTTCGAAGGCCGCGTTTCACCTGATGTACAGGCCAACTATCTCGCCTCGCCGCCGCTGGTCGTCGCCCACGCGCTGGCCGGCACCGTGACGAAAGACCTGACCACCGAGCCGCTCGGCGAGGACAGGAACGGCAACCCGGTCTACTTGAAGGATATCTGGCCGAGCTCGGCCGAGATCCAGGAGTTTATAGAGAAGAACGTCACGCGCGAGCTGTTCGCCCGCAAATATGCCGACGTCTTCAAGGGCGACGAGTACTGGCAGAACGTCAAGGCGCCGGAAGGCCAGACCTATGCCTGGGACGACAACTCCACCTATGTGCAGAACCCGCCCTATTTCGCCGGCATGACCGCCGGCTTCGGCAAGATCGGCGACATCAAGGGCGCGCGCGTGCTTGGCCTGTTCGGCGACAAGATCACCACCGACCACATCTCGCCGGCGGGTTCGATCAAGGCGGCGTCGCCGGCCGGCAAATACCTCACCGACCACGGCGTCGGCGTGGCCGACTTCAACCAGTACGGCACGCGGCGCGGCAACCATGAGGTGATGATGCGCGGCACCTTCGCCAACATCCGCATCCGCAACCACATGCTGGGCGAGAACGGCCGCGAAGGCGGCTACACCATCCACTACCCCAGCAAGGAAGAGACATCGATCTACGACGCCGCCATGGAGTACAAGAAGGAAGGCGTGCCGCTGGTCATCTTCGCCGGTGTCGAATACGGCAACGGCTCGTCGCGCGACTGGGCGGCCAAAGGAACGAATCTCCTTGGTGTCCGCGCCGTCATCGCCCAGTCCTTCGAGCGCATTCACCGTTCGAACCTGGTCGGCATGGGCGTCATCCCCTTCGTCTTCGAGGAGGGCACGTCATGGGCCACGCTCAATCTCAAAGGTGACGAGATCGTCGAGATCGACGGCCTGAGCGCCATCAAGCCTCGGCAGACGATGACCGCCAAGGTGACCTATGGCGACGGCACGGTGAAGAACGTGCCGATCATCTGCCGCATCGATACGCTGGACGAGCTCGACTACTTCAAGAACGGCGGCATCTTGCAATATGTGCTGCGTGACTTGGCGGCTTAAGCCCAACAGACGGTCGAGCTGAACCAGAAAACCGCCGGAGCCAAGGCTCCGGCGGTTTTTTCTTGTCTGCATTCGGCCCTCATGCCGTGTGCCGGTCACCTGCAACGGCAAAATTTCACCGCAACGTGACTTCCCGTTGACTGTGGCTTCTGCCACATATTTCAGCAACCAGAACAAGGCCGGCAGCACCGGCGGGAAATCGGAACGACCATGGCCTTCAACAGACCATTGCGGCTTGCGGCTCTAGCGCTGGCCCTTTCGGCGCTCGCCGGCACCGGGCTTGCCGCCGAAACCGGCAAATCTCAGACCGACAGGCCCTTAGGCGTGGTCGAGCTTTTCACCAGCCAGGGCTGCAGTTCCTGCCCGCCGGCCGACGCGTTCTTTGCCGAGCTTGCCGCCAAGGAAGACATCGTCGCGCTCGCCTATCACGTCAACTACTGGGACTATCTTGGCTGGCAGGACACGCTGAGCCGCAAGGAGAACACCGAGCGCCAATATGACTATATGCGCGCCTTCGGCAACCGTTCGGTCTACACGCCGCAAGCCGTCATCAACGGCCGCAGCCACGTCAACGGCGCCAGCCGCAAAGAAGTCGATGGCGCGCTGGCCCGCATGGAACGAGCCGGCGAAGGCATGCGCGTCGGCATCAAGGTCAGCCAGACCAGCGACCGCGTCATGATCGACGCCGGCGACGCCGGCAGCGGTCCCCGCGACGCCCATGTCGTCATCGTCTATTTCGACCCGCCGCAGACGATCGACATCGGCAAGGGCGAAAACAGCGGTCGCAGCATGACCTACTGGAACGCCGTCTCCGGCATCCAGACCGCCGGCATGTGGCACGGCAAGGCGCAGCGCTACGAATTGCCGATGAGCGAGATCTCCAAGAAGGCCGGCTGCGCGGTGCTGCTACAATCGGTCGGCAAAGACGGCATGCCCGGGCCGATCCTCGGCGCTGCGTTCATTCACAAGCCGTAGCAGAATCGCCGAAACGACCCTGCCTTCGTCATCCTGGGGCGGAGCAGGAGCGAAGCTCCGTCGCGAAGACCCCAGGATCCATGCCGTGACATCGTGCGCACGAAAGCCCAGAATCGAGGGTCGCGCTCTTAAGCTGTCCCGTTTGAGACAAATGACCACTCTGACAAGCAGCATGCCTCGACAAACGTCACGGCATGGATCCTCGGGTCTGCGCGTCCGCTTCGCTTCCGCTCCGCCCGTGGATGACGACGTCACGGTAGCGTGAAGTCGTTTCAGCAATAAAAAACCGACGTCAGCTTGCTTCTGACGTCGGTCATTTAGTTTTGGGATCGTCGCACCCGATTTTCCCTTGGGAAAACCGAGGTTGGTTCGATCCGACGCAGACCCGTGGGCGGGGGGCTTGGGGTTTACGAGCCGGTGCCGGACCGAACCGTCTCAGGCAACGCCGGTAAACTCGTCGGACATTGGGGCATGAGCGCGGATAAAAAAAGGCAGAAATGTGGCGAAGGATCACCAATTCCATCAACGCGTTTCACAAAAGTGACTGGACGTGACGAAAACAGCGCGGTTGCGGGATGCTTAGCCGGGTCTTGCAATTCGGCGACGAACACGCCAACTTTGGCTGGCAAGATTCATTTTGAAGGATCGACGCATGACCGATCGCGGCAGTGGGGCGGAGGATGGGGACGCATCCGCAATATTGATCCCGTTGCATGAGGCAAGACGCGAACGCCTCGACCAGCCGGTTCGCTTCGACCGGCGCGAGCTGGACCAGATACTCAGACTTTACGGACGCATGGTCGCCGCCAATGAATGGCGCGACTACGCCATCGACCAGCTTGCCGACCGCGCCGTCTTTTCGGTGTTCCGCCGCACCAGCGAGGTGCCGTTATTCCAGATCGTCAAGGACCCGCAGCTGGCGCGCCGACAAGGCGCCTTCGCCGTCATCGCCGCCGGCGGCCGCATCCTCAAGCGCGGCCAGGAGCTTGGCCGTGTGCTTGGCGTCTTCGACCGCACGCTGAAGCTGGTCGAAGCCTAAACCCTTATTTCTGCTGACGAAATTTCCGCTCCGGAAGTGATTCGGGATCGGGCGGCACCTGCGCCCCGCCATTCAACGACAGCTGCATGAACACGGTGTCCAGCCAGCGCTCGTGCTTGTAGCCGGAGCCTTCCAGGCGCCCCGAATGGCGAAAGCCGAGCTTTTCGTGCAGCCGCACCGAGGCACTGTCCGCGTGGCCGTCGCCGATGACGGCGACGATCTGGCGAAAGCCCGCCGCTCGGGCTGCCTCTATCAGCGCCAGCATCAGCTTGAGCCCGACGCCTTGTCCCTTGGCATCGGGCGCGACATAGACGGAATCCTCGACGATGAAGCGATAGGCCGGGCGCGGCCGGAAGGCGCCGGCATAGGCGTAGCCGAGCACCGTGCCGTCCTTCTCCGCCACCAGATAGGGAAAGCCGCCAGCCGTCAGACTGTCGAATCGCGTGCCCATTTCGGCACGGCTCGGTGGCTCCAGCTCGTAGCTCGCCGTGCCATGAGTCACCGCGTCGGCATAGATTTCCGTGATCCGGTCAAGGTCGGCGGCAATAGCGGCGCGTATCGTGATGCTGCTCATAATTTATGCAAGTGATCCATCTGCCCGCTATTACAGCAAAGGCCGGCGCAAAAGAAAAGGGCGGCCGTTGGGCCGCCCTTCTTGAACTCGATGGTCCAGCGCTGCTGATTAGCGGCGGTCGCCCATGAACTGCAGCAGGAACATGAACAGGTTGATGAAGTCGAGGTAGAGCCTCAGAGCGCCCATGATCGCCTTGCGGCCGGCGACATCCGTGGCGTCACCATCGTAATACATTTCCTTGATGCTCTGCGTGTCATAGGCGGTGAGGCCTGCGAAGATCAGCACACCGAGCGCCGAGACGGCAAAGCCGAGCGCCGACGACTGCAGGAAGATGTTGATCACCATCGCGATCATCAGTCCGACCACGCCCATGATCAGGAACGAGCCGAAGGCGGTCAGGTCGCGCCTGGTCGTGTAGCCGTAGAGCGACAGCGCGCCGAAGGCGGCCGCCGTGGCGAAGAAGGTCTGGGTGATGCTGGCGCCGGTGTAGACCAGGAAGATGGTCGACAGCGACAGGCCAACCAGGGCCGAATAGACCCAGAAGGTCGTCTGCGCCGCGGCAACGCTCATCGACTGGATTCTGAACGACAGGAAGAACACGGCAGCCAGCGGGGCCAGAATGACGACCCAGCGGAAAGCGCTTGTGTAGATGAGCGCGCCGAAAGCGGTAAGCTGGCCATCACCCGTGACGGCGAGCTGGAAAGCGCCCCAGGCAGCAAGGCCGGTGATGAGGAGGCCAAGCCCCATCAGATTGTAGACCTTGATCATGTAGGCGCGCAGGCCCTGGTCGATGCCTGCGTCAACGCGGGCGCCGGGCACGGCGCGCGTCTGGTAGTTGCGAAGGGGTTCAGCCATGAGAGTCCTCTATTGCTTCTGCCCCGTCCGGTGTCAGGCCCATTTGGGCCCAGGCGCCGCTGGCGGGGCTCCAGCATGCCTATGGCGAAATATGATGGTTCTTTGCCTCAAGAACAAGGCCGTAACCGGATGTAATGCTTTGTGAAACATTGCAGACCCGGTTTGGCGGCTTTCAGACCCGCAACATTAACAAAATTTAACCAAAAGCGGGTCGCCCAGACTAGAGATTCCGCAGCACCGGGGCCGCCTTGTGCCCCAGCACCCGCCATGTGCCGGCAAGGCCGATGCCGACCGTGATCACCAGCGCAAAGACGATTGTGGCGACTGCCACTTCGGGCATGAAATGCGACGGCAGCGTCATGATGCGCGCGACGACGAACCACGCCGCAACCCCGCCCGCAACCAGCGCGAAGATGGCGGTGGCAAGCCCGATCAGCATGTATTCCAGCGAGAAGGCCGCAATCAGCGTTTTCCTCGTCGCGCCCAGCGTCTTCAGCACCACCGCGTCATGGATGCGGGCGCGGTTGCCGGCGGCAAGCGCCCCGGCCAGCACCAGCACCGAGGCGAACAGCGCCACGCCGGCCGCCGCCCGGATCGCCGTGCCGAGCTGCGCCACCAGCCGGTTGACGATGTCGAGCGCGTCCTTGACCCGGACCGTCGTCACCGCAGGGAAGGCACGGGTGACGGCGTTGAGCAGGCGGGCATCGTCGGTCGCCGAAGCGTTCTTCTCGGTGAGCGTCGCCAGCCAGCCATGCGGTGCCCCGGCAAAAGTGTTGGGCGAGAACACCATGACGAAGTTGATGCCCATCGTCTCCCACTCGACCTGGCGGAAATTGGCGATCCTGGCCGTCACATTGCGGCCCAGCACATTGACGGTGATGGTATCGCCCAGCTTCAGCCCGATCTCTTTGCCCTCTTCGGCCGAGAACGAAACCAGCGGCTCGCCGGCATAATTGTCCGGCCACCACGCGCCTTCGGTGAGTGTCGCGTTGGCGGGTTGTTTCGCCTCATAGGTCAGGCCGCGATCGCCGCGCAGCACCCACGCGCCTGCGGGCGGAACGTTGACCTTGCCGACATCGACGCCGTTCAGCGCCATCACCCGGCCGCGCAGCATCGGCACCTTGAGCAGCGTGCCTTGCGGCGCTTGCCTGCCGATCAGCGTCGAGAAGGCATCGACGTCATTGCTCTGGATATCGACGAAGAAAAAGTTCGGGGCCCGTTCCGGCAGGCTGCCGGAGATCTGCCGCCGCAGATTGCCGTCGATCAGCGCCAGCGTCACCAAAAGAGTCAGCCCGAGGCCCAGCGACAGCACCACCGACGGGGTCAGCGCGCCTGGCCGATGGATGTTACCGATGGCCAGCCTGAGCGCCACGGAGCGAACGCGCGGGCTCTTTTTCGCCACCCATTGCACCAGCCCACCAACCAGGCGCAGCACAAGAAAGGCAAAAATGGTGGCGCCGACGAAGATCGAGGCGATACGGCGGTCGCCGGAGAACAAAATGGCCAGCGCCGCCAGGAGCAGCGCAATGCCGATTGCCGCGCCGACATAGGGCGGGCGCGGAAAGCCGCGACCCTCAAACCCCATTTCGCGAAACAGCGCGGTTGCCGGCACGTCGCGGGCGCGGCCGAGCGGCAGAAGCGCAAAGGCCAGCGTCACCAAAAGCCCGAACAGCGCCGCCATGGCGAGCGCGCCGGGATAGAAGCCGCCCTCGGCCGGCACCGGAATGACCGACTGCAGGGCAGCACTTGCCGCAAACGGCATCAGCGCGCCAAGCACCAGGCCAAGCATGATGCCGAGCCCGGCGATCATCAGGATCTGCACGAGATAGACGGTAAAGACGAAGCCGCCGGAAGCGCCCAGGCTCTTGAAGGTGGCGATGACGCCGCGCTTGCCGTCGAGATAGGCGCGCACCGCGTTGGCGACGCCAACGCCGCCGACCACCAGCGCCGTCAGCCCGACCAGCGTCAGGAATTGCGAGAAGCGCTCGATGTTGGAGGACAGCGCCGGCGCGGCATTGCTGCGCGAGCGGATCGACCAGCCGGCTTCTGGAAAGTCCTTTGCCGCCTGCTCCTGGATGCCTTTGATATCGGCCTCGCTGGCCCCGGCGGGCAGGCGGATCTTGTAGGCATTCTCGACCAGGCTGCCCGGCTGGATCAGGCCGGAGGCGGCCAGCCCCTCAGTCGACACCATCAGCCGCGGCGCGAAGCCGAAACCGTCGGACACGGCGTCCGGCTCGGTGACAAGCCTGGCGCGCAGTTCGAATGTGGCGCTGCCGAGTTTTAGCCGGTCGCCGATCTTCACTTTGAGCCTATCGAACAGAAGATCGGGTGCGACGGCGCCGAACACGCCGGATTTCTCGCCAAACAGATCCTGTTTCGACAGCGCCGGCGCAGTCACCAGCGCGCCATAGAGCGGATAGGCCTCGTCGACCGCCTTGGCCTCGACCAGCGACTGGTCGGAACCGTCTTCGAGCCGTGCCATCGAGCGCATGTTGGCACTACGCGAGATCGCGCCCAGCCCATCGAGGAAGCTGCGCTCGGCCTGGCTGGTATCGCGCTGATTGATCTGGAAACGGATGTCGCCGCCGAGCAGCGTCTGGCCCTGGTTGGCGACGCCTGATGTAATCGCCTGCGCCACCGAATTGACGCCGCCGATCGCTGCGACGCCAAGCGCGATGCAGGCAAGGAAGATCATGAAGCCGGACAGCCCGCCGCGCATCTCGCGCAGCGAGAAACGGAAGGCCAGTTTCAGCGTGCGCGACAGCGGCATCAGGCCGGCACCTTGACCGGTGCTGGCGCCTCGATCCGTCCCGAGCGCATCGAAACCTGGCGCGAGCAGCGCGCCGCCAGCGACGGATCATGGGTGACCAGCACCAGGGTCATGCCGCGCTCGGCCGCCTTGGCGAACAAAAGATCGGCAACCTGTCGTCCCGTCGCCTGGTCAAGATTGCCGGTCGGCTCGTCGGCAATCAAAAGACGCGGCGAGGGCGCTAGCGCCCGGGCAATGGCCACACGCTGCTGTTCGCCGCCGGACAACTCGCCCGGATAATGGGTGACGCGATCGCTGAGGCCTACAGCTCCCAACTCCCGCGCGGCCACCCCGAACGGATCGGCATGGCCGGCAAGCTCCAGCGGCACCGCGACATTTTCGAGCGCCGTCATGTTGGGGATGAGGTGGAAGGACTGGAAGACGATGCCAATGTTTCGTCCCCGAAACGAAGCAATCTGGTCCTCACTTTTGCCGTTCAACAGCTCGCCGGCGATTCGGACCGTACCCGAATCGACCCTTTCCAGCCCTGCCAGGACCATCAGCAGCGTCGACTTGCCGGACCCCGAGGGGCCGACGATGCCGGTCGCCTCGCCCTCGGCCACATCGAGGCTGACGCCCTTCAGCACATGGACGGACGACGCACCTTCGCCGAGCGTCAGCGATACGTCTTTCAGCGCGATGACGGCTTCTGTCAAAATGAAAGCGTCCTATATGGGAGGATGAAGGCTCTGCTTGTCGGGCCGGAAGAATCCTTGGTCATATGGGGCCTGCCGCATGTCTTTCAAACGCATCTTTGCCGCAGGCTTCATGCTTTTTCTTGGCCTCAGCAGTGCCGTCTCATTGGCGCACGCCGAGACGTTCAAGATCGTCGGCTTCGGCGACAGCCTGATGGCGGGCTTCAGCCTCGGCCCTGGCGAAGGGTTTACCGACAAATTGCAGGCAGCCCTTCGCGCCAAAGGTCTTGATGTGAGCGTCGCCAATGCCGGGGTTTCCGGCGATACGTCGAGCGGTGGCCTGGCTCGGCTCGATTGGTCGGTGCCGGACGGCACAAATCTTGTCATCCTCGAGCTTGGCGCCAACGATATGCTGCGCGGCGTTTCACCCGACATTCCCGAAAAGAACCTGGACGAGATGCTGGCCAAGCTGAAACAGCGCAAGATTGCCGTGCTGCTGGCCGGCATGCGCGCTGCCCCCAATCTCGGTGCCGATTACCAGAACGCTTTCGACACGATCTATCCAAAACTGGCCGCGAAATACGATGTGCCGCTCTATCCGTTCTTTCTCGACGGCGTTGCCGGCCAAGCGCCTTTGCAGCTTGAAGACGGCCTGCACCCAAATGCCCGGGGTGTCGACCAGATGGTCGAACGCATCCTGCCGACCGTGGAAAAGGCAATTGCCGCGGTGCAGGGCAATCCCTGAAGTGAGTTATTCCCGCGGCATGCCGTTGGGGAAGCTTGTCCGACGAGCCTGCGACCAACAAACCACTTGCCGAGTTTCAATATCGATGATTCGCTAGGGGCATAGTTCGATTCGAGGAAGGGAGGCTCTCCATGCCGCGTCTTTTCACCGCCCTCGAAATACCGCGTGACGCCGCTCTTTCGCTGTCCCTGCTCCGGGGCGGCCTGCCCGGAGCCCGCTGGATCGACGTTGAGAACTACCACATGACGCTGCGCTTCATCGGCGATGTCGAGGGCCATGTCGCCGACGAGATCGCCAATGCGCTCGACCGGATCCACCGCCCCTCCTTCTCGCTGACATTGTCGGGTGTCGGCGCTTTCGGCCAGAAGAAGCCGCATGCGGTGTGGGCCGGCGTTTCAGCTTCGCCCGATCTTTCCGCCCTGCAGGGCGAGATCGACCGCATCTGCCAGCGGCTCGGCCTCCCCGCCGATCCGCGCAAATTCACCCCGCATGTGACGCTGGCGCGCTTGCGCAATTCGAGCCCGCTCGACGTCGCCCAGTATCTTTCGGCACGCGGCAATTTTTCGACATTGCCGTTCCGCGTCGGCCGCTTCGTCCTGATGTCGTCGCGCGATTCGGTCGGCGGCGGACCCTACATCGTCGAGGAGGCCTGGCCGCTGTCGGGCACGGATACCCGTGTCGCGAGCCGCGTGGACAGCATCTCCGACGCTTCGCGGATCATGCGGTAGACCAAAGCGAACGCGTCGGCCCCGTCATAATAGGGATCCGGCACGTCGCGGGCTGTACCGTTGGCGAACTCCAGGAACAGATGCACCCGGTCGCGCAAGGCGGCCGGCGCCAGCGCTTTCAGGTCCTGGACATTCGACCGGTCCATACCCAAAATGAGGTCGAAGCGGGAGAAATCGTCCGGCGTCACCTTGCGCGCCCTCTGACTGGAAATGTCGATGCCGTGCCGTGCCGCGATCGAAATCGTGCGTGGATCCGGAGCAGAGCCGACCTCCCAGCCGCTGGTTGCGGCTGAATCGAGCAGGATATCCCCGCCCAGCCCGCGCTCGGCCAGCACCGCGCGAAAGGTGCCCTCCGCCAAGGGCGAGCGGCAGATGTTGCCGAGGCAGACGAAGAGAATGGATTTTATGGGGTTCGCGCTCATCGATCCGGCATTTTGTCTTGATGCATGTCGTTATCCCAAAACCGCGACACACTTTTGGGCGACATGCATTATGGTGAAGGTCATTTTTCGAAATAGCACAGGAAGCTGAGATGACGAGAGAGAAACTGGGCAAGGAAGCCATCGCCGCCGCGCTGGCCGAACTCGGCGGCTGGTCGCAGGCCGCGGATGGCGCCTCCATCAATCGCACCTTCACCTTCAAGAATTTTTCCGAAGCTTTCGCCTTCATGACCCGCGTCGCGCTTGCCGCGGAGAAGATGGACCATCACCCCGACTGGTCGAACGTCTACAAGACGGTGGACGTAACGCTGAACACCCACGACGCCGGCGGCGTCACCGCCCTCGACATCGAACTGGCGAAGAAGATGAACCGCTATTTTGGCTGAGTGCAGGAGCGCAAGTAGCCTCGCTTCGTCATCCTAGGGCGAAGCAGGAGCGAAGCTCCGTCGCGAAGACCCTAGGATCCATGCCGCGACCCTTGTCGTGGAGTCCAGCGGCGCAGAATTCTGAACCGCTGCATCGCTTTGCGGTAGCGGCATGGATCCTCGGGTCAGCCCCGCGTCGCTTCGCTCCTTGCGTCGCCCGTGGATGACGAAGTGAGGGGTGTTTCGGCTAATTTCCAAGGAGAGCTTGTAGCGGACCTAGGCTTTCACCACATTTTCCCTCGCAGGCGCCAACGCAACGATGCGCTTGAGCCCGCAAGGAGAGACTGATGGCGCAACAACCCGGTTTTGATTTCTTCGGCTTTGGCGGCAGCGATGAAGGCGAAGTGCGCGAGAAATTCTGGCGCACGGCCAAGAAGGCGGCCCGCCAGATCCCGTTCATGGAAGAGGTGGTTGCCGCCTACTACTGCGCCATGGACAAGAAGACGCCGGTGCGCGCCAAGGGCATTTTGCTGGCGGCGCTCGGCTATTTCGTGCTGCCGGTCGATGTCATCCCCGACTTCGTCTTCGGGCTTGGTTTCACCGACGATATCGCTGTGCTGACCGCCGCGATCACCGCCGTCAGCGCCCACATCACGCCGGCGCACCGCCTCGCCGCCAAGCGGGCGATTGCCGACAAGAGCTGAGCCGGCAGTCCAGTTGAAAAGTCAAACTCTTGCCGCTTTCGTGGCCTCCAAGTCGCGCCAGGGACATTCTGACGGTCGCTTTTCGGCAGGCGGCGGGGAAATGGCGGTGGTTTCCCGGGGTGAATGTCCTTTTCGCGAGGGAAATTCACCGTTTGGTAACCCAGATTAAATCAAAATGAAGCGACGGGCAGGACGCCAGACCGGCCTGCCGCCGCACCAGTTGGAATACGGGAAAAACGATGCGCGGATTGATTGCTACAGTTTCGAGCCTGGTCCTGGTGGCCTTGACAGCGCCGGCGCTGGCGCAGACCGCGACCAAGACCGGCCAGCACAATGCCTGGGGCACCTACAGCTACCAGGCTTCCGGCGGCAAGGTCTGCTACGTGCTGACCGTGCCGACCGACAAGCAGCCGCCGACGCTCGACCATGGCGACATGTTCTTCTTCGTCAGCCAGCGACCGGGACAGCAGGTGTCCTACGAGCCGCAATTCATTGCCGGCTACAAATTCCAGGAGGGCTCCAAGGCCACCGTCACCATCGACAAGAAGTCCTTCTCGATGTTCACGCGCGGCAAGTCGGCCTGGGTGGAGAATGCCGCCGAGGAGCCGGTGCTGATCGCCGCGATGAAGACCGGCACCGACATGAAGGTGTCGGCCAAGTCCGGTCGCGGCAACCCCACCTCCTACGTCTTCTCGTTGAAAGGCATTTCAGCGGCGCTGACGTCGATCGCCAAGTGCAAGTAGGCAAGGCTTGTAACTAGGCAACTTCGTTTTGCAATGACAGGCCGGGCCGCAAAGCCCGGCCTTTTTGCTTTTTCAGGCCGGCGTGCGTGCCGGCGGTTCAGTCTTACATGGCCATTTTTTCACATTCGGCCTGGGCTTTCTTGGTCGACGTATCGATCATGAAGGCTTTGCCCTTGGCGTCGGTCATCATCATCATGCAGTGCTTGATCGGCTTTGCCATCTTCATCATCTCGGCGCCCATCTTTGCATCCGGCATCATGGTGCCCATATGCCCGTCCGGCATGATCGCCATCACTTCTCCACCCTTCATCATGGTCATCGTGCCCATCGCGTCTTCGGCAAATGCCGGCGAGGCGGAAAGGCCGACGAGGCCGGCAATGACGGCGAGCTTGATAGAGTTCATTCTGCATACTCCCATTTTGTAGGGGCATAGTTGCCCCCTTCGGACTTCGAAGGCGCGATGGGAATCGTTACGCAAACACACGACTATGTGATCGGTCCAT
This sequence comes from Mesorhizobium sp. P2_E10, assembly GCF_056404235.1. NCBI lineage: Bacteria > Pseudomonadati > Pseudomonadota > Alphaproteobacteria > Hyphomicrobiales > Phyllobacteriaceae > Mesorhizobium > Mesorhizobium sp. P2_E10. Next base: position 45,758 of record NZ_JBFUEK010000019.1, read on the forward strand.
TTGCAGCGCGAGGACTGGGCAGGGTGCCAGATGGCCGTAGCGAGCTATCAGCCGGCGCATTCCCCGCGCATGACTCTGCCCCCAACCTGTGCTATGCGCCGCGCTTCAATTCCGGCACGATGCTGAAATCGGCCGCAAACCGCTTATATCAAGTGCCACCATGACCCTTTCATTCGATCTCACCATTGAGGGCGCTCGTGACGCGTTGCGCGCCCGCGCCGCGCCCGAGAAGCCGTCGCTGATCGGCCTGACCCGGGCCGAGCTTGGCGAGGCCCTCGTTGCATCAGGCATCGTGCCGGAGCGCCAGGCCAAGATGCGCGCCCAGCAGCTGTGGCACTGGATGTATGTGCGCGGCGTTTCCGACTTTGCCGGCATGTTCAACATCTCCAAGGATCTGCGCGCCGAACTGGACAAGCATTTTACCGTCGCCAGGCCGGAAATCGTCGAGGAGCAGATTTCCGCCGACGGCACCCGCAAATGGCTGTTCCGCTTTCCGCCACGCGGCGCCGGCCGTCCGGTCGAGATCGAGACCGTCTATATTCCCGAGGAAGGCCGCGGCACGCTCTGCATCTCATCGCAGGTCGGCTGCACGCTGACCTGCTCGTTCTGCCACACCGGCACGCAGAAGCTGGTGCGCAATCTGACGGCGGAGGAAATCCTCGCCCAGCTTCTGACCGCCCGCGACCGGCTCGGCGATTTCCCCGACCGCGACACGCCCGACGGCGCCATCGTGCCGGCCGAGGGCCGCAAGGTGTCCAACATCGTCATGATGGGCATGGGCGAGCCGCTCTACAATTTCGAAGCGGTGAAGAAGGCGCTGCTGATCGCCTCCGACGGCGACGGCCTGTCGCTGTCGAAGCGCCGCATCACGCTGTCGACCTCCGGCGTGGTGCCGGAAATCTTTCGCACCGGCGAAGAGATCGGTGTCATGCTTGCTATCTCGCTGCATGCGACCAATGACGATCTGCGCGACCTCTTGGTGCCGATTAACAAGAAATATCCGCTGAAGGAGCTGATCGAGGCCTGCCGCGCCTATCCCGGCCTGTCGAACGCCAAGCGCATCACCTTCGAATATGTGATGCTGAAGGACGTCAACGATTCCATCGAGGACGCCAAGGGGCTGATCAAACTGCTCAAGGGCATTCCGGCCAAGATCAATCTGATCCCGTTCAACCCGTGGCCAGGCACCAACTACCAGTGCTCGGACTGGGAGACGATCGAGAAGTTTGCCGACTACATCAACAATGCCGGCTACGCTTCGCCGATCCGCACCCCGCGCGGCCGCGATATTTTGGCCGCCTGCGGCCAGCTCAAGTCGGACTCCGAGCGCATGCGGAAAGTGGACCGGCTGGCGCTGGAAGCCATGATGATCGCGGGGCACGGCGAGGCGTGAACCGTCTCGTCGCCTATCTCATCCGCTTTGCCGTCATCCTGATCGGCTATGTCGTCGCCTCGCTGGCGGCCAGCGCCTTTCTCAACATCATGGTGCTGGCGTCGCTTGGCTACGCGCCGGAGCATGCCCACCCGACGGCGACCGCATCGCTGTATTTTTCATTTCCCTTCGTGGCGTTGTTCGTCGCCTATTTCGCTTTCATGCCGGCGGCGATCGTCATCATTGTCTCGGAAATCCTCAGCCGTCGCGACTGGCTGTTCTATGCGCTCGCTGGCGCGGTGGTGGCGGCGGTCTTCCTCGGCTTCGTCCACCGGACCGCCGATGCCAATTTCGACGTCACCGACACCAGCGCCGTGTTGGTGGTGGTCGGCTGCGGCATGGTCGGGGGCATTTTCTACTGGCTGAGCGCGGGGCGCTGGGCCGGAAGCTGGCGGCAAGCCGCCTGAAGGTTCGTTGTAGCGCCTATTTCGTCTACGCCGTCGGCGTCTGGTCCAGTGGCTGCGGCGACCGAAGGCCCGTTCGTCCCTTGCGTTAGCCGGAAACGCCGTGATACCTCGCCCGCCGAGAACTCGTGATCGCGGAACCGCCAAATGCAAAAAGCAAAAGACGTCAAGAAGGTCGTGCTCGCCTATTCCGGCGGCCTCGACACCTCCATCATCCTGAAATGGCTGCAGACCGAACTCGGCGCCGAAGTCGTCACCTTCACCGCCGACCTCGGCCAGGGTGGCGAACTGGAGCCGGCGCGCCGCAAGGCCGAGATGATGGGCATCAAGGACATCCGCGTCGTCGACGTACGCGAGGAATTCGTCTCCGACTTCGTCTTTCCGATGTTTCGCGCCAATGCCGTCTATGAAGGCACCTATCTGCTCGGCACCTCGATCGCCCGGCCGCTGATCTCCAAGCACCTGGTCGAGATCGCCAAGGAGACCGGCGCCGATGCGATTGCGCACGGCGCGACCGGCAAAGGCAACGACCAGGTCCGTTTCGAGCTGTCGGCCTATGCGCTGAACCCCGACATCAAGGTCATCGCGCCCTGGCGCGACTGGTCGTTCAAGTCGCGCACCGATCTGATCAACTTTGCCGAGCAGCACCAGATCCCGGTTCCGAAGGACAAGAAGGGCGACGCACCGTTCTCGGTCGACGCCAACCTTCTGCATTCCTCCTCCGAGGGTAAGGTGCTGGAAGATCCGTGGGTGGAGCCGCCGGAATTCGTCCACCAGCGCACCGTCTCGCCGATGGACGCGCCGGACAAGGTCACCGAGATCGAGATCGAATTCCTCAAGGGCGATCCGATTGCGCTCAACGGCAAGAAACTGTCGCCGGCCACGATGCTGGCCGCGCTCAACGACCTCGGCCGCGACAATGGCATCGGTCGGCTCGACCTAGTCGAGAACCGTTTCGTCGGCATGAAGTCGCGCGGCGTCTACGAGACCCCCGGCGGCACCATCCTGATCGCCGCCCACCGCGCCATCGAATCGATCACGCTCGACCGTGGTGCCGCGCATCTCAAGGACGAGTTGATGCCGCGCTATGCCGAGCTGATCTACAACGGCTTCTGGTTCGCGCCCGAGCGGCTGATGCTGCAGGCGATGATCGACAAGAGCCAGGAAGACGTCGAAGGGACGGTGCGGCTGAAGCTCTACAAGGGCAACGTCATGGTCAACGGCCGCAAGTCGAAAAAGACGCTCTATTCCGACGCGCTGGTCACCTTCGAGGACGATCGTGGCGCCTACGACCAGAAGGACGCTGCCGGCTTCATCCGCCTCAACGCGCTGAGGCTGAGGACGCTTGCCGCGCGCAACCGCAAGGCTTGATGTTCTGAGAGCAGGCCGCGCCCGACCTCGTCAACGTTGAAACGGCTGAGAAAACCCGGCGACGGCGCCGGGTTTTTATTTGACCCATCTATACAAGGGAAGTTAAACCCGCCCGCATCAATTCCTGTTTGACCTCTGAGCGCCTTTTTCCTAGTCCTCATGCGGGACAGAGGGGTGTTGACAGTGAAAAATAATGCTTTTCTTCTTCTTTCGGCGGTCATCGTCTTTACCGGGTGCCAATCCACGCAAGCCCCGGCGGCGCAGACATCCAAATTCCGTACCTGCAACGGTTTTGACGGCGGGCCCTTCCAGATACCCGCTTCCCAGAAATGCCCGTTGAGCGGCTACGCGCAGGCTCCCGGAGTCCCGATCGTCATCGAGGGCAAGCCAAAGGCGGCTACGCCGCCGCGGAACTCCTACTTCCGTACCTGCAACGGTGTTGACGGCGCCTTCCAGGTTCCCATTTCCCAGAAATGCCCGCTGAGCGGCTACTCGCATTATTGAGAGTGGTGTGCCCAGACACTCGGCTCGGTTTTGGCAAGCAGTCTCGATGGATGACGCCACCTGCGTTCGGTCAGCGGCTGCCCCGCGCTAGTCGAGCACGACCACGGCCTCCACCTCGAACAGCATCGGGTCGATGGCAAGCTTGGGAACGGGAACCAGGGTTTGCGCCGGCAGCGTCTCGCCGAACATGTCCTTGACGTTCCTGGTCAACACCTCAAGCTTCGACATATCGTGGTCGACCACGAAGACGGTGAGCTTGGCGACCTGATCCGGCCTGGCGCCGATCCCCTCAAGCGCGCTGCGTAAATTTGCGTAGGCCTGCTTTACCTGGGCCGCGAAGTCTGGCGACAAGCCTCCCGTGCTGTCTTGGCCGCCCTGCCCGGAGATGTAGGCCACCCGGGCTCCGAGGGGCGTGATCACTGCCGTGCTGTAGCCATTCGGCGACGGGTCGTAGAGGGTCTGAGGATTGACGATGGTCAGCTTGCGATCATTCGCCGTCGTCGCCGTGGGAATGGTCATGATGATTAGCCCTCCGATAAGCAGATGCTTGATTGCTCGCGACATGATTTTCTCTTGGCTCTGCGGATTGCGAGCATATGGCTCGTGCGATGTACGAGTCATCGTCCCGGTACGCCGTACGAGTCAAGCGGTCAGCATCGACATTCCTGACGGTGACTGCCAAAATCGAGGTTCGGCCAGCGAGGAAGACGAATGGCAGCCAAACGCAGCGGCGCCCGAAGCAAACGGTCTCGACAGACAAGGGAGTTGCCCCAGCCGGCGCAGGCCGGTGAACCGCCCCTCTCCAGGGAACGCATCGTGACGACCGCTGTGGAACTGCTGGATGCGCAAGGGCTCGACGGATTGACCATGCGTCGGCTGGCCGATCGTCTCGGCTCGGGCGTGATGAGCCTGTATTGGCATGTCGACAACAAAGAGGATGTCTTTGATCTGTCGCTCGACTCGGTGCTCGACTATCGCGGACCGTCGCAGACAGCCGAGCCTCCAGACTGGCGCGAGGACGTCGTTCATATGCTCGAAGACTGGCGCGCCAGCATGCTGCACCACCCCTGGTCGGCATCGCTGCTGCCGCGCCGGGCGCTCGGCCCGAACATGCTCGGCCGCCTGGAACTGCTGGGCAAGACCTTATCCGCAGCAGGTGTCGCCGACGCAGACCTGAACGTCGCGATATGGTCGCTCTGGAACTATGTGATGGGCGCCACCGTCACCCGGGCGAGCTTCGACCTTTCGGACGACGACCGGGCCGCCGCGCGGCAGCGCCTTGAAGGTCTCACCGAACGCTACCCGACAATCGAGCGCTCCCGCCTGCTTTTAGATGACGATTGGGATGGTGCTTTCCGCAAAGGCCTCGGCTTCCTGCTCGATGGCCTCACTCCAGGATAAGAAACGACTTCCTACCTCCGCACCATCAACAAAAAGCCCGGCGCATGGCCGGGCTTCCTTGTCGGATGGACATTGCTACCTGTCAGTCGCCGTCGATCGCCGTGGCGATCTGGGCGATGGCTTGCTGGTAGACACTTGCGGAATTCCAGCCGGCAATGGCGCCCATATTCGCACTCGCGCTCGCGCCCGCCCGCCAGCCGTGCGCCTTGAGGAAGTTGGCGGTGGACGCCAGCGCCGTCGCCTTGTCGCGCAGATTTCCGTTGCCGACGCCATACTTCAAGACATTTCCGGGCAGGAACTGCGTATGGCCGATCTCGCCATGCGCGGCGCCGGTCGACGAGGCGCTCAGCGCGCCGCGATCGACCAACTTCAAGGCCGCAATGGCATGCGGATAGAAGAACCCCGGGCGGCGGCAGTCATAGGCAAGCGTCAGAATGGCAGAGACCGTATTCTGGTTGCCCATAGCGGAACCGAAGCCGGTCTCCATACCCCAGATAGCCAGCAGCACGCCCGGCGAGACGCCGTAATTGCTCTCGATCCTTTCGAAAAGCGCTGCGTTCTGCTTCTTCAGCGAACGGCCCCTGGAAATGATCGAGGCCCCGCCACGGCGCTTCATGAAAGCGTCCACCGAACCGCTGAACGCCTTGTGGATGGCGCGGTCGACGGAGATCGTCTTTGTTGCGTAGCTGGCGCCAGCCAGAGCGGCCAGACCCTTGGCGCCGACACCTTCGGACTTGGCCTCCGCGGCGAACTCCGGCTTCCAGGCGTCGAAGCCGGCGCCGGTTTTGCCACAGCTGGCCGCCGCTTGCGCGCCCGTCGCCAGCGCAAGCACCGCCACCGCCGCGGCCACAAAAATCCTACCCTTGGCAAAAAATGCCATGCTGTTCTCCTGATTTGCCTGAATCACGTCCCGGTTGCGAATTTGCCAGCGAAACGTGCACTTGTCACTGTCTGCCGGCGCTGCGCTGGCCAATGCAGGGGAATTTGCCTACGATCAAGGGATTACTGTGGCGAGAATGCAAGCTGAAGCCCGATTGTTCCATCTGCCGCATCGCTGATCGGGCTTTTCGGCAGGGAATGCCGGCCGATGGCAGGCTTTTGGGGCGGCTGCGCACTATATCCCTGCCCTGACCATTTGAGATCGAGATGAAACTCTTCGACTGCCCGCATTGCGGCCACCGCCTCTATTTCGAGAACGCCCAGTGCCTGAACTGCGCCAGCCCGGTGCTCTATGATCCCGAGCATGCGCGCTTTGCGCTGTCGGGTGTCGACGGCGTCTTCCAATGCACCAATGCCGACGAATGCGCCTGCAACTGGATGGCCGAGCCGGGTCACGCCTTTTGCCGCGCCTGCGTGCTGAACCAGCTGATCCCCAATCTTTCCGTCGACGGCAACCGCAGCCGCTGGATCCGCGTCGAAGCAGCCAAGAAACGCGCCATCTATTCGCTGCTTGCCTTTGGATTGCCGGTGGCGCCCAAGCAGGGCGCTGCCGACGAAATTGGCCTTGCCTTCGACTTGCTTGCCGATCCGATCGGCGGCGGTCCCGGCGGCGAGCGCATCCTGACCGGCCACGACAACGGCCTGATCACGCTCAACGTCGCCGAGGCTGATTCAGCCGAGCGCGAAAAGCGGCGGGTCGAGATGGGCGAGAACTACCGCACGCTGCTCGGTCATTTCCGCCACGAGCTCGGCCACTATTACTGGGACCGACTGATCCGCGACGATCCGCAGCGGCTTGCGGCCTTCCGCGCCCTGTTCGGCGATGACCGCGCCGACTACGAGCAGGCGCTGAAGACCTATTATGCCGATGGTGCTGCGCCGGACTGGCAGCAGGGCCACATCTCGGCCTATGCGACGTCCCACCCATGGGAGGACTGGGCCGAGACCTGGGCGCACCATCTGCACATCACCGATACGCTGGAGATGGTGCATGCGCTGAACTTTCCGCTTGGCCGGCTGGAAACCGTGGAACCCAACACTCTGCCGCAAGGCGACACCGGCGGCAGGCCGCAGGCCGCACCCGCCGAACCTGCCGCCACGCCAGAACGCTTTGAAGATGTTCTCGCCCGCTGGCTGGTGCTGTCGGAGGCCTCCAACTCGATCAATCGCTGCATGGGCCTGCCCGACCTCTACCCGTTCGTCATCTCGGACGTGACCGCGCAAAAACTGGCTTTCGTTCATGAACTGCTGACCGATTTGCCGAAAGAAAGGGGAATAATTCGTGAGCCGGCCCAGGCATTTTAGCCGGAACGCATAAGGCTGTGCTTCGTTTCCGTTTCGCGAGGGACTACGAAAACGGAGAGAATGCCATGAAACGGATACTGTTTCCTGCCGTCGCCGGGGCGCTCGTCGCCATGTCCGGCGCGGCTTTGGCCGATACCGCGGTATCTGCTGTCACCGATCTCAACGTGCGCGCCGGCCCTGGCCCGCAATATCCGGTCATCGGCGTGCTGGCCGCCGGCCAGTCGGCAACGCTCAATGGCTGCATCGAAAACAGCAAATGGTGCACCATCGCCGAGGCCAATGGCCAAGGCTGGGTCTATTCCGACTATGTGACGGCCGATTTCGGCGGCAACGCAGTCGTGCTGACACGGCGTCCGGCCGACGCCGGCATAGCGGTCGTCGAGGCGCCGGCCGACGACAGTGACTATCCCGACAGCTATACCGGTGCCATCATCTCGGCCGAACCGGTCGATCCGATCGCCAGGCCGCCGGCTGAAGTGGGCACGTATATCAGCACCCACCGGCTCGACCCAGTCTATCTCGATGGCGAGGTGGTGACGGGCGCGACCTTGCCTGACACCGTCGAACTGCGCGAAATCCCCGACTACAACTACCGCTATGTCTATGTGAACGGCCAGCCGGCCCTGGTTGACCCGCAGACACGCCGCATCATGTACGTCGTGCGCTGACGCGGAACCGCTCAAACGGGCGGCCGCCGGCGCAGGCGGCCCCCGCCCCATTTTGGCCCGCGCGCATGAGACCTACGAGGATGATTGCGCGCGAGGCCCCGATCCCATAGATCATGCGACCCGAAAGCGTTCGGCAAGGGGACCCGCGTGATCATCGACAATGCCGCCTTCGAGCGCTACCGGCGTTCGCCGAACGACAAGACGACCTTGCCGCGCCTGCTGCTCGGAACGGTGATCGTCGTCGTCTTCTGGTTGGCAGTCACCGTGGTCGTGGTGTTTGGCGGCACCTATGCCTTTGTTGTCTGGATGGCCTCGACCGGCGGCTCGGTCGGCATCCAGCCGGTGCAGAATTTTCTGGCATCGCCCCCCGGCATTCTCGTTGCGCTGAGCTCGTTCGCCGGCATCTGGCTCGGCCTGTGGGCGGCGATGCGCTGGGTCCATGGCGAGCCACTGGCGGCGCTGATCGGTGCCAGCCGCCGAGTTTCGCGCAACGGCTTCCTGAAAGGCCTGGCCGCGGTGCTGATCACCTCGCTGTTTTCCGAAATCCTGCTCTATTGGTTGCAGCCCGGGATCGCGCGCGGCGCAATCAGCCTGTCGTCCTGGCTGTTGTACCTGATCCCGATCGTAGCGCTTACCTTGCTGCAGACATCGTCCGAGGAGGCGCTTTTCCGCGGCTATCTGCTCAGAGGCCTGGCAAGCCGTTTCGCTAGCCCCCTCATCTGGGCGCTGCTGCCGGCGATGCTGTTCACCGCATTGCACTGGAGCACGAGTTCGACCGCCGCCATCAACGCCAGCGTGCTGGCCTCGATCGCCGCCTTCGCACTGCTCTTGACGCTTCTGGTCTATATCTCCGGCAACCTCGGCGCCGGCTTCGGCGCCCATCTTGGCAACAATCTGACCGGCTTCCTGCTGATTTCGCACCAGGAAAGCTACAATTCCTTCGCTTTGTTCAACGCCAAGCCGCTCGAAGGCGCCGGCTGGACGACGACGAATGCGGTCCTCATCGCGATGATCGGCATCGTCAGCAGCCTGTTGACGATCCTGCTGCTGCTGCACCCGCGCTCGCCGCTGAAGGTCGAACCCGACATTTCGCGCACCGGCGGACCAGGCTGATGCGCATCACCCTGGTCGCTTCGGGTGTGCTGCCTGCCAGGGGCTATGGCGGCACTGAGCGCCAGGTCGATTGGCTGGCGAGCGAACTGGTTCGCGCCGGCCACCATGTCGTGTTGATTGCCGGCGCCGGCTCAAGCCATCCGCTTTGCGAGGTACGCGGCGTATCGTCGGAAGCGCAATGCCGGGCGGCCATTCCGATGGATACCGACATCGTCCATTTCAACGGCTGGTACGTCGAGGTTCCGTTTCCGACCCTCAACACCGAGCATGGCTATTTGCCGGGCGAACCCAGGCGGCAGAAAAACTGGAATTTCGTCAGCGCCAGCCATGCGCGCAATCACGGCCGGAAGACGTTCGTCTACAACGGCTTTCCCGCCGATTCCTATCGGCTGGCCAGCTCGAAGAATGACCGCCTGCTGTTTCTCGCCGGCATCGCGCGCGCCGGCAAGAACCTCAATCGTGCCGTCGACCTCGCCAGGAAATTCCATTTCCGCCTCGACATCGCCGGCGGGGCGCGCTGGACACTGCTGACGCGCAGCCAGGTCCGGCGCGACGGTGTGTTCTTCAAGAGTCTGGGGTCACGCTATCGTTTCCACGGCACCGTCGATGGCGACGAAAAGCTGCGTCTGCTGGGTGAGGCAAAAGCCTTTCTCAATCCGATCGCCTGGGAAGAGCCGTTCGGCATGGCGCCGGTCGAGGCCATGCTGTGCGGAACGCCGGTGCTGAGCACGCCGCGCGGCGCCTTGCCCGAGATCGTCGATGGCGACACCGGGCTGCTGTTCGACACCGACGCGGACTTCGCCGCCGCTCTCGATGCGGTTGCCGGGCTTTCCCCGCAACGCTGCCGCGACTCGGCCGCCGATCGGTTTCCGATCGCCAAAACCGCCAAGGGCTATCTCGATCTCTACGCGAGGATCCTGGATGGGGAAGTGCTGCCATGAGCCGCATCCCGCCCAGACCTTGACTCCGCGGCCGATTTCCTGTCTACAGCCCGCGAAATCCGCGACGAGTATTCCTCCGAGCAAGCCGACCAGGACGCCGAAACCTCTTTGAGGTGAAGTGCTGTAAATCGATCCTGGAGGCCAACACCCGGCAGCGCTGAGCGCCCCCGGGTGCTTTTTGGCTTTGTGTTTGCCCGGGCTTTGTTTGGACAAGCTCTTTTGTTTGGACACTTGGCGCGAACGCATTACCTCTCGGGCACCATCCGGGTGCCTGAGAAAAGGAAAAAGAATGTTTGAATCCCTTCAGGAGCGCCTTGGCTCCATCCTGAACGGCCTGACCGGCCGCGGTGCGCTGTCGGAGGCCGATGTCTCGGCGGCGCTGCGCGAGGTGCGCCGCGCGCTGCTGGAAGCCGACGTGGCGCTGGAAGTGGTGCGTTCCTTCACCGACAAGGTGCGCGAAAAGGCCGTCGGCGCCGCCGTGGTCAAGTCGATCAAGCCGGGACAGATGGTCGTCAAGATCGTCCATGACGAGCTGGTCGACATGCTCGGCTCCGAAGGCGTCGCCATCGACCTCAACGCGCCGGCCCCGGTCGTCATCATGATGGTCGGCCTGCAGGGCTCGGGCAAGACGACGACATCGGCCAAGATCGCCAAGCGCCTTTCCGAGCGTCAGAACAAGAAGGTTCTGATGGCCTCGCTCGACACCCGGCGTCCGGCCGCGCAAGAGCAGCTTCGCCAGCTCGGCGAACAGATCAAGGTCGCGACGCTGCCGATCATTGCCGGTCAGAACCCGGTCGACATCGCCAGGCGCGCCGTGCAGGCAGCCAAGCTCGGCGGCCATGACATCGTCATCCTCGACACTGCCGGCCGCACCCATATCGACGAGCCGCTGATGGTCGAGATGGCCGACATCAAGAAGGTGTCGAGCCCGCACGAAATCCTGCTGGTCGCCGATTCGCTGACCGGCCAGGACGCCGTCAACCTGGCGAAAAGCTTTGACGAGCGCGTCGGCATCACCGGCCTGGTGCTGACCCGCATGGACGGCGACGGCCGCGGCGGTGCAGCCCTTTCGATGCGCGCCGTCACCGGCAAGCCGATCAAGCTCATCGGTACCGGCGAAAAGATGGACGGGCTGGAGGAATTCCACCCCAAGCGCATCGCCGACCGCATTCTCGGCATGGGCGACATCGTCTCGCTGGTCGAAAAGGCCGCCGAAAACATCGACGCCGAACAAGCGGCGGCGATGGCCAAGAAGATGCAGTCGGGCAAGTTCGATTTGAACGACCTCGCCGACCAGCTTCAGCAGATGTCGAAAATGGGCGGCATGGGCGGCATCATGGGCATGATGCCCGGCATGGGCAAGATGAAGGACCAGATGGCCGCCGCCGGCCTCGACGACAAGATGTTCGGCCGCCAGCTCGCCATCATCTCGTCGATGACCAAGGCCGAGCGCGCCAACCCGGACCTGCTGAAACATTCGCGCAAGAAGCGCATCGCCGCCGGCTCCGGCACCGATGCGGCCGAAATCAACAAGCTTCTGAAAATGCATCGCGGCATGGCCGACATGATGAAGGCGATGGGCGGCAAGGGCAAAGGCGGCGGCCTCATGCGCGGCATGATGGGCGGCCTCGCCTCCAAGATGGGTCTTGGCGGCATGATGCCCGGTGGTATGGGCGGCGGCATGCCCGATTTGTCGAAGATGGACCCCAAGCAGCTCGAAGCCTTGCAGAAGCAGGTGCCCGGCCTCGGTGGCATGAAGGGCTTGCCTGGCGGCCTTCCCGGCGGTGGCTTGCCCGGTCTGCCGGGTGGCATGAAGCTTCCGGGTCTTCCCGGCCTCGGCGGCGGCGGTCTGCCCGGTCTCGGCAAGAAGAAGTGAGGGCGTCATGAACGAAGAAAAAGACATGGCCGACGCACGCACCATCCTGGCCGACTACCGCGCCTCGATCGACAACATCGACGCGGCCCTCATCCATATGCTGGCCGAGCGCTTCCGCTGCACCAAGGCGGTCGGCGTGCTGAAGGCGACGCATGGTCTGCCGCCGGCCGACCCTGCGCGCGAGCAGCAGCAGATAGCCCGTCTTCGCCAGCTGGCGAAGGATGCCCATCTCGACCCGGATTTCGCGGAAAAATTCCTCAACTTCGTCGTCCGCGAAGTGATCCGACATCACGAACAGATCGCCGCCTCCAACGGCGTGACGAAAGCCGGCTAATAAAACAGCCACAACCAACCAACGAAATCAGAATTGTTAGGAGAAACAGAAATGCCGTTGAAAATCAGACTGGCCCGTGCGGGCTCGAAGAAGCGTCCTTACTACCACGTCGTCGTCGCCGACGCCCGTTCGCCGCGCGACGGCCGGTTCATCGAGTCGCTCGGCTCGTGGAACCCGCTGCTGCCCAAGGACGGCGAGCGCGTCAAGGTTGACGCCGACCGCGTCAAGCATTGGCTGTCGCACGGCGCCCAGCCGACCGACCGCGTGCTGCGCTTCCTCGACGAAGCCGGCATTGCCAAGCGCGACGCCCGCTCCAACCCGAAGAAGGCCGAGCCGGGCAAGAAGGCGCAGGAGCGCTCTGCCCTGCTGAAGAAGGCGCAGGAAGATGCCGCCGCCGCTGTTGCTGCCGCGGCAGCCGCACCGGCCGAGGCGGAAGCGGCCACAGCCGAGTAATTCGACTTCCATCTTTCATGAAAACGGCGGGCCTGTGCCCGCCGTTTTTTGTTGTATCGTCCGATCAATAGCCGTCGGGACAGCGGGCGATATAGGTACGTCCGTAGCGGTCGCGGTAGCGGCAGCGGTCCGGTTCGTTGGCCCGGCCGATCAGCGCGCCGGCGACGGCGCCGACAGCACCACCAACGACTGCACCCTCCACCGGATCATTGGCCACCGCAGCGCCTATGGCCGCGCCACCCAGGCCGCCGACCGCCGCACCCTTTTCCGTTTGCGAGCAGGCGCCGAGCGGCACCAGCAACGCCATCAAAAGCATGATCTTTTTCATCGTCGTTCCTCTCCCAAGGGGCAAACTTTTCACCCACATTGGATCGACAACGCGCGAATGCACAATTTGATCCGCTTGGGCAACGACGAAACAAATCTCCCTACTTTTCGGCGGCCTGCTTCAGATTGGCGAGACCGGTCTCGAAATCCTTGCCGACCAGCCTGTCGAAGTTCATGAACACGCCGATCAGCTTGGCCATGAACGGATAGCGGCCGCGCATGGCCCAAGTGACGGTGGTTGCGTTGCCGGCCGGCTTCAAGGTGAACTCGACGGTGTTGTTGGCCTTGAACGGCTTCTCGAAGTCGAGCTTCAGAGCAATCAGCGAAGACGGCACCGAACCGGTGATTTCCATGCGGCCGATGCCGGCCTTGCCGCCGCTGTGCCAGGCATAGGCGGCGCCCTTGCCGCTGTCGGCGTCGGAGAAAGTGCGCTTCATCTCCGGGTCGAGTTTCTCGTAAGGCGACCAAACGCTCCAGCGCCTGAAATCGTTGATCTCAGGAAAGATCGCCTCGGGCAACGCATTGATGCTGGCCGAGCGGCTGACGACGAAATCATCCGGCCGTGTCGCGGCATAGATGAGCACGGCGGCGATCAGCACAACCAGGATGACGATGATGGTGGTGAGCATTCTTTTTCTCGTTGTGTGCGCTTATCGGGTGAACGGAACGAGGGCACGCAGCCGGGGGTCCCTGAGATACAGGCCGCCCCACAGGATGATGCCAAGATAGACGCCGAACAGCGTGTGCGAAAACAGCGGGTTGTCGACGCGCACATTGGTGGCGATGGCGCCGCCCATATAGGCGGTGAGCAGGATGGCGCCGAGCACCGCGGTGCGCGGCAGCGCATAGAGCGCCGTCGAGACCAGGCCGATGATGCCGAGCAGGCGCGCAACGTTTGCGTCGGCCGGCCAGCCGAGCGGCACCATGGACTGGGTGACGATGTCGAGCGGCGGCAATTTGATGACGCCGTCGAAGATCATGAACAGCACGATGATGGCGCTGAGCCCGCGGCCGGTCCACAGGGCGCCTGATGAGATGGGCGAGGTTTGGGAAATGCTCATTGGTGTTCCTCCGTTGGTTCGGGCACTGGCAGTTTTTGCCAGGATTGAACCAAGGACGGGGCACGGGGCGATGATCCGACAGGGTCAGGATTCTTTTTGGCGGTGGTCCCTCCACAGCAGGGGCGAAAGTGGGCAGCCAGCCACCGCGCCTTCGTCATCCTCGGGCTTGACCCTAGGATCCATGCCGCGACATCAGGCGAAGAACACAGCGGTCGAGAAGGAAGCGTCCATTCGCTGCGAAGAAGAGTGCTCGCTTGTGGTCCGTCTTCGTACCACAGGCATCACGGCATGGATCCTAGGGTCTGCGCCACGTCGCTTCGCTCCTTGCTTCGCCCTAGGATGACGAAGGGAGGGATGTTCCAGCTATTCTCGAAGGTTTGCTGACCACCGAAGCATCAACGTTCACTGCCTATCGGCCTCGCGAAGACCTACGAAAAATAAAACTTCTCCGCCGCAATCATCTTCGGCGGCGTCTCGCCCAACGCCTCGAACACCGAGATTTCGCAGACGCGGCAGAGACCGTCGAGCGCCAGATCGTTGGCCTCGGTGCCGAACGGATCCTCGAGTTCTTCCGACAGCGCGTCGAGACCGAAGAAAGTGTAGGCGATCAGCGCCGTGAACAGCGGCGTCGCCCAGCCGGCGGCCGAGGCCAGCCCGAATGGCAAAAGCAGGCAGAAGATGTAGGCGGTGCGCTGCAGGAGCAGCGTGTACGCAAAGGGCAGGGGCGTTCCCATGATGCGCTCGCAGCCGGCTTGCGCGGCGGCGATTTCCGACAGCCGCTCGTCGAGGATGCGGTAGCCGATCGTGTCGATGGCGCCGGCTTTGCGCAGTGCTGCAATACGCCCGCCCATGCACCGCACCATGGCATCAGGCGCGTTGGCCGCCTTGGCGGCATCTTCGACCTCGTCGCCGATGAAGGTGCGTGCCTCGGCCGTGGCATCGACACGCCTGAGCAGGCCGCGCAAAAAGTGACAGAAGGCAATCGCCTCCATCAACAGGCCGCGCAGCTCGGTGCGGTCTTCGATCAGCCCGGTTGAGGCGCGCGCCAGGTTACGGATGTCGAAGACCAGCTGGCCCCACAGCTTGCGCGCCTCCCACCAGCGGTCATAGGCGGCGTTGTTGCGAAAGCCGAGATAGATCGACAGCGCCACGCCGAGCAGGGCGAAGGGCGCGGTGCCAGCATTGCCGAAGTCGAGCCTCGAGGCCCTGACCGCCAGCACCACCAGCGCGCCATAGAGGCCGAAGCCGAAGATTTGCGGCAGGATGCGTGGCACCACAGAGCCGCGCATGATGAAGAACAAATGCAGGAATCCCGGGCGCGGGCGAACGATCATCTAAAACCCTCGGCGGACCGACAGTGATCCTGACGCTGTCTATTGTGCGACGGACAAGGCGCGCAAGCTCAGCCGCCAACGACATGGCGATGTCGTCTTGCCGGGTGGAGCTGTGCGCGCTATCGAAGCTTGCAGGTCGACTCAACGCGAGGGCTGCCCGATCACGAAAACATACGGAAGCAAACGATGGCCGGCGAGACCGATCTGAAAAAACTGCTGGCATCGATGACGCCGAAATTGCTGCCCGGCGTCCACGTCTTCGTCACCCTGGCGCCCGGTACATCCGCCCCTGAAACCCTCGAGCCGGTGATGGTGTTTCGCGAACGCGAAGGCACGACGCTGATTGTGCTTGAGGACGAGGCGAAGGCCGCCGGCCTGGAAGGCGTATTCCGAAGCCGCATGATCACGCTGAACATCCATTCGTCGCTGGAAGCAGTCGGCTTCCTCGCCGCCATCACCACCCGGCTGGCCACCGCCGACATGGGCGTCAATCCGGTCTCGGCTTTTTATCACGATCATCTGTTCGTGCCGGCGGGCCGGGCGGAGGAGGCAATAGTGATACTGGAAAGTTTGGCGGAAGAGAGCCGGCCTACTTGAAGCGTCAGCGCTGCCCCTCATCTGCCTACCGGCATCTTCTCCCCGTATAGCGACGGGGAGAAGAGAGCTACCGGCCAAAGGCCGAGCCCGCGACTGCGGGCCGCCGACTTTCCGGCGCGCCCGCGCAGGGCCCGCCGCGGCAGCGGCGATACGGCCCGTGAGCGAGATTAAGCCGCCTTCTTCTTCGGCTGGATCAGGCCGCGCTCGACCAGAAGCTCGGCGATCTGCACCGCGTTCAGCGCCGCGCCCTTGCGCAGATTGTCGGACACGATCCACATCGACAGGCCGTTGTCGATGGTCGAATCCTCGCGGATGCGCGAGATGAAGGTGGCGTCTTCGCCCGCCGATTCCAACGGCGTGATGTAGCCGCCGTCCTCGCGCTTGTCCAAGACCTGGCAACCCGGCGCTTCGCGCAGGATGTCGCGCGCCTCGTCGGCGGTGATCGGCTTTTCGAACTCGATGTTGACCGCTTCCGAATGGCCGATGAACACCGGCACGCGCACGCAGGTCGCCGTCAGCTTGATCTTCGGGTCGAGCATCTTCTTGGTCTCGGCGACCATCTTCCACTCTTCCTTGGTGAAGCCGTCGTCGAGGAAGACGTCGATATGTGGGATGACGTTGAAGGCGATGCGCTTGGTGAACTTCTTGACGTCGACCTGGTCGGCGACGAACACGGCCCGCGTCTGCGTGAACAGCTCGTCCATGCCTTCCTTGCCGGCGCCCGACACCGACTGGTAGGTGGCGACGACGACGCGCTTGATGGTGGCGAAGTCGTGCAGCGGCTTCAGCGCCACGACCAACTGCGCCGTCGAGCAGTTCGGGTTGGCGATGATGTTCTTGCGGGTGAAAAGCGAGATCGCGTCCGGGTTCACTTCCGGCACGATCAGCGGCACGTCCTGGTCGTAGCGGAAGGCCGACGAATTATCGATGACGACGCAGCCCTGCTTGCCGATCTTCGGCGACCATTCCTTGGAAACAGCGCTGCCGGCCGACATGATGCAGATGTCGGTGTCGGAAAAATCATACTGGTCGAGCGTCCTGACCTTCAGCGTACGGTCGCCGAACGACACTTCCGTGCCCTGGCTGCGCCGCGAGGCCAGTGCCACCACTTCGCTTACCGGAAAGCCGCGCTCTTCCAGTATGTTGAGCATTTCCCGGCCCACATTGCCCGTGGCGCCGACGATCGCAACCTTGAAACTCATAATGATCTCCTGTCCCTCTCCGCTCGGTTTTTGGAGAAAACCCGCCGGCCGATGCGGGTTTCAACCCCCGGGCCGGACCCGGGAGAGGGTGGTTAGGCCAAGGGAATCAGACCGTTTTAGTGGTCGTTTTGGCCATGGTTTTGCTGGAACGGGGAGACGCGCCGACGCGCCCGGCCCAATGATTTGCATTGTGGCCAGGGAAATCGAATGCAAGAAACGCCATCAAAAGGCCGCGCATCGAAAACTGTCCTGTTCGGTGCCGGCTTTTACGCGGTTTGCGTCAAGAGTCAATTGGCGGCAGGGCCTGGTCCTTCCTTCTCCCCTTGTGGGAGAAGGGAGGCACGCCACGGCTTGCCCTGTACAAGAGAGGCGGCAGGAAGTACGAACGGCCAAGATTGTTTGGCTGGCGCTGCGCCAGCCCCGGCACGCGCTCCCTGACGAGCGCAGACCCCGAATTCCGAAAGAGTGAGATGTCCAACTTCGAAGCTATTGTCCCGGCGCTGGCAAAAGCGCTGGAAAAACGCGGCTATTCCGAGCTGACGGCGGTGCAAAAGGCCGTGCTGGAGCTCGGCCAGGCCGATGCGCTGGTCTCGGCGCAGACCGGCTCCGGCAAGACCGTCGCCTTCGGCCTGGCGCTGGCGCCGACCCTTTTGGGCGATACCGAGCGCTTTGCCCATGCTTCGGCGCCGCTGGCGCTGGCGGTGGCGCCGACGCGCGAACTGGCGCTGCAGGTGACCCGCGAGCTGGAATGGCTTTACGAACTGACCGGCGCCACGGTGGCCTCCTGCGTCGGCGGCATGGACATGCGCACCGAAAAGCGGGCGCTGGAGCGCGGCGCCCATATCGTCGTCGGCACCCCCGGCCGGCTGCGCGACCACATCACCCGGCACTCGCTCGACATGTCGGCGCTGAAGGCCGTGGTGCTCGACGAGGCCGACGAGATGCTCGATCTCGGCTTTCGCGAGGATCTGGAATTCATTCTCGACGCGGCACCAGCCGCCCGCCGCACGCTGATGTTCTCGGCCACCGTGCCGCGCTCCATCGCCACGCTGGCCAAGGGCTACCAGCGCGACGCGGTGCGCATCTCGGCCGCGGGTGAGGAAAAGCAGCATCTCGACATCGAATACCGGGCGCTGAGCGTCGCCCAGGCCGACCGCGAGAACGCCATCATCAACGTGCTGCGCTATTACGAGGCCAAGAACGCGCTGGTGTTCTGCAACACCCGCGCCGCGGTGAACCACCTCACCGCGCGTTTCAACAACCGCAATTTTTCCGTCGTGGCGCTTTCCGGCGAGCTCAGCCAGAACGAGCGCAGCCATGCGCTGCAGGCGATGCGCGACGGCCGTGCCAAAGTCTGCATCGCAACTGACGTGGCGGCACGCGGCATCGACCTGCCCAACCTCGAACTGGTGATCCACGCCGATTTGCCGACCAACCCGGAAACGCTGCTGCACCGCAGTGGGCGCACCGGACGCGCCGGGCGCAAGGGCGTCAGCGCGCTGATCGTGCCCAACAATGCCCGCAAGCGCACCGAAAGGCTGCTGCAGAACGCCGGCCTCAAGGCGACATGGGCGAGCCCGCCCTCGGCCGACGACGTCATCCGCCGCGACGATGAACGCATTCTCGCCGATCCAGCTTTCGACGAGCCGGTAAAGGATGACGAGCGCGGCTTCATCGACGCGCTGCTCGCCCGGCACGGCGCCGAACAGGTGGCGGCCGCCTTCGTGCGCCAATGCCGCGCCAGCCGTTCGGCGCCCGAGGATCTCATGGAAATCGCGCCGTTCACGCCCTCTCGTGAAAGACCGGCGGGCGAAAACTTCGCGCGCCGCGACGAGGCGCCAAGCCGCCGCGATGATTTCGGCGACAGCGTCTGGTTTTCGGTGTCGGTGGGGCGGCGGCAAAATGCCGAGCCGCGCTGGCTGATCCCGATGCTGTGCCGCACCGGCGGCATCACCAAGCGCGAGATCGGCGCCATCAAGATGCAGCCTGAGGAAACCTTCGTGCAGATTTCGGCCGACTGGGCCGACCGTTTCCTCGCCGCCATCGGCCCCGACCGCAAATTGCAGAACAACATCGCGGTGAAGCGGCTGGACGGCACGCCCGATCTGTCGCGCGCCGGCTACCAGCCGCCAAATCCGGACAAGAAGCCGCATCGCGGCAAGGGGACGTTCGACCCGAACGCGCCGAAGCGCAAATTCGAGAAGCGGGCGCCAGCGGCGGGCGATCAGCGCCCGGCATTCGAGGCAAAGCCCTGGGCTCCGAAAGCGGGCAAGCCGAAATTCGACAAGGCCGGACCGCCGAAACACAAGAAGTCGAAGAACCGGCCGGCCTGATTTCCGCCGCTGGCGTATGCCCCCTTGCGATATGCCAGAACTTTGAACAGTCTGGAGCGCGAACACTGGGGTGAGCGGATGCGCGGCGAAGTTCTTCACTATGACGAGGCGCAAGGCTTCGGTTTCATCACCGGCGCCGACGGCAACCGCTACACTTTCACGCGGGAGAGCCTGCGCCGCGAGGTGTCGATGGCCAAGGGCACCGCCGTCGAGTTCCAGCCCGGCGGCGGCCAGGCGCGCGACATTTTCTCGATCGGCGCCCAGAATCCGACCGACAGCGCTGCTGCCGCAGCGAGTGCCCCACCGCGCCAGGCAGGCAGCGCGCCCGCGGGGCCACAGCATTTCGGCCGTGCCGCCGAAAACGTGCCCGGCGAACCCACCGATCTGTGGGGCTATTTCTGGCACGCCCTGACGCAGAACTACTTCAATTTCGGAGGCCGGGCCCGCCGCAAGGAATATTGGAGCTATTTCCTGTTCTGGGTGGTTTCTCTGCTCATCGTCGGTGGCCTTGGACTGTTCCTCGACGCCAAAATGGGCAATTTCGACAGCGACATGTCGGCAGCGGTAACCGTTGGCCTTTGCGGCACCTTCCTGCTGGCGACATTCCTGCCCAGCCTCGGCATGGCCGTTCGCCGCCTGCACGACATCGGCCTGCCGGGATGGCTCTGTCTGCTGGTCTTGATCCCGACCATCGGCAGCCTGATCATCATGGTCTTCGCGCTGATCCCGACGCAGGCCAAGGAAAACCAATGGGGACCGGTGCCGGCAGGGGTCAGGGTTTAGCGGCGAGTCGCCACTGTTTGTTCTAGGCCGTGAACTCATGAATGCAGAACGATCGTATGGGTGGAAAGCAGACGATGAGGTTGCTATCCTCCGAGCATGAAGCATGAACGCCTTTGCGCAATCGCTCACAACTTCGCCGACTCAATGGCAAGTGGGTTGGGCTTTGTTGTCGGCTACTGCTCAACTGAGGTGTTTGAAGAGGCTGCGACCAGCCCTGGTGGAGTAATCGAGATCGACTTCCTGCATGGGAGTATTATTAGAGGGCGCCCTTCACACCAATTGAAAAGTGCTGCGGTCATATTCGGGCAAGCCTTTCCCCTATTCTGCAAAACGGCGCAGATGGGACTGACTTCCAGAGCTTCTTAGCCACGTTTGATGCTAGAGCGGGATGAATTGAGGCTGAATCGGCGAGGATTCCCTTAGGCGTGCAAATCTGATTCAACCTTCTTGCTGAGACAAGGAGGTCAGGATGGATGGGCAAGCCTTACTCGATGGATCTTCGCGAACGGGTTGTTGCGTCGGTTGAGCGGGAGGGGCTGTCGCGACGGCAGGCCTCGGCACGCTATGGGGTTGGTATCAGCACCGTCATCAGGTGGGTGCAGCGGTTGCGCGACACGAGTAGCCTTGCGCCCGGCAAGATGGGTGGGCACCGGCCGAAGAAGATTGCCGGTGAGCATCGGGACTGGCTGCTGCTGCGCTGCCGAGCTGCGGATTTTACGTTGCGCGGTCTTGTGGTCGAACTTGGCGAGCGCGGCCTGAAGGTCGATTACCGCTCGGTGTGGGAGTTCGTCCACGCCGAGAAACTCAGTCACAAAAAAAGACGCTGATCGCGGCTGAGCAGGATCGACCGGATGTGTCACGCAGGCGAGCACAGTGGGCAAAGTATCAGGACCGGATCGATCCTTCCCGCCTGGTGTTCATCGACGAGACATGGACCAAAACCAACATGGCGCCACTCAGGGGATGGGCGCCGCGCGGCGAGAGAATCAAAGCCAAGGTGCCGCACGGCCATTGGAAGACCATGACCTTCTTGGCGGCACTGCGCCACGACCGCGTCGAAGCACCGTGGCTGATCGACGGGCCGATCAACGGCGAGCGTTTCCAGCTCTATGTCGACAAGGTTCTCGTCCCCACCCTCGAACCCGGCGACATCGTCATCATGGACAATCTCGGCTCGCATAAAGGCAAGGCCGTGCGCCGCGCCATCCGCTCGGCCGGCGCCAGGCTGTTCTTGCTGCCCAAATACTCGCCTGACCTGAACCCCATCGAGAAGCTCTTTGCAAAGCTAAAGCATTGGCTCCGTAAGGCTGCCAAGCGTACCGTCGAAACCGTCTGTGACGCCATCGGCCAAATCCTCGGCACCGTCTCTTCAACCGAATGCAGAAATTACTTCACAGAGGCAGGCTATGCGCCAACCTAGATTCATCCCGCTCTAAAGGAGGCAGGCGCCGTGCGGTGCTGACCGTTGTAGATCGCAACGGCCGCCGTTCTCTTACAGAGTATGATGGCGTCCCGTTGAAGCGCTTGAGAGTTTTGGACACCTTGGGCCGCATACGCCGAAAAACAAGGCAGACCGAAAAAGTGGGCCAATAAGCAAGCGTCTCCGATGGGGTCGGTTTTCCGATCGAGGAATCTGGTTCAGGCTGCGCATGAGCAGATATGAACTTACCGGCTTCGAATGGCGCGTGATCGAACCGATGTTACCGTTTTAGCGTGCGAGCGGGATCTCGACCGCCCTCTGATCACCCCAGGAACTTGGCGATGATCGCATCGCCCATGGCAACGGTGCCGACCTCGGTCATGCCCTCGGACAAAATATCCTTGGTGCGCAAGCCCTGATCGAGCACGGCGGCGATGGCCGCTTCGAGCTTGTCGGCCTCATCAACCATCCCGAAGGAATAGCGCATGCACATGGCGAAGGAGGCGATCATGGCGATCGGGTTGGCGATGCCCTTTCCGGCGATGTCCGGCGCCGAGCCGTGCACCGGCTCGTAGAGCGCCTTGCGCTTCTTGGTCCTCACATCAGGCGCGCCGAGCGACGCCGACGGCAGCATGCCGATCGATCCGGTCAGCATGGCGGCGATGTCGGACAGCATGTCGCCGAACAGATTGTCGGTGACGATGACGTCGAACTGTTTTGGCCAGCGCACCAGCTGCATGCCACCGGCATCGGCCAACATGTGGTCGAGCTTGACGTCGGCATACCTAGCCTTGTGGGTCTGGGTGACGACCTCGTTCCACAGCACGCCGGATTTCATCACGTTGCGCTTTTCCATTGAGGTCACATGGTTGCGGCGTGTCCGCGCGAGCTCGAAGGCGACGCCGGAAATGCGCTCGATCTCGAACGTGTCATAGACCTGCGTGTCGATGCCGCGCTTCTGGCCGTTGCCAAGATCGATGATCTGCTTCGGCTCGCCGAAATAAACGCCACCGGTCAGCTCGCGCACGATCAAGATGTCGAGCCCCTCGACCACGTCCTGCTTGAGCGAGGACGACGCCGCCAGCGCCGGATAGCAGATGGCCGGACGCAGGTTGGCGAACAGCTCCATGTCCTTGCGCAGCCGCAACAGCCCGGCTTCGGGGCGCACCTCGTAAGGCACCGCATCCCATTTCGGCCCGCCGACGGCGCCGAACAGCACCGCATCGGCGACCATCGCCTTTTCCATGTCGGCATCGGAAATCGCCGCGCCATGCGCATCGTAGGCGCAGCCGCCGACCTGCCCTTCGTCGGTGGCAAAGCCGCTGCCGAGCTTGGCGTTCATGGCTGATATCAGCTTCTTCACCTCGGCCATCGCCTCGGGGCCGATGCCGTCGCCGGCGAGCAGGAGAAGATTTTTCGAAGCCATCAGAACCGTCCCAACATCGTTTGGAGAAACCGCGGCCTTGCTAAACGCCAAGCGGGCTGTGCGCAAGGGGAGGAGTTTCCTCGCCCCCGCCAGAGGCGGGGAGAGGTGGCCGCGAAGCGGTCGGAGAGGGGCCCTTTTCGTAGGGCGCAGACCCCCTCTCCGTCTCGGCTTCGCAGCGCCACCTTGTATCTGCACGAGAGAGATTTCGTGGGATTGAAGCGGTTGAGCCAAGGTCCGGGCGGCCGCCCGGACCTTGGCTTGGTGAAGTCGCCCGTACCACCTGAGGTTACAGCCGCGGGAGAGCTTGGGATCTTCGCCTTCGTCACGCACGACCGAACAGTCGCTTGGTTCCAACCGTACGCACAAGGCAGGTTACCGTGAACAAGATCATTTGTGGAGTTGATGTTTCTAAGGATTGGCTGGACG
>NZ_JBFUEK010000020.1:0-67492 GCF_056404235.1 Mesorhizobium sp. P2_E10
GCTTGCGCTCTTGCGCGAACAACGAAAACTCCGTCGCGTTGGTCGCGCCACACAGGCTTGCCGCGATCATCATCACGATCAGGTCGCCAAGCCGGTGCGTGGCGTTGGCTGCGCGCGGATCTGGCACCGCGCCGAAATAGCTCTCAAGGCTGGAAATGGCAGTCGCTCCTTCGCTAAGACTGCCTTCCCAAAGAATCCCTTCTCAAACCAACTTCAAGCCCAAAATCCCCATATGCGATTCCCCTGCCCACGAGGGGGAGATTGGCTGGCCTCGGCCAGCAGGCGAACACCAATATGTGTTCGCTCATATTGATGATGGACTCAGCCGCTCCAAGTAGCTCTTCTAGGCACACTGCACTTGGAGCACCGCCATGCCCTTGACCCGCCGGACGCTGATTGGCGTCACCCTTTCGCTCGCAATAGCGCTGACACCATCCGTAGCCACCTATGCCGCCTGGCCGCAGCCGGCGAAGGGCGAGCATGGCATGGTGGTAACCGCTCAGCACCTGGCCTCGGAAGTCGGCGTCGAGGTGCTGAAGAAGGGCGGCAACGCTGTCGATGCCGCGGTCGCCGTCGGCTACGCGCTGGCTGTCGTCTATCCCAATGCCGGCAATATCGGCGGCGGCGGCTTCATGACCATCCGCTTCAAGGACGGCAAATCGACCTTCCTCGATTTCCGCGAGCGCGCGCCGCTGGCCGCGACTAAGACCATGTATCTCGACAAGGACGGCAAGCCGGTGAAGGGCGCCAGCCTCGACGGCTATCTCGCCGTCGGCGTGCCGGGCTCGGTGGCTGGTTTCGAGATGGCGCGGGAGAGATACGGCACCTTGTCCAGACAGGACCTGATGGCGCCAGCCATCCGCTATGCAAAGGACGGCTTCGCGTTGGAGCAGGGCGATGTTGCCTCCCTGGAGAGCGGCGCCAAGCGATTGGCAAAGGATCCCGCGGCAGCCGCCATTTTCCTGAAGCCGGACGGCAAACCGTACGCCGTGGGGGAACACCTCATCCAGACCGATCTGGCCACCTCGCTCTCGGCCATTTCGCAGCAAGGCGCGGACGCCTTCTACAAGGGCCCGATCGCGGACGCCATCGTCAAGGCGAGTGGCGCCAAGGGTGGCATTCTGGCCAAGGCCGATTTCGAGAATTACGCAGTCCGTGAACTCAAGCCGATCACCTGCAACTACCGCGGCTACGAGATCACCTCCTCGCCGCCACCCAGTTCAGGCGGCGTCATCATCTGCGAAATCCTCAACGTGCTGGAATTCTACCCGCTATCCTATCTCGGCCCCGGTTCGGCGGAGACCGTCCACGTCATGGTCGAAGCCATGCGCCATGCCTATGTCGACCGCAATTCGGCGCTCGGCGATCCCGACTTCGTCGACAACCCGGTGACCAAACTGCTGGACAAAAACTATGCCAAGGACATCCGCGATAAGATCGATCCGTTCCGGGCCGGCGTATCGCAGGAATTGATGCCGAAGGGCTTTGGCGAGAGCAAGGAGACGACGCACTATTCGATCATCGACAATGACGGCAATGCGGTGGCGGTGACCTACACGCTGAACGGCTCCTTCGGTGCCGGCGTCGTCGCCGACGGCACCGGCATCCTGCTCAACAACGAGATGGACGATTTCACCCAGAAACCGGGCGTGCCTAATCTCTATGGCCTGGTCCAGGGCGAAGCCAACGCCATCCAGCCGAAGAAGACGCCGCTGTCGTCGATGAGCCCGACCGTGGTGGCCAAGGACGGCAAGCCGTTCATGGTCATCGGTAGCCCAGGCGGGTCGCGCATCATCACCATCACGCTGGAAGCCATCATCAACGTCATCGATCACGGCATGAACATCCAGGAGGCGATCGACGCGCCGCGCATCCACCATCAGTGGCTGCCCGACACGGTCTATGTCGAGCCGTTTGGTCTGTCGCCGGATACCGAAAGACTGCTTGCCGGCATGGGCTATCACCTCGATCTCGGCGATACGACCTGGGGCCAGGCGGCCGGCATACTGGTCGGTGGCAAGAGCCTCTCGGAAATCGAAAAAGGCGGCGGCGCCCGCTACAACGGCGCCATCGACAGCCGCGCCGCATCCGGCGAGGCGTTAGGCTACTGAACGCACCCGCCTAAACGACCAGCGTAATGGTCGACGCAACCAGCATCAGGGCGGCGATGCCGACGAACAGCGCATAGATGCGCGGCCGGTCGAGCAGCAGCGCATTGCCGGAAATCCAGGCCGAGGTTGCGCCGCCAAGCGCGAATAGGAAGCCGTTGCGGTGACCCAGGGTCAAGCCGGCTGCCATCAGTCCGCCAATAATCACCGCGCCGAACACGATGATCACGGCGACGGCGTATTTCTCGAAGTCGTTGCCTCCACCCATGCCTGGGCCGATCGCGTTCAAGTTCGGCAGATCGTCCGGATCGAACGGACTGGTCGACCCATACTCATCTTGACCGGCAGGTTCTTGCATCACTCATTCTCCGCTAACCGGCAACAAACCATCAAGGCTTGCCAAGCGCAACCGGATCACGCCTCATTGAAGGCGGCCGATACGGTCTTCAACACCTTCTGATGCTGACTCGCCACTGTTTTTTGGATCAGACCTTGACGGTTCCAGCGCTCCTGGGCCGTGTGCAGGCAAAATCATCTGGAGAAATCGCTGCGCACGATGCCGTGCCGCTGCAGCTTGTCGTAGAAGGTCTTGCGCGGGATCCCCAGCGCTTCGATCGTCCGCCGGACGTCGCCGTCATTGCGACCAAGTGTCTCGCGGATGATGTCGGCCTCGTAGCGGTCCAGCCGTTCGGGCAATGGCATGGCGCCATCCGGCGAAGTCGGGGCAGGCGGCGGCGCTTGCGCTGCCTCTTCCAGCCCTAGCACGAAACGCTCGGCAAAATGCGCCAGCTCGCGCACATTGCCCGGCCAGTCATGCTCCCTGAGACGGCGGTGGACGGTGGCCGGCACAGCTGGCATCGACCGCCGGAACCGCGTGGCGGCGCGCTCGGCAAAGTAGAAAAACAGCAGGGCAACATCGTCGCGGCGCTCGCGCAGCGGCGGGATGGAGATCGTCACCACATTGAGCCGGTAATAGAGATCCTCGCGGAAGCTGCCGCGCTGGCGCGGATCGCCGAGATCGACCTTGGCCGCGGCGACGACGCGCAGATCCACCGGCCGCAATTCGTTGGTGCCGAGAGGTGTCACCTCGCGCATTTCCAGCACCCGCAGCATCTGCACCTGGGTCGATGGCGGCATGCTTTCGATTTCGTCGAGAAACAGCGTGCCGCCGCTGGCATGCTCGATGCGGCCGAT
Organism: Mesorhizobium sp. P2_E10; assembly: GCF_056404235.1. NCBI lineage: Bacteria > Pseudomonadati > Pseudomonadota > Alphaproteobacteria > Hyphomicrobiales > Phyllobacteriaceae > Mesorhizobium > Mesorhizobium sp. P2_E10. The sequence continues at coordinate 3,303 of NZ_JBFUEK010000020.1, forward strand.
CCGCTTCTTCTGCGCCCCGGTGAAGGCGCCCGCCTCATGGCCGAACAACTCGCTCTCGATGACCGTTTCGGGCAGCGTGCCGCAATTCAGCGCTACGAAATTGCCCTTGGCGCGGCGGCTCCAGCGATGCAGAAGGCTCGCCACCACCTCCTTGCCGGAGCCGGTTTCGCCGGTCACCAGCACGTCGACATCGGTGTCGGCGATCTGCCGCAAGGTCCTGCGCAGCCGCTCCATCGCCGGCGTCTGGCCGATCAGTGGCAGACCGTCCTGCGCCTGCTCGGCTCCCTCGCGCAAGGCCCGGTTCTCCATCACCAGGCGCCGTTTTTCCGCCGCCCGGTGCACACTCTGCACCAGCCGGTCGGCGGCGAACGGCTTGGTGATGAAATCGTAGACGCCATCCTTGATCGCCTTGACGGCAACCGCGATGTCGCCATGCCCGGTGACGAGGATGACCGGAATGTCAGGGTCGAGACGCAGGATGCGATCGAAAAGCTGCAGCCCGTCGATCTCTGGCATGCGAATGTCGGACACCACCACCCCGGCAAAACCGGCATCGAGCCCGGCCAGCGCCTCGGCCGCCACCGCAAAGGCCGACACCGAAAACCCGGCAAGCTCCAGCGTCTGCGCGGTGGCTTTCAAGAGATCGCTGTCGTCGTCGATCAGGATGACAGGTGCTGCACCGTTTTCCATCATGCTGCTCTCGAAAGATGGATGATGAAGCGGGTGCCGCTGTCGCCACTCGCAACCTCGACACGGCCGCCATAGTCGGCGACGATGTCCTTCGAGATGACAAGCCCGAGGCCGAGGCCCTTTTCCTTTGATGTGTTGAACGGCGTGAACAGCGATTTGAGGATATCGGGCGGAATACCGGGTCCGTTGTCGGACACGCTGACCGTCACACCGTCCGCCGTCTCTTCCACCGAAACCTGCACCCTGGCGTCGTCGCGGCCCTCCAACGCCTCCAGCGCGTTCTGGAACAGATTGATCAGCACCTGTTCGAGTCGGACGCGGTTGCCCATCACCTTGAGGCTTGGCGGCGGCAATGCGATATCAAGCGCCTCCAGCCGGCCGGCAAAGCGGCTTCTGAGCAGCACCACGGCGCCCTCGATGACGCCGCGCAGTTCGACCGGTTCTGCCGCGGTGCGGCCCTTGCGGGCAAAGGCCTTCAGCTCCTCGGTGATGGTGCCGATGCGTTCGGTCAGCGCTGCGATGGCGCCGAGATTTTCCACGGCCGGCGAGGTCTGCTTGCGGTCGAGGAAGACGCGGGCATTGTCGGCATAGGCGCGGATGGTGGCGACCGGCTGGTTGATCTCATGGGCGACGCCGGCGGCGACCTGGCCGAGGATGGCGAGACGGTTGGCTTGCACCAGCTCCTGCTGCACCACCTGCAGCTTGGCTTCCGTGCTGCGGTGCCCCGTTATCTCGGCCTGCAGCCGGTCGCGGGCGCGGCTCAGATCCTCGGTGCGTTCGACGACACGGCGTTCGAGTTCGGTGCGCGCTGCCTGTTCGGCGGCGATCCGCATCTGCGCTGACTGCCGGCGCCACAAAAGATAGGCGGCCAGCCCAAGCAGCGGGATGACGACGCCGAGCGCCAGAAGCCGCATCTCGCGGGCCGCGGCGGCGATCGGCGCTTCGGCCGGCACGAGATAGTCGAGCCGCCAGGGCGTCGAGGGGACCAGCGTGGAGAGGCGCAAATATTCCGCGTCGCTGCCGCCCGGTGTGATCGCATGGACGATCGCCACGTCCGGGCTCAAGGTTTCGGGGCGCGTGATCGGCAACGGCACCAGTGGCGCGTCGCCGAATTGCTGGCTGTCGCGGATGGCGGCAATCGTCGGTCCGGCCAGCGGCGCGGTTGTCATGAAGCGCCATGACGGCACGCTGGTGATCAGCACGACGCCATGGTCGTCGCTGACATAGGCCGGGCGGTTCGCCTCGTGCCAGTCGGCCTCGAGTTGGTCGAACTCCATCTTGACGACGACGACGCCGAGCGGCGCGGCAGCATTGCCGACCCGCCGCGAGATGTAGAGGCCTGGCCGCTTGCTGACATTGCCGAGCGCGAAGTATTCCGCGGTTCCGTTCTGCATTGCCCCGGAGAAATAGGCGCGGAACCCGTAATCGTTGCCGACGAAGCTGATCGGCTCGCGCCAGTTGCTGGACGCAATCGCCAGCCCGTCGGTGCCGGTGACATAGAGCACCGAAGCCTTGGTGCCGGAGACCAGGCCTTCGAGCTTGCGGTTCAGCAGGTCGATCGCCGCGGCACCGCCTTGCGTCAGCGCATCATGCACCTGCTGGTCCTCCGCCAGCAGCAAGGGCAGCGCGCGCGGGCTTTCCAGCACGGCGCGCAGCAGCGCCACCTTCAGATTGGCATCGGTGCGCCCTTGCGTCGCCAGGGTCGCGACCTCGGTGGTGCGGCCGTAGAGGCCGGCGCCGTAGAGTGCTGCCGCGGTGATCGCAAAAGCGACCGCCGCAAACAGCAACCATGCGCGGCGCGCCCGCCTGCGCAGTTGCTCGGGCGTCGAAGACAAGGCAGCGGCAGCGCGTTGCAGCATCGCCCATTTGTGCATGATTTCGCACAAAGGGCAATTCAGACCATGCGGATGTTCGCACTACCTGTGTGTGAGAAACGGTCACCGATTCGAAAATACCCAACAAAATCAAGGAATAGACCGATCGGCGCAGTCTGGCACGACAGTTGCAAATACCGATCCAGCAGTCGCGAGGCTGCGGAGGTCATAACAATTGCCCCGGGAGGTCGAGCTTTTCGATCGGGGCGCCAATGGAGGACGTCATGCAGCCAGCATTCGCTGCCGCCGAACCGCGCGGCAAGGTTCCCTTATACCGGCATCTCTACGTGCAGGTCCTGACGGCGATCGCCGCCGGCGTGCTGCTCGGTCACTTCTATCCCGAACTCGGTGCTTCGCTGAAGCCGCTCGGCGATGCCTTCATCAAGCTGGTCAAGATGGTGATCGCGCCGGTCATCTTCCTGACGGTGACGACCGGTATCGCCGGTGTCTCCGACCTGAAAAAAGTCGGCCGCGTCGCCGGCAAGGCGATGATCTATTTCCTGGTGTTCTCGACGCTGGCGCTGGTCGTCGGCCTGGTCGTCTCCAACGTCGTCCAGCCAGGCGCCGGCATGCACATCAATGCGGCGACGCTCGACCCCACCAAGGTGGCGACCTTTACCGAGAAGGCGCATGACACGACCATCGTCGGCTTCCTCCTCAACATCATCCCCGACACCATCACCGGCGCTTTTGCCCAGGGCGATATCCTGCAGGTGCTGTTCTTCTCGGTGCTGTTCGGCATTTCTCTCGCTCTGGTCGGCGAGCGTGGCCGCCCGGTCGTCGATTTCCTGCAGGCGCTGACCTCGCCGATCTTCCGCCTCGTCGCCATCCTGATGAAGGCCGCCCCCATCGGCGCTTTCGGCGCCATGGCCTTCACCGTCGGCAAATACGGCATTGGCGCGATCGCCAACCTCGCCTTTCTGATCGGCACGTTCTACTTGACGTCGCTGCTCTTCGTGCTGGTCGTGCTTGGCGCTGTTGCATGGTACAACGGCTTCTCGATCCTCGCCTTGATCCGCTATATCAAGGAAGAGCTTCTGCTGGTGCTCGGCACCTCGTCCTCGGAAGCGGCCTTGCCAGGCCTGATGGCCAAGATGGAGCGCGCCGGCTGCAACCGTTCGGTGGTCGGCCTGGTCATCCCGACCGGCTACTCCTTCAACCTCGACGGCACCAACATCTACATGACGCTGGCCGCTTTGTTCATCGCCCAGGCGACCGACACGCCGCTCACCTACGGCGACCAGATCCTGCTGCTGGCTGTCGCCATGCTGAGCTCCAAGGGTGCCGCCGGCATCACCGGCGCCGGCTTCATCACGCTGGCCGCAACGCTCTCGGTGGTGCCTACGGTGCCGGTTGCCGGCATGGCGCTGATCCTCGGCGTCGACCGCTTCATGTCGGAGTGCCGGGCCCTGACCAATTTCGTCGGCAACGCGGTTGCGACGGTTGTCGTCGCGCGCTGGGAAGGCGAACTCGACCAGACGAAGTTCGCCGCAGCGATGGCCGGCACATTGTCCGAGGAGGCCGATCTGGCGCTGTCGGGCGATCTCCAGGCCGCCTGATCGCAGAGCAGAACGAGACGTTCGACCCCAAGACTGTTCAGGCCGCAGCCGGTGCCCCGGTTGCGGCCTGCTTCTTGTCGCCAACCGAGGTGCACACCCGGCTGGTGCCGGCCGGGTCTTCCCGGCTAGGGTGCAGGCCGCGCAAGAGAATCGAAGGGTCCGCGAATGAGCAGCCAGTTTCCCGAGATCTACCTGGTTCGCCATGGCGAAACGGAATGGAGCGCGTCGGGAAAACACACCGGCCGCACCGACATACCGTTGACGGCAAAGGGCGAGGCCGCTGCCCGCGGCGTGGCCGACCGCCTCAAGGGCCAGTCGTTTTCCGCTGTTTGGTCGAGCCCGTCGCAGCGCGCCTTCAACACCTGCACCCTGGCCGGGTTCTCCGGCGTCAGGAAGGATGATCTGCAAGAGTGGGACTACGGTGCCTATGAGGGGCTGACGACGAAGCAGATTCTTGCCGAACGCCCCGGCTGGAACGTGTTTCGCGACGGCTGCCCGGGTGGCGAGATGGCCGCGGATGTCGGCGCGCGCGCCGATGCGATCGTCAGTCAGCTTCGCGTCGCCAATGGCAGCGTGTTGGTGTTCTCGAGCGCGCATTTCCTCAGGGTGCTGGCGGCGCGCTGGCTCGGCCTGCCGCCCGAAGATGGCGCGCTGCTGGTTCTCGACACTGCGAGCCTTAGCGTCCTCGGCTATGAGCACGATTTGACCGAGCCGGTCATCCGCAAATGGAACCAGAGATAGTTGGCGTCAGGCCGCCAGCATCGCCAGTTCTTCTGATGTAAGGTGCCGCGCCGTGCCTTTGGCGAGATCGCCGAGCAGAAGCGAGCCGATCGCCACCCGCACCAGCCTCAGCACCTCGACGTCAAAGGCGCCAAGCAACTTGCGGATCTGGCGGTTGCGGCCCTCGTCGAGCACGATTTCCAGCCATGCCGTGCGGCCGCCGCTGCGCAGGATCTCGATCGAGCGCGCGCTCGACAGCTCGCCGTCGACGACCGCACCCTCGCGCAACCGCGCCAGCATTGCCTCGTCCGGCGGCGTGCCGATCTGCACGTGATAGGTTTTTGCGACATGCGAGGCGGGATCGAGCAGGCCATTGGCCCAGCGCGTGTCGTTGGTCATCAAAAGCAGACCTTCGCTGGCCTTGTCGAGGCGGCCGACTGGCGACACGAACGGCAGGTCGAGCCCCGTCAGGCAGTCATAGACGGTGCCGCGCCCCTGCGGGTCGTCGCGGGTGGTGACCAGCCCACGCGGCTTGTTGACCATCAGATAGACCTTGGCCTCGGCAACGACACGCTCGTCGTCGACCGTGATGCGGTCGCGATTGAGGTCGACGCGCAGCGACCCGTTGCGCACCACCTTGCCGCCCACCCGCACGCGCCCTTCGGCAACCAGAAGCTCCGCCTGCTTGCGTGAACAGAGCCCGAGTTTCGACAGCGCACGGCAAAGGCTGACGCCGCCAGCGGCGGGTAGTCGTCGGGCGATGTCTGGCGGCCGTGTCATGGTCTGGCGGTCCCGGAATGGAGGGTGACAGATGCCATGCCCCGCAATGGCTCCGCAACCCGCATGGACATCCCTCGATGTCTCAGGCCTTTATCCTGGCAATGGCCTGCTCTTGCCTCGCCGCCTCCGCCGCTGTCATCGCGCCAAAGCGCAGGGCGCAGCGGAATGTTTCCCCTGGAGCGACGACAACCAGGCGGCCTCTTTCCTTGGCCGCGAGATAACCATCGGGTTCGGCGGTCGCCGGCAGCACGAGGCCGAGCGCGTGCTGGTCGGCGCCGCGCGTGATCCAGCGAACGGCATAGTTGAGCTCCTCGGGCCGAAAGCTGACGAAATCGGCAGTTTGGTCCGGATGAACCTGCAAGGCGTGCGCCCAGCCCTCGGCATCCGCCTTGGCTTTCATGGTCAGCACCAGTTCCGGATCGATCGGCTCACCCTTGGCCAGTATGCGATGGCGCGACGGATCGGCGACGACGGCATCGCGGTAGGCAAGATAGCGCTCGCTCGGCGTGAAAAACGGCGGCAGCACCTGGCGCACGACGATGTCGGTGCGATCGTCGGCCACGCTGTCGACGAGACGACCGTCATCCGCCGGCCTGAAATTGATGTGCGCCAGATACATCAGCTCCATGGGCGAGCGTTTGAGGTTTTCGACGGCAAGGTCGACGGCGACGCCGGTCGCGTCGCGCTGCAGCCGCACGATGGGCTGCGCCACATAGTCGTGGCTGAAGGCGACGGTCTGACGGCAGCGGCCGGTCAGCGCCATGAATGACCCTTCAGCGTTGTCGCCAACGATCACCTGCACATCCGTGTAGGGCGCGTTGGGCAGGTCGCCATGCAGTGGATGGCGGTCATTCGCTCCAGGGTTCCCCATCGCAGTGGCGCCGCAATGGATGAAGAACGCGCCATAGTTGGAGAGATAGTCCCGCGTCGCAACCGGCTCGTCGAACATCGAGCGCATGGTCAACGAGCGGCCGAGAAATGTCGCATCCCAGATCTGCTGCCCCTGGAACGGCAGCATGACGATCTCACCCTTTGCGTTGCTGATCCGCAGGCCTGCGACGCCGGACCGGTAGCGAAACGCGGTGGCGATGAGGCCTGCATATCGGGCGACGATCGCTTCTGATGAGCCGAACTGCTCTGGCATCAAGTCGATGAGAACGTGATCCGGATGCACTCTTTCGACCTCGGTCTGCCGTAAGCGAACGCCTGTTTCCTAGAGTTTTTGGGGCGACGGCAACGGTCACATTCATCCAGCTTCGAGCGATGAATGAAGCACCAGTGCCTTTCTCATTTCAGCCTTGGTTCTTGCATCCCGTAGAACTGCACGCCAAGCCGTTCGTTCCTCCGCCACCTCACGACGGTTTGATAGACAACGCCATCATCGGGCACATCCAGGAAGAATCGGTCCGGTACGGATGCATCGGCAGCCACGCGCAACTCGGCGCCGCTTTTGTGCTGATTCCTCACCGAGCACGGTATTTCAGAACTCCCCGCCAGGATGATTGCCTGCTTCAACACATTCGGGCGGCTGAGAAGGCGGCGCTCCGGCTTGGGTTCTTCTTCCACTGTCTGGTTCCACCGAGTCGGCCCCGTGCCGAATGTGCCGCGAACTTACCTTGCATGGCTCAGTCTGCAAAGACAGACCAAAGCCCGAAGCCGACTTCGGTCAAACGCATTTTTCTGGAGCCATTGCATGCGGTGACGGTTAACCGCGGGTGCAGGCGGCGTTCGCGGCATGGGAGATGAACGTCAGCTCGCCATCCGAATTGCCGCAACTCGTTCGCAGCGTCTTGCAATATACCGTGACTGTCTATCCTTGAGCCGGCGGCAGCTCGAACAGATTGGCGCCGTTCTCCTGGCCACGCTCGACATAGCCGATGATGCGGAACCATCTGGCGACGTCGGCGCGTTGCAGCCAGCTGCGCGAGTGGATGGGAAGGTTGCCGGCCAGCGCCTGGATGTGGCGGATGTGCCGCCTGCAGAAGCGGATGGTCGCGGCGCTGAAAAAACCCTCCTGCGCGGCAAACAGGGTGTCGGCGGCGTCGCTGTTCTCATGCCAGGCGATGATCGCCACCGTCTTGTCGCCCTCGACAAGTGCATGGGCGCGGCCTTCCTTCAAATTCATCATCAGATTGTCGTAGGCAACCTTGCTGTCCTTGCCGGCGGCGACGTATTCGTCCGACATCCTCGTGGACAGATCCCGGAAAACACCTTCGAGATCGCCGATCGTAGCTGCGCGTGCTCGCATTGCTCCTCCTGCAGCCCCGGCAGGCAGTTTGCCCTAGGCAGAGGGGATCACCAAGCAAACTAAATCCGCGATTTGGCTGATGCGCGCAAAGTGATTTCGGCAGCGATGTCGCGCAGCTTGGGGAAGGCGACGCCGAGACGGACATTGAAAAAATGGTGCCCAGAGGCGGAGTGCTTCTTCGAGACTATAAAACGTTGATTTTACTAAGATATTTCCACTCGATTAAGTCATCCTGTATCACAGTCGGTATGACTGCCGCAACCTGAATATCTCGCCTTCTGCGCACGGTCCATCGCTGGTTACGGCGTTATCCTGAAGCAAACGATATGAAATACGGGCGGTAAGCTATGAACAGTAAGAATTTGAGGCAGGCTGTGGCCTATCTTCGTACCTCATCCGCAGCCGACGTCGGCGTCGACAAAGACAGCGAGAGGCGCCAGGGCGAGGCCGTCCAGGCGTTTGCTCGTTCAACCGGCTATGAAATCATCGAGAGCTATTACGACGCGGCGGTGAGCGGTGCCGATGCGGTCACAGCGCGTCCCGGTTTTTCCGCAATGCTCGAGCGGCTCCTGTCAAATGGCGTGCGCACCATCCTCGTCGAGACCGCCTCCCGCTTCGCCCGCGATCTGATCGTTCAGGAGACTGGCTACGAGATGCTGAAATCACGTGGGATCGAGCTGATAGCTGTCGACAGTCCCGACAGTTTTGTCGGCAACACCCCGACTGCGAACCTTATCCGTCAAGTGCTCGGCGCGGTCTCGGAGTTTGAGAAAGCGATGCTGGTGGAGAAGCTCAGGGGTGCCCGCGAACGCAAGCGCCGCGAGACCGGCAAGAAAGTCGGCGGGCGTCGGAACTATGCCGAGATCGATGGCGGACTTGAGCTGATTGCACTCGCAAAAAAGCTGCACCGTTATCCGGTCAATGGCCGGCAGCGGACTCTGGCTGATGTAGCGAAGGCGTTGGCGGACGCAGGGTATCTGTCGAGTGCCGGAACGCAGTACACACCGACTGCCGTCTCAAGAATGCTGGCAGCGAGCGGAAGTGCGAAGACGAGGCAACGAACGGCCGAGGCCAAATCATCGCCTCCGGTGCTTGAACCAGCTGCAAGATTTCAACAAGAGGTCGCCGAGCCTGAGATGCGGACACCGCTCGGCTCGCGCTGGTAACGCCCGGCACCCGCCCCACCGGGGTTTGTCGGTGGCGGGGGTAGGGGGTGGCTTGTGGGGCCCCTAGGCGGCGCGCCCGGCCCCTAGTTCAGGTTCGGGGGCCCTCATAGCCGCGTCTCTCGCCTCAAAAGCCCAAATCACTCCGAAAGAAGAGGGCGAGCCAACGGTGACCTTCATTGTCCGCGTTGCGAATCGCGGCAATGCGCCGCATTCCGGTCGTTCGAGGACCTTAAGACAGATCCCGAAAGCTGTCGTTCGCTAGCTGCGCAGCCAATGGGTGGGCAAGCCGTCGTGCCAATGGTCCGCAGCTATCCACCTTCGCGCCGCGAGCCGACCTTTAGGCCTCGAATAACTGTCTGTTGTCAGCTGCACATGACAGGCCGTCGAGTACGGTCTGAACGAGAGGCGGCCGAGATGGACCAGAAGTATCAGCCAAACGGGTCGGGCAAGCGGCCTTTGAGCAAGTCGGAATTGCCAGTCAGAATCATTCCATCTGGGCCAATACTTTGGTCAGCTCGCCGGTCTGGGTCTGAAACGTCAGTGGATTGAAACGGGGGGGGCACCGAGCATCAGCAGAAACTCCGCTGCTCCCTCCTCGTCATTTATGCTCAGCAGCTGCTTATAGACGGCCTTGTGAATGCCGAACTTCCAGCCTGGGATAAACTCGATGCCGATGTAGTCGACGTCGATCCCAGTGCTGAATGCTGGAAGAGCGGGTCTAGCACCACGGCGTAGGATTGGCGAATGAGTCTCTGAACGTCGGTTTGATAGTCGTAAGTCTCGCTACTTGGGGGGTCGGTCACCTGACCGAAAGTGCCACTCTGATCAAAAGCAAACACACAAGCCATGCGCGTTTCCGGCGGAGCACCATTGACGGTGGCGATCTGGCAAACCTGCCGCAATGCCTTGTTGCGTGCGCCGTTGATTACCCTCTCGGTGACGCCATAGGTACCGAAACCAGCGCGTCCTTTGCTTTCGAGGACATGGACCAGACCCGTACCCGTCAAGGCGAGGAAATCAGGTTCTGACTTCGCACCCACGTGAATCGCCATAGGAACTCTATATGCCGAAGTAAGACTTAAATAATATTGTATCGTATCCATGGATGGGTCGCTGAAGGACGCCGTTGATCACGTGGCTGTCACAGCACCTGTCGCATGCAATGGCGCGACCGGCGCCACTGCCTCTCTTGGTTATCGCGGAAAGATAGAGGGCGACTTTCCCAAGTCTCGCCGGCCACCTGCGACACGGCTTGCATCTTTCTCGCGATCGGCTAACGCCAGGTGGTGTGGCAAACTACACAGGCGGAACTATTGCGGAATCGCTGTCGGCTAGGTGATCAAGCGATTTCCTGGCAGATGGCGCGCCACGACCCAGAGTCATTGAACGGCGTTCGCGACACTTTCGGGAATACGGCCCCAGAGCCTCTGTCTTGAGCGATGTCGAAGCGCGTGGTTCGGAGCCTTGCACTCGTCGCAATAGCCGTCCCGCGAATTGGGGTGGCAAGCCGAATAGCAAAGTCCTTCGATGCGTGCTTGCGCTTCGATCATCCGACGAACGAGGGTAAAACAGACGTCAGGCGCTCCGTACGTTGCAGTGAACTCGCCACGCAAGCCACTCTTGGAGACAGGGGAAAGTATTACAATACTGAAGAATTCAGCGATGAATTTTCAGGGTCCCAGGCACAAAAATGAGACGCGACCCCGCGTGATCCGTAGGGTCGCCGGAGTATGCGGCACGTTATGTCAATCGCTCGGGGCAAAGTCACCTTGAAGCGATTGTGCTTGGCCACCCTCAGGGCTTTCGACGGCGCGGCAATTCAAACATCAGCGCGCCCATCATCTAGCGGAGACGCATTTGCGGTGAATCAAAGCTCGCCTTGTCCCTTGTGACTACACTCGTCCCTTGTGACTACAAATGAAAGACGGCGTCTGGCCTTGCCGCAATGGAGGCGAAATCCGATGAAGCTTATGGCATCTCTCTGTCTGGCGACCTATCCAGACGCGAACTCCTCGAAAATCGCGGCGAACGCGGTCGCTCTCGTCAAGCAGATCGACGCATCGCTTCATGCTGTTGCCATCGATGTCGACATCCCCGATGTCTCGAACGCGCTCTCAAATTACTTGCTGGATCTTCCCTACAAGATCCAAGAGGTCGAGGCGACCAGTCGCAAGCGTGGCAGGGATCTGCTCGAGGCAGTTGTCCAGGAGGCCGCGCATGCGGATGTGACCCTCAGCAGGCAGGAGTTAACAGCACCACCGGCCTTGATGGGCGATGTTGCCGCGGAGCATGCGCGCTATTTCGATGTTTGCCTGGTCGGCTGGGCACCGGCCAACCAAGCGGCGCGAATGATAGCCGAGGCGATCCTGTTCGGCTCGGGTCGACCGACCCTGCTTCTTCCCGACTCCACGGACGTTGGCGTGCTTGGACATGTCGTTATCGCCTGGGACGGCAGCCGTGTGGCCGCACGGGCTGTTGCCGACGCGCGGGCTTTTCTTGAACGTGCCTCGAGGGTCACCGTTTTGACCGTGACCGACGAAAAGCCGCTTCCGGGGCAGGGCATCGGCGAACGCCTTGCACTGGGCTTGAGGACGCGTGGTCTGGTTGCCGAGGCTGTCTCTATCCAGGCAGGGGACAGTTCGATCGGAACAGCGCTTCAGGAGCATGCTCTCAAGATCGGCGGCAACCTGCTTGTCATGGGCGGATACGGCCACTCCCGCGTCAGGGACTTCGTGCTTGGCGGTGCCACCGAAGGCATTCTCGCGGATCTGCGCCTGCCAGTCCTCCTGTCGCATTAGGTCGCGGCGAGATGAGAGGCGGCACGGATCCTATCCTGCGTTTCCACGGCGCAGCCCATGGCGTCACCGGCTCATGTTATGAAATCGAGACGCCGCATTCGCGCATCCTCATCGACTGCGGCCTGTTTCAGGGATCGAAGTCCGAACGGGAATTGAACTACGGTGCGTTCCCGTTTCCCCCGGACGCGATTGACGCTGTCATCCTGACGCACGCGCATCTTGATCACAGCGGCCTTTTGCCGAAACTGGTCAAACAGGGCTTTTCTGGTCCCATCCATACGACCCGCGCCTCCATCGATCTTTGCTCGGTCATGCTGCCGGATTCGGCGCATATCCAGGAAATGGAGGTCGAGCACCTGAATCGTCGAAACGCGCAGCGTGGACGTCCGCCCGTTGAGCCGATCTACAGCCACCAGGATGCCGCCGCGTGCATGACCTTGTTCCGGGCTTTGGAATATGGCGAATGGACCACGATCGCAGAAGGCCTTCGCGCTCGCTTCTGGAACGCTGGTCACCTGCTTGGTTCGGCGTCGGTGGAGCTCGAGATCGAGCGACACGACGCGCCGTTGCGCATCATATTTTCGGGCGACATCGGCCCAGGCCATAAGCTGCTTCAAACCGATCCCGAGGGGCCAGCCGGCGTTGACTATCTGATCTGCGAATCGACCTATGGCGACCGCGACCGGCCGGACGTTTCGCCCGAACAGCGGCGATCCCAGCTCAGTGACATCGTGCGCGGCGCCGCTGAGGCTGGCGGCCCCCTCATCATTCCGTCCTTCGCTGTCGAGAGGACGCAAGAACTGCTGGTCGACCTGTATTTGCTCATGCAAGCGGGGGAGGTGCCGTCAGCCCCGGTCTTTGTCGACTCGCCGCTGGCGACACGCGCCAGTGCGATTTTTGAGCGCCATGCCAACGAGATCGAACAGGGTGACGTGCTGCGCCTGGCCCTCAACTCGAAGGAGCTGCGCTTCACCGAGACAGTGGAACAGAGCAAGGCCATCAACCGCCTCACCGGGTTCTTCGTGGTGATCGCCGCCAGCGGCATGTGCGATGCAGGGCGCATCCGTCATCATCTCAAGGCCAATCTCTGGCGCAGGAACGCCACGGTCATGATGGCCGGATATCAGGCCCAGGGGTCGCTCGGCAGGATCCTGCTCGACGGCGCGCAGCGCGTGCGCATCCAGGGTGAGGAAGTCGAGGTCAAGGCACGTATCAGGCTGTTCGACCTTTATTCCGGCCACGCCGACGCCAGCGAACTGGTCTCCTGGCTCAAGGCCCGAACTCCGGTGAGGCAGCAGGTATTCCTGACGCATGGAGAGGAGACTGGGCTAGGTGGCTTGCGTGGAAGGCTTGCAGGACTGATATCCGACGACAAGATCATCATCCCGAGGCTGGACGATGCTTTCCAATTGACCCCCGGTCGTAGTGTGCCGGTCGAGGTTAACGAGCCCCACCGTTTGAGGCCGGAAAAGATTGCCCGCCTCGACTGGCACAATGACCTTTCAAAACTTCTCCTGGACGTGAACGAGGCGGTCAGCGCCGCGGCCGACGAGAAGAGCCGCGCAGCGGTGATCCGGCGCATGCGCAGGGCGCTCGACACCGATGGCAGTAGCACCTGAGCAAAGTGACCTGACGGCGCACCGGAACATGCGCGCTGGCGATGGAAGAAAGCCTAAATGTCTCAAGCCACCTCATCGACCGTACCCTTGACCGGCCTCAGCGAGGCCGAAGCGCGGGCTAGGCTTGTCACCGAAGGGTTCAACGAGTTGCCCAGATCCAACCGTCGGACGCCCTTGCGAATTGCTATCGAGGTCGTGCGCGAGCCGATGCTTGCCCTGCTGTTGGGCGGAGGCTGCGTTTACCTGCTCCTTGGCGATCTTCAGGAGGCGTTGATCCTGCTTGCATTTGCCACCTTGTCGGTGGGGATTACCATCGTTCAGGAGTCGCGGACGGAGCGTGTTCTCGAGGCATTGCGCGACCTGACAAGTCCGCGCGCCCTGGTGATACGCGATGGCGAGCGCAAGCGGATTGCAGGTCGCGAGGTGGTGCGCGGCGATACCGTCGTGCTGGGCGAGGGGGATCGGGTTCCGGCCGATATCTTGCTCATACAGTGCCGGGATATCCAGACCGATGAGTCCTTGCTGACAGGCGAATCAGTGCCGGTGCGCAAGATTGCGGCCAGGGAAGGCGATCTGCCAGCCGAACGCCGGCCGGGGGGTGACGACCTGCCTTTCGCATTTTCCGGATCACTCGTGGTTCGCGGTTCAGGCATCGGTGAGGTTCTGGCAACCGGGCCGCTCAGCCAAATCGGTGCAATCGGGCAATCGCTTAGCACCATGGAGACCGAAGCACCCCGCTTGCAGCGCCAGACAAAACGCCTTGTCGCCATCTTCGCACTGGTCGGCGGCGCGGTCAGTGTTCTCGCGGTCATGCTTTATGGCCTGCTGCGCGGCGGATGGCTCGATGCGGTGTTGGCGGGTATTGCGCTCGGCATGTCGATGCTGCCCGAGGAGTTTCCCATGGTGCTGACAATCTTCATGGCCATGGGCGCATGGCGCATCTCGCAGGCACGCGTGCTCACCCGTCGTGCGGCAGCGATCGAGACGCTTGGCTCGGCAACGGTCCTTTGCACCGACAAGACCGGAACGCTGACCGAGAACCGCATGACAATTGCAGAACTGAGAACGCCCGATGGCGAACTGTTTCGCCTGCCGAACAACTCAAACACAGAGATGCCGGCGGCATTTGGGGCGTTGGTCGAGGTCGGCGTGCTTGCCAGTGCCGAGGTTCCCTTTGATCCGATGGAAAGGGCATTTCACAAACTCGCGCAGGAGCACTTGCCCAAGCGCGCAGACAGCGCTGATCGGAAACTGACCCGCGCCTACGGGTTGCGCCCTGAATTGTTAGCGATGTCGAATGCATGGCAATCGTCGGCTGGAAGCGGCGACTGCATGATTGCCGCCAAAGGGTCGCCGGAGGCCATCGCGGCACTCTGTCGTCTACCTGCCGAGCGTGTTGCTTCGGTCAAGGAGGTTGTGGACGCCATGGCAACGGAAGGACTGCGCGTCTTAGGCGTGGCGCGTTCCAGCCATCCTGGCGATCAACTGCCGGACAAGCAGACTGGTTTCGATTTCGAGTTCATGGGCCTCGTCGGACTTGCCGATCCCCTGCGTTCAGGGGTTCCGGAAGCGGTAAGCAATTGCCGCTCCGCCGGAATCAGAGTGATCATGATTACAGGGGACTATCCCGCGACCGCGAGAGCAATAGCCAGTCAGGCCGGGCTCGATTTTGACGATGTCGTTACCGGCGACGAGCTCAAGACACTGGATGACGCGGCCCTGGCGGCGCGCGTGAAAACCGCAGCGGTTTTCGCGCGGATCATGCCCGAACAGAAATTGGCAATCGTCAGAGCCTTGAAGGCCAATGGCGAGATTGTCGCCATGACCGGAGACGGCGTCAACGATGCTCCGTCGCTGAAAGCCGCAAACATTGGCATTGCCATGGGCGGTCGCGGCACGGATGTCGCGCGGGAGGCGTCCTCCATCGTCCTCCTCGACGACGACTTCGGGTCGATAGTCAAAGCCATCCGGCTGGGTCGCCGCATCTACGACAACTTGCGCAAGGCAATGGGCTTCATTCTTGCCGTTCACGTGCCGATCGCCGGGCTAGCCCTGCTTCCACTGGTGTTTGGGCTTCCTATCCTGTTCGGGCCAATTCACATTGCCTTTCTGGAGATGGTGATCGATCCGGTCTGCTCATTGGTCTTTGAAGCTGAAACCGAAGAAGACGACACGATGAAGCGTCCGCCGCGGGATCCGGAAGCGGCGCTCTTTTCGCGCTCGCTGATCGCGTGGAGCGTTGTGCAGGGCCTGCTGGCATTCGCGCTTGTCGCGGGCATCTTCCTCTTCGCCTTGCACTGGGGAATGCCGGAAGACGAGATTCGAGCCCTGACGTTCTTCTCGCTGGTGCTGACGATCGTTGGGCTGATTTTCGTCAACCGTACGTTCAGCCAGTTGCTGCTGACTGCGTTATTCCGACCAAATCCATCGCTCGCTTTGGTCGTCGTGATGGTTGCTCTAGCGCTGGGCGGGACGCTTCTATGGCCGCTCGCGAGTGGTCTCTTCCAGTTCGGACCGCTCCACCTGGACGATCTCGCCGTGACGTTTGCGGCCGGGTTGGCAGTACTGGTCTGCCTTGAGTTGCTGAAACATTTCTGGCGGGAGCGGCTGAAAACCTGACAACTGATGCAAGTTCTGACTGCGGTTCCGACCCAGCGCGAACGCCCATCGCGCATACTGCACGAGCACTATCGGGGGGCAGACACCATCGGACCGCAGGACGCGGCAGGATCTGATCGATGCAGCAGCGGACCGTCGGACCGAGCTGTGATGAACCGAAAGGCGAACGACGCGTTGGTGCCCATGGCTGAGGCGCAATCCGCGGCTTTCGCAAAATGAGCAATGGAGTCAAATGAAGATGACCGAACGTTCGGCACCAACGATCAACACCAAACGTTTGTCCGATCACGAGTTGCGCGATATCGATGCCTACTGGCGCGCTGCCAACTATCTGACGATTGGCCAGATCTACCTTCTCGACAATCCGCTGCTGCGCGAACCGTTGCGGCTGGAGCACGTTAAGCCGCGTCTGCTCGGGCACTGGGGAACGTCGCCAGGTCTGAGTTTCATCTACGCGCACCTCAATCGCGCGATCCGGCTCAGGGACGCAAATGTGATCTATGTCTGCGGCCCCGGTCATGGCGGCCCGGCAATGGTGGCGAATACCTATCTGGAAGGCACCTACAGCGAGCTCAATCCCGACATTGCTATGGACGAGCAGGGGATGCGCAAGCTGTTCCGGCAGTTTTCGTTTCCCGGCGGCATACCGAGCCATGCAGCACCGGATGTGCCCGGCTCGATCCACGAGGGCGGCGAGTTGGGCTACTCGCTTTCGCACGCCTATGGCGCGGCCTTTGACAATCCGGATCTTGTGGTCGCCTGTGTCGTGGGTGACGGCGAGGCTGAAACGGGACCACTGGCGGCTGCGTGGCATTCCAACAAATTCCTCAACCCGGCGCGTGACGGGGCAGTGCTGCCGATCCTGCATCTCAACGGCTACAAGATCGCCAATCCAACCATTCTGGCCCGCATTCCCGAAGACGAATTGCGCGCCCTGTTTGCCGGCTACGGCTATGAGCCGCTGTTCGTGGAAGGCCACGAGCCGGCGCTGATGCACGAGCGAATGGCGAGCGCACTCGACGATGCGTTAGATAGGATACATTCTATCCAGCATGCCGCACGCAACGGACCTGCTGCCACCGCGTCACGACCAAAATGGCCAATGATCGTGCTGCGCAGCCCCAAGGGCTGGACGGGACCGAAAGAGGTCGACGGTCTGAAGACCGAGGGCTTCTGGCGCTCGCACCAGGTTCCCTTGTCTGGCCTTGCGGAAAACCCCGCGCATCTCAAGCTGCTCGAGGAATGGCTGAAAAGCTACCGGCCCGAGGAGCTGTTCGACGCCACCGGCGCTCCTGTCGCCGCGATCCGTGCCACAGCACCCCAGACGACGAGACGTATGAGCGCCAACCCGCATGCCAATGGCGGCTTGCTGCGCAGGTCTCTCGATCTACCGGCGTTGCATGACCACGCCATTGCGCTCGAGCGCCCTGGCGCCCTCAAGGCTGAGTCGACGCGGGTCATGGGCAGTTTCCTGCGGGATGTCATGCAGTTGAACGAGGCCTCGAAGAACTTCCGCATCGTCGGCCCGGACGAAACTGCCTCGAACCGACTTCAGGACGTGTTTGAAGTGACCGAGCGTGGCTGGATGGAAAAGATCCTGCCCGAAGACGTTCATCTCGGGCGCGATGGCCGGGTTCTCGAAATCCTCTCCGAGCACACCTGTCAGGGTTGGTTGGAGGGCTATCTGCTCACCGGGCGCCATGGCCTGTTTTCCTGCTACGAGGCGTTCATCCACATCGTCGATTCCATGTTCAATCAGCACGCGAAATGGCTGGATGCCTGCCGCGATATCCCGTGGCGGCGGCCGATCGCATCGCTGAATTATCTGTTGTCCAGCCATGTCTGGCATCAGGAGCACAACGGCTTCAGCCATCAGGACCCTGGCTTCATCGACGTCGCCCTCAACAAGAAGGCCGACGTCGTGCGCGTTTACCTGCCACCGGACGCCAACACCTTGCTGTGCGTGACCGACCATGTGCTGCAGACCTGGAACCGCATCAACGTCATCGTCGCCGGCAAGCCGCCGTCATGGCAGTGGCTGTCGATGAACCAGGCGATCGTTCACTGCCGGGCAGGGATCGGCATATGGGACTGGGCGTCAACGGACGATGGGGCTGAGCCCGACGTCGTGATGGCTTGCGCCGGCGACGTCCCGACCCTCGAAACGTTGGCCGCAGTGCAGATCCTCAGGCAACAGGTTCCAGATCTCAGGATCAGGGTGGTCAATGTCGTCGACCTGATGACTCTTCAGCCAAAGGAATATCATCCGCACGGTCTGTCGGATCGCGAGTTCGATGCGTTGTTCACCGCCGACAAGCCCGTCATCTTCGCCTATCACGGCTATCCCTGGACCATCCATCGCCTGACCTATCGTCGCACCAACCACGACAACATCCATGTGCGCGGCTACAATGAGGAGGGCACGACCACGACGCCCTTCGACATGACGGTGCTGAACGGGCTCGACCGCTTTCATATCGTCCAAAGCGTCCTCGACTGGGTTCCGCGCCTCAAAAGCGTCCGGGTCGCGCTGAAGCAGGCGATGGACGGCAAGCTGTTAGAACACCGGGCCTATATCCGCGCGCATGGGCAGGATATGCCGGAGATCCTTGACTGGAAATGGGGGCAGGATGCTGATGCGGTGCCAAAGCGTCCAGCCTGATCGGATGCCCATCCTTAGGGTGGAAACATTTCGGATGGCTTCATGACCGATGCGATCCTTGTCCTGAACGGTGGTTCTTCGAGCCTGAAGTTCGCCGTCTTCGAAGGACGTGACCAACTTCCGTTACTGCTGCGCGGCAATGTCTCCTCTCTCGGCCATCAACCACGGCTGCGCGTCGAGGCTGCGGCCGGCAGGTCCAGGATCGACAGGAGCCTGGGCGAAGCACCGATCGATATGGACAAGGCGTTAGCGGCGGTTAGCTGCGTGCTCGCCGAAAACGATCTCCTGCGCCGCATCGACAGAGTGGGACACAGGATCGTTCACGGCGGCCGTGACTTCACGGAAGCGACGCTGCTCGATGAACGCACTCTCAAAGCCCTCCGCCTGCTCGAGCCGATGGCGCCCATCCACCAACGGATCAATCTCGAGATTGTCGCGATGGCCGCGGACCTCCTGCCGCAGGCCCTGCAGATAGGGTGCTTCGATACGGCGTTTCATTCAGGCCGGCCGGAGTTAGCCAAAATCTACGCGCTGCCACGCGCGATGACTGACGCGGGCATCGTGTCCTATGGCTTTCATGGGCTGTCCTACAGCAATATCGCTGCAAAGCTGCACGATCGTTACGGCGCTCGCGCCGGCGGACGCACGATCGTCGCCCATCTCGGAAGCGGCGCCAGCCTGTGCGCCATGGATGCCGGACGAAGTGTTGCGACGACGATGGGGTTTTCGACCCTGGACGGCCTGATGATGAGCACGCGTTGCGGCGCGCTCGACCCGGGGGTCATCCTCCACTTGCTGCAGGAGCGGCGGATGTCTGCGGGAGAACTGGTCACGCTTCTCTACGAGCAATCCGGTCTGCTCGGTGTGTCTGGAATATCTGGTGACATGCGAACGCTGATCGGCTCAGACGATCCCGCCGCCGCCGAGGCTGTCGACCTCTTCGTTTATCGCATCGGACGCGAGATAGGATCGCTGGCCGCTGCCATGGGAGGACTGGAAACGCTGGTGTTCACTGCCGGCATTGGCGAAAACGCGCCGTTGATCCGGCAGAGGATCAGCGTGGGCGCCGCCTGGCTCGGAGTCGGTCTCGACGAGGAGCGGAACCGAGGAGGCGAGGAGGTGGTCAGCACTGCGAATTCCCGCGTCGATGTCCTTGTCATTCCAGCGGATGAAGAAAGAGCCGTAGCCACGGAGATGCTCACCTTCTGAAGCGGGTGCGGGTTGATCTAGCTCGTCGACCACCCCTTCATCTGGCGGCCAATCCAGCGATGAACGCCCGCGCGCGGGCGCCAGTTCGAGGCAATGCTCCGATAATCCATCACAATACCAGCGCTTCGGCCTGTTGACTTGGATCAAGGCAACGAAACGCGGCTCGGCTTAGCTTTCTCATAAATGGAGAAGCTCGCATGCCTATCGAATCGACCGTAATCATAACCTCTGTGGTCCTCGCCTTCGTGTTCTTTTCGGCCGTATTGGCATTTGGGCAGATGACTTATAACCGCCCCGGCACGCCAGGCGCTCGCCGGCGAAACTAAGTTCTGGGGATGGTGATGAAGAAGAGTTGGTCGGGCTGCTTGTACCGTACAACGGGCCGTCGCCCTTACGTGAGGCGCGGATACTCAAGAAGGCCCTAGCGCTGCGTGAGGCGGCGTGCCGCCCTCCGCAGGTTCCCGAGGTGGCGCCTTGGGGCAACTAGCGATTGATCGCATGTCTTGCACGATGACTTGTCATCTTGCCTGTGACCGAAAGGGACCGCGGTAGCTAGGCGGCTGACCGCGCCCCCAGCTCCCGCCGAACCAGGACAAGCGTTGCATCGTCGGGATCGGTCGTGACGGTGAAACCCATGTCGCGCTCGACCTCGATCGCAGCACGGTTTTCACGGCTCTCGATCGACTCGATCGCTTTGAGGCCGAGTTCCTCGGCATATTTCGCAATATAGGTGAGCAGCTCCCAGCCAACGCCCAAATGCTTGCGATCCTGGCGAATGCAGATCGCAACCTCGCCGTTTCGATCGGCTCGATCGCTTGCCAGCGTCGCAACCGCGATCAGCATCCCGTCCGTCGAGAACGCCAGAAAATTGTGGATATGGGCGTCGTCTGAGCGCGTCATCGCCACCAGCCGATCATGCGAGACTTCCTTCACAGCGCCGAGAAAGCGGAAGCGCAGGTCGTCCGGGGTCACATGAGTGAAGAACTCGGCCAGCGTCGGCTCATCTTCAAGGCGCGCGCCGCGCACTTCGAAGCGAAAGCCGGTATGGGTGGTAAGTGTGTTGTCCATCGTCATCTGGTCCTTGAGCTGGGGGCGGTTCTGCGGCGTCATTGTCGTCTCTCTTGCGCAGGCAGGCGCCCTCATTCGCCCATGATCTGCAACACCTCCTGCTCGACGATTTCGATGCTGCGCAGGTTGAGCAGGCGGATGACGCCCTTGTCCTTCAGCCGGGTGAAGACCCGCGACACGGTCTCGATCGTGAGGCCGAGATAGTCGCCGATGTCCATACGCGACATTGGCAGTTCGACTTGCCGCAACCCGCCCTGCCGCTCTGCCATGTCGACCAGGAAAGCGGCGACGCGTTCGATGGCGTTCTGGCGGCCGAGAACCAGCAGATGCTCCTGCGCGCGGGTCAAACCCTTCAGCGCCAAGGGCAATAGTTGGCGGGACATGTCCGCCCCGGCAGTGAGCCGCAAAACGCGAACAGCTGTGGCGTTGATTGCCTCTGCGAAGAAATGATGTGTTGCGTCTGCCTCGAACCCGAATGTTTCACCGGCGAGGTGAAAGGCGCTGATCTGCCGGCGACCGTCGGCAAGCAGACGGTAGATGCGCACGGCGCCGAACTCGACCTGATAGAGGGCCCCAGCCTTCTCGCCCTGGGCATAGATTTCCGCGCCGGCAGGAAAAAAGCTCACTGGCTGCAGCGGCGTCGGGTCGAACGCGTCCGGCAGGCTTGGCTGCACAGAATGCGAGGGCAGTGAAATTCTGGAGCTCGTGTAGGCGTGCATGGCTGTTTTCCCGGTTGATCCGTGGCACAGCAATCGCGCGAATCCGCATGTCGCGAAATTCGGTTATATCCCTACGGGAAACTACCTAGTCGTGCGGATTGTTGATCTACATCAAGTGTCCAGGCGCGCCGGTCGCGTAAGTCCTCCTTCGCTTTGGGCGACAGCAATAGGGAGTCGTTTCGAATTCTTGCATCGGAACGGCTGGTGGGTAGCGATGTATCTTCCGCAGTTTGTGGTGGGAATGTTTGTCACCTCGACCATCGTCGCGGTGTGGACCTACGCGGCAACGGGCTCGGTCTGGACAGCGCTGGGCTGGGCGATTATCGACTTGGTCGTTCTGCAGGTCGGATACTTCGTCTTTGTCATGCGCCTGGTTTCCAAAGGCGCGACGGCAAACGCTGAAGCAGACTCGGCGTCACTCAGCCATGTTGCGCCACCCCAAAGAGACGGCACGTTGCCTTAGCCGTCCCCAATGATCGCGATGCCGCCGTATCAAATCAATCGCGGCACGCGCCTTGCCATGTTTTGCCAATCTCTGGGACAAGGTTGAATGCGCATCGCGATCCTGTCTGACATCCATGCCAATCGCGAGGCGCTCGACGCGGTCCTGGAAGCTGTTCACGAACGCGGTAGTCCAGACGAGTTGGTATTGCTCGGTGATCTCGTCGGCTACGGCCCCGATCCTATCTATGTGATCGAGAAGGCCGCCCATCTGATGGCTGACGGCGCGCTTTGCATCATGGGCAACCACGACGAAGCAGTGGCGCTGAACCTAAGCAATATGACCGAGAATGCGCGGTTCGCCGTCCAGTGGACTCATAAACGCATCGCTTCGGCGCATCTCGATTTCCTGGCGCGATTGCCGCTGTCGCTGCAATCCGAAGACCGCCTGTATGTGCACGCAAGTGCGGAGCGACCGGGAAAGTGGCCGTATATACGCGACGTGGACGCAGCGGAACGCTGCCTTTCGGCAAGCGACGCCCGCTTCGTTTTCTGCGGCCACACCCACATTCCCGCCATCTACTACGCGCTGCCCGGTCGCCGGCCGATGCATTTTCAGCCGCATGACAATGTCGCCGCACCCCTGTCGGAGATGAGACGGCACCTCGTGATCGCCGGCGCGGTCGGCCAACCGCGCGACGGCAACCCGGCGGCGTGCTTTGTTCTTGTCGACACGCAGCGGCAAGAGGTCACGATGGTTCGCGTTCCCTATGATCACGAAGAAACAGCCCGCAAGATCCACGCCGCCGGCCTGCCTGGATGGCTTGGCATGCGGCTGAAGATCGGCCGCTAGGCTTCAAGGAGATCTATTTGATGCGACGGTTTGAGGCAGGCGCGGTCATCGATGGTTTCGAACTGGTCGAAAAGCTTCCCTCCGGCGGCATGGCCTCGCTTTGGCGGGCGACCAACACGCTGTACGACTTTCCGCTTGTGCTGAAGATCCCTTTTCTCGACCCGGGCGCGGATGTTTCCGTCATCCTCGGTTTCGAGGTGGAGGAGCTGATCCTGAAACGCCTGTCGGGACCACATGTGCCGCGTTTCGCGGCATCTGGCAGCCTGGCGCAGGTTCCCTACATAGCCATGGAGTTCGTGGCCGGGAAGGGCCTTGCAGATATCGTCGGTAGCGCACCCCTGCCTGTGGGCGAGGTGGCAAGGATCGGCATCGAGATAGCGACGGCGCTCGCCGCCCTGCACCGGCAGAAGGTCGTACATCTCGATCTCAAGCCAGAGAACGTCATTCTCACCAAACGCGGCGCGGTGCTCCTCGACTTCGGGCTCGCTCGCCACGCGGAGCTTCCCGATCTTCTCGGCGCGGAAAGCTCCGTGCCGATGGGCACTGCCGCCTATATTTCGCCGGAACAGGTGCTAGGCGAGAGGTCCGATCCTGCAAGTGACCTGTTCGCACTGGGCTGCATCCTCTATCAGCTGGCTACGGGCGAGGAGCCGTTCGGGCGGCCGGCCACTTTCGCGGGGATGAAGCGCAGGCTCTATCATGCACCTAGGTTGCCGCGGGATATCAACGAGACCATTCCTCGGTGGCTGGAAGCCATTATTCTGCGCTGCATGGAAGTGGACAGGTCTCGACGATATGTCGAGGCGGCGCATGTTCTTTCGGATCTCAGCAACCCCGATCAGGTCGTGGTTGCCAGGCGCAAGCCACGGGACGAAGGGGTTTGGGCTTCGATAACGAGGTTGTTTCGCAAAACGGATGACAGAACGCGTGTCGGCAGGCCGACCTCGTCGAGGACACAGGCCGGACCGTCAATTGTTCTCGCGGCAGTCGATCTGGCCAATGGCAGTGATGCGCTGGCAGGCGAGGTTCTCAACGAGACCGCCCGCGTGCTTGCCTCGCGCGAGGATTCCTGGCTGGCCTGCGTGACGGTCCTGAAGACCGAAATCATCGGCGATACGCTGGCGACCGACGAAACAGGGCGCTCAGTCTACTTGAAGCGGCTCGTCGCGCTGAAGGATTGGGCCCATCCACTGCATCTGCCGGAAGACCGCATCAGCTATCATGTGCTTGAGGCGGTCAGCCCCGCCGATGCGATCCTCAACTACGCCGAGCACAACGACGTCGGACATATCGTCGTTGGAGCCCGGGCATCCTCGGCAATCCGCCGGCACCTCGGCAGCGTCTCGACCAAGGTCGTGGCACAGGCCCTTTGCTCGGTTTCAGTGGTCCGATTGAAGGCAGTCGAGGAGCAAGGGCGGCCGCTTTGATGCGCTTCGATCAGGATTCAGGGGCGTTTTGACAAGGATCAATGATGGCTGGGCTCATTGCCCGTCAGATGGCTGTTCAAACGGGGAATAGCCATGAAGACGAATGAGACTCCTCGATACGATGCGAGTGTCAATACAACCGGTTGCTGCCCCAGATTCAATCCCGAGGGTTGGGACAGCCAGGAACTGCACTTCAAGGACAAGCGCTTCGTCAAAGCTGCAACCCACAGCGTCATGCATATCCCGATGAACATGGGCAGCGTGTTCGCGCGCGTTAGCAAGCACATGGAAGACGCTGGCGCTTCCGACGAAGATCAGTTCATCGTGCTGAGCAGGGACATCTCACCCTGGAGCAGCGAGCATCTGTTTGCGGTTTCGAGGCCTGTCCCCGACGAGAAGATGACCACGCTGAGTGGAGACTTCATAACGAAGGTGTTCGAGGGGCCGTTTAGCCAGGCGAGGACTTGGGATAAGGAAATGCGGCAGATTGCGCGCGATCGAAACGCAGAGCCGGGCGACGTCTATTTCTTCTACACGACGTGTCCGAAATGCGCCAAAGCCTACGGGAAGAACTATGTTGTTGGCATTGCGGCCGTTTGAGTCGCGACGCGGGGACACCGTCTCAGGATGTGTTCGCCAGGGTCGGTGAGCGGGTGCTTCTCATTCGGCATGGCGGAGGTGCGAAGTCACCTGGACCTGATCTTCGCCGTCCTTGTCCCCGGATCGCAATAGATGCCGTAGAGCGTCTGCAGGATGAGCTCGACCTCGGTCGAGGCCAGCCGGTAATAGACCTGCTGGGCGTCGCGGCGCGTGTCCACGAGTTTGAGCGCACGCAGTTTTGAAAGTTGCTGTGAAAGCGCTGACTGATTCATATCGACCAGTTCGGCCAGTTCGTTGACGCTCGTCTCGCCGTCCAGCAGATGACAAAGGATCATCAGGCGCTTCTCGTTGGCCATCGCCGCGAGCAGCTCGGACGCGTCCCGCGCCATCTTGCCTAGCTCTGTGATTTTTATGTTGCGCATATGAACACATTATCATATTAAGATTTACAAATAATAATAGTTCGATGCCGGCGCCTGTCAAGCTGAAGGATTGATGCCTCACGGCAAATCCAGGCGGGCAGCTGCTTGACCCACATCAAGTCGCGGTCGGCTGCGATGGCGCAGGATCGGTCAATCCCGCTCCGTGGGCCTAGGAAACAGGAGCATCGGTGTCGCGCCGCAAGCGCCGCCGCAAAGGAGGAAAGAGCATGGCGCATGTTGTCGTCTTGGGTGCCGGACTGGGAGGCACCATCATGGCCTACGAGCTTCGCGACGAACTGGCCAAAGCACACAAGGTCTCCGTCATCAACAACGGCAGCCACTATTCCTTCGTGCCGTCCAATCCCTGGGTCGCCGTTGGCTGGCGCGACAGGCAAGCCGTCGAAATCGACCTCGCTCCTGTGCTGGCACGGCGCAACATTGGTTTTCATTCGCAGGGAGCCAGGCGCGTTCATCCGGTCGAACGCACGGTGGAACTCAACGACGGCTCATCCGTCGCCTATGACTATCTGGTGATCGCCACCGGCCCCGAGCTTGCTTTCGACGAGATCGACGGCCTCGGGCCGGAGCACAACACCCAGTCGGTCTGCCACATCGATCACGCGCTCAAGGCCAAAACGGCCTTCGACGCGCTCGTCGCCAAACCGGGTCCGGTCGTCATCGGTGCGGTCCAGGGCGCGTCCTGTTTCGGGCCGGCCTACGAATTCACCTTCATCCTCGACAAGGCGCTGCGCGACGCCAAGGTGCGCGATCGCGTCCCCATGACCTTCGTCACCTCGGAACCCTATATCGGCCATCTCGGCCTCGACGGCGTCGGCGATACCAAAGGGCTGCTCGAGAGCGAGATGCGCCAGCATCACATCAAGTGGATCTGCAACGCCAAGGTCGACAAGGTCGAGCCGGGCAAGATGTTCGTCCAGGAGATCGCCGACGACGGCTCGGTCAGGCAGGCGCGTGAGCTGCCGCTTACCTACGCCATGATGCTGCCAGCCTTCCGTGGCGTGGCGGCGGTGCGCGACATCGAGGGCCTCACCAACCCGCGCGGCTTCATCCTTGTCGACAAGCACCAGCGCAACCCGGCCTTCCCCGATATATTCGCGGTCGGCGTCTGCGTTGCCATCCCGCCGATCGGCAAGACGCCGGTGCCGGTGGGCGTCCCCAAGACCGGCTTCATGATCGAATCCATGGTCACGGCGACGGCGCGCAACATCGGTCGGCTGGTAAAGGGAGCGGAGCCCGACGCCCAGGGCACGTGGAATGCGGTCTGCCTCGCCGATTTCGGCGATTCCGGCGTCGCCTTCGTGGCGCAGCCACAGATCCCGCCGCGCAACGTCAATTGGTCGTCCTCCGGCAAATGGGTGCACGCCGCAAAGGTCGGCTTCGAGAAGTATTTCCTGCACAAGATCAGGACCGGCAAGTCCGAGCCCTTCTACGAGCGCCTCGCGCTGCAGGTACTGGGCATCGACAAGCTCAAGCAGATCAAGGTCGAGGTATCAGCGGATGTCCCGGGAGCCTGACCGGGGCAAGCCGCTGCGGCTGGGCTTTTTGCGAACGGCGGTTGGCGAGCGCGGCGAAGGCCCGAAATCGCCGGCGGAAAATCTGGCACCGCCTCTTGCGGTCAACGATAACATTCATATATCTAAATATGATCATATACAAATGGAGATGACGATGTCCCTCGACCGTTCCGTTCTCGCTTTCGCCGGCATCATGGTGCTTCTATCCGTCGTGCTCACTGCTTTTGTCTCGCCGCTGTTTGTCTGGCTGACCGTCTTCGTCGGGCTCAATCTGCTGCAGTCGGCGTTCACCGGCTTCTGCCCGGCGGCCATTATCTTCCGCAAGCTCGGCGTCAAGCCGGGATCCGCGTTCTAGGAGCGCGGAATGCGCAGGCTCTTCTTCCTCGGCGCGCTGCTGGCGTGCTCGCCGGCGGATGCCGGCACGCTAACGCTCGCCCCGACCATGGTGACCGAATGGAAGGCGGTCTATGGCCGTGTCGAGGCGCGTGACACCGTTCCGGCGCGCGCCCGCATCGGCGGCGTCATCGTCGATTTGGCGGTCACCGAGGGCGAGCTGGTCAAGGCGGGGCAGAAGATCGCTACCGTCCAGGACGATAAGATCGCCTTTCAGATCGCGGCGCTGGACGCGCAACTTCGCGCTCTGAAGGCACAGATGGAAACGGCGCAGTCGGAACTAACCCGCGGCCAGGCGCTGGTCGACAAGGGCGTCGTGACCGCGCAGCGCCTCGATCAGCTCCGTACCGAGGTCGACGTCGCGCGCAACCAGCTTGCCGCGACCGAGGCCCAGCGTTCGGTGATCGTGCAACAGGGCGCTGAAGGCGATGTCATTGCCCCAGGCGACGGCCGTGTACTGACCGTGCCGGTCACTCGCGGCGCGGTTATCATGGCCGGTGAAGTGGTGGCGACAATCGGCGGTGGCGGCGTGTTCCTGCGGCTGGCCGTTCCGGAGCGTTATGCGGCGTCCCTGAAACAGGGAGCTGCCATCCGCATCAATGCCGGCGGCAAGGAGTCCGCCGGTCGCCTCGCCAAGATCTATCCGCAGATCGACAATGGCCGCGTCATCGCCGACGTCGAGGTCGACAATCTGGATACCGAATTCATCGATGCCCGTGTCCTGGTCGAACTGCCGGTCGCCGAGCGCTCCGCGCTGCTGGTGCCGGCGTCGGCGATCCAGACCCGTTCGGGGATCGATTTCGTGCGCGTCGCCGCCAGCGGCGCACAGGCCGAGCGCGCGGTGGTAACCGGCGAGCGGACAAAACGCGCCGACGGCGACTATGTCGAGATCCTGACAGGCCTCGCGGCCGGCGATGTCGTAGTCACGCCATGAAAGGTCCTGCCTCGTTCGGTATCGCCGGCGCGCTGACGCGGGCCTTCATCGCCTCGCCGCTGACGCCGCTGTTCCTGGTAGCTGCCTTCGCCTTCGGGCTGGTGGCGCTGCTCACGCTGCCGCGCGAGGAAGAACCGCAGATTTCGGTGCCGATGGTCGATATCTTCGTACGCGCCGACGGGCTGAAGGCCGACGATGCCGTCAAGCTGATCACCGAACCGCTGGAGACGATCGTCAAGGGCATCAACGGCATCGAGCATGTCTATTCGCAGACGCGCGACGACGAGGTGATGGTCACCGCCCGCTTTGTCGTCGGCACCTCGTCGGATGCTGCTGTGCTGCGCGTCCACGACAAGGTGCGCGCCAACATGGACCGCATTCCCGTCGGCGTGCCCGAGCCGCTGATCGTTGGCCGCGGCATCGACGATGTCGCCATCGTCACGCTGACGCTGTCGCCGAAACCGGAAGCGGCGGCGCGCATGACCGCCAATGATCTCACCCGCATCGCGCGCGAACTGCGCACCGAGATCGCCAAGATCGACAATGTCGGCCTGACCTATCTGGTCGGCGAAACCGGAGAGATCATCCGCGTCAACCCGAACCCGGAAAAGCTCGCCCTCTACGGCGTGACGTTGCAGCAGCTCGCGGCCAAGGTGTCAGGCGCGAACAAGGCCTTTCCGGCAGGACGCGTGCGCAATCAGGGCGAGCAGATCGATATCGTCGCCGGCGAGACACTGGGCTCGCCCGACCAGATCGGCAACCTGCTGCTGACCTCGCGCGACAACCGCCCCGTCTATGTCCGCGATGTGGCCGATGTCGCCTTCGCCACCGACACCGGCGAAGCGCTGGTGTCCACGGTCACCGCGGTTGGCGCCGGCGTCGAGCGCGTGCCGTCTGTCACGCTCGCCATTGCCAAGCGCGCCGGATCAAACGCGGTCACCGTGGCCGACGCCATCCTGCACCGGGTCGCCCTGCTCCAGGGCGCGCTGATCCCCGCCGATTTGTCGATCGACGTGACGCGCGACTACGGCGAAACCGCCAACGACAAAGCCAACGAGCTCCTCTATCATCTCGGGCTGGCGACGATCTCGATCATCGTGCTGGTCTGGGTCGCCATTGGCCGCCGCGAAGCCATGGTCGTGGCCGTCGTGATCCCGGTCACCATCCTGCTCACGCTGTTTGCCTCGCGCGTCATGGGCTACACGCTGAACCGCGTCTCGCTGTTCGCGCTGATCTTTTCCATCGGCATCCTCGTCGACGACGCCATCGTGGTGATCGAGAACATCTCCCGCCACTGGGCGATGGACGGCGGCCGCGACCGCCGCCAGGCGGCGATCGAGGCGGTAGCGGAAGTCGGCAACCCGACCATCGTAGCCACCTTGACCGTGGTCGCCGCACTGCTGCCGATGCTGTTCGTCTCGGGAATGATGGGTCCCTATATGAGCCCGATCCCGGCCAATGCCTCGGCGGCGATGATCTTCTCCTTCTTCGTCGCGGTGATGGTGACGCCGTGGCTGATGCTGAAATTTGCCGGACGGGCGCCGGTGCATGCTGATCAGGATCATGGTGGTGGCGGTCTGCTTGGGCGCGTCTACACGACCGTCGCCCGGCCGATCCTGGCCTCGAAGAAGGCCAGTTGGGCCTTTCTACTCGCCGTCGGCGTGCTCACACTTGGCTCGCTCGCGCTGTTCTACACCGAGCATGTCACCGTCAAGCTGCTGCCATTCGACAACAAATCTGAACTCTCGGTGACCATCGACCTGCCGGAAGGGTCCTCCGTCGAAGCGACGGACGCGGTGGCGCAGGCGGTCTCCGGCATGGTTCTCGAACTCGACGAAGTGCGCTCGGCCCAGACCCATGCCGGGACCGCGGCCCCCTTCAACTTCAACGGCCTCGTCCGGCACTCCTTCTTGCGCAGCGAGCCGCAGCAGGGCGATGTCGCGATCAATTTGCTGCCGAAAGCCAACCGTACCCGCTCCAGCCATGAGATCGCGCTCGACGTCCGCCAGCGCATCGCCACGATCCCCTTACCGGCAGGCACCAGCCTGAAGGTCATCGAGCCGCCGCCAGGCCCACCGGTGATGGCAACCTTGCTGGCCGAGATCTACGGACCTGACGGCGAGACGCGCCGCAAGGTCGCCGCAAAGATCGAAGCGGCGTTCCGCTCCGTGCCCTTCATCGTCGACGTCGACAATTCCTGGGGACAGCCGGCCCGCCGGCTGCGCGCCACGATTTCCACCGACGATGCAGAGTTCTTCCATGTCGAGGAAAGTGACGTCTTCGACACGCTCGCCATCCTCAATGGCGGCGAGACTGTCGGCTATTCGCATCGCGGCGGCGGCCGTCAGCCGATCCCGATCCGCATCGAGCGGCCGAAGGGCGAAAGGACGCTCGACGAGCACTTCCTGACCACGCCCATTCCGGCGAATGTACTGCCTGGCGACCGCGGCGTGGTCGAGTTGGGCGACGTCGTGCGCGTGGCGCCGGAACGCGCCTCCTTCCCGGTGTTCCGGCACAATGGCCGCGCCGCCGAAATGGTGACAGCCGAACTTGCCGGCAGCTTCGAGGCACCGCTTTACGGCATGCTGGCCGTCAGCAAGGCCATCGACGCGCAGGACTGGACCGGCCTGCAGAAACCCGCAATCTCGCTGCACGGCCAGCCGGAGGATGAGAGCCGGCCGACGCTTCTGTGGGACGGCGAATGGGAAGTCACCTGGGTGACCTTTCGCGACATGGGCGCAGCCTTCGGCGTCGCGCTGCTTGGCATCTACATCCTTGTCGTCGCCCAGTTCGGCTCGTTCAAGGTGCCGCTGGTGATCCTAACGCCGATCCCGCTGACCTTCATCGGCATCCTCGGCGGACACTGGCTGTTCGGCGCGCCGTTTACCGCGACCTCGATGATAGGTTTCATCGCGCTGGCCGGCATCATCGTGCGCAATTCGATCCTGCTGGTCGACTTCATTAGGCACGCGGCATCACCGGACAGGCCGTTGGGTGACGTTTTGATCGAGGCCGGCGCGATCAGGTTCAAGCCAATCCTGCTGACAGCGCTTGCCGCCATGATCGGCGCGGCGGTGATCCTCACCGATCCGATCTTCCAGGGTCTCGCGATCTCGCTGTTGTTCGGCCTGGCCTCCTCGACGCTGCTGACCGTGCTGGTGATACCGGCGATCTACCGGGTGCTGCGGACGTGATCGTGGCGGCGAGCGCATTGCCGAAGAATGCTGGCAGGTAAGACAATGCCTCCGACTGTGTTGGAACTTTCTACTGCCGCCGTCGATGCTGTAGCGCTGGGCGGTGCACTCCTTTGGCCGTCCGTGAGTGGCTTCTTCCAGTTCGAAGCAAGCTCAGCATCGCTAACACGGGGAGGGAGCTTTCGTGGGCACGCTCATGCCCGGACTTCACCCGGGCGCTCATGGCCGATGCCTTCGAGTATTGACGGGGCCGCAGGTCGAATGCCTTCGAGCCTGGTTCGCTTGAGCAGCAAGGCGTTGACGGCCACGAGAGCCGAGCTGCCTGACATTGCCAGCGCCGCAAGCTCGGGGCTCAGCAGGAACGGGTAAAATACGCCGGCCGCGATCGGGAAGGCGATGAGATTGTATCCGACCGCCCACCACAGGTTCTGGTGCATCTTGCGCAGCGTGGCGCGCGAGAGCGTCATCGCACTGACCACATCGTATGGATCGCTCTTCATCAGCACGATGTCGGCGCTCTCAATGGCGACGTCGGTGCCTGCACCGATCGCAAATCCGACGTCGGCTTGCGTCAGGGCTGGCGCGTCGTTGACGCCATCGCCGACCATGCCGACCTTGAGGCCTTGCCCTTGCAGTTCCTTGATCTTCTCGGCCTTCTGCCCTGGCAAGACATCGGCCAGGACGATGTCGATGCCGAGTTCGTCAGCGATGCGCTTGGCGGTGCCAGCGTTGTCACCCGTAAGCATCGCCACACGAACACCCTGGTCGTGCAATTTGGCAATTGTTGCGATGGCCGTCGGGCGCGGCGTATCGGCGATCGCGATCAATCCGAGCAGCTTGCCGGACCGCGCGACATGAATAACGGTGCGGCCTTCGCCCTTGAGCGTCTCGGCTTTTTCGCCCAGCGCCAGAAGATCAATCTTCTGCTCGTCCATGAGGCGCCGGTTGCCGAGGAAAACCGGACTCCCTCCGATGGCGGCACCGGCGCCCTTGCCTTCGATATTCAGAAAGCCCGAAACCTTAGGAAGCTTCAAGTCTCTGGCCCGCTCGACAATGGCGAGGGCCAGCGGGTGATCCGAGCCCTGGTCCACGGCAGCTGCGACTTGCAGAACCTCGTCGGACGAAACGCCGGCAGCCGGGACGACTTCGACGACCTTGGGCTGGCCCATGGTGAGTGTGCCGGTCTTGTCGAAGACGATTACGTTGAGCTTGGTCGCCTCCTCAAGAGCGGCGGCATTCTTGAACAGAATGCCGTTTGAAGCGCCAAGGCCGGTGCCGACCATGACAGCCATCGGCGTGGCGAGGCCGAGCGCATCGGGACAAGCGATGACGAAGACGGTTATGGTCAAGGTCATCGCGAACAGCAGAGGCTGGCCGAGCCACAAGAACCAGATGGCGAAGGTGGCAAGCCCGATGAGGATCGCAGCGAGCACCAGCCATTGCGAAGCGCGATCGGCGAGTAGTTGTGCCGGCGCCTTCGAGTTCTGAGCCTCCTGGACCAGCTTGACGATCTGGGCAAGCGCAGTGTCGGCACCCACCTTGGTAGAGCGGTAGCGCAGCGTGCCGCTCTTGTTGATGGTCGCCCCGATGACCTTGTCGCCGACCTTCTTGGTCACCGGCATCGACTCACCCGTCAGCATCGATTCGTCGATCGTCGACGTGCCCTGGACCACCTCGCCGTCGACCGGAAGCTTGTTGCCGGGCCGCAGGACCACGATGTCGCCGAGCACGACGTCGGCGGTCGCAACCTCGACCTCCTTGCCATCGCGGAAGACTGAGGCCCTGGGCGGGGCGAGGTCAAGCAAGGCCCTGATCGCGGCCGAGGCTCCGGCGCGAGCGCGCATCTCCAGCCAATGGCCGAGCAGGATGAACACGAGCAGCACGCTCGCCGCCTCGTAGAATTGCTGCGCCTCGAAGAAGAAGGTCGCGCCGACGCTGAATAGATAGCCAGTGCCCACACTCAGCACCACCAGCACCGCCATGTTGAGGACGCCGTTGCGAAGGGCTCGCCAGGCGGCGACCAGGAAAGGCCAGACCGGATAGAGGATCGCGGCGCTGGCGAGGAAAAACATCGCAAGGTCTTCGCTGAGACCGAAGGGCGGACGCAGCCAAGGCTCGCCCAGACCCATCGGCTCCATGGCGAAAATCGGCATCGCAAAGACCAGGCTGATGAAGAAGCGGTTGCGCATGTCCTTGACCATGCCCTGCATGTCCATGCCGGGGCCGTGGCCCATCTCATGAGCCATGGCGTCGTGCGGCGCCTTGTCTGCAATCGTCCTCTCGCCCGCTGGAGCCGGCCCGATCATGGCGGCGTGCCCCCCATGATCGGGCTCGGCGTGATCGTGCCCGGCGTGCCTGGCGGTCGCGCGCGGATGCCCCGGCGGAATCGCCATGCTGTCAGGAATGCACAGATGCCGCGGCGCGACCTCGCCGCGGCAATGGAAACCGCAGGCCTTGATTTCCCGAGCAAGGGCTCCCGGGCTCGTCTGCCCCTCGTCAAACTCGACGCTCGCGGTCGTCGACCCCGCGTTCATCGCGACACTGGCGACTCCGGGCAGAACCGCGAGACGTTTTTCGACCGCTGCGAAAT
The DNA here is from genome assembly GCF_056404235.1 of Mesorhizobium sp. P2_E10. Lineage (NCBI taxonomy): Bacteria > Pseudomonadati > Pseudomonadota > Alphaproteobacteria > Hyphomicrobiales > Phyllobacteriaceae > Mesorhizobium > Mesorhizobium sp. P2_E10. The sequence continues at coordinate 37,423 of NZ_JBFUEK010000020.1, forward strand.
CCATTATCCCGACAAGGTCGCGCACTTCCAGATTGATCTTCTTCATCACGTTCTCCGTGCTGCGGTTCGTGGCGGCAATCGCTCCGCCCGCGGTGTCTCAGCTTCGGTAGGCGAAGGTCGACATCATGCCGCTCGCCATGTGGTAGAGATGGTGACAGTGGAACGCCCATTTGCCGGGATTGACCGCATCGACGGCGATGGTGATCGAGCGCATCGGCGGCATTAGCACGGTATCGCGAACAGCGCCCTGAAAGCGCTGCCCGTCAATCGCGACTACCTGGAAATGGTGGCCGTGAAGGTGCATTGGGTGAGCCATCATGGTGTCGTTGCGCAGCGTGACCTCGACCCGATCGCCCTTGTCGACAAGGATGGGCGCACTGGTTTCGAGTCCCCAGCGATAGGCAGACATATCGCCGGTCAGCGCCATTTCGAATGTCTTTTCCGCAGGGCGTGATGCTAGCGGCGCCATTGCCCGAAGTTGCGCCTCGAGCGCCAGGTCAAGAACCGGAGCGTCGACATCAGCGGCCGGCCCGATCTTGGCCACCGCCGCCCCTGCCGGACGCAGGACAATCCCAGTGCGTTCCTTGCTTCCCTCGCGCAGCGCAAAGATTGGAAAGGAGGAGCCAAGGTCGCGCGGCACCTGCACGCGCACGTCGATGCGCTGGCCCATCGTCATTGGAAACTGCCGGCCCCTGACCGGTTCGACAGGCTGACCGTCGACCGCGATCAGTTCGGCGTCAAGCTCGCCGAAATCGATTGTAAACGCCGTCGCGGTGGCGCCGTTGATGATCCGCACGCGCACGCGTCCGCCCCGTTCGACCGGCACGATCTCGGGGTCGTTCAGGGACCGGTCATTGGCCAGATAGGCGTCATACTCGATGTCATTGATATCCATCACCATGCCGCTATCCTTCATCCCTGTCATGGCGTCGGTCTTTGCTCCCGACATATCCATGCCGTCCATCAGCATGGAGCCGCCGGTGTTCTTGCTCTGCAGCGCGGCCAGCAGTTCCTGAGGCGATGAGAACGAGAAATCGTGGAGCAGGACAACAACCTCCTGCTCATCCTTTGCGTCATCGGCGGGATCGGCGACAATGAGCGGAGCCGCGAGCAGCAATTGTTCCTGCAAGGTATGGGCGTGCATCCAGAAAGTGCCTGGCCCGCCGACCGGAAATTCGAAGCTCCGATCGACCTTGGCGCCGATGAGCGGCAGTGGCGCGTCGGCGACGCCGTCGCTGGGCCACGGCGGCGTCAACCCGTGCCAATGTATGATCGTCGGCTCGGCAGTCTCGTTTCGAAGCAGCACGTTGAAGGCTTCGCCCGCCCGCAAGCGCAGGCCAGGCGTGCCGTCGGCCCTTTGCAGGCCGAAGACGCTTGCGGCCTTGCCGTTCACCTCGATCGTGCGGCGTGAGATGCCGAGCGTCTGGCCGCCTGACTGACTGGCGGAGGCTGCCGCGAGCAAGGGCGATGGGATCGCAAAAACTGCGGCGCCTGCAACTGCGCCCTTCAGGATATCCCGGCGTTTCATATCGTTTCCTTCTCTTCGATTGGGAATTTCGTTGTGTCGTTCAGCACACTCAGGGCGCGCGGCGCTCGCGGCGGGAACCGAACAGCCTAGCCAAATGCGGGAAGAAGGCCGGCACGCGTGCTGCATAACGGTCGTATGCGTCCCCGAATTCCTTTCTTGCTTCACGCTCTTCGATGAAGGAAAGCCGCACATACATGCCGACCAGAATGGGGAACATCGCCAGCGTCAGCAGCGTCGGCCATTGCGCGAGAAATCCCGCCATAACGAGGACGAAGCCGACATATTGCGGATGCCGGATGGAGGCATATGGACCGCCTGTTGCGAGGCGATTGTGATGTTGCGCTTGGTAAAGCACCCTCCACGCGCTCGAGATCAGCATGAATCCGCCGCCGATCAGGAAGAAGCTGAGAACGTGGAAGGGGCCGAAATGTGGATTGAGACGCCAACCGAACATCATCTCCGAGAGGTGACCGGCATCATGCGAGAACCAGTCGATGCCGGGGTATCGTGATTGCAGCCACCCCGAGAACAGGTAAATCGTCAGGGGAAAGCCATACATCTCGGCAAACAGTGCCACCAGGAAGGCGCTGAATGCGCCGAAGGAGCGCCAGTCGCGGCCGGTTCGCGGCTTGAAGAAGCTGAATGCGAACAGGATGAAAACCGCCGAATTGATTATGACCAGGCCCCAGAGGCCGTAGGCAGGAGATTGCTCGACCATCGTCATGCTCCTTTGTGGTGGGTGGTGCCGTCATGCGCGCCCGGCTCGGGTTCCTTGTGCCTGCCATGGCCGCCGTGACCGCCATGCCCGCGGTGGCCACCATGCATGAAAATGTGAAGCAGAGGACAGGCGAGCAGCAGCAGAAACGGAAGGACACCGAGGGTATGGGCCCAGTGCTCCGTGAGCAGGAAAAACGCGGCGATCAGCAGGAAAGCCATCGTAACCAGGCCGGTCTTAGAAGTCCAAAATCCGCCAGTGTCGGCCTCCGGTTCAGGTCGGGGCCCGGTCGGCGGATCGGACATGCGGTAAACGTTGTTGGTATTCATGGGATGGGTTCCTTATTTGTCAGCGATTGTCATTGCGGGAGCTTTCGAGCCCATAGGCGATGAGGCTCACGGCCCAGACCAGCGCGCAGGCGAACAGTGGCCACCTGAAGTCGGAGCCGATCGTGAAATTGACCACCGACATCAAGCCGATGGATGACGCTCCTCCGACCAGAGCGCCGGCCACCGCGACCGGATGGCGCGCGCGGAACGCGGTGATTGCCAGCGTAATCAGGAGAACACCGGTGGCCAAGGCGTAGCCGCCGAGCACCCGGAAAACCTGGGTGAGCCACATGGCAAGACGCGGACCGATGGCTTCGAGCTCGGCAACCGAGAGGTTCATATAGCGGACATCCTCGGGCAATAATGGTGGCCTGAGGGCGATGAAATACAGTCCGATGCCGGCGATGATCATCCCCGCCAGGGCAAGAGTGACGGACGACGTCGTCCATGGTTTGACTGTGGCTTTCATGGGCTGAACCTTGACTTGCATTACCGGCGCCCCGTGGCGACGACATTGTAGATCGAGGCATAAACGACACCCGCCAGCAGCCCGACGATGCCAAGCCCGAGAACGCCGTAGAGAACACGGACGGGGCTTATCGGCGCCGTAGACCTGACCGCGCTGAGGTCTAGCCCGTGCATGATGGCGCCGAAGAAATCGAATGTTGCCTCTGGCCAGATGGCGACAGCCAAAGCGCAGAGCATGCTCATCAGGGCCGACGTCACGCCCAGAGCAATGCCGACGGACAGGACGCTGAGTTTGTCCATGTCTTCCTCCTGTCACTTCGCGTGTTGCTTGAGCCATTCCTGCATGGCGGCGATCTCGGCCTGCTGAGCCGTGATGATCTGATTGGCCCAAACCTTGACCTGATCATCCTTGCCGAATTGCAGAACCGCACGGGCCATGTCGATCGCCCCCTGGTGGTGCGGAATCATCGCCTGGACGAAGGCGACATCGGGATCGCGGGCCTGGATGCCCTGCATCATGGGTGCATCCATTCGCTTCATGGCATCCATGTATGCCCTTGAGGACTCGGGCATGTCGGCAGAGTCCATCGGCATGTTCGTCATGCCGCCTTGACCCTGCATCATTCCCCCCTGCATGCCGCCTTGCCCACCCTGCATCATCTGCTGCATCATCGGCATCATTTGCTGCATCATGGGAGCCATCTTCTCCATCATGGGCATCATCTTCTGCATCGTGGACATCATCGCCGTGCACTGCTCGGGTAACCCGCCCGGCATCGCCTGTGCGGCCGGAGCAGCTATAGTGGCTTGCGGCGCATCGGCCGCCGGATGGTGCGGATCGGTCTGGGCAAATACCGCGCTTGAAAGAGTTGTGAATGCTGCAAACGTGATCAATCGAAGGTGAGTTTTCATGACAGTTTCCTTGTCGTTGATGTGAGACCGGCGAGCGAACTCCGAAGATAGGTGCGCAAAGCAGCCCGAGCGCTTCTGCCGGGTTGTGGTTTTGCTGATCGTTCTCGCGCTATGCGCCTAGACGGAGACCGCTGGATTCAACAGCCCCCGTGGCCGCGAGCACGCGATATCAGTCGAAGATCTGGGGAGGTTGCAGGAGGGCCTCGGGGTCGATACCCGTTTCCAGGTGCGGCTTACCCGCCATGAAGCGGATGGCAACCTGTGCGTCATCGAGAACGTCGCATTCGCTCGCGGAAATGACTGGAGCACAGCAGCCGAAGCCGGTCGAATGCACGCAACCCAGGCACTCATCACATGGGGCGCGATGATGGTCCTGGTCGGTGAGAGCGACGTGACCTGCCACCTTGTGCGGGGCGCGCGCCGAGAGTGTCGCAACGCTAGCTGTGACACCGGTAAGAGCGGCCGTTGCGGAAGCCTGCTCGACAACACCGGCAACGGCCCCGGCCGCGATCAGGAGGATCACGGCCAGCAATAACCGAAGCTGAGCCAACGCGATTTTCATGCATTTAGTCTAGCCCAACTGGGCTCTGCCACTTTGACGCAAATCAAGGCCGTGGCTGCGAGAGGGCGCTTAAATCTGCAGGTCTTCATCCGATACGGATCGGACTGTTTTCTTAGATCTGTCCTGAACCAGGATGAACCCGAGGTGAGACAATGCCAGCAATGTCCCGCTCCACAGAGACTATCGTCGGGATAGAATCCGCAGCCGAGACCGTGTTCGCCTATCTCGACGACCACAGGCATCTGGGTGCCCACATGAGCACCTCGTCATGGATGATGCTCGGTTCGAAAATGGACTACGAATTCGATGCGGGCGAAGCCCGCTTGATCGGCTCCAAGTTCGGATTCCACGGAAAAATACTTGGAATTGCGCTATCTGCCGAACAGGTGGTTACAGTCCGGACGCCGCCAAGACTGAAGGTCTGGGAGACCATCGGAGCGCCAAATCTCTGGGTAATCGGCCGCTATCGCATGGGTTTCCAAATAATGCCCGAAGCGAGAGGGTGCCGGCTTCGAGTCTTCATTGAATACGACCTGCCGGAGGCGGTACCGTCCCGTTGGCTTGGCGTGATCTTTGCGAATGCATACGCGCGCTGGTGTACTGGCCGGATGGCGAAAGACGCCGCCCGCTATTTCGAGACTGCGGGGGCGCAGGCAGTCCCTTCGATGGGCTGAGCGAGGCCAGCGTCGGCTTCGAACCGTGTGCCTTGCTCTCCTGGAAATCAGTGCGCGGTTTGGCGAGAATTCAATCGAGTGCAGGCAACGGAAGCCGTGGTGGGAAGGTCGGACTGCCGATCCGCCACGAATTTAGTTGCGTCTCTCCACGAGGCCACCGTCGACAAGGGTGTCGGAAGGGTGGACGATAACGCTGGCTCCAGGCTTCAAGCCCGACAGCACCTCAGCGACATCGTCATTCATTTGGCCAATTTCCAGGTCCACTTGGTGGGCGCGACCATCCTCAACAACAAAGACGTTCCACCGATTGCCGTTTCTGAACAGTGCTCCGATCGGCAGCTGCACACTTTCAGCGGACTCCCAGACGGTCAGTTCGACGAACACTCGGTAGTTGTGGCCGAGCCGTCCGTCCGTATCATCCAAATCCAGAACGACGGTAACCCTCTGTTCTTCGATCCCGAGCGCCGAAACTTTGGTGAATGCAGCTGGATCGACGCGCCTCACTGTCGCACGCAGCGGACGATCGCCGCCCCAGTCGCTGATCTCAGCTTTTGTCCCTGGGGCGATGCGAACTGCGTCAGTTGACGTCAGGTCGACAGCAACCTCGAGATCATTGACGTTGCCGATCTCGGCAATCTTGGCGCCAGCCGCCACGGCTTGTTCGCTCCTTGCCATGACGGCAAGAACGGTTCCGTCGATGGGAGCGAGAAGATTGACGCAGCACCTTTCACCGGTCGGGTCGGCTGGATCGGGCTGCAGCAGGCGTGCCTCAGCGTTCGCCAGTTCAGCGTTTCTAAGCCCGATGACGGCTTTCGCCGCATCGACCGCGGTCTTCTGCAGGTCGACTTCGTTGGTGAGCTTCTGCAAGGCGCTCTCCGAGACAAAGCCGGAACCGAAGAGTTTGAGTGCCCGCGCCAACTCGTCCTCGGCAAGCTTCAACGCCGATTGCGCGCGCTGCAATTCGATCTTGGCAACACCGACACCAGCGCGCGCCGCGTCGCGGCTGGCAAGCAGCTCGGCTTCCGCACGTCGGTCGATCAGTGGCGGGTCGAGCGGATGGATGGCCGCGACAATCGTGTTGCTTGCCTTCACCACATCGCCTTCATTCACCACCGTGCGCGTCAGATGCCCCGCAATCGGCGCCGATACCGTGTAGACGTCGCGCACGCGCGTCATACCATCTTCGCGAATCGTGACGCGCATCGATGCTGCGGTGACTTTGGCCAAATCCACCAACGCCGGCTGCTCGCGCAAAGCCCAGCCGAAGCCTGCAACCAGCGCAACCGCGAGGAGCGCAAGTCCAGCGCGTTTCATCCAGATCGACTTCATAGGACTAATCCCTTGTCTTGAGCACGCGCACGAGGTCCAGGCTGTCAATGCGACGCCGAACGATCAGTGCCGAAAGCATGGCCACGGCCAGCACAACCAGGCTGGCAAGCGCGAAAGTGGAACGATTGATGACGAACGGAATGCGGAAGAGGTCGCTCTCGAAGCCTCTGACGACAGACCACGAAAGGAGATAGCCGAGGATCCAGCCGAGCGGTTGCGCCAGACCGACGATGGTGGCCAGCTCGATGAGCAGGACACTCGAAACCTCACCCCTGGTGAAGCCGAGCACGCGCAGGCCGGCGAGTTCGCGCGCGCGCTCGGAAAGCTGGATACGGGCCGAATTGTAGACGACGCCGAAGGCAATGATGACGGCAAGCGCCGTATAGACGCTGGTCATGATGGTGATGTTCTCTCCAATCGTCTCGCGGAAGCGCTGGCGCGATATGCCCTGCAGCGCGATCGAGGCGATGGCGGGCGTCTGTTTGATGGTGGCGTAAAGGTCACCCAGGCGTGCCGGATCGATCGCTATCCTGACGCCGGAAATCCGTGGTCCATCGCCGGCCAGCCGGTCGAGCGCCTCGGCCTGCATATAGACGGAAAGGCCAACATAACTCTGAACGATGCTGGTCACAGGAACGCGAGCAATTTGGTGAGCCCGTTCGAGAAACTCGACCTCAGCCAAGTCTCCGATACGCAGGTCAAGGAGCGAGGCGACCCGTTGAGACAACATGAGGCCGGCCGGAGGCGGTTCAACCGGATCAAGATCTAGATCGAGAACGCGCGCGAGGTCAGCTCGGTGTGGAATGCTAGAGATCACCAACCGGCGTTCGCGATGACCGTGGCGCAGAACCACCGCTGTTGCGCGGAACGGCTCGGCGCGCAGCACTCCCGGCATGGCAGCAACCGACTGCAGGGCGCGTGGCGATTGTTCGACGCTGAACGACAACGTCGCGTCCTGCCGCTCGGCACGGAAGAAGACGGTGTCGACCATGAATGCTATGGAATCGAAGGAGAACAGCGCCGTCACAAGCAGAGCGACGGCGAGGGAGGTCCCCAACGTCGTCAGCAACGAGCGCAAAGGCCAGCGCACGAGATGCCTGAATGCCATGATGGTCAATTGCGAAAACGCTGAAAGAAGTCGGCCATCGCTCGTGAGCAACGCCCGGTATCGGACCGGGGCTGGTGGTTGCATTGCGACCGCCGGCGGAAGCTCCACGACGCTCCAGATCGCGCGTGCCGCACCCAACAGCGCCGCCAGCGCGCTCGTAGCGGCTGCGATGGCATACAAGTCGAGACTTTGCTGGAAGATCAGAAAAGGAAAGGAGAAGAACCGCGCATAGAGGGTGGTAAGGCCATGGCCGAGCCAGTTGCCGGCACCGGCGCCGACCGCGATGCCGATGAATGCGATCACCAGCGTCAGTTTGGCATAGTGCCAGCCAATTGCCTCCCAGCCGTAGCCGATGGCCTTCATTAGTCCGATCTGCTCGCGTTCCAGCACGATCAGCCGTGACAGGATCATGTTGACCAGGAAGGCCGACACAAAAAGGAACACCGGCGGGATGACGGTCGCCATGGCGCGGAGCTGGATCAGCTCATTGTCGAGAAAGGCGTGGGATATCTGGTCGGCGCGCCCATAAGCACCGGTTCCTCCGAATGGCTTCAGGATACGGTCGACGGCATCCTCGATAGCCGGAACGTTGGCACTGCGCTGCGTGCGTATGGAAACATCGTTGAATGCTCCACCCATGTCGAAGATGCCGGCAAGCACGGTTCGGGGCATGAAGAAGACGCCGAAGCGCCGCGGGTCTGGCACCATGTCGCCAGGGCCGAGCGCATAGATGTATTCGGGCGTGAGCACGATGCCGGTGACCGTGAGCGTCCGCTTGTGGCCGTTCAGGATGGCATCGAACCTGCTGCCGGGCGCTATGCGGTGTGCGGTCGCGAAACGCTCGGTCACCGCTACCTCGCCCGGCCGTCCGGACTCAGGCAACCGGCCGATGCGCATGTAGACCCTGTTTGCGGCGGGCTCGCCGCGGTCGGGGATCGAGACGGCGATGCCGGTTGCCGGCTCGGCCATGCCGGGCAGGTCCAGCAAAACTGGCTCGACGATGCGCAATTCGAGTCCGCTCACTCCGGCGATCGATGCCATGCGCTCGCGAAGATGCAGCGGCGCGCGTGTAAGCCCGGAGAATACGGTGGCGAACCTATAGCGGTCGTAGAATGCCTCGCGGGTCTGCTCCAGCGAACGATAGGCGCCAACGGCGATGACGATCGTTGCGACGCCGCAGGCCATGACGAGCGCGATAGCGAGAACCTGCGCCCACATCCGTAGGAGATCACGCAAAAGCTTGCGATCGAGAACCGACATGACGTTACCAGCTTACTTCGGAGGGCCGTGCCCGCTGGTCGTTGATGGCGACATCGGCAATGCGACCGTCCCTGAAGGTGAAGACGCGATGCGCGATCTGCCGGATACCGGCATTGTGGGTGATAATGGCCATCGTCGTCTTCATCTCCTCGTTGATCCGCGACAGCGCTTCGAGGACCAGAACACCTGTCTTTGAATCAAGGGCGCCGGTGGGCTCGTCGCACAGCATCACTTCCGGGCGCTTGGCGATTGCGCGGGCAATCGCCACCCTTTGTTGCTCGCCGCCGGAGAGCTGGGCGGGGAAATGCGTCATGCGGTCTTTGAGCCCGACCATCTCCAGTGCCTCCTCGGGCTTCATCGGATTGGACGAAATCTCCGTGACCAGCGCGACGTTTTCCCAGGCGGTAAGGCTTGGGATCAGATTGTAGAACTGGAAGACGAAGCCGACATGATCGCGCCGGAAGCGCGTGAATTGCCGCTCGGAAAAGGTGGTCAAATCCTGGTCGCGAAAGCGCACCTCACCCGCGGTCACCCGATCAAGCCCGCCCATGATGTTTAGCAGCGTCGACTTTCCGCTGCCAGACGGCCCAAGCAGGACGGCGATCTCTCCCTCATAGAGGTCGAGATCGACACCGCGCAGGGCGAAAACCTCGACCTCGCCGCTGCGGTAGACCTTGGTCACCCCATGGGCGGAAAAAATCGGAGCTTGCATGCTTGCCGGCCTTGTGTGCGACCCACCGATTGTCACGGCATTCATGGCCGGACACCTTGACGTTCATCAAACCTTGCCGCCGATAGTTGGGGCGGCTTCTGCCATGCCAAATTCTGGGCATAGGTCGTTCGCGGCGCTGCAGGGGAATCGATGTCCAGCTGAACCATGATGGTGTTGAAGAGCATTTTCGTGCCTCCTGCAGAATCTTGAACAGGATCACCATGAAGCCCAGTCTCCCGCCTTGATGCCCGTCAAACTGATGTTGGCATCGACACGGGCAGGGACCTGCTGCTAGCCATTTTGCAATTCCGGCACCGGGCACGGACAGCAAGGCAATCTCGACCTCAGCAGGCATGCCGGCGGTACAATGCAGCGAAATCCACACCATGGCAGACGCGGCTGTAGCCTGGGGCAGGTCTTCGACAGCACCGCTCACCTCTTTGTTTTCCGCAGTTCGGGACGCAAAACCGCTACGCACTATTTCCGAAAGTCTCGATGAGTGATGCCGGAGCGCTGGCTTCGAACCACGTGCCGCGTTCACCCCTGACGATCTCGATCGCGTCATCGAGCTTGCCGATCGCTGCAGGCCTGCCCGTTGCATCAGCGAACTCGATTGCGGCGCTGACCTTCGGCCCCATGGAGCCGGCCGCAAAATCCCGCCCGGATATCTCCGTCGTTGCAACCCGACGGAGCGCGTGGGCGGTGGCGGCGCCGTAGTCGGCATAGACCGCATCGACATCGGTCAGCATCAGCAGCATGTCGGCCTTCAATTGACGCGCAAGAAGCGAGCTTGCCAGATCCTTGTCGATGACGGCCTCCACGCCGCAAAGACTGCCGTCGTCGCGGGCTATCACCGGAACACCGCCGCCACCGGTGCAGATGACGATCACGCCGCGCTCGACAAGAAACGAGATCACGGAGGCCTCCAGGATCTCCAGCGGCTTGGGCGAGGGCACAACACGGCGCCATTTGTCGCCATCGGGCGCAATCTGCCAGCCGCGTTCGTTGGCCAGCCCGCGGGCTGTTGCCTCATCGTAGACCGGGCCAATAGGCTTCGTCGGGTGAGCGAAAGCCGGATCGTGCGGATCGACCTTCACCTGTGTCAGCAGGGTCGCAAAAAGCCTGTCCTTGAGAAGGTTGCCGAGTTCCTGCTCGATGACGTAGCCGATCATCCCTGCGCTCTCGGCGCCAAGCACGTCGAGTGGAAAAGTGCGGCCATCCGAGGTTGCCGCTGCCTGCAGAGCCAGAAGTCCCACCTGCGGACCGTTGCCGTGTGTGACCACAATCGAATGCCCTTCGCCGACGAGTTTGGCCAGCACGGACGCAGCGCGCACGATGTTGGCGCGCTGGTTCCCGGCCGTCATCGGTTCTCCGCGACGCAAGAGTGCGTTTCCGCCGAGCGCAACGACGATAAGCATGTCAGTTGCCGATCGTGGCGACGAGCAGGGCCTTGATCGTGTGCATGCGGTTTTCGGCTTGGTCGAAGACGATCGACGCAGCCGACTCGAACACCTCGTCGGTGACCTCCATGCAGTCGATGCCATATTCCTTCGCCACGAAGGCGCCTATCTCGGTATCGGTGTCGTGGAACGCCGGCAGACAATGCATGAATTTGACATGAGGGTTGCCCGCGGCCGCCATCACCTCGCTGGTGACGCGGTAGGGCGTCAAAAGGCGAATGCGCTCGGCCCAGCCCGATTTGTCCTCGCCCATCGACATCCACACGTCGGTGTAGATGAAATCAGCATCCTGGACACAGCCCGTCACGTCTTCGTCGAGGCGGAAACGGCCACCGCTGCGTTCGGCCAGATCCCTGACATGGGCGCAGAATTCCTCATCCGGCCAGAGTTCTTTTGGCGACGCGATGCGCATGTCGATACCGACCTTGGCTGCTCCGAGCGCCAGCGACAACGCGACATTGTCCCGGCCCTCACCGACAAAGGTGACGGTCATGTCCGAAAGATGCTTGTGCGTGAATTCACGCATGGTCATGAGGTCGGCGAGGATCTGCGTCGGATGCGCCTCGTCGGTAAGACCATTGTAGACCGGCACGCCGGCATGCGCGGCCAGCAATTCGGCCTGGTGCTGGCCAAAACCGCGATACTCGATCGCGTCGTACATGCGGCCGAGCACGCGGGCGGTGTCTTTCATGGATTCCTTGTGGCCGATATGGCTGCCGGTGGGGCCAAAATAGGTGACGTGAGCGCCCTGGTCATAGGCCGCCACTTCGAACCCCGTGCGTGTGCGCGTCGAATCCTTTTCGAAGATCAGAGCGATGTTCTTCCTGACAAGACGCGGGATTTCGTGACCGGCGAGCTTGGCAGCCTTGAGGTCCGCGGCCAGCTTGAGAAGAAAGCGGATCTCGTCGGCGGTGAGATCGTCCAGGGTCAGGACGGAGCGGCCATGAAGGTTGATCGACATCGGGACTACCTTTCGGGTCAAATCGGGTCGCGGACAATCGGACAGGTCATGCAGTGTCCGCCGCCGCGGCCGCGGCTGAGTTCGGCACCTTCGACCGTGATCACTTCAATCCCGGCACGGCGCAGCAGCGTGTTGGTGTAGACGTTGCGATCGTAGCCGATGACCACGCCGGGCTCGACCGCCACGACATTGTTGCCATCATCCCATTGCTCGCGTTCGGCCTCGTAGCGGTCGCCGCCGGTGGCGATGATGCGTAGCGATTTCAGTCCAAGGGCTTCAGCAACCACGGCCGTGAATGGTTTTGCCTCATCGGTGACCTCGACCGCCGCCACTCCATCGCCTGGCCGTAGCGAGAAAGTGCGCAACCGGTCGATCACCGCCGGATACAAGGTGACGAGGTCGCGATCGCAGAAGGTGAAGACGGTGTCGAGATGCATGAAACTGCGGTCCCGAGGCATCAAGGCGGCAATTATGCGCGTCGCCTCATCGGCCGCGAACAAGTTGCGCGCGAGGTCGCCCACGGCTTGCGGCGTGGTGCGCTCCCCCATGCCCACGAGAACCGTTCCACCACCGATCGGCATGACGTCGCCGCCTTCAAGGCTGGTACCTGTTCCCGGGTCCGGCGACACGAACGGGATGCCACTGTCGCGAAAGCGGGGATGGAAGCGATAGACGGCTTCGACATTGGACGCTTCCGGGCGTCTGGCGGGCCAGTACATGGAATTGACTGAGACCGAGCCGTAGATCCAGCAGGAACTGTCGCGGGTGAACAGCTGGTTTGGCAGCGGCGGCAGCACAAAGTCCTGGGGGGCGAGCGTCCTTCCGGTCAGGCCCTTGGGCTCGAAAGGAAGCTCCGCCCTGGCAACGCCCCCGACAAGGTAGGACGAAAGCAGCTCTGACGGCATCTCGTTGAGCCATCCGCGCAACTCGTCGACCATGTCCAGCCCGACGATACCGGCGTGTACCCTGCGATCGAGAAGCCAGTCGCGGGCCTTGCTCAGGCTCATTGTCTCAGCCAGGAGCTCGCCGAAGGAATGCACCAGCACACCGCGTTCGCGCAGCGCATCGACGAAGACATCGTGTTCCTGGCGGGCCCGCTTGACCCACAGCACGTCGTCGAAGAGCAGCGCCTTGCAGTTTTCCGGTGTCAGCCTGCGCAGGCTGAGGTCAGGACGGTGGACCATCACCTCGCGCAGGCGACCGACTTCGGAATGGACACCCAGGTTCGTCATCGAACCAACCCTTTCAAAGTGGGCTGACGGCGCCAGTCCACATCTCGTAAACGGCGAGGATGGCGACGGCGACGAGGGCTGTGGCGAGCGCTGCTTCAACAGGGTGGAACACGCGCTGATTGGTTTCGCGGCGCGCCCAGATGTAGAAGATGATGCCGGGCGCATAGAGGATCGCGCACATGAACAGGTAGGCAGGCCCGGCCGCGTAGACGAGCCACAGCCCATAGACCGTCGCCAGCAACCCGGCAAAAAGCGGCCCGACGCGCTGCTCACCACCCTCGTAGCTCTCGCCGGTCAGCGCGAGCTTGGCCGCGTAAGCTCCAGAAAAGATGTAAGGAACCAGGATTGCGGCGGACGCGATGTAGAACAGCGCCTGATAGGTGCTCTGCGCGAAAAGCGTGATTACCAGGAAGGCCTGAACGAGGAGATTGGTGATGAGAAGCGAGATCGACGGCACGCCGCGCTCGCTTTCGCGGCCGAAGAATTTCGGCATCGTGCCGTCCTTGGCGGCGACGTGCGGAATTTCGGCCGCAAGCAGCGTCCAACTGAGGAACGCGCCGATCACGGACACGACAAGGGCGATGTTAATGAGGATGGCGCCCCAAGGGCCGACAACCGCCTCCAGGACACCGGCCATGGATGGGTTCTTCAGCGCGGCGAGGTCAGGTTGGTTCAGGATGCCGAGCGACAGCAGCGACACCAAGGCATAGAGTGCGAGGCAGGTGAAGAAGCCGAGAACTGTCGCGGTGGCGATGTCCTTGCGGCGCTCGGCACGGCCGGAAAAGACGCTGGCGCCTTCGATGCCGATGAAGACCCACAGGGTTACCAGCATGGTGCTCTTTACCTGCGCGGTGATCGAGCCGAGACTGGCGTTGCCCAGACCGGTGAAGTCGAGCGACCAGACTTGCAGCTTGAACGCGACGGCCACTACGCCGACGAACAGGACGATTGGAGCAATCTTTGCCACCGTGACGATGAGGTTCACCACGGCGGCCTGCCGGATGCCGGCAAGAACCAGGACGTGGATCAGCCACAGCAGGACCGATGCGCCGAGCACCGCTTGCCAGGTGTTTCCGTCGCCGAAGGCGGGAAAGAAATAGGACAGGGCGCTAAACACGATCACCGCGTAGGAGACGTTGCCAACCCAGGCGCTGATCCAGTAGCCCCAGGCGCTGTTGAAGCCGATGAAGGGACCGAAGCCGGCCTTGGCGTAGGCGTACGGCCCCGCATCGAGCTCGGGCTTGCGGGTCGCGAGCGACTGATAGACGAAGACCAGCGCCAGCATGCCGACCGCGGTGATTGCCCAGCCAATCAGGATTGCGAGGGGACCAGCACCTGCCGCCATGTTCTGCGGCAGGCTGAACACGCCGGACCCGACCATGGAACCGATCACCAGTGCGGTCAGGGAACCCAGTCGAAGTTTCGTTGGTGCGGCGGTCGCGACTTTCGGTACAGGGATGTTGAAATCGGCCGTAGTCATGATGCTCTCCCCACTTTGAAGGCTCTGATGGGAGGCAACAGACAAGAAATCAGCACTAGCTGCCTTGATACCGGTCAAATCCGTCTGCGAGCGGCAAATGGCAAGTTTGGGGTTCCTGGGCGCCCGGGAAAAGCGCTCGCTCATCGCTTGCACGTGTGTCCGATCCACTTGCCCGATGTCGCATGGATGGCTTTCGCCGCCGCCGAACGAATGGCGACCGACTTGCGCCCCCGAGATCGTCGAGGGCGCGCGAATCGCTTGGCGCCTTGACAGATCGTCAGGCTATGTCCGTGGGCTCGGCTTTGCGTTTTCGCCCGGTGATCATGGCCCGGACCAGGTTTTCGCGATGGCGAAAGCTTGCCAGCGCGACGCCGCCCATATGGAAGAGGACCAGCAGGAGCAGGCCGTGCGCGACGAGGCTGTGTGCCGTCTCGACCCACGACACGCCGAAATAGGCGTCCGTCGTCATCAGCCATCCGGTCATCGCGGTTAATCCCATCGCCCCAATCAAGACGATCACCATTGCGCCGCCGGCCGGATTATGGCCGATGTAGCGGGCTTCTCGACCGCTCAGCAATGCTGAGAGGTAGCGCAGCACTGTTGCCGGATCACGCACGAATTGCGAGAAGCGCGCATAGGGGGTGCCCAGAACGCCCCACAACAGCCGCATCGCGACCAGCGCCGCCGCGGCATAGCCAGCCCAATGATGGATGCCCTCGGAGGAATGCGAGGTCAGCCAGGCCGTGACGAAGCTGAGCACCAGCGCCCAGTGAAAACTTCGCACGACCAGGTCCCAGACGCGCACCATCTCTGGCGATGACCGCGCGTCCATGACCATCGAACCGTTCGGATCAATTTTCGCCGGCTTCGGCATTGTCGAGCTTTTCAAGGGTCTCGGCATTGTAGGCCAGGTTCACCTTCTTGCCGGCCTTGTCGACCGCATAGACTTCGTAGCAACCCTTCTCGACCTTGATCTGGCGGACGGTGAGTCCCTCGCCAGTCAACTGCGCCTCGAGCGTTGCCTTGGGCTTGAACTGTGATTTCGGGGCGGTGCTGCAGCTGCCGCCGGCGGCGAACGCCGGTCCTGCAACCATGCCGGCGAGAGTGGCGAGAACGAGTGTGCGATACATGATGGCTCCATTCGGGGGGGTGGGCGCGGATGTTGCGCCTGCGGTTGGGATTTCGATCGGTCGTGTCAGACGGGTATTTCACCGTCATTGGTGCGACATAGCCAATTCAACCTGACAACTGGCTGACAGCTACATTGGCGCGCCGATGGGCTCGCGCCGGTCGGTTTGATCTGGCGCAAGGACGGCGGGTGACGCGGCGAGCAGGATGACGGCCAGGATGTAGAGCACTTCTGCTGCTGTCCTGAAGGAGATCGCCATGAAAACCCTATCGAGGAGAGTTGCGCTCGGGCTTGCCGCCGCAATGCTCATGGCCGGCAGTGCCGGCGCCGTTCGGGCTGCTTCGCTTGTCGAGATCTCGCTGTGGGACAAGGGCGCGGGTACTGAGATGCCGATGGGGCTCGCCTATGCGGCGCCGGGACTCGATCTCGCCAAGGCGACCATGGGCATCAAGGCTTTGCCGGGTGCCGTGAAGGCCGGGGAGGTCACATTCAACGTGAAAAATGACTCCAAGGACACCGTTCACGAAATGATCGTGATGTACCTTGCCGAACCCGGCAAGCCGCTTCCTTACCTTGAGGCCGAGAACCGGGTCGACGAAGACAAAGCCGGCGACAAGGGCGAGGTGTCGGAGCTCGATCCCGGCAAATCAGGCTCTCTGACCGTCGAGCTGAAGGCTGGAAAATATCTGCTTATCTGCAACGTGCCAGGTCACTATGGGGCGGGCATGTGGGCTGAGTTCACCGTCGATCCATAGGCCCTGAACCAGGCTCCATGCCTAGAACTGTCGCAGTCTCGGCAAGCTTGCCGGGATCGCCAGTCTTGTCGCTTTGGCCGCCGCACAACAGCAAGTTAACCCCTAAGGCAAGGTCAACACGAGATACGTGCCGCGATTGAAATTCACAACGAGCACTATCTGGCCCGTTCACCCAATCCACGCATCTGGCTGATCCACTTCGCGCGGGTCGCGTCGCTGGCGCCAGCGGCCATGCCGAACAAGGTCTCGCGCACCGGGCTGATGCCGACAAAATGCAGAATGCTTCGCTTCATGCCGGCGATGCCGTGTCCGAGGAACCATAGCCGATAGACAACGGAAGGCATGGCCATCGTCACCACGACGCGCGCAGAGCGGCCGCGAAGCAGTGTCTTGGTGAAGCCGCCGCCCTTGTCCGGGTAAGCAAAGGCCGTCCCTGGCCGCATCACCTGTTCCAGGAATGCCTTGAGCAGAGCCGGCATGGTGCCCAGCCACAGCGGAAAGACGAAGACGATGTGCTCGGCCCACACGATCGCCTCGGCTGCATCCTTCAGCTCGTCGGGAACCGTACCATGTTCGAACTCCTGCATCGTCCGCAGCATCGGAAAATCAAGCGCTGCCAGATCGACCCTCCGGACCGCGTGCCCCGCCTTTTCCGCGCCCTCGCCATAGGCGTTGGCAAGACCGCGGCAGAGCCGGTCCGGGGACGGGTCAGGATGGCCGACCACAATCAGGATGCGTCGCGACATGGTCTACTCCCAGCGAGCGCGGCGGTGCCGCGTCAGGGGCGCTCGACCCTTGCCACCTGGTAGGTGTGCATGGCGCCGTTGCGTTCTATCGATACGTACTCACCGGTCACAAACCGTTCGTCGCCGAGATGGAAGCCGATCTCGTCGTCGCGATCGCCGTCGGCATAGTCGAAATACCACTGTCCGCCGGGCTTGCGTCTCAGCCGGCCAATCAGATCCTCGTCGCCGGTGCGAAAGCGACGAACACGGCAAGAGGCCCTGTGCGACTTCCATTCGTCGGCATCGATCCGGCCTTCGCCGGTTAGTGGAGCGAGCATGTCATAGCCTTCTTCGCGGTCGCCTTCCGGGTGGCCCTTTTCACGCGCGAGCAGCAGCCGGATATTGCGGAATTTCGGAGTGAGGTCGTTCAAACTGGTCATGGCGAACTCCTTTCACGGAGTTTCATAGAGCGGTGGCCGGACCTGGCCCTTGATCCGCATCAAAGAGGCTCGAGAACAGCACTTCTATCCAGGCCCGAGCAACAGCAGGGCGCAGATGCCCATGGTCGCGGCGATCACGGTTGTGACGGCCAGTGGCAACCAGAACCTGACCGGACCGGCAAATACTGCGAGTGACAGGCGACCGATCGCGTTTGCTGCCAGCGCCGCGAGCACGGCCTGGCCCACGGTCTCGACGGACACGGAATGCTTGACCAGGCGCAGCGCGCCAAGCACCGAGACATCGACATCGAATGCGCCGGCCAGGGCCGAACTCGCCAGCAGGCCGCGTCCACCGAATTGAGCGGCCAGACCGGCACTTGCGGTCGCGACGACTGCAAAGAGCAAGGCGAAGAGCAGCAACGGACCCAGTTCGAATGGATTGCGTGCGATGGTGCTGCCTTCACTGTCCCCGCTGTCGCGGGTCAGCAGCAATGTTCCGCAGACAGCGAAGGCGAGCGCCGCGGCAATCGCCGGTATGGCGATCGAAACGAACACGCTTGGCTCGATGAGCAGAACCACGGCGCAGACGCGGAGCACCGAAACCATTGCAGCCAACGATGCCGCCCCGGCGAGCGGTAGCGGATTGTTCGCCGAGGCGGCGTTGCGGGCAAGCGCCAAGGTCACGGCGGTGGAAGAGACGATCGCACCGGCGAGCGAACTGACCAGCAGACCACGCGTATTTCCCAGAATGCGAACCGCCACATAGCCGGCGAACGAAATCGAGGCCATCAGCACCGTCAGGAACCAGACTTCCCAAGGGTTGAAACCGCCCCACGGGTCCATCGTCCGGTTTGGCAGCAGGGGCAAGACGATCGCCGTCATCACCGCCAGGATCAGCGCCGAACGAAGTTCGACCCAGGTCAGTCGCTTCAAAAGACCGTGCAGGACCTCGCGGCTGGCCAGGATTGCTGCCAATGCCGCCCCACCGGCTGCAGCAGCCCGATAATCGCCGGCGACGGAAAGCGCGCCAAGGGCAAAAACGCCCAGGCCCGCGATCACGCTCGTGACACTGAAATCCTCATCATGGACTGCCTCGCGGGCCTTGTACCAGGCGAAGATTGCCGCAAAGGCGATGAACCCGCCGACCAGCACGGATACCGCGCCGAGTGCGTTGGCGAGTGCGGCGAACACGCCGCCGAGCAAGCCGGAAATACCGAATGTCCGGATGCCGGCCGTGCGACTGCGATCGGGTGCATCCCGCTCCTGCCAGCCACGCTCCAAGCCGACGAGAAGACCTATTGCAAGGGCCAGTCCAAGCCGGGCAATGAGCGGATCCATTGGCGCGGCGACTTTCAGGCGGCGACCGTCGGCAGGCGGTCGCGAACCCACCTGACGATCTGCCCTGCCGTCATTGCGCCCGATGTGCGCGCGACTTCGCGCCCGCCATGAAAGAGGATCATGGTCGGAATGCTGCGAATGCCGAGCCTGGCCGCAACAGCCTGCTCATTCTCGGAATTGAGTTTGATCAGGCGGACATGCGGCTCCAGGTCACTTGCGGCTGCTTCATATGCCGGCGCCATCATCTTGCAGGGGCCGCACCAAGGTGCCCAGATGTCGACGACAACCGGCAGGCTGCTGCGCGCGATCTGATTATCGAAGATGGCGGCATCGACATCTTCGGGATGCCCCGAAAACAGGCGGTTCCCGCACTTTCCGCATTTCGCTTCCATGGCATTGCGGCCCGGTGGCAGGCGGTTGACCCCACCACATTTGCTACAAACCACCAAATTCTGCTGTGCCATGGCCATTTACCGATTTTGCTCTCAACCACTATGCGCGCCACAGATGTCCATCGCCAAGGGTGCGCAACGCGTTCAGGATAACCGCCACGTCAATCCCTTCCTGAAGCAGCGCTCCGGCAACCGGGGTGATCTGCCCCATGGCTGCTGCGATCATTGCCAGCCCCGACAGCGCCAGCCCGGCGATGATGCTTTGCAAGGCGATCGATCGCGTTCGCCGTGCAATCCGAACTGCATCGGCGACGGGCTGCAGCCTGTCGGTCAGCACGATGACGTCCGCTGCCTCGGAGGAGGCGGTGGCACCACGTGCGCCCATGGCGACACCGACCGTTGCAGCCGCCAGGGCAGGGGCATCGTTGATGCCGTCGCCGACCATCATCGTCGGCGCCAAGGCCTTCTCGGATTCGACCGTCGCGACTTTTTCGGCAGGAGTTGCATCGGCGACAATGGCGTCGAGGTCGAGCCGGGCGGAGACGCGCTTGGCTGCGACGCTGTCGTCCCCTGTAAGCATAATCATGCGCGCAATGCCGGCCGAGCGCAGCTTGCCTAGTGCATCGTGCGCATCAACACGCAGGGTGTCGCCGAACGTGAAAACTCCGGCAAGCCGCCCGCCGAGCGCTACAAAAACCCTCAGCACCGGCTCGTCACGGTATTTTTCTTCGCCGCTTTTTGCCCATCTGGGCAGCGGCCTGTCGGCGAGCACGAGAGCCCGCGATCCCGCGACGATCGACATGTTGTCGACCCGGCCCTTCAGGCCCGCACCGCGATGCTCGTGGACGTCACGCGGATGCGAAAGCATCAGCTGTCTGCCGCGCGCCGCCCGGATGATCGAGTCGGCGAGCACATGGTGCGAAGCCTGTTCCAGGGACGCCAACACCTGCAGCAATTGGTTCGCTTCACGGCCATGTGCGGCTTCGATTTCGATGAGCTCGGCGCCGCCTATGGTCAGGGTCCCCGTCTTGTCGAAGATTGCGGTTCGGACTTGCGCAAGGGCTTCCAGAGCCGCGCTGCCTTTCATCAGAATGCCTGCTCGCGCGGCGCGGGACACGCCGCCGATGAAGGCAACCGGTGCCGCAAGGATGAGTGGGCAAGGTGTCGCGACCACCAGTACGGCCAGCGCCCGGATTGGGTCACCGGAGATGTACCAGGCGGAACCGGAAACCAGCAAAGTGGCTGGCAGCAGGAACAGGGCGAAGCGGTCGGCCATGCGGATGAACGGGGATTTCGCCGTCTGCGCTGCAGCCACCATGCGTACGATCGCGGCATAGGTGCTCTGCTCTGCCAAGGCAGAAGCCCGCATGCTGAAGGCCTCGCCCGCATTGATGGTACCGCTGCGCAGCATAGCGCCCGCTGTCCGCCGTTCCGGCAGCGGCTCACCGGTCACCGCCGACTCGTCGAGCGAGGCCGAAGCATCGAGCAGGATGCCGTCGACGGGAAGCAGTTCGCCGGCCCGGACCAAAAGCTCGTCGCCAACGGCAACGTCTTCCACGGAGATGGTCTCTGTACCCAGCGTTGACGTCCGATGAGCGACACGCGGTGACCGGTCGGTCAATGCCTTGAGGTTGCGCTCCGCGCGCCCGCGGGCGAAATCCTCAAGCACCGTGCCCCCGGCATACATGATCGCCACCACTACTGCCGCCAGGGGTTGACCGAGCAGCAGCGCGGCGGTCATCGATACCAAGGCAATCGCATCGACACCGAAGCGGCCTATCCAGAAATCACGCAGAATGGAAATGGCGAGAGCCGCCACCACGGGCAAGGTCGCCACCGCCCAGATCGTGTCGGCTTCAAGAGGGCCGAGCCCCGTTCGCCAGGCTCCGATTCCAACGGCGAGACCCAAGATGGCAATGACCAGCAAAGCGCGCCGCAGAGCCGACTCGTTCATAAGATGTCCCACACCCTTGATGGCCCTGGCGCTAGAGTTCGTGCACCATCTCCTCGAGCAGGCGCCGCACGTCGTTCGCGACCTGCGCAAGCTCGCGATTGCCGATAGCGCCCATTGAAGCGACCGGATCCACCGCTGCGACCTCTACCTTTCCTGGTTCGACCTCAGTGACGATGACGTTGCAGGGCAGCATGGTTCCGATCTTGTCTTCGGCCTGAAGCGCCCGCCATGCGAAATGCGGATTGCACGCACCCAGGATAACATAGGGCCTGAAATCCGCGCCAAGCTTGGCCTTGATGGTCTGCTGGACATCGATCGAGGTCAGAACGCCAAACCCCTTGCTTGCGAGCTTGTCGGTCACGTGGTCGATTGCCGCTGTGAACGGCATGGCGACGATCTTGCTGAAATAGTAACTCATCTAGCTCTCCAATCGTTGATCGCAACAGCTCGTCGCCACTTTGCGAGTGACCTAGCGCAAGAGCTAATCGCGATGACCGGAGAACGCTTTGATCCAACGCAACGAACGGGCAAGATCGGCTGGCGATGATCGCCCACGAACAGGAGACATGACGGGTGACGATCCGAAATCTCGAATATGCGTTCGCTCCGAAGTCGGTTGCCGTGTTCGGGGCATCGGTGCGTGACGGTTCCGTCGGTCGTGTCGTTTTCGACAATATCGTCAATGGCGGGTTCGAGGGCGAGATCTGGCCGGTCAACCCGAAATATTCACAAGTGGCTGGTCGACGTTGCTACGCAAAGGCGGCCGATCTTCCAGGCGTTCCAGATCTTGGTGTTATCGTTACGCCGCCAGAGACTGTTCCCGGCGTCGTGCGCGACCTCGCTGAAAAGGGCACGCGGGCGGCCGTCGTCATCACCGCCGGGTTGACGCGCGGGAACGGCCTGCGTCAGTCGATGCTCGACGCTGCCAAGCCGACGCTTTTCCGCATCATCGGGCCGAACACGCTCGGGCTGATGATCCCGCCTCTGAGGCTCAATGCCGGATTTGCGCATATGGCCGCCAAGCCTGGCAACATCGCGCTGCTGTCGCAATCCGGCGCCATTGCCACATCGCTGATCGATTGGGCGGCTGACAACAATGTCGGCTTCTCGCAGATCGTCTCCTTGGGTGACATGGCGGATGTCGACGTGGGAGATTGTCTCGACATGCTGGCGGGCGACATGCACACGCGCGCCATCGTGATGTATCTCGAAACAATACCCAATCCGCGCAAGTTCATCTCGGCCGCCCGTGCGGCGGCACGGGTCAAGCCGGTGATCGCGATCAAGTCGGGTCGGCACGAGCAATCGGCCAAAGCGGCCGCGACCCACACCGGCGCGCTTTCGGGGGCTGATCGTGTCGTCGATGCGGCATTGCTGCGCGCAGGCATCCTGCGCGTCAAAGGCCTGGCCGAGCTGTTTGATGCCGCTGAAACGATCGCCCGCTTCACTCCACTCAAACGGGCCCGCGTCGGCATTGTCACCAATGGCGGCGGAGCAGGGGTATTGGCCATCGATCAGCTGATCGACTGCAAAGGGGAATTGGCCGCGCTTTCAGCGGCCACTATCGAACGCCTGAACGTCGTATTGCCGCCGACATGGTCGCACGCCAATCCAGTCGACATCATCGGTGACGCCCCGCCTGAGCGGTACAAGGCCGCTGTCGAAGCTGTTGCTGCCGACCCCGGAACGGACGTCGTCCTGGTGATGAATTGTCCAACGGGGCTGGGTTCGCCGCTTGCCGCGGCAAGCGCGGTTGGGGAACTCGCAAGGGAAGGGATGATCGCTGGCAAGCCGGTCCTGACCTGCTGGCTCGGGGAGCACACGGCGCGCGCCGGGCGGCAAATCCTTCAGGATGCCGGCATTGCCAGTTTCGAAACGCCGGCTGACGCGGCAACGGCCGTCTCCTACCTCAGCGAATGGTCGCGTGCCCAGCGGGCATTGATGCGCACACCGTCAAGCCGCAGCGAGGACATAACGAGCGATCGGGAAGCCGTTCTCGCCATATTCAGGCAGGTCGCGAGGGAGGGGCGGCGAATGCTGACCGAGCCCGAAGCCAAGGCAGCAATTTCCGCCTACGGCATCCCGGTGCCCGAAACGGTCGTCGCCAGATCTCCTGCCGAAGTGGAAGTGGCAGCCGTGCGGCTCCTCAAAACGTCCGAACGGATTGTCGTCAAGTTGCTGTCCAAGGCGATCTCGCATAAATCGGATATTGGCGGGGTGGTGCTCAACATTGCCGATGCCGCAGCCGCCGGAGCTGCAGCACGCGCAATCGAGGCGCGCGTGCGCAAGCACGCACCGCAGGCCGATATTGAAGGCTATGCCGTTCAGCCGATGGTGGCGAGAAAACAGACGCAGGAACTCATCCTCGGCATGAGCCAGGATCCGATCTTCGGGCCGGCCATCCTGTTTGGAGCCGGCGGCGTCGCGGTCGAGGTGATGGATGACACAGCGATCGCCTTGCCACCGCTCGACGACGTTCTTGCCGGTGACCTGATCGCGCAAACGCGGATCGGCCGCCTGCTTGCCGGTTTTCGCGATCGCAAGCCGGCCGATCGGCAATCGATCGTTGCTGCCCTCAATGGCCTGTCGCAGATGACCGTCGACTTTCCGTGCCTCGTTGCGGTGGATATCAATCCGCTGCTGGCCGACGCCGAGGGCGTGATTGCGCTCGACGCCCGCATCGAGATCGAGCCGGAACGCGTGGAAAAGGCGGGGCCGAACCCCGCACTTGCCATCAGGCCTTATCCATCGGGTTGGGAGAAGGCATTTGCCGGAGGCGGCACGCACTATCACATCCGGCCGATCAAGCCGGCCGACATCGCGCTCTATCCGCAATTCCTTGCCAGGATTTCGCCTGACGATCTGCGGCTGCGTTTTCTGTCGCCGCGAAAAAGCTTCTCCGACCAGATGCTGAAGCGGCTCACCCAGCTCGACTACGACCGCAACATGGCCTTCGTCGCTCTGGAGACAAGCACTGGCGCTTTGGCGGGCATCAGCCGGCTTTCCTGCGATCCGGACCGCTCCGTTGCCGAATACGCCTTACTGGTGCGCACGGATTTGCAGGGTCACGGCCTGGGTTGGGAATTGCTCGGCCAGATCGTCGATTATGCAAAGGCCGACGGGATCGGACGGATAGAAGGCATCGTGCTCAGCGAGAACACGAGGATGCTGGCCATGTGCCGCGAATTCGGCTTCTCGATCGCCCATCTTCCCGACGACCCTGGCCTTGTCGAGGCCCGGCTCCAACTGCGTTAAGGTCGATCACCAGCCGTGCCCTTCAGGAGGCCGTGCGCAGGGCTTCGGATGCATCAGTCTCGGAAAACCTCCTCAGCTCTGCGACGATGTCGACAAGCTTCCGGTCAGCATTGATCTTGCGCCAGCTTGATTGGGTGGCGTTTCGCTGCAATTGTCGCGTAAGGATATCTATGGTGGCGTCGGAAGGTCCCCCCTTGCGCTCGCTGACCCGTTGCCAGAGAACAAGCGGATCCGCGTCCAGCCAGAACCCGGCGACAGCCACGCCCCTGTCTTGTGCCGCCTTCTCGATACGGTCACGATCGGACGGCCTGTCAAACACGGCGTCAGCGACAATCGATCCGCCCTCCGCAAGGATCAGGCCGGCCCGCCATGCCATTTCGCGATAAACCCGCTTCGAAACCCCCGGACGATAAGCCTTGTCCGGCAGCCGTGTTTCGGCCGGCACACCGTGCATGGCCTTGCGGATACGGTCGCTTTCGACAATGCGGGCGCCGGGTGGCGCACCAATGTGGGGGGCGAGCGCCTCCGCAACGGTCGTCTTGCCGGAGCCACTCAGGCCGCCGATGGCAACGAGCCGCGGCGGTGTTTCCTGGAGCAATCTCCGGGCAAGGTCGAAATAGGATCTGGCCTCGGCACTCAGTTTGTCGGAGTCGGCGCTGCCTTCCTCGACCTGCGTTGCGGTGACATGGGCGCGCACGGCCGCCCGCACCGCCATGAAAATGGGCAGCAGGACGAACCCATCCTCGTCGTCGGCTTCGTCGAGATAGCGGTTCATCACAAGATTGGCGAGCTGCGGAAAACCGCGATGCCAAAGGTCCATCAACAGGAAGGCAAGGTCGTACAAAACGTCGATGCTGGCGATCTGGTCGTTGAATTCGATGCAATCGAAGAGGCGGGGCTCGCCGTCGAAAAGGCAAATGTTGCGCAGATGCAGATCGCCATGGCACCGGCGGACCTTGCCCGCGGCTTCCCGGCGGTCGAGCAATCCTGAATGCCGGGCGAGGGTTGTGCGGAAGGCCTTGGCAAAGCTCGTGACCTCTGCTTTTGCGAAGACGTGGCTGGTGGCAAAGCCAGCCTCGTTGATGTCGAGCACGCCAGCCAGATTTGACGAGCCGCTGCCATTGTGGATCGTCGGCGCGGCACGGTGGTAGCTGACGATCATGCGCGCAACGGCGGTCATCAGCGCCGGCGTCAATTCTCCGGCAGTTGCCATACGATCGAGGAGCTTCGACTGGTCGAAGCGGACCATCTCGATCGCCGCATCGACCATTTGGCCGGTGCCATCGAAAGCCAGTTTGCCGTCGGCCTCGCGCGTGATGCGACGCACACCCAAATAGAGGCCGGGTGCGGTCTTCGAGTTGAGCTCGACTTCCTTTTCGCAGGCCGCGAGTCGCAGTCGCGGCGTCGAGAAATCGACATAGGGCAGCTTGACGGCGCGTTTCATCTTGTAGGCGCGCTGGCCAACCAGGAAGATGCGCGAAATATGGGTCTCAATCACCTCGACGGACCCGGTCTCGCCGTATGTGGCCGGATTGCGCAGCAATGCAGTTACGGCCTGCTGGTCTTCAGCGATCATCGTCGGCCTCCTGCTTGCCTGAGCGGTAAGAGCCAAGGACGATCCCCTTGGATGCTATCGCTGCAATGTCTGGACATAACCTGCCAGGTTGTGGATCCGTTCCGTTGTCACGATTTCTCCGCCGTTTGGGCCGTATTTCTTGACATCGTCGGGGAGGAACTGGCGACCCCAGACCGGCATATCGCGCTCGCCATGCTCCGGAACCATGGCGCGGCCGTCGATCATTGCAAAGACGCGCCAATACGGAAATTCGCCACCATTCTTTTTCGAGAGACGCGTCAGGTCGGCCGGGCGTTTCATCAACTCGTCGCCCAAGGGACCGTCGCCTTTGCCATCGACACCATGGCAGACCGCGCAGGAGTTCAGGTACTCCGCCTGACCGTAGCTCATTTCCTGCGCCGTTGACGCATTGAGAGCCAAGCTCGCGAAAACTGCCCCGATCAAAATCTTCATCTTCGTACCCGCCGATTGACTGGCGTCACCATACTACCCTCGGTGCGCACAGCCGTTGATCCGGATCAATTGGGTGCCACGCATGGTCTTTTGATTCAGCGCAATGAGCGCAGCGGCCCGTCTCGTTACGGTTGCATTCACGATTGAACCGAAACTCAAGAACCAGGAGCAGCCGCCATGGCTTTCAAAACACTTCTTGCGGTTACCGGAGCGAAGATGGGTGACGGCGATCTCAAACTGGCCGCCGGGCTCTGCGAGGAAGTCGGCGCCCATCTTGCCGTACTTGCCGTCGTCATTGCCGCGCCGCCGCCGGTCGGAGAATATGCTGCAATTGTCTCGGAAGCCTGGCTCGAGGAACGTCAGGCCGACATGAAGCAATTGGAGAAGCGAACCGCTTCTGTGTCTGCCTTTCTCGCCAGCACCGCGCTTTCGGCCGATGTCTCCAGCGAGTATCCGGAAGTCGGCCGTGCCGACGAAATTATCGGGCGCCGCGCCCGATATGCCGATGTTACCGTCGTCGGACCGGAATTGCTGACCAGCGAGACGCTGAAAGGCAAGGTGATCGAGGGCGCCCTATTTTCCTCCGGCAAGCCGCTGTTGATTGTTCCAGAGGGGACGCGAGCGACACTGAAGCCAAAGTGCGTGCTTGTTGCTTGGGATTCGCGCCTCGAGGCATCGCGCGCCGTCTGCGAGTCGCTTGAGATGCTGAAAGGGGCCGACGACGTGCGCCTCGTCATCGTCGACCCGATCGAAGACGAATATCACCATGGGGCCGAACCGGGCGCAGATGCCGCTACCTATCTCACCCGGCATGGCGTGAAGGTTACCGTCGACCGATTGCCGAGCTCGAACCAGTCTGTCGCCGACGTGCTTCGCCGGCACGCCGTGGACCTCACCGCCGAGCTGATGGTCATGGGCGCCTACGGGCATTCGCGGCTGCGCGAGCGCATCTTCGGCGGCGTCACCAGGTCGATTCTCGAGGATCCATCGCTGCCCGTCCTGATGGCGCGGTAGCGATTGAAAGCAGATGAAAGCAGAAAAGGGACGTCACAAAAAGGGGCCGGCGAGTTTGCGCCGGCCCGTTTTGTTCTTGGCAGCGAATGGGCTGTCCGACTTATTCGCTCGCTTCCCGGCCCGACACCTGCTCGATGAGGATCCGGAAGAAGACGTGGGGTTCACCATCGGCCGTGGGAGGAACAACCGGCTTAAGGGCGCCAGGCTCCCACCAGTCGGGGTGCTTGCTCAGCACTGACCACGCGTGATCGCGTTGTAGCTTGTGGCCGACCCGGTCAGGCAATTCTTCATAGCGGCCGTCGACAATCACGCTTCTCCAACCCCGGCCCTGGCCGCGCTCATCGACCTGGACCGATACAAGAGGGTTGGCTCGCATCCAGTCGATCTTCTTGCCGGGCATGGAAAACGCATAAAGATGAGCATCCGAATGGGCGTAGTAGAATGGCACGACGTAGGGTTGTCCGTCCTTTGCGCATGCCAGGCGACCGATGCGATTGGCCATCAGGATTTTCGTGCATTCCAAGGTAGAAAGCGCGCGGACCAGCATGACGTGATCTCCTATTCTTGAGTATTCCGTGGCACCGATTTCGTTGTGGCTTTCGCACCGGACCCGGCTGCGTGTTGTCCACTTCGGTGTTGCCTGCCCGTTTGCGCCCGACCAGCCTCGCCCATCGCAGCGACGACGTCGCTGTCCGAGAGCTGAGGAAACCGCATATAGTGGTAGCTCAGCGCACGGAACTGTCCTGGCTGACTAAGGCAAACCACACGATTCGCTTCCCGTGCCAGTTCAGCGACCGTCTCTTGCGGTGAAACAGGAACTGCCACGATGATTTCCCTCGGAGACCGGCGCTTGACGGCGCGGATCGCGATTTTCATGGTCGTACCGGTCGCGGCACCGTCATCGACGATGATCGCGGTCTTTCCCGCGATAGAGATCCGTTTGGTCTTACCTCGATATGCGGCACGCCGGCGTTCGAGTTCTGGACGTTCTTTGGCAATCAGGACACGTAGCTCGCCTTCATCGAGCGCATAGGCCTCGACGATCTCCCGGTTCAACACGACCTCCCCGGGGTCGCCATCGACGATTGCGGCGACAGCCAACTCGGGATTGCCTGGGGCGCCGACCTTGCGGACGATTAGCAGGTCAAGAGGAGCATTGAGAGCTCTGGCCACCTCCACTGCGACAGGCACGCCGCCACGTGGCAATGCCAGGACAACAGGCTGATACAGCTTAAGGTTGCTCAGCTCCAGGCCAAGCTTCACACCAGCGTCCTCCCGGTCTCGGAACATGGGTCAATCCACCGGCCACAATTTTCTGAGCGACTTCTTCATCGAGTTTCTGACCTGCACGACCTCGCCATGCGAAATGTGACGGTCGAGAAGCTTGAACACGGCGCTGATCGCGACGTCGAAATCGACCTCCTCATCGTAGCCGAAACTGTCTCTGACGCAGAGAACAAAGTCGCGCTTCGTGCGCTCATCCGCAGGCGCAGATGGAGTCCAGCCTTCGAAGTAGATGCCACGAATTAAAACAGGGAGTTGGGCCGAAAGGTCCGCCACTTCCGCTTGCGACAGCCAGTCCCGCACCGTGTGCAGAACAGATCTCAGAAGGCGGCACGCGCTCGGCTCGCTCCAGCAAAGATCCTTGGCAAGCTCGTTGACCCATTGCTGTGCCTGTTGGGCGGCGTGCGTGAAGTCGGCAAAGGACGTGTGAGAACTGTGACCCATGGCGATGCTCCTCGAACATTTGGGCTCCATTCTCGGGCATTGAAGAGCTTTGAGCATTGAGCAGGATCAAAACATTCAAAAGTGCGTAGCCCGATAGTGCTGTCACCGCCCCATCGATCAGATCGAGGAGCCGCACACCGGCTGGCAAAGGGACGAAGACCGTTTTGGCAGGCCGCGGCTTTCAGCCGCCAGATTTCTGCACCAGCAGCGGAATGATGCGGTCGCTCTTGGCGACCGACGGGCGGCCTGCCGAGCCGTAGGGGATGCCGAGCGCGTCCCAGGTCTCGACCAGCGCATCCTGCAGCGACGCGATCAGTGCATCGGTGTGGAACGGCGTCGGCGTGATGCGCAGCCGCTCGGTGCCGCGTGGCACGGTCGGGTAGTTGATCGGCTGGATGTAGATGCCGTGCACGCCGAGCAGGCGGTCGCTGGCCATCTTGCAGAGCTCGGGATCGCCGACCAGCAGCGGCACGATATGCGTCGGCGACTCCAGCACCGGCAGGCCGGCGGCAGCAAGAACCTGCTTTGTCAGCGTCGCCTGGCGCAGTTGCGCGTCGCGCTC
The DNA here is from genome assembly GCF_056404235.1 of Mesorhizobium sp. P2_E10. Lineage (NCBI taxonomy): Bacteria > Pseudomonadati > Pseudomonadota > Alphaproteobacteria > Hyphomicrobiales > Phyllobacteriaceae > Mesorhizobium > Mesorhizobium sp. P2_E10. The sequence continues at coordinate 67,474 of NZ_JBFUEK010000020.1, forward strand.
GACCTGCGAACGCTTCAGG